>DCDZ01000010.1:105379-106040 GCA_002316675.1 Tyzzerella sp. UBA1042
CAATATTGTGTTGAATTCTCATAATAAAAACCTCCTTGTTGGTTAAGGGAATGCGTCCATGCATATCCCATCATTTATGATTCAGACAAAACCCGTGCACTGGTTTCCTCTGCAAAACCGATAATTATAATTTACCGGATGTTTGATACAACATTTTGTTGTACAACTATATTATCGGATGATTTTTCCATGACTTAAGAGTTTTTGAAAAATATTTTATTTTATTTGAAAAACGCTTTCTGCGGCTTCGCACCCGGCCTGCCCTCTTTTGCAAAAAGCAGCCTCCCAGTATCATAAACAGATACGGGGGGTTGCTAAAAAGCCCGCTTTTTTATTTATCTCTTAATTGTGCATTCAGTTCCGTTGAAAGTCCGTTTAAAATTGCCTGCATGGCATCTGCAATATCTCCGTCGGCCAAGGTTTTCTCTCCGCTGCGGAAAAAGATGGAATATGCCACAGATTTATAACCGGACTCAATCTGTGCGCCCTTATAAACGTCAAACAGCGTTACTTTTTCTAAATATGCACCGCCGTTTTTGTGAATCACATCGCTGATTTCTTTCACCGTAATTTCATCCTTCACCAGCATTGCAAGGTCTCTTGTCATGCCGGGGAATTTGGGCAGGGGCTGATAGGTCACGTTTTTATCGGCATAAGCAAT
>DCDZ01000056.1:0-167 GCA_002316675.1 Tyzzerella sp. UBA1042
TCTTTTTTCACCGCCGGAAAGCATGGAAATGGGGCCTCTGTGCATATCCGCAGGAAACAAAAATTTCTCCAGCATTTGCGATGCGCTGATTCTGCCATCGTCCGTTTGGATATATTCCGCCGCTTCACGGATATAATCCAAAACCCGCATACTTTCCTCCATACCTT
>DCDZ01000056.1:394-641 GCA_002316675.1 Tyzzerella sp. UBA1042
AAGAGGGTTGTTTTGCCGCAGCCGTTGTCGCCGGTAATACCGATGCGGTCATCCCGCAAAACAATATAGCTGAAATCCTCAATATACTGCTTCCCATCGAAGGCTTTTGAGATATGCTCCAAGGTGATTGTCTTTTTTCCCAGACGGCTTTCCACAGACGAAAGCAGAATGGCTTGCTTTTCTTCTGGTGCTTTGATTGCGGAGGCCTGCTCAAAACGCTGCAGCCTTGCCTTTTGCTTTGTAGACC
>DCDZ01000056.1:778-996 GCA_002316675.1 Tyzzerella sp. UBA1042
CTTTTGCTTTGTAGACCTTGCTTGGGCGCCCCGGCGAACCCATTCCAATTCTTTGCGCAAAAAGTTTTGACGCTTTCTTTCTCCCGCTGCCAAAAGCTCTTCTCTCTCTGCCTTCATTTCCAAAAAATTTGTATAATTTGCTTGGTAGGAATAGATCTGCCCACTTTCCAATTCAAGAATTCTGTTTGAAACCCGATCCAAAAAATATCTGTCATGGG
>DCDZ01000056.1:1159-35281 GCA_002316675.1 Tyzzerella sp. UBA1042
ATCCAAAAAATATCTGTCATGGGTGACCATAAGCAGTGCTTTGGCGTATTTCTCCAAGTATTTTTCCAACCATTCCACGGTATCATGGTCAATATGGTTTGTAGGCTCATCTAATATCAAAAGGTCAACGGGGGCAATTAAGGCCGCCGCCAATGCAATCCGCTTCTTTTGACCGCCGGAAAGAGTATCCACCTTTTGGCCAAAATCCGAAATTCCAAGGCGGGTTAGAATGCTTTTTGCCTCGCTTTCTAAGGACCAAGCCTCTGCTTTATCCATTTCCTCCGTCAGCCTTGCGGAGGCTTTCGATAAATTTTTATCCCCGGGGATTTTATTTAATTGCTCCAGAATTTCCTCATATTCCCGAACCAAAGACAGCTTTGGGTTCTCCCCTGCAAAAACCTGCTGCAATACGGTGGTGCCCGGTGTGAATTCCGGATTTTGAGAAAGATATGCAATTTCCATGCCGTTCATGGTAATCATCTCCCCGCGGTCTGCTTGTCCCACACCCGCTACAATCTTCAAAAGGGTAGACTTCCCCGTACCATTCACGCCGATCACACCAATTTTATCTCCCTGATGGATACTAAAAGAAATATCATCGAAAATAACCCTTGTGCCATAGCTTTTACGGATGTGATCCGCAGTTAATAAAACCATATTATTTCCTCCAATATGTAGCATTACCCCTGTCTATATGGCAGAGGCAAGATTTAAGCATACACTCTCTGTAAGATGACAACATTTGCTATTTCTCGTTCTTCTCCCGGGCCTTTGGTTCTCCCTCTATCCCTTGAAGCGCAAACCTGCTCTGTTTCCCTTTCCAGATTAAAAAAACTGTCGCAGCCGCAATGAGTATGGCAGAAAAAATCTGAGAAACGGCGAGGCTGCCAAGAAGCAGCTGATCCGTACGCAATCCTTCGATCCAAACCCTGCCCAAGCCATAGCCAAGAAAATAAAGTCCTGCAATTTGCCCATGAAACTTCTTTCTGCGGCTCATAAACAGCAATAAGGCAAACACACCAATATTCCATAAAGATTCATATAAAAACGTAGGGTGTACTTGAATATAATCCACCCCATTCACCACCTGCAGCTGGCTAAGAGCCCGCTCGGAAATGTCCCCAAGACGCACCTGTGACAGCTGATAACGCATGGCAAACAAATTATTTGTAAAATCACCAAAGGCCTCCCGATTGAAAAAATTCCCCCAGCGCCCCAATATCTGTCCAAAAACCAAGCTTGGTGCGGCAGTGTCCGCCAGCTGCCAAAAATCCATTTTTTTTACTTTGGCATACACCAATGCGGTCAAAACACCGCCGATGACACCGCCGTAAATGGCAAGGCCGCCCTCTCGGGTTGCAAAAATTTTAATCATATCTTGGCTGTAAGTGTCCCAAGAAAAAGCAACATAATAGAGCCTTGCACCAATAACAGCAAAAACCAAGGCATATAAGGCAAAATCCAAATAGGTGTCGGCATCCTGCCCCGTCCGTTTTGCTTCCCGCATGGCCAGCATTAGCCCCAGCAGCACACCCAAGCCAATAAAAATTCCGTACCAGTATATCTCTTTTCCAAACACTGTGAATGCAACACGGCTCAAATGATCTATTTCTATTCCCAAATTCGGAAACCAAATCTCCGGCATAAATTAACCACCTTTCTTGCTTTCCCTTCATTTTAGAAGCCTTTGGCCCAATACCCCAAGGGCACTCTTATGATTCTAGCCAATTTTTTGCATTTTTATTGTCAGCACATACATTTCGTATATGAAAAAAATAAACTTGCGTTGTGCACAAAATAAACGTTTCAAAAATGACCTTTGCTTCTGTTTAGAAAAAATAATACCACATAATACCCTCTAACTCAATGTATTCTTCCCGAAAACTTCTTTTGTCTGCCCAAAATGCAATATTTTCGGAATTTTTCTTTGCAAAAAATATTGCCATTGAAAAAGGTACAGAAGTTTAAACTTCTGCACCTCAAGGTACCAACAAAACCGCCGCCTCTTGCGAATGGCGAAAGAAACCCGTTTTTTTCTTAGCGAACCACAGAAAGAACCATTCTCTCCTTGGAAAATTCCTTATTTAAAAGGCTTTCCGCCTCCTTTTTTTGTACGGTTTTTATATCATAAAAAACTTGCCCTGCGGTGCAGTCGGTCATTGCCCATTCAATCTGCCCAAGGACTGTCCCCGCTACCGATTGGCTGCGGCGAATAAACCGCCCGATCTGCTTTTTGCGAATTCTGAGAAAATCATCCTCATGGATTCCCTCCTGCATCAGCCTCTCCATATGTTGCAAGAGCAGGTCACTGACCTCTTTTCCTTGGGCGCCCACACCGGAAAAGGCACAAAATGCATACCCTTCTCCGCTGAAATAGGCATTCCCCAAGGGCTCATCCAAATATTTTCTGGCATATGCCTCCTCATAAAATGCACTGCTTTCTCCCGCTAAAATATCCAGAAGTATGCCCATCAATAGGCGCTGACGCAAAGGGTTTTGGGTAGCAGGGGAAAGCTTAAACCCAATTTGAAAAACAGGGCGGCTGATTTCCAGCTTTCCTTCAACATAGCTTTCCTTGATATGTGCCGGCTCCCTTTCAAAAACAGGCTTTACAATCCCGGCTTTTCCCTTGACCATCCCCGTTGCTTCCAAAATCTTGCGAGGACGAATATCTCCCCCGCAAATCAAGCTGAACCGATCCGGTGTATACATACAATCGTAGGCTTTTCTCAACACCTTGACATCCATTTTCTTGAGGGATTTTGCATCCCCCGCAATGGGAATGCGGACAGGGTGGGTATGATACATGGCCTGTAAAAGCTGATAATATACCTTCCAATGGGGATCATCGTCATACATGGTGATTTCACTTTGAATAATATTTTTTTCCTGCTCCGTTTCCTCCGGCAAAAAATAAGGGTTTTGCACAAAGCTTAACAGAAGCCTTAGGTTTTCAAAAAAATTCTCCTGACAACTGAAATAATACACTGTTTTTTCCCCATCGGTAAACGCATTGGCGGAAGCGCCCTGCTGGCTGAATGCGGCAAAGGCATCCCCCCATTTCTGACGGAATAGCCTATGCTCAATAAAATGTGCCGTACCTTCCGGAAAATGGAGCTGCTTGTCTTTCCCTCTCCAATGCAAAAAATTGGAGCCTGCTTTGACCACAAGGGCCGCCATTTTTTCTTCATATTCCGGCATGGGAAACAAATAACAGTCCATACCCGAGGAGGTTTTTGCCCAAACCGTTCCATTTTTATGTGTGTCACTTCCCTGCATTGCCCGCCGCCTCCTTTCCGCTCAACAAATAGATGGCTTTTAATCTGGCTTTATTGGCCATACGGCAAACCTCTTCCGCCGTTACATTGCGAATATGGGCCAAAAACGGCTCTAAGCCCCGTTCTCCGCCGCCTAAAACCTGCTCCACTGAAAAATCCGCCATTGCCCAAGGCTGATCGGCAATGGTTTGATATTGCCTTAAAAGAGCCGTTTTCGCCTGCTCCAGCCGCTTTGCTTCTGCCGGCTCCTCGCCAAGGCTTTCTAATGCCTTTAAAACCTCCACTGCGGATTTTTTTGCATCCTTCGCCTGAATGCCTGTCTGTACAAACAGCCGCCCTGTCAAGGGATAGGAATAGGATTTTATGTCATAGCAAAGCCCCTCTTTTTCTCGCAGGCTCTGAAACAGCAAAGAATCGGGGTCTCCCCCGAAAAGCTGATTCAGCACCAGCATTGCGGCATAGCTACGTTTGCCCCACCGGGCGGTTGTGTCAAAAGCCATCAAAAGTCTGGCCTGCTCCATGGGCATATGTTCCTTAATAAACACAGGCGCCGCAGTGCAAGGTCTTTCTTTTTCCTCCAAAAGCCTTTCCAAAGGCTCCCCGCCGGGAAAAATCTTCCGCAAAGCTGCCAGCTTACTTTTTTCTCCCCGGTCTCCGCAAAAAAACACCTTTACCGGGGCGTGCTCAAAAATATTCGTATAATATTCATATAATATTTTGCCGTCAATTTCTTTTATATCTTCTTCATAGCCCTCTGCAGAAATTTCCAACGGCGTGCCCTTGGCCCCTTCCTGCAAGCAGCGTTTTCGGGCATACTGCTGTTTATCATCCTTTGCTGCCGCCAATTTTTTCTCTAGTATCTCCTTGCATCGCTTAACTACACCCGGGGGGAAAGCCTCCTGTTCCACCAAGGGTTCCGCCGAAAGGGCTTTTAAAAACGCCACCCCTTCCTCCGTATCCACCGCCTTAGCCGCCTCCAAGGCAAAAAGCAGCAGTTGCTTCTCTCCTTTTTTGATAATGGAAATATCCCACACTGCGCCATACATTTCCTCCGCCGCCGTGGCAATTGCCCGTCCATTAGGATAATGCCTGCAGCCCTCTTTCAGTACCTCCGCTAACAACGCTGTTTTTGTAGCCGTATCCCGTTTTAGGGGCAGCTCAAAAAAAAGCAAAAACAGGTTCGTTTTAAATTTCCTGCCTTCTAACCAAAAAATTCTGCATCTTGGCGTATTTCTCTCCAAGGTATACATCTGATCACCTCATTTACTTCATTTTGGGTTATTGTTTCCCAAAGAAATAAAAAAAACTCCCCAAGGAGATTTTATTTCTGCTGCATTGAAATTATAAAATAAAAAAGCTGATGAAACTGTTTTCTGCAATTTGTTCCATATAAAAAAATGTCGCATTTTGGTATCAGCAGAAACCACACTTTTCGTTTACCATCATTTTTCGATTCTTTTGCCAGACATACAAAAAACCGCAAACAAGCAAGCTAGGCTACACAACCTCGCCGGTGGGTATTTTGTTTAATTTTTTCTGATAATACTGAAGTTTATTTTCATACATAATTTGATCCGCTTCATGCATCAAATTTTGAACCATCTCTTTCGTGACCATTACATTTTCAACGGTTTTGCTTCCGCAGGAAATGGAGATGGGGCCATGCTGAAAATCCCCCCATTTCTCTGTGGTTTTTGCAATCCTTTGCTGACACGCTTCATTGCTTAATACCGTTTTCGTCAGTAGCACCACAAATTCGTCTCCCCCTAAGCGATACCAAGCATCCTTTTCCTCAGGGAAAGCCTCTTGGATACTTTTTGCAGCTTCACACAAAAGCTGATCCCCTGCCCCGTGGCCCTCTGTATCATTCACAGGCTTCAAGCCATTCACATCCATTAAAATCACCGTCAGCGTTGGACACAGTGCACCGCTTTCCTCTAATGCCTCAATTCTCTTCTCAAGGGCCGCCCGATTGGGCAGATGGGTCAAAACATCCCGCAGGGCCAACTCCTTATAAACCCTATTTTCCACCTCCACCGCAACGTAGCACCGTATCCGCTTTGCAAAAATCCACACAGTGACCACAATACAGGCGAGAACACCATAGCGAAAAAACTTTGCATTGTCCAAAGGCATGAAGTAAAAAAAGCGCAATACATCTAAAAAATAAAACCCTAAAAAAGCAATGGTTGCCATGAAAAACCCGGCGGTATAAAAGGATTTTCTTTTTGCGTATTCGCGGATAGAAATTCCCGCCAGGGCAAAAAGTGTGAAAAGAAGCACCATATAGGTGATAGGCATCATCTGAATATATTGAAATTTTCCCATAAGGTGCAGTATATTTTGCAAAATAAAATTCGCTGCGGCTACTCCCGATAGTTTATGTAAAAACCATCCCTGCTCCTCCAAAACATCTCCATAAAATATAGGGAGAATAACGGGCAAAAGCATAAAGGACTGAAAGGAAAGATACCCCAGAAGCATTTCCCGCTGACTGCCCAGATAGAGCACCTGCGAATTGGCGGCAGACCAAATGCTGCTTAATAGCATGAAAACAGAGGTATGAAGCAAAATCCGTCCATTTTTACCCCTTTCCATCCACTCTCTGATCCCCATTGCCAAAAGCAGCAGGGCGAAAAAAATCATAATGCCCGTAATGCCTAGTGTGAGCACATTGGAACGGAAGGATTCTAAAATCATCAAAGCCTCCGTGCCAATATAAAATGCAGGAAGATAAAGCTGGGCCTCTTTTACAGGGGATTGGAATGAAATTTCAATGATTTTACCGCTATCCTCCATCTGCAAAGGAACCACACACAAACCATTGGTGTTCATCCGCCTTTTTGAATAGGGCAAATATCCACAATATGTGTAGCGATGGACTCCCCTCACATTCACATCCACATCCTGATACGCATTTGGAAACGCTAAAATAGAGTCATGCTTTAAGTTGGAGGGTAATTGACAAAAAAGCTTCGTTCCCGCCGGCGCTTCAAAAATTGTTTTGGGTAAGGCCTCCACAGGCTGCACTTTTTCGCCCATTTTCAGCATCCATCCCGTATTCAGCTGCGTCATCCCTTGGGGAAGGGCCTCCTTTGCAGTTTTATGAAAAAAACCTGTTGCACCGATAGACACAAAAATAAGACCTACGATAATCACCTTATATAGAATATGGTATAAATTTTCTCTATCCATCGATACCTTCTCCTTATTCTTATACATTCATTATATATGGTTTTCCTATAAAATGCATAAAAACAGGGAATTTTCCGCAAAAATATTACGAACTTTATCGACAAAAAAGCCTATGAAAGCCAAGGCTTTCATAGGTAAACTGTTGTTAAATCAACTTTTATAGCGAAAAGAGCCGAAGTCATTTTTTCGTATACTTCTACCTTATTTCCAGAATTCAAACTCAAGATCATAGATGCGCACAGTGTCTCCCTGCTGAATTCCTTTTTCTTCCAAGGCCTCGATAATGCCTTTTTCCTTTAAATAGTTCTGGAAGAAAGCAAATCCCTTTTCTGTTTCAATATTGGTGTATCCAATCATTTTTTCAACACCCACGCCTGTCACTGCAAAATAGCCCTCCTCTACCACTTCGATGGTAAACGGCTCTGTATCAACAGCAATTTCGTCATATTCTTCATACTCTTCCGCAAACACAATGTCCTCGGGATACTCCTTTAAAATCAAAGCAACGGCAGACAAAAGCTCATCCAATCCTTTATTGGTCGCCGCAGAAATAGGGAATACACGGAAGCCCTCTTTTTCATAGGCTACCTTTAACCGCTCCACATTTTCTGCCGATTCGGGAATATCCGTTTTGTTCGCCGCAATTACTTGGGGGCGCTTTAACAATGCTGGATTATATTCCTCCAGCTCACGGTTGATTTTTTCCACGCTCTCCACGGGGTCGTCCCCTTCCACGCCGGCGGCATCCACCACATGAATGAAAACCTTTGTTCTTTCCACATGGCGTAAAAATTCATGGCCAAGGCCAATGCCTTCGCTTGCCCCTTCCACCAGGCCGGGGATATCCGCCAAAACAAAGCTATCCCCAAATTTTCCCTGCACCACGCCCAAATTGGGGGATAGGGTTGTAAAATGGTAATTTGCAATTTTCGGGTTTGCATTTGTTACCATGGAAAGCAGTGTGGATTTTCCCACGTTGGGGAAGCCGATCAACCCAACATCAGCAATGAGCTTTAATTCCAAAATCACGTCATATTCCTTGGCAATGCGCCCTCGTTCTGCATACCGGGGTGCTTGTCTGGTAGGGGTTGCAAAATGCTGGTTGCCCTTGCCGCCCTTGCCGCCTGAAATCAACGTTTTTTGTTCTCCTACCTTACTGATGTCCGCCATAATCTTGCCGCTTTCCGCTTCGCGGATGACTGTCCCCACAGGCACCTTAATGATGATATCCTCACCATCCTTACCAAAGCAGTTTCTTTTGCCGCCGTCCTCCCCGCTTTGGGCTTTAAACATTCTTTTATACCGAAAATCCATCAAGGTATTCATACCATCGTCGCCAACAAAAATCACACTGCCGCCCTTGCCGCCATCGCCGCCATCGGGGCCGCCATGGGTAATATATTTGGCTCTAAAAAAAGAAACCATTCCGTTGCCGCCGTTACCGCCTTTAATATGGATTTTGACTCTATCTACAAACATTTCTCTCACCTCTTTATAATTACTTCTCAAACACAAGTCCTCGGGGTTGTCCCCGCAAGGGGTCTCTGCCTTGGGCAGTCCCCCTTTGAAAAGGCCGAACCAAAGCTTAAAAAATTACACAAAAATTCTTTTACGATAAGGAATGTCTATGAAGGCAGTGCATAGTCCAAAGAAGCCTTCGCCTTTTTCGTCAAAAGCAAAGCTTTTTTTGCTTTTCACGAAAAAGGCTTCAAATGGTATCATTTGAAGCCTTCACAATTCTTATTCAGCAATTTCGATAGGGTAAACAGAAACCTGTTTTTTATCTCTGCCTTTTCTTTCATACTTCACACGGCCGTCAACCAAAGCAAACAATGTGTCATTGCCGCCCTTGCCAACGTTTGTACCGGGATGAATTCTTGTGCCTCTTTGTGTGTATAAGATATTACCGGCCAAAACAAACTGACCGTCCGCACGTTTTGCGCCAAGTCTCTTTGCATTAGAGTCACGGCCATTCTTTGTGGAACCGCCGCCCTTATGATGCGCGAAGAACTGAAGGTTTAATCTAAACATCACTTACACCTCCTTATAATTCAAAGTAAAATACCGTTTATATTCCGATTCTATTGCCGATAGGCCTAATTCCAGCGTTTTTAACAGAAGCTGTGTATCATGATCCGCCAAACCCTCTAAAGGGAAAAGAAGTTTGAGAAAACCGCCGTTTTTTTCATCCCCTTCACAACGAAAAGGGATTTCCGTAAACTGCTCAATGGCGTTTACGGTATTCAGCGTCAATGCAGATACAGCGGAGCAAACAATGTCTCTGCCGCTTTTTGCATAGTCTGCATGGCCCGTTAGCTCAATCCCGCAGATTTTTTTGTCTTTACGATAAATAATAGCCCTTATCATAATTAGATAGACTTAATCTGTAATTTTGTGAAAGGCTGTCTATGGCCTCTTTTTTTGTGGAAGCCTTTTTTGGGTTTGTACTTATAAACAATAACCTTTTTCGCCTTACCATCACCAATTACAGAAGCTGTAACAGCAGCACCGTCAACATAGGGCGCACCAACTGTAACGTTACCGTCCTTTGCAAGAACAAGAACCTTATCAAAAGTAAACTCCTGACCAGCTTCTACGCCTAACTTTTCAACTGTGATAACATCACCCTCAGCTACCTTATACTGCTTTCCGCCTGTTTCAATAATTGCGTACATATGAACACCTCCTCGCAAGTTACTCGCCGAATATGGTAATCAAAGCCTTTCTTTGATTTTACAGAACCTCTTCGTGCGGCTGAACATACTTCATAATAGTATCACAGCCAAAAAACCATGTCAACAAAAACTATTCCACTTCATAGCCATTTTTTACTGAAAAATACGCCGAGCTGTCTCCCTTTTTCCATAAAAGCTCACACAGCAGCTGTTTGCCCTCTTTTGTCATACATTTTCTCCCATTTAAAGTTTCTTCGTAGGACATTTTCAGTGCCTCCAGCGCTTTTTCCTCCAAGCCGCACAGATGATACAGCCTGCCGATTTTATCACAGGCTCTGCCGAAGCTTTCCGATGTGATTCCGTTTTTTCCCGCCAATAGCAACACATGATCCAACAAGGGCTCCGCCTCCCTTGCATTGCCCAAGCGGATCTGCAAGGTTGCCACACGCAAAAGAAATTTTCCGAACCGTTCCGTTTCCCCCTCTCGGTTTCTGACGGACACAGCCAATGTATAAAACAGCTCCAAGGCCTCGGAATACCGTTCTGAGGCGGATAAAATCTTCCCCATTTTTTCTATTCTGTTGTCCCGGGCCAGACATTCCGGAAGGGCCAATTCCTTATAAATCTGATTCCAAGCGTGGTAAAAGGAAAGGGCTGTTTCACTTTTTCCCGTTTTATAAAAGCAATCCCCAATGCAGCCAAGAACATGGCAATGCTCCCAAGAATAAGGGTCTCCATACTCGCCGATATATTCTTTTACATTGATAAATTTCTGCAAGGCTTTTTCCGCTTCGCCATAAGCCAAATACGTTTGGGCCAAGCGGGTGGCGGTTTCCAAATAGTATTTAGGCTCCGCTTCCTCTTCCGCCTTCGCAAACCAATAAATGGCTTGGGCCTTATCCCCCAAACGATAATATATCTCTCCCAAAAAAATTGCGGAAAATACCCGCTTTATATTTTCCAGACCTTCCGCATCATGGATATTTTCGTAAAATTCCGTTACGGCAGCAATCATTTCTTTCAGTGCTTTCCGTTCCTTGTCCTTCATGCGCCTTCTTACGGGCTTATGGGGTCCCCTTGCCCCGGTGCGGAATTGTTCCTGCAGGTATGTGTATTTTTCATTGGGCCCTAAGCCGCTTCGCAATAGCTTGCCCTCTGCCTCTGCCGCATAGGCCTTGGCCTTTTCTGCCTCTTCCTGCCGCAAATAGCAGCTTCCGATGGCCAGCAGTGTGCAAGCGGCCTCCCGCTGTTCTTCGGCAGTCTCCTCAAAATTCACATCATTTCGTTCCTTATAAAGCTGAATGGCACGGGGGCAGTCTCCCCGCAAAAAACAAACCTTCGCAAAAATTTCCAAGGTTTTGATATAAACAGGATTATCCTCATCCACAGTCTCTTTTTGCAGCTGCAACGCTTTCTCAAGGATTTTTTCAGCGGCGGCCAAATCTCCGGATTTTTCATAGGCAATCCCCAGGTTTTGCAGCACCTCGGCATATGCGCTGTGCTGTTTTCCCCACAGTAATTTTGCACTTTTCTCTGCCTCCAAGCAAATCAACACGGCTTTTGTATGCTCTTCCTGCCTGATCCGAAGGTGAAACAAGCATTTCATCAAAAAAATATCCAGTTCTTTGTCAAAATCAGGATGGGCTCTATTTTTTTCAATCATAAGTTCAAAGAGAAATGCCGCCGCTTCATACGCCCCCTGCTGTTCAAAAAGGTTGGCGATTTCCGTGCACACCCAAAAAAATGCCCTGATATGGTATTCCGGATCTTTCTGTAAAATATCCACCGCATCTTTATAATAGTTTAGGGCTTTTTTAAAATTTTGCATATCCGCCGCAATTTGCCCCAGATGAATATAATTCTTTGCAAGCTGGCTCTCCTCTTGGGGCAAAAACAGCTTCCTTAATACCAATGTGTTTTCCGCAATTTGCAATGCATTTGTGAAATCCTTTCTTCTGGAAAGATTCAGTGCCATTCTGTCTAATATTTCAAAAAAAAGCACATTATTTTGTCCAAACCTTTTTTCGATCAAATCCAGCGCAGTCTCATTCAAATAGAAGGCTTTTTCCAATTTGCCTTCCTTTAAATATAAAGCCGAAAGATAATGCAAGCAGTTGATATAATCCAGCTGTGTTTTTGGAAACATCTCTCCCCGCACCTCAAGCCCTCGCTCACAATATTCTATGGCCGAAGGGGTAAGCCCTGCCTTTTCATAAACAAACGCCAGAGCAAAGGCATTGGTAAGATAGGGCAGGCTGTGGGTACCCAGTTTTTTCTCTATAATTTCCAATGCAAATTCATAATAATAAGTGGCTTTTTTATAGTTCCCCGCCTGGGCAAAGCAACGACCCATGGCAGTGTGAATATCAGCCATATCCATAATTTGTAAACCAGGACAACTGCGGCTGTTTTTCAAGGCCTTAGTATAGCTTTCCAAAGCAAGGTCAAACTTCCTTTGTTTTTCATACGTATTCCCCAAATGATAGAGGGTATGAATGGTATCCATATGCCCCAGCCCCAGTATGGTTTCCCGCACCTTAAAAACCTTCTTATGCAGCTCCAGCGCCAGATCATGCCGCTCCAAATGATTATATACTATGGCTAAATTGTTTAATGTATCCCCATAGGAGGCTGATTGTCCAAAGCTTGCTTTTTTCAGACCCGCCGCCCGGCTGTAATACTCTACCGCTTTCTCATAAACGCCCAATGCATCAAAGGCGGCGGCCACGTTATGCATATCCTCGCCGTACCCCGGGAGCTCCGCCCCACCGTTTTTTCTGTAAACCTCCAATATGTGCTCGCCCAAGAATAAGGCCTTTTTGAAATCCCCTTCTTTGTATGACTCCACGAAGCTTTTCCGCAGCTCCTTGATTTCAGCCAAATAAAACCTCATGCTATCACATCCTGCCTATGATTGATCCATCTCTTCAAACGCTTCCTTAATTACCCCATAGGAATAACCCTTTCGCTGCAAAAAACCGTATAGCTGTTTTTTCTTTTTTTCATCCGGCGGCCATTGCCCTCTTGTCTTTTTCTCCAACCACTTCACTGCATCCGCCGTTTCTGAAAATTCTGTCTCCGTCAAAACTTCGGCGCAAATTTGTTCGGAAACCCCCCGTTGTATCAGCTCCATTCGCAATGCGTAAGCCCCCCTCGGGCTTAGACGCAGGCGCTCCTTTATGTAATGCACGGCATAGTCTTTGTCATCTATATACTTATATTTTTTTAAAAAAGAAAGTACCTTTTCTATGATTTCTTCTGCAAAAGCATAGTCCGAAAGCTTGCGCCGCACCTCTTTCTCCGTTCTCAGCTTATATCCAATATACTGTAGAGCCTTATTCTGGGCTTGAATATAAATCAAGCTTTCCTGTATAAAAAGCACCGTTTTTTCGGGAACCTCTTTGCCCTCTTGGATATGAAAATATTCTATATCCGCCTTGGGCAAAGCGAATACATACTCCCCGTCAATATATATATTATATTTCGATGTATCTCTTTTTTGCATTGAAATTTTTGTTACCAGCATGGCCTTCTCCTTCTGTTATTTATTATAGCATACTATTATTTTACATACTATGTCAACCGGGACAAGGCTGTCCTACTTTAAAAAAACCATAGAAAAAGCCTGATTGCGTTTACGGGAATCCCCTTGCAATGCAGGCTTCTATGGTTTCAATTATTGAGAAATTACAAAGAATTGCCACTGCCCTTGTAATTTCACCAATTTGTATGTATTAAAATTACCCATGTATCGGCTTGTCTATTACAAATCCAGCTCATCCACAGCGGAAGCAGCCTTGCCGGCGGTTTTTTGAGGCTTCTTTTCTCCTTCGGCATTCTTCCCCTCCTGGGGGCTTTCCGCAGAATCAAGCAGGCCATAATGCTCCCTTACGGCATTTTCCACCTCGGCACACATATCCGGGTGCTCCTGCAAAAACTGCTTTGCATTCTCCCGGCCCTGGCCGATTCTTGTTTCTTTATAAGAAAACCAAGAACCGCTTTTGTTAATAATGCTTACCTCGGCGGCCAAATCTAAAATATCGCCATACTTAGAAATCCCCTGTCCATAAATAATATCAAACTCCGCCGTTTTAAAGGGCGGGGCAACCTTATTTTTGGCAATTTTAACCTTTACTCTGTTTCCAATCAATTCCGTTCCCTGCTTTAAAACATCAGCCTTTCTGATATCCATTCGCACAGAGGCATAAAATTTCAGGGCACGGCCGCCGGTGGTAGTCTCCGGATTGCCATAAACAATGCCGATTTTTTCTCTCAGCTGGTTAATGAAAACAACGGTACAGTTGGATTTACTGGTAATACCCGTCAGCTTTCGCAATGCCTGGCTCATTAATCTGGCTTGCAGGCCCACATGGGATTCGCCCATTTCCCCTTCGATTTCCGCCTTTGGAACCAAAGCCGCAACAGAGTCCACAATGACAATATCAATGGCACCGCAGCGCACCATGGTTTCGGCAATTTCCAAAGCCTGCTCCCCATTATCGGGCTGAGAAATATATAATTCATCAATATTGACACCCAAGGCCTTTGCATAAACAGGGTCTAAGGCGTGCTCCGCATCAATATAGCCGGCTATGCCACCTCTTTTTTGCACCTCTGAAACAATATGCAGAGCCACCGTTGTTTTACCCGAGGATTCCGGCCCGTAAATTTCAACAATTCTGCCCTTGGGCACACCGCCTACACCCAAAGCCACATCCAGGCTTAGGGAACCTGTGGGAACAACCTCCACATTCATATTGCGGCTGTTGTCTCCCATCTTCATCACCGCACCCTTGCCAAACTGTTTTTCAATATATCCTAAAGCAGCGGATAAGGCCTTATCCTTGTCCTCGAAGCGTATATCTTCTTTTTTTGAATCATCCTTCTTTGCCAACGCTTATCATCCTCCCACTCAACGAACTAATGTTCTTATTTTAACCTATTTCCTGCTCCGTGTCAACTGTTTTTCTCAGAGGCTTTTCCGCAAGCAGCATTGCCGCAAAGATAATGGCACATCCTAAAAAACCACGCCACCCCAAACGCTCGCCATAAAAAATTATGGAAAGAACGGCGGCAAAAATGGATTCCGAGGTGATAATAATTGCAGTTTTGTTTGCCGAGGTATATTTCTGCCCCACAGACTGCAAAACAAAATAAACCGCCGTGCAAAAAATACCAACTCCCAAAAAGCTCTGTATTGCCATACCGCTCATGGGCGGCATCTCTCCCCCTGTCAGCAGAACGGCAAAGAACGAAATGGCCGTTACCGCAATATGCTCCACCAGCGCAATATGCACAGAATCACATTCACAAACAGCCTTGCCCATGAAAGCCATCTGCATAGAAAACGCCACCGCGGCACCAAAGGAGAGTATGGCACCGATGTCAATTCTAAAATCCTCTGTCACCGAAAGCAGGGCTACGCCAAGCAAGGTCAAAAAAGCCGCCAGAAAACAGCTTAGCAAAGGCTTTTGCCGATAAGCAAACCAGCAAATAAAGGGGACGATTGCCGCTTGGGTGTTACATAAAAAAGCATTCACTGAGGGTGTTGTATATTGCAGGCCCACCGTTAGCAAAAGAAAGGTTGCCGCCAGCATCACACCCAAAGCACTGCCTGTTTTCCATTCTTTTTTCGTAATTTTAGGGTATTTTTTAAAATAAATCAGGCTTAGGCAAACGGTTGCAACCAAAAACCGCCCCAGCATAACCTGATATGGTGTATAGCCCCAATCCAAAAGATATTTTACGCCAATGAAACCGCCTCCCCCGATGGCGGCGGCAAGCAAAAGCATCCAATCTCCTTTATTTCTCATATTGCAATTTTCTCCGTAACCAATCTAATGCTTGAAATGTTGCCCGGTCTCTGATTCTATTGCGGCTTCCTGCAAAATGGAAGGCCTTTGCCTCCACTATTCCGTTATAGTAAATACCGATATAAACCAAGCCCACAGGCTTTTCCTCTGTGCCGCCGTCGGGGCCTGCCAAGCCTGTGGTGGCAATACCGATTTGAGCACCGGAGGTTTTTGCAATGCCCTCCGCCATTTCCAACGCAGTCTCTTTGCTTACTGCGCTAAATTTTGCAAGGGTTTGGGGTGAAACACCCAAACGCTTCATTTTTGCCCCATCGGTATAAGTGACACAGCCCTCCAGAAAAACCTCCGAAATGCCAGAAAAACGGATCAGCCGCGAGGAAATTTCCCCGCCTGTGCAGGATTCCGCAACGGCAATTGTTTTTTTCTGCTCCAGCAACAGCTTGGCAACCTCTGTTTCCATATCGGTTTCACCCTCGGCATAAACGGACTTCCCCAATCTTTCCCGCAGGGTCGCCGCAACAGGGTCAATGAGGCGTTCAGCCGCCTCTTTTGTTGCCGCCTTCGCCGTAATACGCAAAAGCGCCTCACCGTCCTTTGCATAAGGGGCAATGGTGGGGTTGGTTTGCGCATCAATGATATCCTTCACCATTTCCTCCATGGCGCTTTCTCCCACGCTGGCTACACGCAGAATTCTGGAGAGGAAGGTACATTCCTGCTTCCGAATCAGATATGGCTTTGCCTGATTTTCAAACATCGGCACAACCTCTTTTGGCGGGCCGGGGAGCATGATGATCATTTTTCTGTTTTTTTCTATGATAATGCCCGGTGCTGTGCCGTTTGCATTATACAGCACCACGCCGTTGCGGGCCGGAACATATGCCTGCTTCCTATTATTTTCCGTCATTTCTCTGCCGATTTTATCGAAAAAAACTTCAATTTGCGTCAATGCCTTTTCATCCAAAACCAGGGATTCATCGAAATATTTTGCCGCCGTTTCCTTGGTCAAATCATCCTCTGTAGGGCCTAAGCCTCCTGTGGTAATTACCAAGTCCGCCCTGGAAAAAGCGTGATAGAGGGTATCCTCCAATCTTTGGGGGTTATCCCCCACCACCGTTTGATAGTATACCTCAATGCCCAATGCGGCCAGTTCCTTGGCTAAATATTGTGCATTGGTATTTAAAATATCTCCAAGCAACAGCTCTGTGCCTACTGCTAAAATTTCTGCTTTCATCCCGAGCCTCCTTATCTTCTGTTTCAAACACTTTTATTGTATTCTTTTTGAAGTGAAATTCCAAGTCTTTTTGGAAAGAAAAAAAGAGCAAATCTGCTCTTTTTTCTTTAGAAGGTCAAGACCTTGAGGGCGTCGCCCGCCCACAAGGGTTTCGGATCAGCACTTTGCTCTGCAAAGCCATCCTTCGGATAGATGGCACTGCTTTGCATACTTGATCCTATTGAAACTGCATATGCTGGGGTTTCATATCCTCAGGAATACCCATTATGGGTAGGGATATCTCCCTATGCGGGGTGCGGGGCAGCGCCCTGCGCAGGTCTTTATATAGAATTACCCGTGTAATACTTGTTTATTTTTAATAATATAATCCGCACCGGAAAGGATGGTGAAAAATACCGCCAAGCCGATCAAAATGGTTTCTGCCACAGGAATGCCCGCAAAAGGCAAGTCCAGCAGAACAAGGATAATCATAAGCATCTGTACTGTGGTTTTCACTTTGCCCCACCAGCTTGCAGCCATCACAATATTCGCCTCCATGGCTAGGGTGCGGAAGCCCGTAATGGCAAACTCCCTGGCCAAAATAAGTATGACCACCCAGCTGGGCAAATCCCCAAGCTGAACCATTGAAACCAGCGCCGCCATCACCAAAAGCTTATCCGCCAAGGGGTCCATAAATTTCCCGAAATTGCTTACCATATGCCATTTTCTGGCCAAATAGCCATCTAAAAAATCCGTCAAGGACGCCGCAATAAAAATGACAACGGCAATATAACGGTTGTTAGGCGCAGGCAGCAAAAACAGTATCAACAGAAATACAGGAATTAAAATTACCCTTAATATCGTTAGCTTATTCGGCAGATTCATCTGCATAAATTACATCTCCCATCAAGTCATAATCTCCGGCTTCGCGTATTTTTGCCATTACAAAATCTCCGGAATACAGTTCCTCTTCGGAAGTCAAAAATACCAGACCGTCAATCTCCGGCGCTTCCCTTTGGGTGCGTGCGCAGTAAATGCTTTCCTCGGGCAATTTGCCTTCCACCAATACCTTTACCGTCTTACCCACTTCTTTTTCGCATAAAGCGGCGGAAATATTTTTTTGGATATCCATAATGGTATCTTTTCTGGCTTCCTTTACCTCATCCTTAACCTGATTTTCCATGGCTGCCGCAGGGGTTCCGTCCTCCTGAGAGTAGGCAAACACACCTAGGCGGTCAAACCGCAGTTCCTCCACAAAGCCCACCAAGTCTTGGAATTCTTCCTCCGTCTCCCCGGGAAACCCGACAATCAGCGTTGTTCTGATAGCAATATCCGGCATAGCCTTCCGCAACGCCCCAACCTTTTCTTTAATCAAGGCTTGATTGCTCTTTCTGCCCATACGCTTTAATACCCCGTCATTCCCATGCTGAATGGGCATATCAATATAATGACAGATTTTTTCATTCTGCGCCATAACAGCAATGGTTTCCCCAGTCAAGGTTTCGGGATAACAGTATAACAAGCGAATCCACGCAATACCCCCAATTTCCGACAGCTTCTCCAGAAGGATATGCAGCTTGGGCTCGCCGTACAAATCCCTGCCATAAATAGAAGTATCCTGCGCCACAATCACCAATTCCTTTACCCCGCTTTGGGCCAAGGCTTCCGCCTCTTCCACAAGGCTTTCCATGGTGCGGCTTCTGTGCTTTCCTCTCAGCTTGGGAATAATGCAATAGGTACAATGGTTATCGCACCCCTCAGAAATTTTCAAGTATGCAAAATAAGGGGCGGTGGAAAGAAGCCGCAATTTGCCGTTGGCATCCGCCATAGGGCGATCAATATCTTCTAAGTATTTTTCTCCCATTTTCCCCCGAAGAATATCCGCCGCTACCTCCCCCACAGATTCATAGGCCGCCGTACCGATGACTGCATCCACCTCAGGCAGCTCGTCAAAAAACTCCTTTTCATAGCGCTGTGCCAAGCAGCCGGCTACGATGAGGCCCTTGCATTTGCCTGTCTTTTTAAACTTCGCCATTTCCAAAATGGTTTCAATACTCTCCTCTAAGGCATCCTTAATAAAACAGCAGGTATTGACAACAATAATATCCGCCTCCGCCTCCTCGGCAATGGCCTGAAAACCATTTTTCGCCAATAAGCCCAGCATAACTTCGCTGTCTACTCTGTTTTTGTCACACCCTAAAGAGGTGAATGCTACGGTTCCTTTCATGTTTACCTCCCAAAATTCACATCAGGTGATTCTGCATTTTCGCAGCCACCAGACAATTTTTCATTAGCATCGCAATGGTCATGGGGCCTACGCCCCCCGGCACAGGCGTAATTGCCCCTGCAACTTCCTTTACCTGTTCAAAATCTACATCACCGCACAGCTTGCCTGCCTCGTTGCGGTTCATGCCCACATCAATGACCACTGCACCGGCCTGCACCATATCCGCCGTAACGGTATGCATCTTTCCCGTTGCACTGACAATAATATCGGCTCTTTTGCAAACCTCCGCCAGGTTTCTTGTTTTGGAATGGCAGACCGTTACTGTGCCGTTTTCCCGCATCAACAGCATGGCCACAGGCTTTCCTACAATATTACTTCTGCCGATAACCACACAATTTTTTCCTTGTATGGTGTGACCGCTGCGCTGAATTAGCTCAATAATGCCTGCAGGTGTGCAGGGCAAAAAGCCCTTGCCCCCCGTATGCAGTAATCCCACGTTCATAGGATGAAAGCAGTCCACATCTTTCTTGGCATCAATGGCAAGAATTATTTTCTCCTCGTTGATCTGCTTGGGCAAAGGCATTTGCACCAAAATACCGTGGACCCCCTCGTCGTCGTTCAGCTGTGCAACAAGGCCCAGCAGCTCTTCCTCCGTCGTTTCCCCGTCCAATTCATAGGATACAGAACGAATGCCTACGGCTTCACAGGCCTGCTTTTTATTGCGCACATAAACCTTGGAGGCGGAATCATTTCCAACCAAAACAACGGCAAGACAGGGAGTGACCCCTTGTTCCTTGATCTGCACCGCCTCTTTCGCCGCTTCCTCTTTTATTTGTGCTGAAATCAACTTGCCATTAATTAATTGTGCCGTCATCCTCTACAACTCCTTAAAATAAACCTACGATGTTGCCATCATCATCAATATCAATATCCAAAGCCGCCGGTTTTTTCGGCAGACCCGGCATGGTCATAATATCACCCAGCATAGCCACAATAAAGCCTGCCCCTGCAGAAATTCTGAGTTCCTTTACAGTTACCCCAAAGTCCTGAGGCCGCCCCAAAAGCTTAGGATCATCAGAAAGGGAATACTGTGTTTTTGCAATACACACAGGGAAATGTCCAAACCCCAACTGCTCAATCTGCGCCAATGTCTTTTTCGCCGCAGCTGAAAAAGTCACCTCTGCCGCGCCGTAAATTTCTTTGCAAACACAGTTTATCTTTTCTTGAATAGGCAATGCATCGTCATACAATGTATGGAAGTTATTTTCCTTAGATTCCAAGGTTTCCAGCACCTTTTCCGCCAACTCCCTGCCGCCTGTGCCGCCCTCGGCCCAAACCCTTGCAATGGCAAAGGTAGCGCCCATGGCTTCACACTTCTCCTTTACAAAGGCAACCTCCGCCTGGGTATCCGCCACAAAGTGGTTTAGGGTTACCACAATGGGAACGCCATATTTCTGTATATTTTCGATATGCTTCTCTAAATTAACAAAGCCTTTTTTCAATGCCTCTACGTTTTCGTTACTCAAATCCGCCTTGGCAACACCACCATTATATTTCATTGCACGAATGGTTGCAACCAAAACAACGGCATCGGGCTGGATTCCAGCCTTACGGCATTTGATGTCAAAAAACTTTTCTGCACCCAAGTCTGCGCCGAAGCCTGCTTCTGTTACCACATAATCCGCCATTTTCAATCCTAGCTTTGTTGCACGCACACTGTTGCAGCCGTGGGCGATATTTGCAAAGGGACCGCCGTGAATCATGGCTGGTGTGTGCTCTAAGGTTTGCACCAAATTAGGCTGAAGGGCATCCTTTAACAAAACTGTCATTGCCCCATGGGCACCGATTTGCTTTGCCGTCACAGGCTCATCCCCGTAAGTATAGCCCACGATAATCTTCCCTAACATTTCCTTAAGCTGTTTTAAATCGTTCGCCAAGCAGAAAATGGCCATAATTTCAGATGCAACGGTAATCTGGAAGCCATCCTCCCGGGGTGTGCCGTTTGCCTTGCCTCCCAAACCAGAAATGACATTTCTCAACTGTCTGTCGTTCAAATCAACGGTTCTTTTCCATGTGATTTTTCTGGGATCAATATGCAAATCATTGCCCTGTTGAATATGATTGTCCACCATAGACGCCAAAAGATTATTGGCTGTTGTAATGGCATGGAGGTCGCCGGTAAAGTGCAGATTAATTTCCTCCATGGGAACAACCTGGGCATAGCCGCCGCCGGCAGCACCACCCTTTACGCCCATACAAGGCCCAAGAGAGGGCTCTCTCAAGCAGGTAATGGCGTTTTTGCCAAGCTTCTGCAATGCCTGGGCCAAGCCGATGGTTACTGTGGTTTTTCCCTCGCCTGCCGGGGTGGGGTTTACAGCGGTCACTAAAATCAACTTTCCGTCCCCGTTATTCTTGATTTTTTCATAGTATTTATCACTGATTTTTGCCTTATACTTTCCGTAGCATTCCACAAATTCTGCGGGGATACCCGCCTTGTCTGCAATGGCTGTGATGGGTTCCATTGTGCATTCCTGTGCAATCTGTAAATCTGTTTTCATGGTTTAAAAACTCCCTTCATTCTACAAACCGATTTTCATACGCAATGAACCGCAATAAAAAAGCCGGCAGTCCAAGCGTCATCGCCCAGACGGTCGGCATTCTCCCAGTCATACTCCATGTGGTTCACTCCACTTCCGTCAGTCATATGACCTATAGAGAAATGGTACTATACGTCCGTTTTTTTGTCAACAGACAATAAAATATTTCCATGAACAGGATAGCTTATTCTGCAAGCTTTTCACAAACAACATCTGCCCTTGTTTCCTGCAGGATTTGCTTCACAAACCCTGACAGCGGAGCCTTTCCCTTAAATTTCCTCTTCCCCTGGGGCATTCATGGCCTCCCATTGGGTGCGGGTAATCAGCACCTTTCTGGGCTTGCTTCCCTCCTCCGGACCAACCATCCCCTTGCGCTCCAGTTCATCCATCAGCCTTGCGGCACGATTATAGCCGATTCTAAACTGGCGTTGAAGCATGGAAACCGAGGCCTTTTCCTTTTCAATGATGAGATCCACGGCTTGCTCATAAAATTCGTCGCTGTCCTCATCTGCATCCATACCGCCCTTGGCTACCTTTGTAATCTGGTCTATGGTGTCTTGGGTATAGCCGGGGCGGCCGCTTTTTTTGAGGAAGGCAACAATATCCTCCACCTCTTGATCCGTCACAAAGGCACCCTGTAAACGGGAGGGCTTGCTTTGCCCCGCAGGATAAAACAGCATATCCCCCTTGCCCAGAAGCTTCTCCGCACCAACCATATCCAATATGGTTCTGGAGTCTATGCCGGAGGATACGGAAAAAGCCAAACGAGAAGGAATATTTGCCTTGATAACGCCGGTAATGACATCCACAGAGGGTCTTTGGGTGGCAATAATCAAATGCATTCCCGCCGCACGGGCCATCTGCGCCAAGCGGCAAATGGAATCCTCCACCTCTCCCGGGGCTGCCATCATCAAATCCGCCAACTCGTCAATCACGATAACAATTTGGGACATCCTGCCTTTTTCGTCCCCCTCTTTTTCCTTTATAGCATTAAAGCCCTTAATATCCCTTACGCCAAAGGCGGCAAAATCGTTATATCTTTGCAGCATTTCCCGCACTGCCCAATGCAGAGCGGCAGAGGCCTTTTTAGGATCCGTCACCACAGGTATGAGCAAATGGGGGATACCGTTATAAACGCTCAATTCCACCACCTTGGGATCCACCAGCAAAAGCTTTACATCCTTCGGGTCTGCTTTATATAAAATACTTGTAATCAATGTATTGATGCACACACTCTTTCCGCTGCCCGTTGCTCCCGCAATAAGCAAATGGGGCATTTTTGCAATGTCTGTTATCACTGGATTACCCGCAATGTCCTCCCCCAAGGCAAAGGCAAGCTTGGAGTTATGCTTATAAAAGGCATCGCTGTCTAACACGGTGCGCAAATAAACGGATTGTGTTTCTCTGTTGGGCACCTCAATGCCCACAGCCGCCTTTCCGGGGATCGGGGCTTCGATTCGTATTCCGCTTGCCGCCAAATTCAATGCAATATCATCGGCAAGGTTGACAATTTTACTAACCTTTACCCCTTGGCTTGGAGAAAGCTCATACCGGGTAACGGTGGGGCCTCGATTAATTTGAATTACCTTGGCGTCCACGCCAAAGCTTTTCAGCGTAGTCTCCAGCTTTTTGGCATTGGCCAACATCTCTGCTTTGGAATCCCCTCTGCCGCTTTTCGGGTCCTTCCCCAAAAGTTCAACGGGTGGGAAAACATAGGGGATTTCTTCCTCTATTGGCTCGGAAGGGACGGCCGGCTGTTCCTCCTTGGAGGACTTTGCCGCCTCCGCCTTTTGTGCTGTGCCTCGGGCAGCCTCTTCTGGCTCCTCGGATTCCTCAGAAACAACCTCCTCCTCCAAAATACCAATGGGGATTTCCTCGGTATCTTCTTTGGGGGCTGTTTCCTCAATAATATTTTCTTCCCCGGGGGAAACAAGAGGCGCTTCCTCGGGAGTTTCTTTGAAAATTTCCTCAAGCAGCTGTTCCCCGGAATCCTCTATCTCTTTGGAATGTATCAAAATAGGGATTTCTTCTTCTGTTTGAGCGCCTTCGTTTTCGTCAGCTGCAATCTCCGGAGGCATACTTTCCTCCAAGGTCCCCTCGTCAAACGTAAAATTATACATAGGGGTCGCCTTGGCAAATTCCCGGGCTTCCTTTTTGCGGAACACTGTTTCCTCCACCACAGGGATTTCAGGGGGAAGCCCTTCTTCCTCCTGCAGTTCAATATTATAACTGCCTTTTTTCTGCTTCCATTTTCTGCGCCTTGCCTGCTTCTCCGCCTCCGCCTGTTCCATCAGCCGAATTTGCTCCGCTCTGCTTTTTATCTTTTCCTGCTTCACCTTCTGCCTTGCTTTTTTATGGGCGGAATAATCGCCGATTGCTTGGAAAAAGGATTTTCCCGTTGCCATAATCACCGAAATAATGAGCAGTACCAACAATACTAGCGTACTGCCCAAGGTATCCAGGGCACGGCGGAAAAAGCTTCCTATGACACCGCCGAAAAAACCACCGTTGGTCATGGCGCCTTCCGTATAGTATGCGGCCATTTTTTCAAAAAAACCCATGGTTGCAGTGGTTTCAATAGGATGAATCAGCTGCACGGCGGAAGCAATGGAAAGGAGAAAAAGCAACCCGCCAAGGCCCCGGATTACGGGCATTTTCCGTTCTTCGCTGGCCAAAAGCCATCCGCAGTAAAGAATCATGCACAGGGGTAGCAACACACCGGCAAAACCAAACAGCCCCTTAAACAGGCTGTTGAACAGATGGCCCACAATGCCCATTTTTTCCGTAAGCAAACTGATTTCCGCCACCAGAGAAATCAGCATAATTAAAATAAGTATGACTTCGTCCAAAATGCTGTCGCCGAAACGGGCCTCCCTGCCCTTTGCTGTTCCTCCACGAGAACTGGGTTTAGGGCTTGCCCCCCCGTTCTTTATATTTTTATGCACGGCAGTAGATTTTGCGGCCGCCTTAGTGGCACCACCTTTGGATGCTGTCTTTTTCTGCTCTGCCAAAATTTTCACCTCATCTATCTTGTTTCAAAAAAACCGAACCATTGTTTGCTTTAATATAAAATTATACCATAACTATGTAAATTCCGCACCCTTTTTTAGAAAGCTAATTTTCTCTGCATGATTGCCTTATTGACTATCAATACTGTATAATGAAACTGTAAATTCCATTTACAAAAGGAAAAAGGAGGAACATAATATGAAATACACCGGAGAAAAGCTTCAGCTAAGAGCAGTGGAAACCGTAGCATCCCTCATGATTACGGCGGCGAAAACAGCCCCTAAGGGCTGCGGCAGAGACAGCATGGAAACTCTGATTATTGACGGGGAAGATAAGGACGCCCTTGCAGCGGAAATGAGAAAAATCGGCACCGAAACCCGTCAGCCTTTTTATTTAAGAGATGCGGATAATGTGGATTTGTCTGCTTGTGTGGTTCTTTTTGGCGCACTGGAAACCTACCGCGGATTGCCCTACTGTAATTACTGTGGCGCAGGCGATTGCTTCGGCGCAAATAAAAGCGGCGCGCACTGTGCCTTTGCCGTTGGCGATTTGGGCATTGCCATGGGCTCTGCTGTTTCTGTGGCGGCAAACCACCGTATTGATAACCGTATTCTTTTTTCAGCGGGAAAAGCCGCATTATCTTTGGGAATCTTCTCAAAAAAGGTTTTCTTAGGCTATGGCGTGCCCCTATCCGTATCAGAAAAAAGCCCCTACTTTGATCGCCCTGAGACAGCTTCCGCTTCGGCCGCCCCCGGATGCAATGCAAAATAATAACACCTAAGGCACAACCCAGAAAAAATGGGCAGCCAAGCAGGATTTTTCAGCCTTATGGGATATGCCCTAATTTCGTTCAAAAGCCCCATTGCCGAGGAACCTTTTTCCCTGCAATGGGACTTTTCTTATAAGGCCCAAAAAATTGATTATGCTTCTCCCCTATGTTCAAGCCTTCCTTGGAACATAGCTCATTTCAATGCACTCCCAATCCTCACCTTTGATTCGATAGATTTTGGAAAAATTCTCCTCCTGCACAAATCCCAAGGCTTCATAGCAATACCTTGCGGAGATATTGTTTGCAAATACACCCAAGGTGATTTTTTTTGCTCCCAAAACTGCTTCTCCATGGTGCATGGCCAAAGCCACCAGCCCCTTTCCAAGGCCTTCTCCCCGCCTTGCGTCATCAATCAGCACAAAGCCCAAGCGGAGAATCTTCTTTTTTCTATCGGTGAACCGCATGGTAATATGCCCTACAATGCCCCTTTCATCCTCGGCCGTCAATGCCCAATAGGGGATATTTTTTTGCACCCCGCGATAATACCAATTCAGTTTTTCTTCCGTAAGGGGAAACGCACCAAAAAGGCCCGCGCACCATTGGTAATACACAGCCTCTTCCCTTATCCATCGGACGATATAACCGGCATCCTCATCACGATAGCCTCTCAACCTCATGCTCTATCACGCTCTTTTCCCGGGCTTCTCTACCAGAGTATAAAGTTAGACCGAATACTGTGCCTAAAATCAAAATAAATCCAATCAATTCTACAAGATGGAAATCAGAGCCCAAAAATAAAAAGGACGCAACAACAGCTGTTACCGGTTCAATGCTGCCCAAAAGACTCCCCATAAAAGGTCCCACCATACTGACGCCCTTTAGAAAAAGAGAGAAGGCCACTGCCGTACCGATGACAACAACCCCAAAAATGCCAACAATGGTTTGGGAATCCCACATGATTTTATATTCCCATAGGCGCACAAAAGGGAGCATCATCGTACCGGCAAAAAACATACCAAAGCCAACCACAACATATACCCCATATTTTTTCATTAAATCATGAGAGAGCAAGTTATACATTGCTGCTCCCACGGCAGAACTCAAGCCAAAAAACAGTGCCGTTCCCGTCAAAGACACAGTATGAATATCTCCCCGTGTGCTCAGTAAGAATACCCCCAAGAGTGCCGCAGCAATGGCGTAAATCTCCACTTTGTTGGGACGGCGCATCCCCTTCACACAAAGCACTGCCAAAATAATCAGCGGATTTAAAGACTGTAAAACCGTTGCTGTCCCCGCATTAGAATGCTGAATGGCGGCAAAATATGTATATTGGCACATCAGCATACCCAAAAGGGAAAAAATGAAAAGCTTCTTCCGATCAGCCTTGTTTTTAAAAATCACCCACATTTTTTCCTTTTGTAACATCAGCCCCATGATGATCAGCAGCAGCCCTGCAAAAATGAGACGTATAGCAACCAACCACTCTGCTGTAATCTGCTTTTCTACAAATAAAAACTGGCCGAAGCATCCCGAGATTCCCCAGCATATTCCTCCGCTTAAGGTAATCAAAATACCCGCCTTTTTCTTCTCCGCCATGCCATCCCCCCATTCTTTCGTAATTTATAGTATAGTTGGTATCCTCTTGATAAGCAACATAAAAAACATCCCTTTTTTAAAACTAAAAGGGATGTTTTTTATGTTGATGAAGCTAGCTCATGCGTTATTTTTCTCTGTTTCTTTGCAAAAACCGAACCTTATTTTATGTCATATCCTTTTGAAACAAGGGTGGAAATCAGTTCTTCGCTATGCTCCTTATCTCTTGTTTCTACGGTTACATCCACTGCGCATTTTCCAACGGTAATATTGCGTACCATACGATCATGATTGATATTGAAAACATTGGCACCGGCCTCGGCAATAATCTCCAACAGACGAATCAGCTGCCCAGGCTTATCCATCATGATAACAGAGAACTTGGTCAAGCGTCCGTTCACCTGCAACCCTTTATCAATAATACGGTCTAATATATTAATATCCACATTTCCGCCGGAAATCACACAGACAGTTTTCTTCCCTTTCATGTCCGCTTTATTATACATTGCGGCAGCCACAGAAACGGCACCTGCCCCCTCTGCCACCATTTTATGCTTCTCCAGCAGCATCAAAATTGCCGATGCAATTTCTTCTTCCGAAACGGTAACGATGGCATCCACATAGTTTTGGCAGATTGCAAAGGTTTTGTCTCCTGGCTGCTTTACCGCAATACCATCGGCTACTGTGCCTACATTTGCCAAGGTTTCGATTCTTCCGTCACGAATGGAATTAAACATGGAGGGCGCACCCTCTGCCTGCACGCCAATCACCTTACATTCCGGTTTTAAGGACTTGATTGCACAGGCCACGCCGCTGATTAAACCGCCGCCGCCGATAGGCACAAGCACAACCTCGGCATCCTCCAGATGCTCCAAAATTTCAATTCCAATGGTGCCTTGTCCCGCCATAACATACTCATCATTAAAGGGGTGCAAAAAAGTATAGCCCTTGGCATTTCTTAGCTCCTCCGCCCGTGCAGCGGCATCATCATAAACGCCGGGAACCAATACAACCTCGGCACCATAGCTTTTTGTAGCCTCCACCTTTGCCAAAGGTGCGCCGGCAGGCATACAAATCACTGCGTTTATCCCTTTTTTCTTTGCGGCAAAGGCCACGCCCTGGGCATGATTGCCCGCAGAACAAGCAACTACGCCATGCTTTGCCTCCTCGTCTGTCAGATTTGCAGTTTTGTAATAGGCACCTCTCAGCTTAAAGGACCCGGTAACCTGCATATTCTCACACTTAATATACACATCTGCGTCAGGATTGATAAATTTTGACTGAAATAACGGTGTTTCTGTTGCAACTCCATTTAAAACTTTTTTTGCATCTTGGATCATTTTTAAAGATAACATTGCAATTCCACTCCCACGTCTATAGTATGAGTACATATGTCTATTTTTGTCTCCATCTCATGTACAATATTTATTATAAGTTTCCTTTCTGCCAACGTCAACTTATTTTTATGCATTTTTATGATATTTGATATTTTTGTTATAATTGCTATTCTTTCCACATTCGGCGTGCATCTATCCTCTTTCTATAGACAAATTCATGTTTTCCATGTAGTTATTCATAATATAGTTTCACCAAATTCGGCCTGTATGGGGTTTCTTTTGTACAGAAGGGCAATTTTCTTGAGTATTCAAATATAAATACACCCCTTAAAATGAGGCTTTGCAGTACAAAAAAACCCTGGGTTTTACCCCAATGTCATTAAGTTAAGCTCAAAACACAGCCGTTAAGGGCGAGATGAACAATCTCTAACCCTTAGCGGCTGTGCCGTAAAGCAGAGTTTGTGGGAAGTTATCGTTCGGCAACCAACAGCGGCATTTACGCCTACAAGGTTAATTTCAAAATGGCGGAGGCACTTTGCAAAGAGTACATCCGAACTCTAAAGGCGGACGGTGATAAGCTGATGGAGGACATCGCTCGATACACTGTTCCCGTCAGACCGGGACGGTAAGATTAACGCGACTTGCGCATAAAAGGATTCCCCGGTTTTGTATATCGCGTAGCCGCATAAAAAGTGAGGGGGTGGAGGTATCAGTCGCCCCCCTCAGTGTAACTATTTTTTGAAAGTCCGTTTTTAGCGGTCAAAATGGGCATTCCCCAAAAAACAAATGGGTGTCTTATCTTAACAGACTATTAAAAGCGCCATGTCAGAGAACGCTGTCCATCAAGTCTCAACCAGTCTTGGAAATCCAATAAAAATCAACCTGTTTCCCCGTTGGGAGCGATAGTAATTATCCCATGGAATTATCAACAAGTCCCCAAAGTGTATTAAAAATCATATGTCTGCATTTTTTTAGGTGGGTACTTTCTTGTAAATTATTCCACACGAAAGCTGTTAAGTTAAGAGAAATTAAAAATCTCAACTAGTCCTTATCGCGCCATAAAAAACAGGCAAAATGCGCACAAAAGGTAATACAGGTGGGAAATTTAACAAGTTTATGAAATGTTGAAGAAATGAGGGCGGGATTGTATTTTGTAACAATAGCGCGTTTTCCCACTTTGACCTATCATTTCCGACAAAGTGGTGATATAATTTTACAAGATGGATTAGCCATTTCATCCGTTGGCGGATTTTCCGGCAACGGTGAACAGTCTTTGGCGGGAAAGGTAAACTAAGGATTATTTATAATGGACAGGGGGTGGTGTTGTGTTAGCTAAGCTGAAACATCATAAAGGAAAGGTAATATTTATTCTTACTATATCCATCCTATATGGCTGCCTTTCCCATGTTTCAGGATTTCCTTTCGGATTTGGAAAGATGATTGCAAGACACCATATAACCAACTATTGTGAGGCAATTTTCCCTTATGAAGATGTTGTCTTGGAAAATTGGGGATATAACATAAAGAGTATGAGTTTTGAAACAACAGTAATGACAGAAAATGGTGAACAATCTCTATCTTATGATCCGAAACTCGGTAGCATCGGTGACCGAAAGAGAGCAGAGGATTTTCGCTTGAAATATGGGTTGTATGAGTGGCTCTCTGATGTGGAGCTCCCATCCCATATCGTTCAATTATCTATTTATGCTACACCAAAAGATCCCTACACACTCAAACATAAATTATCCATTCAAATCCGTGAGCGTGTAGAGGAAATGCCAGTTATTGACGAAGATCGTGAGCAAGCTGATTTAGCAGAGATGGCTATGACATATTACGAAAGTCTTTGCGAGGGAAAACCAGAAGTTGCTGAAAATCTTGCAGGTATACGCATTCTTCGAACCCCCTATTTTACGGATAATACAATGAAAGACCCTCCTTGGACCAGTATAGAGGTTGAAATCGGAGAAGGCGCTAAATTACAGCTTGACGATTTATTAAATGCGGACTTAGTAATTAAATAATCATATAAGCAACAAAATAAGCATTTGGCGTACTTTGCCTTATTGTTCTATTGCTGACTACCATGTCAACGCCACAAGTTTGTGTATTTATATCGCAAAAAGTACCCACCCCACTACGAGCGGGGTGGGTACTTTTTCGTGTGCGCCCAAAGGCTTAACTTAATGACATTGGGTTTTACCCCAAGGTTTTTTTGCATCTGATTAGGATGCATTGACCTTTCTTGTATGCTTGCGTCTGCGCATACGTTTTAAAGGCTGTCTATTTTCATTATAAATATACTTTGGCTTTGCATTGCCTTCCACAACATCTGCGGTAATAATGCATTTTTCCAGTGTTGTTTCTGCGGGGATTTCGTACATAATGGGGTTAATAAATTCCTCCATAATGGCACGCAATCCTCTGGCGCCGGTAGAACGCTCCTTGGCTTTTTTGGCAATGGCCACCAAAGCCTCTTGTTCAAATTCCAGAACCACATCATCCAAAGCAAATAAATATTCATACTGCTTTGTCAATGCATTTTTGGGCTCCGTCAAAATATGAACAAAAGCCTCTTCGTCCAGATTATCCAACGTAACCGCCACCGGCAAACGTCCGATAAACTCGGGGATTAAGCCATACTTCAATAAATCCTGAGGCATCATCGACCGCAGAATTTCGTCTGATGTCTTATTCTCTCTGCTATGCACCTCTGCACCAAAGCCAATTACCTTATGTCCCATACGGTTCTCAATGATCTTTTCAATACCGCCGAAGGCTCCGCCGCAAATAAACAAAATATTTGTTGTATCTATCTGTATAAACTCCTGATGAGGATGCTTTCTGCCGCCTTGGGGGGGAACACTTGCCGTTGTCCCTTCCAAAATTTTCAATAAAGCCTGCTGCACACCTTCACCGCTTACATCTCTGGTGATTGACACATTTTCAGACTTTTTGGTAATCTTATCAATCTCATCGATATAAATGATGCCTCGTTCCGCGCGCTCAATATCGTAGTCCGCCGCTTGAATCAGCTTAAGCAGGATGTTTTCCACATCCTCCCCCACATATCCGGCTTCCGTTAAAGAGGTGGCATCTGCAATGGCAAAGGGAACATCCAACACCTTGGCTAAGGTTTGAGCAAGGAGGGTTTTTCCTGTACCCGTGGGTCCCACAAGCAAAATATTGCTTTTTTGAAGCTCAACATCCTCCGCCTTGGCATCCATGAAAACCCGTTTATAGTGGTTGTAAACAGCCACAGACAAAGCCTGCTTTGCCCTGTCCTGCCCCACAACATACTGGTCTAGGGTTTCTTTAATTTCCTTTGGCTTGGGAACATTAAACTGCTCTTCTTTGTTTGCTAAAACATCATACTCTTCATCAATAATTTCGGCGCACAGCTCGATACATTCATCACAAATATATACATTCGGCCCAGCAATCAGTTTCTTTACTTGATCCTGAGTTTTCCCGCAGAAGGAACAACGCAATTTGTTTGTATCTTCTGTTTTTCCTGCCATATTTAGCCTCTCTCCTTTGTCTGAGGTTTTGTAATCACTTCATCAATCAGCCCATAGGCCTTTGCTTCCTCAGCGGTCTTAAAATTATCTCTTTCTGTGTCTCTTTCGATCTCTTCAATGGTTCTGCCGGTGTTTTCGGCTAAAATTTGATTTAATTTTTTCTTCGTACGCAAAATGTTTTCAGCATGGATCGAAATATCCGTTGCCTGCCCTCTTGCGCCGCCGCTTGGCTGATGAATCATAACCTCTGCATTCGGCAATGCATATCTTTTGCCCTTTGCTCCGCCTGACAAAAGAAAGGCGCCCATACTTGCAGCCATACCGATGCAAATTGTAGAAACATCGGGTTTGATATACTGCATGGTATCATAAATTGCAAGTCCTGCGGTTACAGAGCCCCCGGGACTGTTAATATAGAGGCTAATATCTTTATCGGGGTCCTCCGCCGCCAAAAACAACAGCTGTGCCACAACAAGGCTCGCCGTTACCTCGTTTACCTCTTCCCCCAAAAAGATAATTCTGTCCTTCAACAGTCTGGAATAAATATCATAAGAACGTTCTCCCCGGTTTGTTTGTTCCACTACCATAGGCACTAAACTCATATGAACTCCCTCCATTCCCAATCATTTTTTATTACCTTGAAATACCTATAACGCTTAATTAGGCACAGCTTCCCCTGTGCCTAATTGAATGGTCTTATTCAGCCTTAGAATCTGTTAAAACGGCTGTGTCATCGATCAGCTTCATTGCGGCTCTTACAAGCATATCCTGTTCCAGCGCTTCTCTATCGTCTTCTTTGATCATTTCCAGCATGGTTTTGCCGTCAATGCCGTAGCTTTCACCATATTTACAAATTTCCGCATCCAGATCTTCTTTCGGAATCACCAGACCCTCTTCCTTTGCAATGGTTTCCAGCATCAATCTTGCGTTCACGCTCTTTACGCTGGTTTCTTTGAAGTTTCCCTTCATTTCCTCGGGGGTTGTACCCATATACTGGCAATACATATCTAAGGTCAAACCCTGACGAACGATGTTATCTTCAAATTCCTTCAGCATACTGTTGATTTTGTTGTCATACATAACCTGAGGTACTTCCATTTCGCAGTTTGCAACTGCAATATCCAGAAGCTTATCGCCCTGAATCTGTTTTGCATTTTCTTCTTTCTCCTTTGCAAGCTTCTCCCGAATGCTTGCTTTGTATTCATCCAAAGTGGAAAATTCGGAAACATCCTCTGCAAAAGCATCATCCAATGCAGGCAACTCTTTTTTTGTAATGCCTTTGATTTCAATGGCAAATACAGCGTCCTTGCCTGCCAATTCCTCAGAATGATACTGCTCGGGAAACTTCACGCTAATATCAAATTTTTCACCCAAGGAATGACCCACAAGTTGTTCCTCAAAGCCGGGAATAAAGGAGTTGCTGCCCAATTCCAAATCATGCTCATCCGCCTGCCCGCCTTCAAAAGAAACACCGTCCACAGAGCCTGCATAGCTGATTTTTACAATATCGCCCATTTCCGCCGGTTTATCCGTTACTTCGATGGTTCTTGCATTTTTTGTCTGAACCTGCTTTAATTCAGCCAACACCTCTTCTTCCGTCACCTCAGCTTCAACCTTCTCTACGGAAAGGCCCTTATACTGGCCCAATTTTACTTCAGGCTTAATGGTAACATCAATCAGAAATTTTGCACCCTTATCGGAGCCGATATATTCAACATCTAGGGTAGGCGCGGAAACCACGTCCAAGCCCAGTTCCTTAACCGCTGCTGTGTATTCTTCGGGGAAAATATGGTTTACGGCGTCTTCGTAGAAAAAGCTTTCTCCATACTGTGCTTCAATCAACTTTCTGGGTACTCTGCCCTTTCTGAAGCCGGGAATAGAAATCTGATTTTTATGCTTGTTATAAGCAAAAGCCATACCTTTTTCTAATACTTCTGCATTTACTTCAAAAGAAAACTTTACTTCTGTTTTTTCCTTACTCAACAATGTTGCGTTCATGTGGAAGTTCCTCCTTAAAAATTTGTTTCTATGACAACCAAACTTTTGTCTCAATCAAACTGTCATCACTCAAAATGTTCCTATCTAAAACTGAACAATCAAAGGTTATTATATCACACGGTATTTTGAAAATCTACTATAAAATTTAAAAAAAACCTTTGTTTTAGCCAAAAAACCTTACTAAAACACTTCAAATTCCTCAGAAATCATTTCCGCATCTGTGTTTTGCTCCATAAAACGTAAAACGTGCTGTATGATGCTGTCTGCCTGCCTTTTTTCATTGGTTACGCAGGCAAACCCGATGACAATGATTTTATGCTGATCCTGACAATCCACTTCTGCAACAGAAACATTAAACTTGTGCTTCGTTTTTTCTACAAGGCTTTTCACAATCATGCGCTTCTCCTTCAAAGAAGTAACCCAATTGGCATGAAACGTCACCTCACAGCTTCCAATAAGCATAGAAGCCCTCCTTTCTTATGTAGGAAAAGGATGCCTGTTAAGGCTTCGCCCCTCGATGCACTTTTATTTTGCTAAGGGAATTTAATCAAACAGGCTGAGCTGTACGGGGCCGCTTTTCTTATGGACCTCACGGTTTAACCAACTCATATAGTCAGAGGAAATGTGATATTTTTCTCTTATTCTTCCTACTCTTTCATAGGTACAGGCCATACTGCAGGAAATTGGCATCAATTTTTTGGGGCTTTCTATACAATTTCCCCCTATTCCCGCAAGCTTCCTTCGTCATTTCCAGCTATGGCTCCTCTAAATACCATAGTACCATTTCTTGCTGCATTACGCAAACAAATAGAGCCCTTCTATGAAAACTTCAATTAAAAAATCGGCCTTGATTTCTCAAAACCGATCACAGCAGCGCGAGACGAGATTCGAACTCGCGAC
>DCDZ01000056.1:35434-54534 GCA_002316675.1 Tyzzerella sp. UBA1042
TCTACCACTGAGCCACTCGCGCACTTGTTTTCAAGAGTCATTTTACAACAATTTCATATATTCTGTCAAGTGTTATGTCCAGTATAACTTTTTGTATTTTTTTAGTCGGTTTTGCATATTTTCTGCCTTTTTTCTACACCTTATGCTATAATAATACTGGCTCTATTCGAGGGCCTAACTTCTATATGTAATGCTTTAAATTAAGGAGGTAGCACATGAAATATGAAATTGCGGGCGATACCTTGCCTGTGGTAATCTGTAAGCTTGATGCTGGAGAGACAATGATAACTGAAAAAGGCTCCATGGCATGGATGTCTCCCAATATGGTGATGGAAACAACCACAAACGGCGGTGTAGGCAAAGCTTTTGGGAGAATGTTCTCCGGCGAATCCTTTTTTCAGAACAAATATACAGCAAATGAAGGCTCCGGTGTGATTGCCTTTGCCTCCAGTTTTCCCGGAAGCATCAAAGCGTTTGAGGTAAACCCAAACCAAGAATATATTCTGCAAAAAAGTGCATTTCTAGCAGGCGAAGCCGGTGTACAGCTTTCTGTGCACTTTCATAAAAAATTTGGCTCCGGCTTATTCGGCGGCGAAGGCTTTATTCTGCAGCGCATATCGGGAAACGGCACTTTTTTTACAGAATTCGACGGTCATACTGTGGAATATGACCTGCAGGAAGGGCAAAAAATCGTGATCGACAGTGGCTATCTTGCTGCCATGAGCACAACCTGCCAAATGGACATCCAGATGGTTCCAGGGCTAAAAAATATGCTCTTTGGCGGAGAGGGCCTCTTTAATACTGTAATCACCGGGCCGGGACACGTATGGTTGCAAACCATGCCCATCAGCTCCGTTGCTTCTGTATTAAAGCCTTTCTTTCCCTCCAGTTCATAATACAACTTCACACGTAAGGAGAGCTTTGGTCCTTTCTAAGCTGCAGCAAGCTCTCCTTCACCAAGGCAGCACTACCGTTTTCATGGTTGGGGTTGCCTTTTCATGTTAAAGCAGCATTGTGCGCAGAAAAGACTGTCCTATGTGGGTATTGCAAGACTCCTTGAACCAAAAAACTACGAAAAACACCTGAAGCTTTGTGGATACTACCTTCGTAATCACAGCGCTTTTACCTGCAATGAGTGTGGGTTACAGGCAAAAAGCAAAAAAGGCATAGGCCGTATTCCCCGAAAGTAGGGGCAAAAGATTACCAAATGTTACCGCTTTTATTCTGAGGATAGTTGTGATACTATGTGTGTGTAACACTTTTGTAACAATTACATAACATTTTAGAAACAACTACGTAAAACTTTCCAATGAAAAAGGAGGAACTTAAGATGAAAAAATTTAGATTAGCCGCTGCTGTCTCCATCGCAGCTCTCTCCATGTCCGCACAGGCAATGGCTGCCCCCCTCACTGTAAATACAGCTTCCGAGAGCGATTGCCCTATCACGGCAAATGCAACAAGCAACAATTTAAACAGCATAAAAAATTTGGATAGCGTACTTCAAAATTCTTTGAAATCCGTTGACATTGATTCTATCATAAGCCAGTTAGGCTGTGCAGATGGGCAAGTAATTACAAACTTAGAATCCCTGAACGCCCTCAAAGGTACTAAAGACACTAACTGCCCAGCAGACACTGACTGCACCGGCGCAGACTGCCAGATCGGCACAGATTGTACCGGCGCTGATTGCCAGACAGGCACAGATTGCACCGGCTCCGATTGCACAACGGATACTTCCAACAACGGATCCTCCAACAACGGATCCTCCAACAACGGATCCTCCAACAACGGATCCTCCAACAACGGATCCTCCAACAATGGGAGCTCCGACAACGGATCCTCCGACAACACTACCGTTTCTGCCAATGCACAGGCAGTTGTTGACCTTGTAAATGCAGAAAGAGCAAAAGCAGGCTTGGGCGCATTAGAGATCGACCCTAATGTTACAAAAGCAGCGCAGGTTCGTGCAAAAGAAATCCAAACCTCTTTCTCTCACACAAGACCTGACGGAAGAACTCCTTTTACCTCCCTTGATGAGGCAGGTGCTTCTTACAAAGGTGCCGGCGAAAATATTGCCCTCGGACAAAAAACACCGGAACAGGTTATGAATGACTGGATGAACTCCCCGGGACACAAAGCCAATATTTTAAACTCCAAGTACAAATATATCGGTGTTGGCGTTGACGGCAATGCTTGGACACAGCTCTTTACATACTAAGAAAACTACATCAGAAAAAAAGAGGAATCCTCAGATTCCCCTCTAAAAATACTATTTTAAGGCGTCATCGTAAAACGATGGCGCCTTTCGATTTCGACAAGGTCTCAGCTTTTCCAAAAGGAGGCCGCTTAAAGGCCCTCTGTATGGAAATCCTTTCCTTTATGGCAAAAGCAATTTATTTGCCGCCTAAGATTACCTACAGAACAGTTGACCCATTCCAATCCACTTGGTTTGTAATATCCTCATTCTTGTTATTATAAAAATTTAGAGTATCTAAGTCCAAATGATTTGACTCTATCCGGTCATCCATTTCCAGATGAACAAAAAACCGTGGTTTTTCGGGAATATCCATACTGTAAGCTTGACCCTCCAGGGTAAATGTGATGCTTGCAATTTTTGAGCCGATATTTCTTCCGCCAAAAAACAAATATCTTTTATCACCGCTGTCTGCAATCCACTCTTTGAAATTACCGTCTCCGGTACTCAGCCTCTCAATTTTATAGCCCCCGGTAATTCCCCTCACTAAAGTAGCAACCCCTATTTGCTGGTTTAATTCCAGCAAAACATATTTGGTTTTTCCCACCGTAATGAAATCATACAGTTCTATATGGTTTGCACTTTCTACGCTGTGCCCACGATTGTAAAACTGATTGAGCTGTTCCTCTAAATTACTGCCATCCCCTTGAACGGGATAGGAAAAAGAATAAGCAAGGGCACTTACAGCAATAGAGACTGTCACACCAATTCCTAAAATAATCTGTTTTTTCATTAGAATCTCCTTTCCCTGTGAACTACGTTTCTAAGGAAATCTGTAAAAACAAAATTTTCCTCTGCACAAGTAAACAGCAATGCTTATTCCTCCCCATCCAAAAAGGAGCAAAATCCATCCTCCCGATATCCGATGGTTTCCTTCATTAGGCTTTGAATGGTTTTCCCCTCTTGCCGCAAGGCCTCCAAGGTAATATCCACTGCAATTTCATTGTCTTTTAATATAATCACCCGATCTACAAAGTTTTCAATTTCTTTGATTTCATGGGTTGTAATAAAAATCGTTTCCTTCCCCGTCAAGGTTCCCGATAATGCCTGCATAAAATCCTGTCTGGTAAACATATCCTTTCCCACAAAAGGCTCATCCATCATAATATACGGTGTTTTTTTTGCCATGCCCGCGGCAACTTCCGCCTTCGCCTTCTGCCCCTTTGACATTTTTTTCATGGGGCGCTCTTCTAAGTGAAAAAAATCCAAAAGCAGTTCAAAATAAGCCATATCAAAGGAAGGGAAAAAATCCCCCAGAAATCTTCCATAGGCCTTGGGTGTCAAATCATTAAAATACGTCCCCGCTTCACTAATAAAAGCGATTTGACCTGCAAGGGCTTGAGGGGCCTTGCCGTCTATTGTAATGTGAGAGCCCGCATCGGGCACCATCAGCCCCCCAATGAGCTTTAAAAGAGTTGTTTTTCCCGCACCGTTGGCGCCCAGCACCGCCACAATCTGCCCCGCGGGAACTGTAAATGTGATATCCTGCAATACCGTTTTATAATTCGGATAGGTAAAATATAGCTTGCTTATCTCCACCATAAATCTCCCACCTTTCCATTGGTTGGTGCAAGCTCAACAAACTGCCTTTGCCTTTGCTCAATCATGCCATCGGCAGATTGCGTCTGCATAGCTTCCTTCAAATAAGGTGCCTTTTTTGCGATATTATATTTTGAATACTTTTTATAGCTATCCTCATAATAATTCGTTTCCAGTTTCCCCTGATACAGCATTTTCCCCGTATCTCCATTCATCACGCTAAGATACAGCTGTGAACCATAGTAATCAGAAGCCTTTGTTTCTTCTCCCAAATCTGTGGATGCATCAAAAATCAGATTATTTCTGCAGGCGGTAAGGAACATTCCCGAGGATTTGTCATAGCAATTCATCCTTTTTAACCCTTCCTCGTTGATTTGGTACAGCCCATCTTCCACGCAGCTCCAAACTTGAGTATTCTCATTCTGCTCAACCACTTCATACATCCGGTAATGAACGGATACATCGCCTCCGTCCCATGCCACAACTTCCGCCTCGGCATAATCTATCTTATCACCTTGCTCTGTAGGGAGCACATCTTGATTTGTTAGTTTGCCTTCCACATCGTATACCTCAAACAAAAGCTTTTCGTCTTCTATTCTAAAAATTCCAAAGGCATTGTCCCCCAATGCGAACATCCCCAGCACACGGTTATGGGCATCCACAGGAAAGGTGCGAATCCGCTTCGCCCCGCCATATTCTTTCTGCTGATAAAGCTCTCCTTCCTCCTCCGGAGCCGCTGCGCGTAGGTCCTCCTCTTGAATGCGGAACAATCCTGTCGCTCCCCTGCATTCCCGTGTGGAGGCAACAAGGCCGTAATAGGCATCGCCTGCCTTCACCAAGTAGCTCTGCATCTCTATATTTGTAAAGGAGGACTCTGTATAGCTGGATCTACCATCCTGCCTATTCCCTCTGGTGTAATAAACTTCTTTTTCCACATACATTCCAGTGGCAACTCTGGCCTCCCTGCCCCCATTGACCTCCCAAAAGCCCATATAAATATCCACTTTATCTGCATAAACGGTTTCACCGCTGGCAAATTCACCATCATTAAAATATCCACTCTCCAGAACTGCTTCATGGATACCCTCCTTACGGCGGATTTTTGCATCTGCCGAAGGGGCGGAATCTATGAAAGCCGTCAGTTCTTGGGAAAATCCGTTCTCATAGTAATTGTAGCTATACCTTTCGAGCCCCATAATTGCCCTTCTGTCTGCATAAAACAGATTCTTAATTTCCTCCGTACCGAAGGGATAAAATGTTGTAGAAAGCTCCCCCTCCTCTATACGAAAAATAACGCCATGGGTGCCGTCTCCGGCCACACCTTCCACAGGAAAAATATTTAAGTATTCTCGCTGTCCCTCTATGTCTTTTAGAGAAAAGGTACCGTTTTGTTGCCAGCGGCACATCATACCCAAAAAAACAGCAAAAACCAGAAGGGAACCAACTAGTATCCAAATCACCTTGTTTTTCATATCCATCCCCCCTTAAATATCTTTTCTACGTTTTAAACGATATACCGCCGCAAAAATGAGCAATATACCCAACAGCACTGCCGCTGCAAATAGGACACCGCTACAGGGCAGTATGGTTTCCGATGAATACAGCAGCTGGTTTTCAAATAAGACCCACCCACGATAAAAGGCTGTAAAAAAACCAAACAGCACCACCAGAAACAGCCCAATTCGTACAAAAACATATTCATTATACAATCCAGCAAATACCACCGCCCCACTGGAAAGAAACAATCCCCCGGCAAGCGTTAAGGCCTGAATCCAAGAGACTGGAAAACAGCAGGATAAAAAAATGCTGCGGTGAAACGCCAAAAATAAACCGTTGGTTATGTAGGTATTGAATTCCCGCAATGTTACCTCCTCGGATATGCGCAAAACTGCCTTTGAGGCCGCTTCCTCATATACAGAAGTAACAGGATAATATAGAAGCAGCATAGCAATCAGCCACACAGCAAAGTAAAGCCCGATGGCCGCACAGGCACTTAAAAAAAAGGCAAAAAAAACCTGATGTTTTTTCATGGGCAACGTAAAAATGGTATACATCCCTTTTCCGTTGGTGTAAAATGCGTTAATCTGCAGAAAAATAGACACAAACAGTGTAACCAGCCCAAGGAAAAAGAGAATACCCACGCCGCTGTAATCTACAACTAAATCATAGGTGCGAAATTCTATGGCAATATGCTCATAAGCATTATTTTGGCTGAAATTCCCTGCGGCGAAAAGCAGGAGAATACCCACGATCAAAGAAATACTTAGTATAAATTTCTCACTCTTTTGAAAAAACCAGACAAATAAATAATTGCTAAGCTTCAGCGTATTTTTCATTTTTTTCCCCCTTTTCCCATTCCTGCTGCAACAAGCCCTGAACCTCCTCCAAGGAGAGCTTATTTTCCTTCAATTTTTTTACAAACTCCGCCACCAGACCTGCAGTCATTTCCCGCTGAATATCCAGCAGCATATCCTCGTCAAAATATAAAATGCTGACGGTATTTTTCGGGGTCAAAACCAGCCCCGCCTCTTCTAATGTGCGGAATGCTTTTTGAGCCGTGTTCGGATTTATTTTTAACAAGGTTGCCAATTCCCGCCTTGAGGGCAAAAGATCTCCCTTTTTTGCTCTTCCTAAAAAAATCTGGCGTTTCACAAATTCGTTTATTTGTGCATAAACCGGCTCCGCAGTATTCAAAACCATCTCTGCAAAATCTAGCATACAATCCCTCCTTACAAGTGTACTATTTCAATAACACACTCTATGTGTATTATATCTATAGTACATTTTTGTGTCAATAGAAAAAGGGCATTTGTCGAAATGTTTTCTTTCTATAGAAAAAAAACCCAATTCTGCCAAAGGTATGCTTATAAAAAAGCATAGAAAAAAGCCCCTATGGCAAGGACTAAGCAATCCCCCACAATATGGGCTTTTCTATGGAAGCAGCAAAAAATCCATTGCTGCCGTACATTCCTTTTTATTTGCAGAGCACTGCCGTACCGGAAACGCTCACCATCAGCATACCGTTATCCGTTCCCAAAACCTCATAATCCACATCCACACCAATAACGGCATTGGCCCCCATATTTTCCGCCCTTTTCTTCATTTCCCCAAGGGCCTGCTCTCTGGCCTGAATCAATTCCTCCTCATATGTGCCGGATCTGCCGCCAAAAAAATTGCTTAAGCCTGCAGCCAAATCCTTCACAAAGTTGACCCCGGCAACGACCTCGCCGAAAACAATGCCTTTATACTCTATACTCTCTTTTCCTTCAATTCCATTTGTTGTTGTAATAATCATTTTGCCACTCCTATCTTATTTTAAATTAATAGATTACTCTTGTCATGCGAGCGCCAAAGGGCATTAACGCAAGCCCCGCAAACTTAAAATACTGAATCCCAAAGGGAATGCCAATAATGGTGATACAGCAGGCAATGCCCAACGCCAAGGAACCCAATGCCAATTCCAAGCCGCATAATAAAATCCAGATAATATTCAAAATAATAGAGCCGGAGCCTAATCTGCCATATTCAATTTGGGTTCCAAAGGGCCAAAGCACCATTTGGGCGAATTTAAAGCATTGCAGCCCTATGGGTATGCCTATGATGGTAATGCAGCAAATAATACCCGCCAAAAACCAGCCGATTACCGAAAAAAGCCCACCAAAAATCAACCAAAGAACATTCCCCAATACACTCATACTTCCTTCTCCTTTCCGCAAACACCCCTATAAAATGCAACGGCCCTTGCATATTCCTCCAAAAACAGCGCCTCCTTACCTTCGGGGCTTAAGCCATAAACACCCTTCTCCAGTCTGACAAACCAATGGTATACGTTTCTCCGGAGCATCACAGCATATTTATCTTCCTTGCCCAATTCCCGCAAGTCCTTTAAGGAAATGCACCCCGAGGGTTCTATCAAACAGCAAAGCTCTATAGATTTTTCCCGATAAGCAGTCATAATCTTTTTTCGTGTCATACCGCCCATATTCTCTATCAGCCTGCGGTTATCAATCTCCGTCTGCAAGCCTTCCCGCTTTCTTCGGTTTTTCCGCACCATGCTGTCCGCCGGTTCTAAAATCACCTCTACCGCTTCCATGGGACTATCTAAGGCTACGGTAATCAAGCCTAGCTCTAACCGCTTCAAAAGCCGCAGCATATCCTTCCATACCCGGGCTCGCTGGCCTTTTTCGGGGCGGGGAATGGCCACATAAACCTGCTCTGTTATACTTTGCCGTTCCAAAGCCTGATACACCAGCTTCAGATTAAAGCTTGTTTTTAGCTCTATAATCAGCATTTGCCCATCCTTCACCGCGGCAATATCACAATCCTTTACCTCAGCCTGCACATGATAGCCTAAGCCTTCCAAAAAAGTGCGTATAGGCCCATACAGATCTGTTTCTTTCATGCTTTTCTTCCTTTTGCCATAAGCGCTTCGATGTCCTCCACGGTGCGAATCAAATCCTGCGTCAGCACCCTGCAGCCGTCCTTTGTCACCAGAGCATCGTCCTCAATCCGAATGCCGATGTCCCATTCATCAATATATAGCCCCGGCTCGACGGTCAAAACCATACCTTCCTCTAAGGTGCGGTCAATATACCGCCCAATGTCGTGGGTTTCCGCACCCAAATAGTGGCTGACACCATGATAGTAATATTTTTCTACCTCCTCCATGGTTTGCACCAGACGGATTTTTTTCAGCTCCGCAAAATAATGCTCCTTCAAAACTTCATTTAATCGGGCAAAAGGGACACCCGGACGAATTGTTTCAATGACCTTCCTCTGTCCTTCTAAAACAATACTATAGACCATTTTCTGTCTTTCCGTAAATTTTCCGTTCACAGGGAAGGTGCGCGTAATATCTCCGTTGTACCATGCAATCTGGGCTCCCGCATCCACCAAAATCAAATCCCCTTCCTTGGTTTTTTGATTGTTATCCACATAATGGAGTATGGTGCCTCTCTTGCCTGCAGCGGCAATGGTTTGGAAGGCCTTTTGCCGCACTCCGTTTTTTGTCAGCACAAAATCAAAATATGCTTCGATTTCATATTCCATCATGCCAGCTTTGGCGTGCTCCATCATAGCCAGAAAGCCTTTTTCCGTAATCTTCATGGCTTTCTGCATCCGCTCCAACTCCCAGTCTTCCTTAATCAACCGCAGATCACTGAAAATGGGATATGAATTCCCCAGCCACATGGAAGGAAATTGCTCTCTCACTTCCTTTGCAAAGGAAAGGGCCGAAGAGGGAGAAGCATCCCAGCTTCTATTTTCCATATCCAAATAGACGGTTTTGATGTTATGCTTAAAAATTTGCTCTGCAAGGTCCTTCCGAAAATGATCTACAAATGCAATGCAATCAATGGAGGATTGCTGCCTTGCCTCCTCTATGGTCAGGTTTGCACCGATCCATTTGGCCAGGATCCCGTTGTCACGAGGGATATATAAGGTGGTTGTAACGCCGGCAGCAGTCTTTGCCATAAGAAAAATGCAATGCTCCCGGTCAATTCCCGTTACATAATAAAAGTTACGGTCCGGCGCAAAGGGATACTGCTCATCCCCCTGTTTATAGGGTGCCTGCCCTGCAAAAAGAATGGCAACACTATTTTCCTCTAACCGCTGTTCTAATTTCGTTCTATTTCTCTGAAAGCTTTCCATCCAAAACACCATGCCTTTCTATTCTATTTTATCACATTGCTTGGCACCAGTTTCTAAGAAAATATAATAAAAAGAATAAGATTTTATTAATATTCTTTTCCAAAAACCTTGCCCCAATAAATCATTCCCATAGCCTTACCAAACGGCACCCATTTTATAAAGCAGCAAGCAAGCCTTTAGCCTGCAAAATGAAACCCGCGCGCTTCAAAAAAAGAGAAAATTTCTTCCTTCGCTCCGAAAAGCTTTCCCTGTACTGCGCCTTCTTTGCCGCCGCCCTTACAATCGAAGGCCTTTTTCAGTTCCTCCGCCAATGCCTTGGCATCCATTTTGCGGCTTACTAAAACAAAGGAAAACCCATTTTCTCCCATTGTCATGACCATGGCCCGGCCGCCGGTTTTTTCCAATGCCATATCCGCCAGCGAGGTCATATCCTTTCCGCTGAGTCCGGGCTCAAAAATCAAAATGTTTTCCCCATCCGCCGGAAGCTTTTCAATACGATGATGAAAAACCTCCCATTTCCATTTTTTTCCTTCTTGCAGCAGCATATCCCGCTCTTTGAAAAGCTTTTGCACACCGCCGTCAATTTGCTCCGCCTGCACGGAAAGTGCCTTCCCTACTTGGGCGGCGGCTTCGTGGATTTTTTGAAAATAGCCTAAGGCTCTTTTTCCACAGAGAATTTCCAGCCGTGTTCCGCCTTTATAATTCTGTATCCCCACAATTTTAATCATACCAATTTCCCCTGCAAGCTTTACATGGGTTCCGCAGCAGGCACAGCAGTCATACGCCCCTGCCTGCACAATGCGTACCTCTCCCGACAGCGCAAGCTTACTGCGATACTCCAACCGCTCCAACTGCTCTTGTGCAGGGAAAGAAATTTCCAAAGGCGTATTTTCCCAAATGGCCCGATTTCCCTCACCTTCCAGCCAAGGCACATCCTCCCTTGGAATTTGGGCATTGAAATCAATGATAATGCGTTCCCGCCCCATATGAAAACCCACATTATCACAGCCGTATTTTTTACAAATAATGCCCGATAGTATATGCTCGCCCGAGTGATTTTGCATCAAGTCAAACCGGTGGGCCCAATCAATTTCCCCCTTTACCTGAAGGCCTGCCTCCAAGGGTGCATCCGTCACATGGATAACTTCCCCGTCTTTCTCCTGCACATCCAATACGGCAGCACCACCCAAGGAGCCCATATCTCCGGGCTGTCCGCCGCCCTCGGGATAAAACAAGGTCTGATTTAACACAATATGATAGCCGTCCCTGCTTTTCCGGCAAGTGCGGACAATACCTTCAAATACAGTGCGATATGCATTGTAATAATATAGTTTTTCTGTCATTTTATTCCCTCCTGCTATGCTTTCCCACAGTATAGCACGCTTTTCCTTCCAAGAAAAGGGCGGGGGTTTTTCCTTTTTAAAAACAGAAAGCCCATAAAAAAGCAGGTATTGCCTCACACAACACCTGCCGTCTATTTCTGTTATTTTCTTTTTCGGATAAATCCGACAGCTACGGTACCCGGCCCGGAATAGGTACCCACCACCGGCCCAATGGTCCCTTCCAGAGCATGAGAAATATCATAACTCTCTGCAAAGCTCTCTTTTACCAATTGCAAATTTTCCTCTGCCGCACCATGGCAAAACACGATGGGGTACTCTTCATCTAAACCATCTGCCGCCGCAAGCTCCCGCAAAATGGAAATCATTTTTTTCTTTCCCTTGGCCTTTGCAGAATTTAACACCAAGCCGTCTTCTATGGTTAAAATGGGATGCAAATTCAGCATGGTGCCCACAACTGCCGCTGCGCCGGATAACCGTCCGCCTTTTCTGATAAACTTCAGCGTCTCAATGGCCGCATAAATTTTGGCCCTTTTAGATAATTCGCCGATTTCATAAGAAAGCTCCTCCGCAGTGGCGCCTTCCTTCACCCGCTTTGCCGCAATTTCCACCAAAAGACCCAGGCTGCAGCAGGCTTGATTGGTATCTACAATCCAAATTTTATCGCTCCCGATGGTCTGCTTGGCAATATGCGCGGACTGCACCGTGCCGCTTAATTTACCGCCGATAACAATACAAAGAACCTCATCCCCTTGGTCCAAGGCTTTTTGAAACGCCTGTTCAAAGGAATGGGGGGTAGGCTGGGCTGTTGTGGGAATTTCTGGGTTGGTTCTAAGATAATGATAAAATTCCGCCGCCGTAAGATTGACACCGTCAATGAAGGTTTCTTCTCCAAAATGCACTGTCAAAGGCACACAAATGGTGCCGATTTCCTCTAATCTTTTTTGAGGTATATCGCAAGTACTGTCCGTAATAATCTGTACCATATTTTTCCTCCTTTTATGCCACCTATAAAAAGCCAAAAGGTCAGCAAAACATTCTTTTCTTCATATTCATTATAATAGTTTTTAAAACCACGTCAACTGCTTTTTAAGAAAGAATTGGGGGAGATTATGGAATTTATCCATCTCCCCTAGGAAGTTCCTCAAAATTCATACACAAAAACTGTAGGTTGCGCCTTACTGCCTGTTTTTCTATTTGTCCGACCATTCCCTTCCCCTATGAAAGGCCGCAGTACGGCTAGAAACTAGGCTTCAACGGAAACCAAAGCTTTTAAAAGGGCGCTGACACAATGCCAACACCCTCTCACACAAAACATATTATTTTCAGACTTCCTCCAGCTTATCCTCATCTGCCGTTTCTTCTTCCTCCTGCCGGGCTGTTTCCCTCTTTTTCAGTAAATGGAAGCCGCCCAGAACCACACCCAATGCCACAATAATTCTTGCCGCATGATTGTTGAACCTCCAAGCCAATTCCCAAAGAAATCCGCTAAAAAAGGGATTTAAAAGATCCATGCAAATTTGTGTCAGCATACAGATTCCCCAGAAAACCAATGCCAGTGCAATAACTTTTTTATTTTTTTTGAAAAATACGTCCGCATCATCGAAATGCACCTCATTCAGAACAAAATAACGATCCTCTTGCTTTAAAAACTCTTCCGGGGACAAACTTCTCAGATTATGGGTATGGAAAAAACTGAAAAACCAGATAACTGGCAGCACCGCCCATAGAATCTCCATTCTGCTCCATTCCCCAATGACAAGGGCCGCAAAAAAAAGCCCCATCAGGCTAATCCCCTGCTTATAAAAACCCATATACATTTCTCCTGCCCCGGGAATGAGGGAGCAAAAGAAAGTAAGTACTACATTCTTCCTATTTCTCATGATATTACCTCCAAATAATTCTATAATTTCTTATTTTATACAAACAGTATAGTCTATTGTTATTTGGATTCCTTTTACTCTTTATTAAGAATTTATAAATGTTGGCCGTCACCCCGCTTTGGCAGTCCCCCCGCTTTGGCCGCCCCCCGGCTTTGGCCGCCCCCCCGCTTTGAAAGTGCAGTCTTTCCTGCTGCTGAAATTTCCCCATAAAAAAGAGTGCCTATACCATCGGCACCCCAAAATTACGGATAGATTTCTTTTTAGAATACAAATAAAACCGACGAATTTTATGATCCGAAAGCATATCTTCCCCTTTGAACAAAAGGCTTACTGCTCTGCTGCTTGAGCAAAAAAACCTTCCATTGCCGCCCAAAGCTCGTCCACACCCGTCTTTTTTTCGCCGGAAAAAGGGATCAGCACATCCTCTGCACCAAGGCCAAAGGTTTTGCGAATCACAGACAGCTGCTTGGGCACTTGGCTTCGATTCAGTTTATCTGACTTTGTGGCCGCAATCACAATGGCATAGCCATAATGCTTCAGCCATTCATACATCATCACATCATTTTTTCCCGGCTCATGGCGAATGTCAATCAAAAGAATAATGGCTCTCAATGCTTCTCTTTTCTCCAAATATTCCTCTATCATTTTTCCCCATTTTGCAATTTCCGTTTTGGGCGCCTTGGCATAGCCATAGCCCGGTAAATCAACAATATACATCTGCCCGTTCACATCATAAAAATTGATGGTTCTTGTTTTCCCCGGCTGTGAGCTGGTGCGTGCCAACGCCTTACGGCCCAATATGGCATTAATCAGCGTGGATTTTCCCACATTGGACTTGCCTACGAAAGCGATCTCCGGCCTCCCGTCCACAGGATAATGGGAAAAATTCGTACCGATTGCCGCCAAAGAAGTTGTTTTTATTTCCATATCTCCGCTCCCTTCACCAACGCAACCTTCCATACATCCTCCATGGTTTTTGCCAAAACGAATGTAATACCCTCTTTTACTTCCTCGTTTATTTCTAATAAATCCTTTTCATTTTCCCATGGCAAAATAACCGTTTTGATGCCCACAGTTTTGGCCGCAAGCACCTTCTCCTGCAGCCCGCCAATGGGCAGCACCCGGCCTCGTATGGTAATCTCACCGGTCATCGCCACATCATGATGCACCTTCTCCTGCGTCAAAGCGGAAAGCATGGCTGTAGCCATGGTAATACCCGCAGAAGGCCCATCCTTTGGTGTTGCCCCTTCTGGGATATGTATATGTATATCGTATTTTTTATAAAAATCAGGCGCCAGGCCAAAGGTCTTTGCTTGGGAGCGGATATAGCTGATGGCCGCCTCAGCAGATTCCATCATAACCTTGCCTACATTGCCTGTCAGGCGGAATTTACCGTCGCCTGCAATGGCATTCACCTCGATGGAAAGGGTGATTCCGCCTACAGGGGTCCACGCCAAGCCACGCACAATGCCAACCTGGGGATTTTTATAAATCGCATCCTTGGTATATTTTCTTTTTCCTAAGATGCTCTCCAAATTGTTTGCCGAAACCGTCACCGATTTTTTCTCGCCCATGAAAATGGACTTTACAGTTTTTCTGCAAATCTCGCCAATGGCTCTTTCCAGCTGTCTGACGCCGGCTTCTCTTGTATACCCATCGATAATGGCCTCTATGGCATCATCCTTAAATTTTATCTGCGCCGCCGTCAGCCCGCTGCGCTGCCGCTGTTTTCCCACAAAATGCTCCTTAGCAATATGCAGCTTTTCCTGGGCGGTATAGCTGCCCAGAGAGATGACCTCCATTCTATCCAGAAGAGGCTTAGGTATGGTATCCAAGCTATTGGCCGTACACATAAAAAGAACCTTGGATAAATCATAAGGAAGCTCAATAAAATGATCGCGAAAGGTGCTGTTTTGCTCGCCATCCAAAACCTCCAGCAGTGCCGCCGAGGGGTCGCCGTTATAAGAGGAGCCCAGCTTATCAATCTCATCCAAAAGCATTAAGGGGTTGATGGTTCCCGCCAGCTTCATGGCATTGATGATGCGCCCGGGCATTGCCCCAATATAGGTTTTGCGGTGGCCTCTGATTTCCGCCTCATCCTTGACACCTCCCAAGGACATTCGGATATACTTTCGGTTTACCGCCTTTGCCACAGAGCGGGCAATGGAGGTTTTGCCAATTCCCGGCGGGCCGACCAAGCAGAGAATGGTGGGTCTTTCTTCGGGAACATTTTTGCGCACCGCCAAATATTCCAAAATACGGTCCTTTACTTTTTCCAATCCGTAATGGTCTTCATCCAATATTTTTTGTGCGTTTTCCAAGTCAAAGCTTTCCTCCGTTGTTTGGTTCCACGGTAGACTTAGCAAGGTTTCCACATAGTTTCTGGATACATTAGACTCAGGAGAGGTGACGGGAATTTTCTGCATACGGTTAATTTCTTTCTCGATGGCCTCTTTTACCGCCGCCGGGGGATCCAGTTCCTCTAACTGCTTCTTGTATTTCTCCGCCTCGGCACCTACACCGTCTTTATCCCCCAATTCATCCTGTATGACCTTCAGTTCCTCTCGGAGGTAATATTCCCTTTGATTCTGCTCAATGCGGGCCTTTGTTTTACTCTCGATTTCCTTTTTTATAGCCAAAATCTGTTTTTCGCTTTTCATAATTTCTAACACTGCATCCAAACGCTCGGAGGGGTTTAGTATTTCCAAAATTTTTTGCTTTCGTTCAAAAGAAATCTCCAGCCCCGCCGCAATGAGATCTGAGAGTTTTCCCGGCTTTTCCGCAGCCTTAACACTGCTTAAAAGATCGGTAGCCGTGCCGTTTGGCACATATTTTGTATATTCCTCATAGGTTTCAATGGCAACACGCATATACGCCTTTAAATACTCGTCCGGCTCTTCCGTAATATCCTGCTCCAAAGATGTGATATGGGCAAAATCTGCCGCTGTTTTTACCCAAATTTCTTCCAACCGTCCCCGTTCCTGCCCCTCAACAATAATATGGGTTACATTCCCGGGGAGCTTAAGCACCTGTTTTATGGTACACAGTGTACCAATTTTATATAAATCCTTTTGCGCAGGATCCGGGGTGGCAGGATTTACCTGTGCTATCAAAAATACCTTTCCGTCTCCGCTTTCCGCCTCTGCAACAGCATCCAGAGAGCGCTGCCTGCTGACGGGAAAGCTGATTGCCATATTGGGAAAAACCGTTAATCCCCGCAAAGCAATCATGGGTATTTTCATCGTCTGTTTCTTCTCCATTCTTTCACCTCTATTTTTTATCATTCGCAAGGGTCTCCGCCGGAACCATATGTAAAAGCAATGCGGATTTTCCCTCTATATTCATAGGATATCATGCCATATCCCCTATTTTCCACCTGACCTTTTCAAAATTTATGCAAAGCCTTTGGTTAAAATTTCTTTCCTTTTTCTGATAACCCTTGGCAGAAATCCGCTGTTTCCAACAGAATGCAAAGCCGCCTGGGGGTATACGCTAAAAAATAACATAAAGGCTGTATTCAGTCAAGGACTTCTTTCCCTGAATACAGCCCATCAAATGCCTATTACCCAGAAAACTTCTATTCTATAAAACGGAAGGAAATACCGCAGTCAACGCTTTGCTAAAACCCTATATATTATACCCCAAATTCACCTTTCGGTCAAATAAGCCCTTTTCTTCAGCAAGCGTCTCCTTCCCGTGCCGTCAAGATATCCTTCTCTTCCCGATAATTCCCTTTTTCGTTATGCCCAAACACATGAAACAACAATTCATCCACATACTCTAAAGACACAACGGAAATGCCTAAACTGCCAAAAGCCTCCTGCCAATTCTCCTTGGGGACAAAGGCTCGCTTCACGCCTGCATCTATGGCTGCCGTCAATTTATCCGTAACGCCGCCAACAGGCAATACCTGCCCCTGCAAGCCGATCTCTCCCGTCAATGCAATTTCACCCTCCACCGCCGTACCGGTGAAGGCAGAATATACCGCCAAAAACATGGCAATCCCTGCAGAAGGGCCATCCACAGGCGTTCCGCCGGGGAAATTAATATGCACTTGGTAAGCGTCCTTTTTGAACCCATAGCTCTCCAAAACTGTTAAAACATTTTCCGCCGAGCTGCGGGCATTGCTCTTGCGTCTGCTGGAACGCTGCCTGCCCCGAATTTCTTCCTCTTCCACAATACCGGTCACAGTCAGTTGACCCTGCTCTGCTTTTTTTACCGATGCCTCGATGGCAAGAAGGGCGCCGCCTCCTCCGCCTTGCACCGCCATACCATTGACTACCCCCACTTGCGGTGTTTTATTTACCCGTCTGCGCAAAATAGGCTGATATCTTCCTGCTTCTGCAACCCAATCCAAATCGGCAAAAGTGATTTTTCGATTGCCTTCCATTGCCGCCAAGGAGGTTAAGGATTGTACAATATTCACCGTGTCTCTGCCGCCCCGGGCATAACAGGCAATTTTTTTGCTCAGCCCCTCTTCATAGGCGATACCGCCTTTGTTTAGACTATTTCTGGCAATATGTTCCACGGCCTTTTCATCCAAACCCTCAAAAAAAATCTCCGTGCAACGGGAACGCAGAGCCGGCGGAATATCTAACGGGCTTCTGGTGGTGGCACCAATCAAGCGAAAATCTGCAGGAATGCCCTTTTGAAATATTTCATGAATATAGGGGGGAATGCTTTTGTTTTCCCGATTGTAATAGCTGCTTTGAAAGCGGGCGATACGATCTTCCAAAATCTTCAAAAGCTTATTCATTTGCACAGAATGCAATTCGCCAATTTCATCAATGAACAATACCCCGCCGTTTGCCTCACAAATGGCACCCGGCCGGGGCTGTGGCACACCCATTTGGCCAAAGGCTCCCGCCCCCTGATAAATGGGGTCATGCACGGAACCCATAAGGGGATCGGCAATATTCCGCTCATCAAATTGCAAAGTTGTGGCATCGATTTCCACAAATTTTGCCCCCTCCGAAAAGGGACTATCCTCCTTCGCCTTGGCCTCCTCCAGAATCAAACGAGCCGCCGCAGTTTTTCCCACACCCGGAGGACCATAAATTAAAATATGCTGAGGATTGGGGCCGCACAGCGCAGCACGCAAAGCCTTAATTGCCTTTTCCTGCCCAATGATTTCACTTAGGTCTTTGGGGCGGGTTTGCTCAGACAGAGGAACTGCCAGTTTTTGCTGCCGCATTTCCTCCAGTTCATCCAACTGTCTTGCGTTTTCCATAGAGGAAAACTCTCCCTTTAATTTCTTTTTTTGACTGCTCTTGAAAAAATAATAAGCACCTGTTGTAAAAAACAGTATTTGGACTATGGTCAAAATATTCCATCCGCTCAAAAAATCCACTCCCTTTAAAATTTTCCTGATACTAGTATCTCGAAAAAAAAGGAAATTATCCGCCGAGGGAAAACTGTTTTTCTTTTGTTTTAAAAAAAGTGCACCGCCAATACAAAGATTGGGGTGCACTTCTGAAGCAGCCTTCAAAAGAAGCTGCAATAAGACTAAATAAGGAAAGCTTATTCTGTAATTTCTACTACGGAACCAGCGCCTACTGTTCTGCCGCCTTCACGGATAGCGAAACGAAGACCCTGCGCCATAGCTACAGGTGTGATCAATTCGATCTGCATTTCTACGTTGTCACCAGGCATACACATTTCTACGCCTTCGGGCAAAGAGATAACGCCTGTAACGTCAGTTGTTCTGAAATAAAACTGAGGTCTGTAGTTGTTGAAGAAAGGAGTATGACGTCCGCCTTCTTCTTTGCTCAATACATAAACCTGAGCCTTGAACTTTGTGTGAGGTGTGATAGAACCGGGTTTTGCCAATACCTGACCTCTTTCGATGTCTGTTCTCTGAACACCACGAAGAAGAACACCGATGTTATCGCCAGCTTCAGCCTGATCCAAAAGCTTACGGAACATTTCAACGCCAGTTACAACAACTTTTCTTGTTTCGTCAGACAAACCAACGATTTCAACTTCATCCTGAACCTTAACAACACCGCTCTCAACTCTACCGGTTGCAACTGTACCACGGCCTGTAATGGAGAATACGTCTTCCACGGGCATCAAGAAAGGTTTGTCAACGTCACGCTTAGGATCGGGAATGTAAGCTTCGATTTCGTTGAACAAATCAACGATCTTATCGCCCCAAGAGCCTGTGGGATCCTGCAGCGCCTGCAATGCAGAACCTCTGATGATGGGAATATCATCACCGGGGAATTCATACTCGGAAAGAAGCTCTCTGATTTCCATTTCAACCAAGTCAAGAAGTTCTTCGTCATCTACCATGTCGCATTTATTCATAAATACAACAATATAAGGAACGCCCACCTGACGAGAAAGCAAAATGTGCTCTCTTGTCTGTGCCATAGGGCCGTCTGTTGCAGCAACAACAAGGATTGCACCGTCCATCTGTGCAGCACCTGTGAT
>DCDZ01000056.1:54720-92779 GCA_002316675.1 Tyzzerella sp. UBA1042
TCAACGTGAGCATAGTGTCTGTTGGGTGTTTCATATTCAACGTGAGATGTGGAGATTGTGATACCACGTTCTCTTTCTTCGGGAGCTTTGTCAATGTTATCAAAAGCAACAGCTTCACCCAACTGATATCTGTTATACAGTGTCTTTGTAATCGCCGCTGTAAGAGTTGTTTTACCGTGGTCAACGTGACCAATCGTACCAATATTTACATGAGGTTTGGTTCTTTCAAATTTTTGCTTTGCCATTTTAAATGATCCTCCTTTAGGTTTGTTGGAAATCTGTTGAGTTTGGTGCATTTACGTGAATGCACCTATCGACTACAATTATATTAGACTTCCCTTGTTTTTGCAATACTAAAATGTCCATACTATAGCTATTTCAGTATTTTTTCTAACCTGAAAAACTTATTTATAAAGCATTTGTTTTTATTATTTTTTACCTTCCAAAACCTTTTCCTGAACGGATTTGGGGCAAGGCTCGTAATGGTCAACTTCCATTACATAAGTGCCACGGCCCTGTGTTTTAGAACGAAGGTCTGTGGAGTAGCCAAACATTTCAGCCAAGGGTACAAAGGAATGTACAACCTGCACACCGCTTCTTGCATCCATGCCTTCAATACGGCCACGGCGAGAGTTAATATCACCGATAACATCACCCATATATTCCTCGGGAACGGAAACGGTAACCTTCATGATGGGCTCCAGAAGTACGGCGTCACCTTTTCTCATTGCTTCCTTGAAAGCCATGGAACCGGCAACCTGATAAGCAGTCTCGGAAGAGTCAACTTCATGGTAAGAACCATCGTAAACTTCAGCCTTCACACCCAAAACTGGGTAGCCGCCTAAGATACCGCTCTGCATTGCCTGCTGAATCCCTTTATCAATGGCAGGGATATATTCCTTGGGAATAGAGCCGCCGACAGTAGCATTGACAAATTCATAATTGTGCTCTGCATCTGTTCCGATGGGGAAGAAACGAACCTTACAATGACCATACTGGCCACGGCCGCCGGACTGACGTACAAACTTACCTTCCACATCAACAGCCTTACGGAAGGTTTCCTTATAGGATACCTGAGGTGCACCAACGTTTGCCTCTACCTTGAATTCTCTCAGCAGACGGTCAACGATAATTTCCAAGTGCAGCTCACCCATACCGGCGATGATGGTCTGTCCTGTTTCAGCATTTGTGTAGGTCCTAAAGGTTGGATCCTCTTCCGCCAATTTTGCCAATGCAATACCCATTTTATCTCTGCCAGCCTTCGTTTTCGGCTCAATGGCAACTTCAATAACGGGTTCGGGGAATACCATGGATTCCAAAATAACTTCATGATCTTCGTCACAAATGGTATCGCCTGTTGTTGTCAGTTTAAAACCAACAGCTGCCGCAATATCACCGGAATAAACCTTTTCAATTTCTTCTCTATGGTTTGCGTGCATCTGAAGGATACGTCCAACACGTTCCTTCTTACCCTTTGTAGAGTTATACACATAGGTGCCGGCATCCAATGTACCGGAATACACACGGAAGAAGGCAAGCTTTCCTACGAAAGGATCGTTCATGATCTTAAATGCCAAAGCGGAGAAAGGCTCTTCATCAGAAGAATGTCTTTCCACCTCTTCTCCCGTATCGGGGTCAACACCTTTAATTGCAGGGATGTCAATGGGTGCGGGCATATATTCAATAACACCGTCCAGAAGCTTCTGAACACCCTTGTTTCTGTATGCGGAACCGCAGAATACAGGAACCAGTTCGCAGCTGATGCAAGACTTACGAATGGCTGCTTTCAGCTGTTCTACGGAAGGTTCTTCCCCTTCCAAGTACATCATCATCAGCTCTTCATCTGTTTCGGCAACTGTTTCAACCAACAAACGTCTGTATTCTTCTGCTTTTTCTTTCATATTATCGGGGATTTCCTGCTCGTCAACTTCTTTCCCCAAATCGTCTTCATAGATGAAAGCGTGCATATTCAATAGGTCGATAACACCAACAAAGTCGCTTTCAGCGCCGATGGGCAACTGCATAGCAACAGGGGTACAACCCAATCTTTTTTTCATCATATCAATAACATTGTAAAAATTCGCACCCATGATATCCATTTTATTAACGAATGCCATTCTGGGTACGTTATAATTATCCGCCTGACGCCATACCGTTTCAGACTGAGGTTCAACACCACCCTTTGCGCAGAATACGCAAACAGCACCATCCAATACACGCAGAGAACGCTCAACTTCTACTGTAAAGTCAACGTGTCCTGGTGTATCAATGATATTAATTCTGTGATCATCCCAATGACAGGTCGTAGCGGCTGAAGTAATTGTAATACCTCTTTCCTGCTCCTGCTCCATCCAGTCCATTGTCGCTGTACCCTCATGGGTATCACCGATTTTATAGTTACGGCCTGTATAAAACAAAATACGTTCTGTCAGAGTAGTCTTACCTGCGTCGATATGAGCCATAATACCAATATTTCTGGTTCTCTCCAGCGGAAATGCTCTTTTTGCCACGCTTTACTCCTCCTTTGTTATCCTTCATTAAAACAAAAACCAAACGAAAGGGTTAGGCACATCTTGAAAATGGGCCCAAAGAACATTCTGTCCAAATCCTTTCGCATCCATTCCGGTTGATTACCACTTAAAATGGGAGAAAGCCTTGTTTGCTTCTGCCATTTTGTGTGTTTCGTCTTTCTTTTTGCAAGCACCACCGGCATTACTCAATGCATCGATGATTTCATTTGCCAAACGATCGACCATGGTTTTTTCGCCACGTTTTCTGGAAAAGATGGTTAACCAACGCAGACCCAGAGTCTGACGTCTTTCCGGTCTGATTTCCATAGGAACCTGATAAGTTGCACCGCCGACACGACGTGCTTTTACTTCCAATACAGGCATGATATTGCCCAAAGCTTCCTCGAAAGCTTCCAGCGCCTCTTTCCCTGTCTTTTCTGCTACTTTGTCGAATGCACCATAAACGATCTTTTCAGAAACACCCTTTTTACCGTCAAGCATAATGCTGTTGATCAGCTTTGTTACAAGCTTGCTATTGTAAACGGGGTCTGCTAAAACTTCTCTTTTCGCAACATGTCCTTTTCTTGGCACGATTCTTCCCTCCTTAATGAATAATAATATTCTCGGTACTCCACGGGATATATAGCCCGTGTTTTCATGCCTTAACATTCAATGTATATCTCGTCTAAGCAATCGCAGATTGTATTGATCTGTATAAGGCATTTCTATTTTTCAGTTAAATTACTTCTTTGCTGCTTTGGGGCGTTTTGCGCCGTATTTGGATCTAGCCTGCATTCTCTTTGCAACGCCTGCTGTATCCAAGGTTCCTCTGACGATGTGATAACGCACACCGGGAAGATCCTTTACTCTACCGCCTCTGATCAAAACAACGCTATGCTCCTGAAGGTTGTGGCCTTCACCGGGGATATACGCAGAAACTTCGATACCATTGGAAAGACGAACCCTAGCGATCTTTCTGAGCGCGGAGTTAGGCTTCTTTGGTGTGGAAGTCTTTACTGCTGTACATACACCACGCTTCTGAGGAGAAGAAACATCTGTCGCTTTCTTCTGCAGAGAGTTCAAGCCCTTCTGCAAAGCGGGTGCTGTTGATTTTTTCTCGATAGTCTGTCTGCCTTTTCTTACTAACTGATTAAACGTAGGCATTCATTGCACCTCCTTATAAGATATAATACGATCTGCTCTTGCAATACTTTTGCCTTTATAGTGAACAAATACAGGCACGCTTAGAAAAGCCCATAGTTGTAGACACTAGGAAATTCTATCATCCAATACCTGAAAAGTCAAGGTTTTTTTATGAAATAACAGGTATTTTGCTTACACTTCACCTGTTATTTACATTTTACAAAACATTCTTGCAGTTCGTTAATAGGCTAAGACGAAAAATAGGCAGATAGCGCCTTACACGTCTGCCATCTGCCTATTTTTTCGTCTTTATCATAAACGATTTATTTTTCTCTGTCATTTGGAATACTTTGAGCGGACTTTTCTTCCCCCTGGCCGTCTTTCCATGCATCCTCCCATAATTCCCGAAACCATGGAGCCATTAGCATAGAAAATCTTATTAAGGAAATACACATCGAAAATACAGCTAAAGCAAAAATGCACACGACATATCCTAAACTACTGTTTAACAACGAGAGCTCTACTACACCATCCACATCAACGACAACCACTTTTTCATAAGCAAGAAAGCAAAATACAATAATGGTAATTTGAAGAACAGTGATCATTAATTCATAAATAACAATGCGCCTTTTCAGAACCGCTCCCCTATCTTCTCTTGACATTTCTCTAATATCACCATTTTTGCTCATAGCTTTCTCTCCTTACATTAAGTGTATCTGTTTATTTAGTAATACTGATGGCAAGAATAAACAGTCATATTTGAGGAATCTCCGCCAAAATTCTTTTCTGTATACCAAGTTTGTATTTCTTTATGTACCGTGAGCAGATTCCCTACTACATGCCCATTTTTATGGTAGTATACTTTGGATTTAAATGATAAGTTTTTCATTGTCCCATCATACAAACTTCCTAAATCCCTAAGTAAACTTACTACATCAAAAGCAATAGCTGGGGTGACAAACCCCCAGAGTCCTGTTTCCGCCTCTAAACTCGCTGCCATTCCCAACACTATGGTTATTAAGGCAGTATCCGAAATTAATTCTATTGCCTTCCCCAATCTAACGTCAGAAGACTTTGCTGTAAACTGATAATCTGAATAATCACCGGCTTTGCCATAAGGGCAAGATGTCGTCTGCCATTGATCCGATCCACCACTCCTCACTACTACGCTATCTTTGTAAGCTTCTAAACTATTATTGTTATTGTCCTTTTCAATCTCTACAGAAAAAGTAACTTCATTTCCATCAAGATAAATTTTCCCATCATTTGATAATGTAACTTGATTTTCAATTTCTCCTTCTTTTACTGACAAATTGACTGTTCCATTATCCAAAATAGAAATATTCCCTTCTGTAGGCATCCCATTTTCTTGTTTCCCTACAAAAGTCAAACCCTCGTTTTCTATCCTTGTACTCTCTATGTTTTCCATGGGCATAACATAATAATTTAACAGCTGCAATTCCAACCTAGAATCATTTTTAGCATCCAAAGATATAATTTTATTGTCAACTAGTATCTTTTCACTAGCCTTTTGCTGAAAATCACTTAAATCTGTATTTTCATACATGCTTTCAATAAAAAGGGAAGTTGCAGCAGTATCTGTAATATCTGAAGTTTCTGCCGCAAATGCCGAAACAGGTGAAAACGCCAATACAAAACCTAGCATCATAGAAATAAATTTCTTCATATTCTTTTTCCTCCTTCAATCTATACTTAAAATTAATTCATGTCAACCTTTTCTTTTATTCTTAAAAACATTGTGCACTTTGTTTTCAAGCTAAGTATACCCCCCCCAACCACGGCGTCAAACATATTGTATCGACATTATACTACAATGTAATTATTACTGTATTTATATATAATATAACTATATGCAAGTTTAAAAAAAATTTCTTTCTCTCGGATATATAAAAAAGAGAAAGCTTATGCCATAAACATAAACTTTCTCTCTTAAATTAACACCATACTTAACGGATGGCAATTGTCCCACATTATGAAAGGTAGGGCTACTTAGTCCATTAAATCATATCTTCTTCATCCATATAGATTTCATCATCCTGAAAATCGCTTCCGATGCCTTCAGGTTCGATTTCTATATTGCGATATCTAGGCATACCTGTTCCTGCTGGAATCAGCTTACCAATAATAACGTTCTCCTTCAGACCAATCAATGGATCAATTTTACCCTTGATTGCAGCTTCCGTCAGAACTCTTGTTGTTTCCTGGAAGGATGCCGCAGACAAGAAGGAGTCTGTTGCCAAGGAAGCCTTGGTGATACCCAAAAGAACACGAGCACCGTTTGCAGGTGTTTTGCCATCTGCCTCCATCGCAGCATTTGTATTCTCGAAGGTCAGCCAGTCAACCAAGCTGCCGGGCAGGAACTCTGTATCCCCGTTTTCTTCGATTTTTACACGCTTCAGCATCTGGCGAACGATAACCTCAATATGCTTATCGTTGATTTCTACACCCTGCAGGCGATATACACGCTGCACTTCCTGAATCATATAATCCTGCACACCCCGCAGGCCCTTGATTTTCAAAATATCGTGGGGGTTCACGCTACCCTCTGTAATTTCATCGCCCGCTTCCACCACATCGCCGTCGTAAACCTTAATTCTGGAGCCGTAAGGAATGAGGTAATCCTTAATTTCTCCTGTCTCACGGTTTTCTATTGTAACTTCTCTCTTTTTCTTTGTATCCTTTAAGGTAACACGTCCGCCAAACTCTGCAATAATTGCAAGGCCCTTGGGCTTTCTTGCCTCGAACAACTCTTCGACACGAGGAAGACCCTGGGTAATATCATCCCCCGCAATACCACCAGTATGGAAGGTACGCATTGTCAGCTGTGTACCGGGCTCGCCAATGGACTGTGCGGCAATAATACCAACGGATTCACCGATGCGCACATATCTGCCGCTGGCCATATTGGCACCATAGCACTTTGCACAAATACCGATGTTGGAACGACAGGTCAATACGGTACGGATCAATACCTTTTTGATGCCGGCCTTTTCAATCTGCTCCGCCTGATCAAAGCTGATCATGGTATCGGCAGGAACAATGATGTCTCCTGTTTCGGGGTGAATGACATCCAGAACAGACCATCTGCCGCGGATTCTATCCTGCAGTCCTTCAATCACTTCGTTGCCGTCCATAAATGCGGATACCCATAAGCCGGGGGCTTCCTTATCGCTGTCTTCGCAGCAATCCCATTCACGAATGATAATATCCTGTGATACGTCTACCAAACGACGGGTCAAATAACCGGAATCGGCGGTTCTAAGGGCTGTATCTGTCAAGCCCTTTCTCGCACCATGGGCGGAGATGAAGTACTCCAATACCGTTAAGCCTTCACGGAAGTTAGCCTTGATAGGCAACTCGATGATACCGCCGGAAGGGTTTGCCATCAAACCACGCATACCTGCAAGCTGTTTAATCTGGCTATTGGAACCACGGGCACCGGAGTTGGCCATCATATAAATATTGTTATATTTACCCAAGCCTGCCAACAGTGCCACTGTAATCTTTTCATTGGCAATATTCCATGCTTCAATAACCTTATTATGACGCTCTTCATCGGTCATCAAACCACGTCTGAACTTCCTTGTAATCAATTCTACCTTATCCTCCGCTTCCGCAAGGAATTGGGGTTTTTCCTTTGGAATTTCCATATCGGATACGGAAACTGTCAAGGCCGCTCTGGTGGAGAACTTATACCCCAAGGACTTAATTTTATCCAAAACTGCCGCAGTTTCGGTAGAACCGCAACGGTTAATGCATCTGTTGATAATCTTACCGATCTGCTTTTTATCTACCAAGAAGTCAATTTCGTAGCGGAATTTTTCCGCATCATTGTTTCTATCTACATAACCCAAACTCTGGGGAATGGCTTCGTTAAAGATGATTCTGCCCACAGTGGTGCGCACCATACGGGTTTCTGCAACACCGTCAAAGGTAAGCACACGCTTCACACGAATGACCTCATGCAGCGTAATCTGGTGGTTATCGTAAGCAAGAATTGCTTCTTTTTCGTCCTTAAAGGCCTTCATAATCAAATCACCTTTTGCCCGAACCACATTGCCTGCCTCATCCAGCAGATCCTCTTCATAGCGTGCATTCAAATCTTCTCTTTCCAGGGTCAAATAATACATACCCAGAATCATATCCTGAGAAGGCACCGTTACAGGGGCACCATCAGAAGGCTTCAAAAGGTTGTTGGGAGAAAGCAGTAAGAAACGGCATTCTGCCTGAGCCTCCACGGAAAGGGGAACGTGCACTGCCATCTGGTCACCATCAAAGTCGGCATTATAAGCAGTACATACCAAGGGATGCAGCTTAATAGCACGGCCTTCTACCAAAACGGGCTCAAACGCCTGAATGCCCAATCTATGCAGTGTTGGGGCACGGTTCAGCATAACGGGATGCTCTTTGATTACATCCTCCAATATATCCCAAACCTCAGTTTGCAATCTTTCAACCATTCTTTTGGCGGATTTGATGTTGTGTGCCAAACCATCCTCCACCAGCTTCTTCATAACAAAAGGCTTGAATAATTCAATGGCCATTTCCTTAGGCAGCCCGCACTGATAAATTTTCAGCTCGGGGCCGACAACGATAACGGAACGACCAGAATAGTCAACACGCTTACCCAAAAGATTCTGACGGAAACGTCCCTGCTTCCCCTTCAGCATATCGGAAAGGGATTTCAAGGCACGGTTACCGGGGCCTGTTACAGGCCGACCGCGTCTGCCGTTATCGATCAAGGCATCTACCGCTTCCTGCAGCATTCTCTTTTCGTTTCTGACAATAATATCCGGCGCGCCCAAATCCAGCAATCTTTTCAGACGGTTATTTCTGTTGATGACACGTCTGTAAAGATCATTTAAGTCGCTTGTGGCAAAACGTCCGCCATCCAGCTGCACCATAGGACGAATATCAGGAGGGATAACGGGAATGACGTCCAGAATCATCCACTCCGGCCTATTGCCGGAAATGCGAAAGCTTTCAATCACCTCAAGCTTTTTGATGATACGGACTCTCTTTTGTCCTCCTGTGGTTTCCAGGTCTCGCTTCAGTTCCACAGATTCCTTCTCCAGATCAATGTCCATCAGCAGACGCTTCACCGCTTCGGCACCCATGGCAGCCTCAAAGCCGTTGCCATATTTATCATAAGCTTCTCTGTATTCTCTTTCGCTCAAAAGCTGCTTATACTGCAATTCTGTATTTCCCGCATCCAACACAATATAGGAGGCAAAATACAGCACCTTTTCCAAGGCTCTGGGGCTCATGGCAAGAATTAAGCCCATTCTGGAGGGAATCCCCTTAAAATACCAAATGTGGGAAACAGGGGCCGCCAATTCAATATGGCCCATTCTCTCTCGTCTTACCTTTGCCTTAGTTACTTCAACCCCGCAGCGATCACAAATAACACCTTTATAGCGAATTCTTTTATATTTGCCGCAGTGACATTCCCAGTCCTTGGTAGGCCCGAAAATCTTTTCGCAGAAAAGTCCGTCTTTTTCGGGCTTCAATGTTCTATAATTAATTGTTTCGGGTTTTTTAACCTCGCCTCTTGACCATTCACGAATTTTTTCAGGAGACGCCAAACCAATTTTGATGGAATCGAACACGATTCCCTGCTCTTTATTCTGTGTATTCATGGCTCTGTTCTCCTTCCTTACTCTTCATCGGCAAAATCGTCTTCTTGCAGGTCTTCCTCTATTTCATCCTCCACGGGATCAAGCACTTCACCGTCGTCAACTTCAGCCTCTACCGCAGCGTTGGGATCAACACCCTCCTCGCCTTCAAACAAGAAGCCCACCAGTTCTTCTTCGGCGGTCATAGGCCTTGGACGACGATAGTCCTGCTCCTCCGAGTCAAATCCGTCAATATTTACATTCAAATCATCCACCTCTTCGATGGACTCTTTGATTTCAACCTCTGTTTTGTCCTCACGCAGCACGCGAATATCCAGCGCAAGAGACTGAAGCTCCTTCAGCAAGACCTTAAAGGATTCCGGCACACCGGGCTCGGGGATATTTTCACCCTTTACGATGGCTTCATAGGTCTTGACACGGCCTACAATATCATCGGATTTCACAGTCAGAATTTCCTGCAGGGTGTAGGCAGCACCATATGCCTCCAGTGCCCAAACTTCCATTTCACCGAAGCGCTGGCCGCCGAACTGGGCTTTTCCCCCCAAGGGCTGCTGTGTTACCAAAGAGTAAGGGCCTGTGGAACGGGCATGAATTTTATCATCCACCAAATGGTGAAGCTTCAAGTAGTGCATAAACCCAATGGTTACACGGTTATCAAAAAACTCGCCGGTACGTCCGTCACGCAGAGAAACCTTACCGTCTCTGGAAAGGGCAACGCCCTTCCATTCTTCTCTATGGTCTCTGTTGGCATACAACTCCTCCAGAACATCCCCTTGCAGCAGGGGCTCCCACTTCTCCGTAAATTCGTCCCAGCTTGTATTTACATAATCGTTAGCCATCTCCAGCGTATCCATAATATCAATCTCATTGGCGCCATCAAATACAGGGGTGCTGATTTTCCAGCCCAAAGCCTTAGCCGCCAAAGAAAGGTGGGTCTCCAACACCTGACCGATATTCATACGAGAAGGAATACCCAGCGGATTCAATACGATATCCAAAGGTCTGCCGTTGGGCAAAAATGGCATATCCTCCACAGGAAGCACACGGGAAACAACACCCTTGTTGCCATGGCGTCCCGCCATCTTATCGCCAACGGAAATTTTTCTCTTCTGGGCAATATAAACACGCACCAGTTGGTTTACACCAGGGCCTACATCGTCGCCGTTTTCTCTTGTAAAGATTTTTACATCTACAATAATACCTGTTTCGCCGTGGGGTACTCGGAGAGAAGTATCTCTCACCTCTCTTGCCTTTTCGCCGAAAATAGCACGCAGCAGTCTTTCTTCCGCTGTCAGCTCTGTTTCACCCTTCGGTGTCACCTTGCCCACCAAAATATCGTTGGGGCGCACCTCGGCACCGATACGAACGATACCCCGTTCATCCAAATCCTTCAGTGCGTCGTCGCCAACGTTGGGAATATCTCTTGTGATTTCTTCGGGCCCCAGCTTTGTATCTCTGGCATCCGCTTCAAATTCACTGATATGCACGGAGGTATACACATCCTCCTGCACCAGTCTTTCACTCAGCAAAACAGCATCCTCATAGTTATAGCCTTCCCATGTCATAAAACCGATGAGAGGGTTTTTGCCCAATGCCAATTCTCCGTTACAAGTGGAAGCACCATCGGCAATAATCTTGCCTGCCTCTACCCGCTCCCCTACATTTACAATGGGTTTCTGGTTCAAGCAAGTGCTCTGGTTACTTCTTTGGTATTTTACCATTTTATATCTGTCTCTTTGAGAGGCATCATTGCGCACAACAATTTCATCCGCAGAAATCCGCTCTACCACACCGGCATTTTTAGCAATGACGCAAATTCCGGAGTCCTTTGCGGTTTTATATTCCATACCCGTACCAACAATGGGGGAATCTGTTACCATCAAAGGCACTGCCTGACGCTGCATATTAGAACCCATGAGGGCCCGGTTGGCATCGTCATTTTCCAAGAAAGGAATGAGGGCTGTGGCAACAGAAACCATCTGCTTGGGGGAAACGTCCATCAAATGAATTTGATTTCTGTCAACCTCGATAATGTCTTCCCGGTGACGTCCCGTAACCTTTTTGTTTACAAAACGTCCGCCATCATCCAAAGGCTCATTTGCCTGGGCAACATTGTAATTTTCTTCTTCATCCGCCGTTACATAGATAAAATCTTCCATAACACGGGGCTCGCCGCCGTCCATTTCCACCCGTCTGTAAGGCGCTTCGATAAAACCGTATTCATTAATTCTTGCAAAGGTAGCAAGGGTATTGATCAAACCAATGTTAGGGCCTTCCGGTGTCTCAATGGGGCACATTCTGCCATAGTGAGAATGGTGAACATCCCGCACCTCAAAGCCCGCTCTTTCTCTTGACAAACCGCCGGGTCCCAAGGCGGACAAACGACGCTTATGGGTTAGCTCAGACAAAGGATTGTTCTGATCCATAAACTGGGATAACTGAGAGCTGCCAAAGAATTCCTTGATGGAGGCTGTTACAGGGCGCACATTTACCAATGCTTGTGGTGTAACAACAGCCAAATCCTGGGTTGTCATTCTTTCCCTCACCACTCTTTCCATTCTGGAAAGACCGATACGGAACTGATTTTGCAGCAATTCGCCCACGGAACGAATACGTCTGTTTCCCAAATGGTCAATATCATCCACATTGCCGTATGCATAATCCAAATGCAGCACATAATTAATAGAAGCAAAAATATCTTCCAAAGTAATATGCTTCGGAACCAACTCATGCAGGTTTTCCTTTATGGCAGCGGCAACTTCCTCTGCGCTTTGGTACTCCTCTAAAATACGTACCAACAAAGGATAATAAACCGCCTCTCTGATTCCCAAGTCCTCTGCCTTCAGGCCAAATTCTTCGATAAATCCATCCACGGAAACCGCCTGGTTGCTTAACACCTTCAGAACCTTATCCTCTACCTCTACATAAACACTGCGTACGCCTGTGTTCTGTATTTCATCACACTTCTCCATAGTTAAAATTTCCCCCGCTTCGGCAATAATTTCACCGGTCATAGGGTCAACAACGTTTTCCGCAAGCTTTGCCCCGCGGATACGATTTTTTAACGCAAGCTTTTTATTGAATTTATAGCGTCCAACCTTTGCCAGATCATAACGCTTCGGATCAAAAAACATACCGTCCAATAAAGACTTGGAGCTTTCCACCGTGGGAGGCTCGCCGGGACGCAGCTTTTTATAAATTTCAATTAAGCCTTCCTCGTGGCTTTTGGAAATATCCTTCTCTAAGGTAGCCAAAATTTTAGGCTCCTCGCCGAACATTTCAAGAATTTCCGCATCCGTTCCAATGCCCATGGCACGAATCAGCACCGTAACAGGCACCTTTCTGGTACGGTCCACACGAACGTAAAATACATCGTTGGAGTCTGTTTCATATTCCAGCCATGCACCTCTATTGGGAATTACTGTGGCAGAAAGCAGCTTTTTACCAATCTTATCAAAATCGGAAGCATAATAAATGCCGGGTGAACGAACAAGCTGGCTAACAATAACACGTTCCGCACCATTGATAATAAAGGTGCCGGTTTCGGTCATCAAAGGGAAATCCCCCATAAAAATTTCCTGTTCCTTTAATTCATCCATTTCTCTGTTATACAGTCTGGCCTTTACTTTTAATGCAGCCGCAAAGGTCGCATCCCGTTCTTTACACTCTTCAATGGAGAATTTAGGTTCGGAATCCAAAGAAAAATCGATGAATTCCAGTACAAGATTGCCGCTAAAATCTGTAATCGGAGAAACATCCTCAAATACTTCCTTCAGCCCCTCACTCAAAAACCACTGGTAGCTGTTTTTCTGCACTTCAATCAAATTGGGCATTTCCAAAACTTCGTTAATTCTGGAATAGCTCATTCTGGTTGCGTCGCCAAAACGGAGTGCACGAATTCTGTTTTTTTCCATCTTGTCACCTCTCGAAATAATGATTGCCCCGACAAAAATACCGCTCCATACGCCTTCCATACGCAAGCGAAGGGGGTTCCCCCCCATTCGGACACAAAAAATTTAGAATTGCCTAAACAAAGCTAGACCTTTGCCTGCACCGCCTTTGATCAGCGGCCATGACAAAAGCCTGTTTTCTTTAAGAAATTCTAATCCATACATTGAGCACAAGGCCGATTATCGCCTCTGTCTCGTATATATTGAACAAAAAACAACCCCCCAAAAGCCTTAAAACAGTTTGGTTTTGCCGGTAAACTGGGCAATTTCAACCAAAAAACATTTGGTTTCCAAAAATCTGTTGAACTTTAATTTTTATTGTGTTATACTTCTTTAAATTGGGACATTGTCCATATTCGCCAATGTGTGAAACATTTTATCATTTTTACAGCTTTCTGTCAAGCCCTTTTTTATGGGCTTTTCCAAGGATTTTCTGCTTTTCCCCAAGGGTATGACCCCTACGCGTTTTTTCTTTTGTTTAACCTACCAAAATTTTTGTCAAATCCCCTCGAATTTTCAACTTGCACAATTTTACTTCATAATTATTTTAATTTTCATTAATTATTTTAATAAATACCCATGTAAAATAAATGATTTTTGTGAAATAAAATTGCACTTTTTTTAATACAATCCTTTTTCTCTCTCGGCAGTTTTTCTTTCTTGCAAAATGTGCTATACTTTTTTGAAGCAATAAGAACGAGGTGAATCAAAGTGGCCAAAGAAAATTATCAGCATATATTAGAAAAAACATTAAAACAAGTGGAACAACAGGAACATCGCCCACGGCTATTACTCCATAGCTGCTGCGCCCCTTGCTCTTCCTATGTTCTGGAATATCTTTCCTCTTATTTTAATATCACTGTTTTCTATTATAATCCAAACATAGTGCCGCATGGGGAATTTCTGGCCCGGGCGGCGGAGCAGGAACGGCTATTAAAAGCAATGCCTTTGCCACCCACCGCCTTTTTGCTGGGTGCATACGATGCCGGCGCTTTTTTCGCCTTGGCGAAGGGGCATGAGGCAGAACCGGAAGGAGGCCCCCGCTGCAAGGCCTGCTATCACCTACGTCTCCGTGAAACTGCCAAGGCGGCAAAAAAAGGAGGCTTCGACTATTTTACAACCACCCTAAGCATCAGTCCCCATAAGGATGCCCAGGCATTGAATGAAATCGGGCAAGAACTTTCCCAAAAATTTGATATTCCTTACTTGTTTTCCGATTTTAAAAAAAAGGACGGCTATCGCCGCTCTTGCCACCTTTCGGAGCTTTATGGCCTTTATCGTCAAAACTATTGCGGCTGTCCCTATTCAAAGCAGGAAGCAGAGCTGCGCAGCCAACGGCATTTGCAGAAGATATAGCCTAAAATCCAGTTTTAAAAAGGCTCTCGTTATACTGATTTTTAATCACGATAGAAAAAATGGTAGGTAATTGATATTAAAAATACGGTCAGTGCATTTTTACTGTGCTGAACAAAAAACAACCCCGAAAACATCATATTTTCGGGGTTTTCTTTATGCTTTTAATTACTTCAATGTAACCTTTGCGCCTACTTCTTCCAATTTAGTCTTGATTGCTTCTGCATCTTCCTTGGAAACTTGTTCTTTCAGAACCTTAGGAGCGCCGTCTACAGCTTCCTTTGCTTCCTTCAAGCCAAGACCTGTTACTTCACGAACCGCCTTGATAACTTTGATCTTTTCAGAACCAACTTCTGTCAATTCTACGTCGAACTCTGTTTTTTCTTCAGCTGCTGCTGCGGGGCCGCCTGCTGCTACTGCAACGCCTGCTGCTGCGGATACGCCGAATTCTTCTTCTGCCGCCTTTACCAAGTCATTTAATTCTAATACTGTAAGTTCTTTTACAGCTGCAATGATTTCTTCAATTGTTAATTTTGCCATTTTAAAGCACCTCCGATTATTTTTTTGTTTATTCTCAATTTTAGTCTGTCAAAACAGGGAATTCTTTTTTAAAACAAATTATTCAGCTGCTGCGTCTTTCTTCGCGATCTGATCGATAACGCGTGCGAAAGAGGACAAAGGGCTCTTGAAACTGCCCAACAGCTTGGAAAGCAATACTTCCTTGGAAGGGATATCTGCAACCAGCTTCATGCCTGCCGCATCGTATACAGTACCTTCGATTACGCCCGCTTTAAATTCCAAAGCTTTGACATCCTTTGCAATTTTATTCAAAATTGCTGCTGCTGCAGTTGCATCTTCATAGCTGAACGCAAACGCACTGGGGCCGGACAAATAGGCATCCAAGCCTTCAAACTGTGTGCCTTGAATTGCAAAGTGTACCATTGTGTTTTTGTAAACTTTATAGTCAACACCAGCATCTCTCAACTGCTTTCTAAGCGTTGTATCCTCTTCAACAGTCAAACCTCGGGAGTCTACCAAAACTACGGAAACTGCTTTTTCCAGCTTTTCTTTGATTTCATTTACGACTATCTGCTTCTGTTCAATCTTTGCCATGTTTACACCTCCTTAAATCCTTATAGATAAAGAAAGCCTCTTTGCACATAGACAAAGAGGCTGTTCGCTCAATTTCAGCAATCTCCTCGGCAGGAATTATGCAAAACTGCACCTGCTGTCTACGGCACTATTCGGTTTTTTCTTTTCAGCTTGTTTATTATACTAAACAAGGAAGCTTCCGTCAAGAGCTTTCTTTAAGATTACTCAGAAATTTTTGCAGGGTTCACCTTTATGCCAGGGCCCATTGTTGTAGATAATACTACACTCTTCATATACTGGCCCTTTGCAGAGGTGGGTTTTGCTTTTATGATAGCACTCATCAGCGTCTGGAAGTTTTCTTCCAGCTTCTCGGAACCAAAAGATACCTTGCCTACGGGAACATGAATGATATTTGTCTTATCCAAACGGTATTCAATCTTACCTGCTTTAATATCGTTAATGGCTTTTGTAACATCCATTGTTACAGTACCTGCCTTGGGGTTAGGCATCAAGCCTTTGGGACCCAAAACACGGCCTAAACGGCCAACAACGCCCATCATGTCAGGTGTTGCAACAGCAACATCAAAACCAAACCAGTTTTCATTCTGGATTTTGGGGATCAAATCTTCTGCTCCTACGAAATCTGCACCGGCTGCTAAAGCCTCTTCAGCCTTATCGCCTTTTGCGAATACCAATACACGAACTGTTTTGCCTGTACCGTGTGGAAGAACAACGGCACCACGAACCTGCTGATCAGCATGTCTGCTGTCAACGCCCAAACGAATATGCGCTTCTACTGTAGAATCGAATTTTGTTACAGATGTTTTCTGAATCAATTCGATTGCTTCATTTGCATCGTAAAGCATAGCCTTGTCAACGAGCTTATTAACCTCGTTATATTTTTTTCCTCTTTTCACTTTCGTGACCTCCTTATGTGGTAATATCGGGAGAATTCCCTCCCACTTCCGCCGTCAAATCAGCCGGCAATTATTCTTCAACAACGATACCCATGCTTCTTGCTGTACCGCAAATCATCTTGTATGCAGTATCAACATTGGCAGCATTCAAGTCAGGCATTTTCATCTCTGCAATTTCCATAGCCTTTGCCTTGGAAAGTGTTGCAACCTTTGTTTTGTTGGGTGCGCCGGAACCGGACTCAATGCCGCAAGCCTTCTTCAAAAGAACTGCTGCGGGCGGGGTTTTTGTAATGAATGTATAGCTTCTGTCCTGATAAACAGTAATTACAACAGGGATGATTAAGCCTGCCTGAGAAGCTGTTCTTTCGTTAAATTCCTTACAAAAACCCATGATGTTTACACCATGCTGACCTAATGCAGGACCAACAGGAGGAGCGGGTGTTGCCTTCGCTGCTGGAATCTGTAATTTAATATAACCTGTTACTTTTTTTGCCATGATTGGCACCTCCTATAAATGTGGTAATTAGCGGGGATTTTCCCTCCCACCCGGCGGGCTTGCCGCCTTATGAAACGTTGACTTTAAATCTTGGCGATCTGTGTGAAATCAAGCTCAACCGGAGTCTCTCTGCCGAAGATGGAAAGGCTGACCACAACGATCTTCTTATTGGTATTGATCTCTTTGATCTGACCAACAGAATCCGCAAAAGGCCCGGAAACAACACGAACGGGCTCGCCCAGTGCTATATCCAAACTTTCCACCTCGCCGCCAATGCCCATCGTACGCACTTCCATATCGGTTAATGGCACTGGCTTGGAACCGGGGCCCACAAAGCTTGTAACGCCTCTTGTGTTTCTGACTACATACCATGTTTCGTCGTTCATAATCATTTTAATCAGCACATAGCCGGGAAAGACCTTGCGCTGAACCGTTTTTTTCTGTCCGTCTTTCATCTCCACAACATCTTGCAGGGGCACGCTGATTTCATGAATTTGATCCTGCATCCCTCTGTTTTCAACCGTTTTTTCAATGTTGGCTTTCACCTTGTTTTCATACCCAGAATAAGTATGAACAACGTACCATTTTGAATCGGCAGATGTTTTGATTTCTTCTGGCTTGTTGATTTCTTCAGACATAATACCATCCTTTTTCTACTCGATTTGTCTTAACCCAAAAGTCCGATAATCGCACTGTATCCGGCTGAGAACACCGAATCCATACAGAAAATGAGAACACCGAGAATTAGGGAAGTAACAATAACGGTAAACGTTTTCTTTGCAATTTCAGGACGGCCGGGCCAAACGATTTTTTTAAATTCAGCCTTGTACTCTGCGAAGCCATCTCTGTCGCTGTTTTTCTTTCCTTGCTTTGACTTTACTTGTTTCGTTTCGTTTGTTTGGTTCACGTTTTGCTTGTCTTCCATACGTTCACTTCCTTTTTCGGAATTTGCCCAATTACTTTGTTTCCTTGTGTAATGTATGGGCTTTGCAGAACTTACAATACTTTTTGATTTCCATTCTGTCAGGCATTGTTTTCTTGTCCTTGGTAGTGCTGTAATTTCTCTGTTTGCACTCTGTGCAGGCTAAGGTAATTCTTGTTCTCAAGCTCTCCACCTCCATTGCTGATGAATTTTTTTGTACATAAAAAAAAGACCTGCGTCTTCTTGTTTAGAATAACACAAGTCTAATTCCCTTGTCAACAAGAAATCGCGGAAATTCCAGCTTTTTTCTGCAAAATACTCTATTTTACAAAATATTGATCACTGATTTTTTATAAAAGCCTCCAAGGCAATTGCCAACTGGTCGGGACAGCTGCTTTCTCTGGTTCCGCAAGAAATCCCCTTTAATCTTCTCACGGCCTCATCCGGCGTCATCCCTTCGGCCAATGCGGCCAGACCCTTGTGGTTGCCGTCACATCCCCCAATGAAGGATACGTTCTTCACCACACCGTCTTCCACATCAAACTCCACCCTTGCGGCACAAACGCCCTTTGTATGATAGCTATAATGCATTTTTTGTCCCCCTTGCTTTTCAAATATTGTATCAGCATAGCACAAAGCCTCCCATAATTCAATGATTTTCGACCCGGGAGGCCCCGCCTTTATGAGGAACAGCCGGTATATTTTTATGTTTAGGGAAAAATGCAAACATATTTTTCAGTAAAAGGCTAGTCTCTCCTACCCTCATATCCTATTGGCACACTATGAAAAAAACAGATGTTATTTAATAGGTAGAAACTCTATATTCAATTTTTCAAAAACCCCATAGGGCTTCTCCCCAAAAAGCGAAGAAAGAACAACTCCTCTTGTAAATACAGCTGATGAGCAGGGTATTTATGGGAAAAAAAGATTTCTCTATGTGAGCAGCGTCTGTGAAAAAAGCAAAGGAAAATCCTTGTATTCTTTCTTGAATTATCTTGTATAAAATTACATTTTTTGATAAATTTTTCTCTTCAAATTCTAAATATCCCTTGCACATTATATTATTTTGATATACAATAGGCATTGTAGAATGAAGAAGGAGGTGTTTTATAATGGCTCACAAAATCGGACCTGAATGTATTGGTTGTGGTGCTTGTGCTGGAGAATGTCCTACAAGCTGTATCTTTGATGCCGGCGGTGTTTTTGAAATCAAATCTGCTGATTGCATCGATTGTGGTACTTGCGTTGGTGCTTGTCCAACAGGTGCAATCAAACCCGAATAATTGTTACTTAAAAAAGTGGGCTTTGGCTCACTTTTTTATTTTTGCCAAGCTTTCATGCTCCTTGCTCTAAACCCATACCCCCTTGCTTTCCTGCAATGGAAAAGCCCAGTCTGGCCTCTGTCAATTTCTTTTCATCCATAACCAAAAGTTTAAACTTCCAAAGAACAAGCTTCCACTATAAAAAACAAGGGTTTATTCTATCCAACTATATACCTCCATAAAAAAACAACTCCGTCTTCGTATTTCTAATTTTCAGTATTCCCAAAATACCATTATTTTATTTCCCATTGAAAGCTTTTTCCTATTTTCCGCTCAAACTTTGCTATCTTTTTTCGTTCTTAACGCTCATTTTATATAGTGTAAGGTATGCCTACTTATTTTGTATTTTTATTCAAACCTTTGAATTTCCTTTGTTTCAATTTACTGTTTTTTTACATCAAAAAACCCTCCGACCAATCTGCGGAGGGCTTTATATTAGGAATCAAATTACTTTTTCATCTTCTCCTTCTGTTTATCCCTTAAATAAACAGACAGAATGTCTTTGCTTTTTGAGGCGACACCGTTGGCACCTCATTTTGGGGTTGGTTATTATACCAAGCCCTGAGCCATCATAGCGGCAGCAACTTTCTTGAAGCCTGCAATGTTTGCACCTGCTACCAAGTCATAGCCCAAACCATATTCTTCAGCTGCTTCCTTGGATACAGCGTGAATATTCTTCATGATGCCCTTCAGTTTTGCATCAACCTCTTCAGCAGCCCAGCCATATCTCATGGAGTTCTGTGCCATTTCCAATGCGGAAACTGCAACACCGCCGGCATTTACAGCCTTGGAAGGACCAACAACTAAGCCCTTGCTCTGAATGTAGGACAATGCTTCGTTTGTTGTAGGCATATTTGCAACTTCTATGTAGTACTTTGTACCATTATCAATGATTTTCTGCGCTTCATCCATATTGATTTCGTTCTGTGTCGCACAAGGCATACAGATATCAACCTTAACTTCCCAAGGTTTTGTCTTGGGTACAAACTTACAGCCAAATTTGTCAGCATAATCCTGTGCGCGGTCACGGCCGGAAAGTCTCATTTCTACTAAGTAGTTGATCTTTTCATCTGTCACAACGCCATCGGGATCATAAACATAGCCGTCAGGGCCGGAAATTGTAACAACCTTACCGCCCAATTCAGCTACCTTCTGGCAAACACCCCAAGCAACGTTACCGAAGCCGGAAATAGCAACTGTTTTGCCCTTCATTGTATCGCCCAAGTGAGTTAATACTTCATTTACATAGTAAGTAGCGCCGAAGCCTGTAGCTTCCGGTCTGATTAAAGAACCGCCAAATTCGAGGTTCTTGCCTGTGAGAACACCGTTCTCCCAAACGCCTTTGATTCTCTTATATTGTCCGTAAAGGTAACCAATTTCTCTGCCGCCAACACCAATATCGCCGGCAGGAACGTCTACATCAGGGCCAATGTGTCTGTAAAGCTCAGTCATGAAAGCCTGGCAAAATCTCATAATTTCCATATCGCTCTTGCCTCTGGGGTCAAAGTCAGAACCACCTTTACCACCACCAATAGGCAAGCCGGTCAAGCTGTTTTTGAAGGTCTGCTCAAATCCGAGGAACTTGATGATACCGATGTATACGGAAGGATGGAAACGAAGGCCGCCCTTGTAAGGCCCGATTGCACCGTTGAACTGTACTCTGAAGCCACGGTTAACCTGAACCTTGCCCGCATCGTCAACCCATGTTATTCTAAAAGAAATCGATCTTTCAGGCTCTACGATTCTTTCCAGTAAGCCATTTTTTTCATACTCAGGATGAGATTCTACCACTTTCTCAATAGAGTGAAAAACTTCCTCAACTGTCTGGATGAATTCGGGCTCGCCAGCATTCCGTTTTTTAACCTGTTCGATTACACTTGCCATATAAGCGTTCATAATTCATTGCCTCCTACATTTTGTCTTTTCTTTAACTCTGTTTTACCACTACTTTCTAAAAAACACTTCTTCATTGAAGCATCTTTTCATAAAAATTCCGATGATTTCCTCATTTATTTGAACAATAAAGCAATCATCACTCGCTTTTACGTTGATATTATAACACAATTATTTCTCTTGTGTAGCATTTTCTTGAAGTTTCAGCTTTATTTTTACACAAATTTTTCGTCTTTAAATTATGCAAAAAAACGATTCATATTTATTTTGATACAATCCGGCATTTTTTACGTAATATCTCACAAAAAAATATATTTTTTTTGGCATTTTTACCCAAATCACAACCCTCTCTTGTTATCTCTATAAAATAAGTGTGAATTACCGCTCTAAAATCGGCCTCTTGTTTGAGAAGGCGGCAGCCTATTTCTGCCCTATTTCCCCTTACCCGTTATCATTTATACAAAAAAAGAAGGGATATCCATATCCCTTCTTTTTTTTATCTCTTTGAAAAGAAGCCCGACTTCCCTTTTTTCTCTTCACCCATAGTATCTGCCATAAATTCAATATATCTTCCCGTGCCGATGGCAACACAGCTGACCGCATCCTCCGCCGCCATAGCATTGATGCCCGTTTTGCTTTGAATGAGTTTATCCAGCCCATATAATAAGCTGCCGCCCCCGGTCATCACAATGCCTCTTTCAAAAATATCGGCAGCCAATTCGGGAGGGGTACGCTCTAAAACGCCATGCACCGCATCTGAAATGGCCAATGCAGATTCTATGAGGGCCTCCATCATTTCGTCAGAGGTAACGGTAATATTTTTCGGCAGTCCGGTGATTAAATTCCGCCCTCTCACATCCATGCTTACGGGTACGGAACGCTCATAAACTGTACCGATTTCAATTTTCAGCTCCTCCGCCGTACGCTCGCCGATTAAAACATTATGCTTCTTTCGCATATAGCGAATAATGGCCTCATCAAAATTATCACCGGCAATTTTTAAGGAGTAGCTTACCACGGCACCTCCCAAGGAAATCACCGCAATATCCGTGGTGCCGCCGCCAATATCCACCACCATGCTGCCGCACGCTCTGGAAATATCAATGCCCGAGCCAATGGCCGCCGCAATAGGCTCCTCTATAATATGCACCCGCCTTGCACCGGCTTGCCTTGTTGCATCCTCAACGGCACGTTTTTCAACCTCCGTTGCGCTGCTGGGCACACAAACAGCAATGGTTGGCTTCACAAAGGAACGCTTCCCAAGGGCTTTTTCAATAAAATATTGAAGCATTTTTTCCGTCACGTCAAAATTAGAAATAACACCCTCTCTTAAGGGGCGAATTGCAACAATATTTCCGGGGGTTCTCCCCAGCATTCGCCTTGCTTCCTCTCCAACAGCCATAATACTGTTGCTATCCTTGTCAATCGCAACCACAGAAGGCTCACGAATCACAATGCCCTGCCCTTTGATATAAACCAAAACACTGGCAGTGCCTAAATCTATGCCTATGTTATCGCCAAAACTCATAAAATTGAACATCATGACGCTCCTTCGTTCTCTATACTTCTTGTTTTCCTACAGTATACTGGATTGGGACAAATCTGAAAAGATGTTTTTTGAAAAACCATCATAATTTTATCTTTTCGTCAAATTTTTTCACCCAATATGCGCATCCCTTCCTGCAATTGTGTGTCCTTCTCCGGTTCAATAACATCACCGTCAAGAACTCCCGCGGGCATTTCCACCACTTGATCCGGCGTAACTCCTGTTCCATGAATGGAGGTTCCCTTGGGCGTGAAATATTTCTGTATTGTAATATTCAAAGCCGATCCGTCGGGCAGTGTAAATAACCTTTGTACCAGCCCTTTTCCGAAGGTTTGCGTTCCTACGATGGTGGCAGCGTCCATATCCTTGGCGGCTCCCGCAAAAATTTCCGAGGCACTGGCGCTATTGCCGTTGACCAAAACAACCATGGGAATGTCTATATATTTATCATCGCAAATGAGCTCTTCCCGTTTTCCTTCCTTATCCTCTGTATACACCATAACACCCTGAGGCAGCAGTTGCTCTCCGATGAGATACACAGAGCGTACCAGTCCCCCGGGGTTATTTCTCAAATCCAAAACCAAGCCCTTCATGCCCTGCTCCTGCAAGGTTTCCATGGCCTCCATAAACTGGTCATAGGTGTTCTCCTTGAACCCGCTGATTTGAATATACCCTTTTTCGTCATCCAGCATTCTAAATTCAATGCTTTTCATAATCACGTCTTCCCGCATAATTACAAAGGTCTTATTCTGTCCATCCGCCGGATGATACACCTCAACCTCCACCGTACTCCCTATTTCTCCGCGCATTTGTCCGGCAACCTCATCCAGAGAAAGGCCGCTGATGTCCTTGCCATTGATTTTTGTGATGATATCCCCTTGCTCCATACCGGCCTTTTGGGCAGGGTATCCGTCCATAACAGAATATACGATAACCTCGCCCTCTTCCGTTTGGTATACGGTAACGCCGATGCCCTCAAAATGTCCGCCGGTATTTTGCAAATAGCTTTCTAAATAGTCCTTGGTCATATAATATGTATATCTATCGCCCACACCGGCAACCAATCCGGCATACATTCCTTCCAGAGTAGTCTCCTTATCCAGATCCTCCACATAATATCTATCCAAGAAATCCTCAATTAAATTCACCTTCGCCGTCTTGGATATACCCACAGTAAAGGGCAGATATTCCCATGGGATCAATTGCTGAACAAGGGAGGTTCTCCAAATTAATAGGCAGGCCAGCATGACTGCCAAGGCGGTGCCAAAGCCTTTCCAAAACTCTTTTTTCATCTATTCCTTCGCCTCATTTTCCTACGACTTTCTTTTATCCTATGAACCGCCAATGAAAAACATACCCTTACAGCCCTACGAAAAAACCACCCGGCTTTGTTCTTTTTTTAAAGCCTTACTGGAAGCTTGCTGCTTTAATCCAGCCTTAAAAAAGCCTACACACCGGATGGTTTCCCATATTTATACCTGCAAATGCTTACGAATAGAGGTAACACTGCCGATAACCCCTAAAAGAATACCAAAAAGCAAGGCAACAGGGAACAAAACAATAAAGATATCCCCCATCAGCAAAAATTGAATCATCTTAATTACAGGGAAATAGCTGTACAAAGAACTGATGATTTTTGCATAAATAGGCATACCGATCAGCAAAGGAATCAGCGCTCCAAACACACCAATAATAACACCCTCAATGATGAATGGCCAACGAATGAACCAGTCTGTGGCACCCACATATTTCATGATGTTAATTTCCACCCGCCGGTTTACCACAGAAATACGAATGGTATTCATAATGATCATAACAGAGATAACCCCTAAAATCAGCATAACCAAAATGCTGGCAGCATTAAACACCTTGTTCGCCTTCATAATCAGCTCTGTTTCCGTCTGTCCGTGGCGGATATTTTCAATCCCGTCTATATCCTCCAAGGCTGTCAGTACAGCATTCTGATTGTCAATGCTGTCTAATGTGATTTGAAAGGAATGGGACAGGGGATTGTTTGAATCATCCAATCCCTCAAAAATATCCTCATCGGCACCCCAGTCTGTTTTTAAACCTTCCAGTGCATCCGTAGGGGAAATATACTGCACATCCAACACATGATCGAGCTTTATAATTTTTTCCTTCATCTCTTCAATTTCCTGGCTGGCAGGGTCTCCGTCCAAAAACACGGAAATGCCGATGGAATCCTCCATCTGCTGTAAAATATGACGCAGGTTTGAAGCAACACAGTAGGAAAAGGACATTATGGAAATACACGCCATAACTGCCACAATAGATGCCACAGTCATCAGCAAGTTTTTCTTTAATCCGCTAAGGCCCTCTTTCAGATAATATTTGATTGTACTAGGCCTCATCGCAATACCCACCTTTTTTAATGTCTCTGACAATGTGTCCTTGTTTTAAGGTAACTACCCTTTTTTGCATATCATCAACAATTTCCCTTGCGTGGGTAGCCATCACAATGGTGGTTCCCCGCTTATTGATATCGTCCAAAAGCTGCATAATACCCCATGCCGTTTCGGGATCCAGGTTTCCCGTAGGCTCATCGCAAATGAGAATGGGGGGATTATTCACAATTGCTCTGGCAAGAGCCGTTCTTTGCTGCTCCCCGCCGGAAAGCTGATTGGGATAGCTTCTCCCTTTTTTCCCAAGCCCCACCAAAGCCAATACTGCGGGAACATTCCTGCGAATAATACGGCTGGGCGCTTCAATGACCCGCATAGCAAATGCAACATTTTCATATACAGTTTTATTGGGCAGCAAACGGAAATCCTGAAATACAACGCCCAGGTTGCGGCGAAGATAGGGAATCTGGGTTCTTGTCAGCTCATTGGTCTTTACCCGGTTTATGGTAATTTCCCCCTCGCTTGGTTCCAGCTCCTTTAGCAGCAGCTTTATTAAGGTAGATTTACCCGAGCCACTGGACCCAACAATAAATACAAAGTCACCTTTTTCAATATGTAAATTCAAATTTTCAACGCCACGAGAGCCGTTGGGATACGTTTTTGTTACGTTGTTAAGCCAAATCATTAACGTATCTTCCTTTCTTACGATAAATTTTAAAGGGATGAACAAATAGTTCTTTTCAGACAGACGAAGGCTTCTTGATATTTTTCTGTTCCCCTTGCAGCAAAATGGAAAAACCCGCAAATCCTTTGCTCTTGGAGATTTTAAATGTATTAAGTGAAACCCTTTTTCTTTTGAAAAGGTTTTTCCTCTAGCTATGATATGTTTCATATTTCGTCATTTTTCTTTACAATGCATCCTAAAGTATAGCATAAATCCCTAGTATGAACAACCCTAAACCATCATTCGACCCGCTGGAAATTATTAAGGTTTTCTGAACAAAACAGAGGGGAATACGCAAGGCCTTTGTTTTACAAAAATTTCGCCAAAACCACAAAAGGTGTCTTTCCTGAGGATTGCCCCCGGAAAAGACACCTTTTGTATGATTTTTTTATTTTTCGGCCATGGTTTGCAACGGAATCAGTAAACCATTTTGTCCATATAAATCATATATTTACTTACCATTAAAGTAATCTTGAAAATAATTGCATCATCAAAATTTCTCAAATCCAAGCCGGTCATTTTCTGAAGCTTATCCAACCTGTAAACCAGGGTATTTCTATGGATATACAGCTGACGGCTGGTTTCGGATACATTCAAGTTATTTTCAAAGAATTTATTGACGGTTGCCAGTGTTTCATCATCAAAATCGTCCATGGTCAACCCATGCAGCACTTCCTTGATGAACATACGGCAAAGGGGCAGGGGCAGCTGATAAATTAATCTGCCGATGCCCAGCTTTTCGTAATTCACAATAAATTTATCCGTTTCAAAAATCTTCCCGACCTCCAAAGCCATTTTTGCTTCTTTATAGGAACGGGAAACATCCTTCAAATCGCTTACAATGGTGCCGCTGGAAATATAAACACGGCTGTTTGTTTCTGTGTTCAAGGTTTCCTCAATGCTCTTGGCAAAACGGTCAATATCATCCGCAGATTCCTTGTCCTTTAGCTCCTTTACTAAAATAATGCTGTGCTCATCCACAGCGGTAACAAAGTCCTTGGTTTTTGCCGGAAAAACGCTTCTTACGATCTCAACCAAATTCATTTCTCTGTCGATATTTGTTTCAATCAAATAAACGATACGATGAATGTTGTTCTCGATATGTAGCTTTTTGGCACGGCTGTAAATATCAACCAAAAGCAGGTTATCGAGCAATAAATTTTTAATAAAGTTGTCTTTATCATATCTTTCCTTATAAGCAATCAGCAAGCTTTGGATCTGAAAAGAGGCAATTTTACCAATTTGGTAGCCGGCCTCATCCTCTCCTTTTACTTGAATCACATACTCGGGCACACCATTGTCGTAAATTTTGAAATATTGATACCCCAAAATCAGCTGACTTTCAGCAGGCGAGCTGATGAAGTTTTCTACCGCATCAATTTGCCGTCCAATCATGTTTTCCTCTGTAGTGGCGATTACTTTACCTTCTTTTTCCACCACGCTTAATTCTTTACGAGTGATGTTTTTTAAACCATCAATGGTGCTTTGCAAAATTTGATTGGAAATCATTGCCCTCTCTCCTCGAATTCGTATTTTTTGACTTTATCCCAAAACGGCAGTCTTTGCCTCATGGCAGACTGTAAAATATGACGAAAAAATGCCACTTAATTCATTGATAAAATAGCCTAACCTTATTTTATAACAAAATCACAAAAAAATAAAGAGAAATTGCAAAAAAAACATACAAAATCTCTTTATATTTAAAAGTTATATAAAAACCTTTGGATTTTTTTATTTAAACTGTCCGATGCATCTTTTTTTAGTGTCTAAATAAATACAATAACAAAGAGAATTTTATGCGGTTTTTTATTTCGGCAAAGAACTTTCCCCTAAAACTTCCCGAATATCTGTAACCAGTAAAATGGCATTCCGGTCAATATTCATGATAATACTCTTGGCCCCTTGAATTTCCTTCTGGGAAAAGATACAAAACAATATTTGCTTTGCCGGCGCCCCCAGGTCTCCCGCTCCGCTAAACTTAGCGGCCTCCCGTTCCAGCCTTGTATTGAGGGCCAGCCCGATTTCCTTTGCACAGTCAGAAATCACAATGGCCCCCCTTACCACATCGCCGCCTTCCAGCACCCATTTCGTGCATCTTTCAGCAATGAAAACGGAAAGAATTGCGTATAGCCCACGCATACCGCCAAACATCAGCATGCCCGCCAGAATCACCAAGGCATCCATAATAAATATCTTTTTCGAGATGGAGGGTCTATGCCAAATACGCTGCAATAAATATGCCGCCAGCTCCACCCCACCCGTTGTTCTTCCGCACCTTAACACCAATCCCACACCGATGCCTACCAGAACACCGCCATAAACAGAGGCGATGATTAAGTCTCCTGTGTAAAAACTAACGCCCTGCACCAAAAAAAGCATAAGGGAAAGCAAAAGAGAGGTCAGAATCGTTTTTCCTACAAATCTGCCTCCCTGCATTTTCCATGCCGCCAAAAAAAGAGGAAGGTTTAAAGCCGCATTTACAAACCAAAGAGGCGTGGGAAACCCAAGCTTCGCCGTGGTTGCCGCATTCAGCAAAATGCCGATGCCCGTCACCCCGCCGGCAACCAGCTGGGCCGGCTCCAAAAAGCACTGTATCCCAACAGCCATAACCAGCGTGCCGCAAATACTTAATACCAAATCCTCAATTTTTTTACCATACATAGCATTTATCTCCGCTTCCTCATTTTCAGGACTGTGAAAGCAAAAGCAGGCAGCCGTAGCATTCTGCGCCATCGCGTGGGCTGTGTGATCAAGCGGTAAAACCATTCCAAGCCGAGCCTTTGAAAAAGCTTCGGCGCACGTTTTACATGGCCCGCCATAACATCAAAGCTGCCCCCCACGCCAATGGAGAGCTTGGCTTGAAACAAACGCATATTTTCATAAATCCATTTTTCCTGTTTTGGTGCTCCCAGTCCTACCAATAGTATGGACGGAGAAAGGTTTTTTATGTCACGAATAATCTTCTTTTCTTCCTTTGCATCAAAATATCCATTGTGTATCCCCACAATTTTAAGCTCCGGATATTTCCGTACCATTTTTCTTGCCGCCTCTGCGGCAATCCCCGGGGCACCGCCAAAAAAGTAAACGGTATGCTCCGTTCCTGCCAATTCGGCAAAAATATTCTGGGTCAAATCATAGCCGGCTACCCGTTCTTTCAAAGGAATGGCACTATATTTTGATGCCCAAACAACACCAATGCCGTCGGGCACAACCAAATCTGCCTCTCGCAAAATAGACATCAGCTCCCGATCCTTTTGAGCCTCCATCACAATTTCGGGGTTCGGCGTGCAGATAAAATGCTGTCCCTCTGTATGCAAAAGAATGTTCACCCTTGCTACGGCTTCCTTCATCGTTACCGCATCAAAGGGTACATTTAAAATGTGTGTAATCTTCCTCATTTTTTCCGCCCTCTTCCGTACTGCAAAAGCTTTGTAAGATACTGCTCATTTTGGTGGGCCTTCCCTTCCAGCAAGGCCTCCTTTTCCTCTAAAATTTCTATATATTTTCCCCTGTTATGAATGATGTCATCCACCTTTTCCAGGGTTTTATCCATATCAAACTCTTTCAGCCTGCCGCCGCTGGGCATTTCCAGCTTTTCCAGATAATACTCAATTTTAGGATCATAAATAAAGCCGATGAGGGGCACCTTCTGCCTTGCCGCAAAAATCAAAGTGTGCAAACGCATACTCAGTATAAAGTCCGCCAGACTAATGACGCCCATCACTTCATAGGGAGAATAATTGTTGTGCAAAATAAAGGCATTTTGCCGCATTTTTTTGCGCACCTTCTCGCTCACCGTAATATCATTGGGCATCTGCATTGCCAGAAACACAATGGTTCTATCGTATTTTTCTATAATCGTATCGCACAGCTTGGCAAAACGGTCAATAAACCGGTCCATCTCTCTCCAATTTCTGACGGAAACCACAACAAGGGGCTTATCCAAAGGAATGCCCTCCGCCTCCAAAAGCTTCCTGGATTCCTCCTTGGAAATACTTTCCATAGTAAACACAGGGTCTGCCGTAACAAAGCATTTCTTGGCATTTACTCCCATGGAAAGCAATTCGTCATAGGAATTTTCCTCCCGCAGGGTAATCAAATCGGCCCGGTTTACAACCTGCTTCACCAGCCTTCTGTTTCGCCTGCCGGACACCGGCCCGATGCCGTTGGCATAAAGCATCACCCGTTTTCCCATCAGCTTTGCCGCCACGGTAATGGAGAGATAGTACATCAAAGAGCGGGTGCTGGTGCTATCCTGCAGCAAAGAGCCGCCGCCGCTAAGGAGAACGTCACAATCCCTGATTGCCTTCAAAACCTCCCAGAAGCCAAAACGATATACGGCTTCAATGCCGTATTTTTCCCTGGTACCCATGGGGTTGTTGGAAAGAACGGTAACATGGTAATTATCCCCCATCTGCTGAATATTTTTATGCATGGAGATCATAATTGCCTCATCCCCTGTGTTGTTGAAGCCGTAATATCCGCTCATCACCACATGATATTGGGGTGTATGGCGTTCCTTCCACGCCGTTTGATAAGCCTTTACACAATCCAATGCCATTTTTGTGACAGAATAATACCGAAAAATAACCTCTCTTCCGTAAGCCCCTGCCTGCTGACGCTGCTCCGGCGTCATTTGCATGAAGGCATACACCACATCCTGATACAGCTGTTTTTCCGTAGATAATGCACAGCCCCGGCAGCAAAAATTATTTTCCTGGGCCAGCTCCAGCTTATCCCGCCCGAAAATGCCGATATATCCTTCGTTGCCCGCAACAATTGTGGTTTTTTCCGCAGCCATTGCCTCCAAGGCCGCACGGCTTACCCCCACAAAAACATCGGCAACAGCCACCAGCTCATTGATGTCCGTTCTGGCTCCTGTCATAGTAATGCAATTTCTGCCAATCTGCTGATTTGCTTCCGTGCTTTTTTCAAAAAGCTCGTCATAAACATCTCCGCCGCCGACAATCACCATACGCAAGCCGGGAATTGCCGCTACAAGCTGGGGTGCCGAGGCAATCAGCTGCCTTGCCACCAAAGCCCGGCTTTCGTCCATACGGCTGACATAAACCAAGGTAGGCTCCTCTTCTCCCAAAGCAAGCTCCTTGCGGATTCTGCCGCCATCAGTATCAGGGGAAAATTTATCCGTATCTATCCCGTTAATGGTTACGAAAATATCGCTGTTGCGCACATGATAATTTTCAATCAAATATCTGCGGATGTCTTCGCTGACGGCAACCACCTTCTGTCCCCAGTTGGTCAAATATTTTAAGCCCATGCCTGTGTAAAACACCCAATGGGCAGAGGTTACAAATGTAAATTTTTCTTTTTTAAACAACAGCCCGCAGATAAAGCCGGGAATTCTTGCATGGGAATGGACAATATCGACCTTTTCCTTGCGGATGATGTGCTTCAGCAAAAAATAAGACCGTATCATTTTGAAAACATTGCGCTGATTCATAGGCACCTTATAATGCTTGATGCCCACCTCTTCCAACTCCTTTTCGTAAACACCGCCATTGGAAGCCACAACAATGTCATACCCCTGTTTTTTTAATTCCTTGGAGAGCTCCACCACATGGGTTTCCGCCCCGCCAATTTCAAGCCCCATTAAGGCCATTAATATTTTATACTTCATATCCACCCCGCCTGTCACATTTCAATATTTGTAACTTTAATTGTAGGCTTCGCATATTTTGTAAAAGCATCCATTTCCGAGTTTATTTTTAACTCCACAACACCATCCACAAAATATCCCTCGTCTTTTTCTATTACAGAGCCTTCAATGGTCATGGTCACTCTATAATAATCGGGATATTGGGCACGCACCATGCCGCCGTTCCCATCGGGCAAATGATAAAACAAGGGCGTATATTCCACAGCTTTGATTTCGCCGATGCAAATGCCCGTTTTATCATCAAAAATCAAATCTCCCTCGTGAAGAGCGTTCACCGTTGGCATACGCACCTTATCCACAAAGGCAGTATATGTTGTTTTTTCCGCCGATTCCTCCACACCGGAGGACTCATTACGGTTTACAACCCCCGTCTTAAAGACGGCCAATATAACCACGGCAACCAACGTGAGTATAATGAGGATATCCACAATATTCGGTCTTTTTCCTGCCATACTTATTCACCGTCCCTTACTTCCACAACAAAGCCTTTAAACGCATATCCCTTGCCCTTTACATACAGCTCCATGCCAACCTTTACCGTTGTGCCCTCTATCGTAATGTCCTTTTCCGTTTCCTCGCCGTTTCCTTCAATCGTCAGCTGCATATTGCTGTAGCCTTCCACGGGAAGCTTTTGATATGCACCGATTTCCTTACTATAAATCACCTCGGTATACGGCTCGCCGGATACCTCCTTAACCACGCCCAAATAAGTGGAGGTTGCGCTGTTAAACACCTTTTCCCCAATCACCGGGGCCTCTACGGTTTCGTCCAAAACCTCCCGCCCCTCTACAACATAGGTGTAGGTTTTCGTCTGTTCCGTCCCCTGCTTGTCACCGCCTGTAAACAGCCTGATGCCAACAATACCCGCAGCAATGATGAGCAGAATGAGTATGATATCCACGATATTGAATATACCGAATAGCTTTCTGTTTTTTTTCATTTTCCGTCCTCCAGATAGAGCCGTTCAATTCTCGACGTCATTTTTCGTGCAGTAAAATTCTCTTTTACCCAAGCCTTCGCGGCGTTTGCCAGCTTTTGATAAGCTTCCTCGTCATGAAAAACCTCTAAAATACCATCCGCTAGCGCTTTCCAATCCCCCACCGGAACCAGGTATCCGTTTTCACCATGGCGAATGACCTCCTTCACGCCGCCGCTGTCTGTGCCCACCGCCGGAATGCCCACGCTCATGGATTCGATAATGGAGAGACACAGCGCCTCCTGCTTTGATGTAATCACATTCAAATCCAATGCGGCTTCTAGTTTCTCCACATCCTTCACAAAGCCTGTAAAGAGAATATGCTCTGTTATATGCAAAGCCCTCGCTTCCTCTTCCAAAGAGGCTTTGAGGCTGCCGTCGCCGATAATATAAAACAAAATATCTTCTCGTCGTTTCAAAATTTCCCGGGCCGCCAGCAAAAAGGTTTTATGATCCTTCACTTCCTCCAGCCTTGCCACAATGCCCACGGCTTTTTTTCGGGGGTCTCCCCCATAGGACAAAAGAATTTCGTTTCTTTCCTCCGAGGAAATAGGTTGAATGGCATCAATGCCGTTATAAATCACCACAATCTGCTTGGGGTCTGTGCCCCCTGCAACCATGCTGAGCTTTACCGCCTTGCTCACCGCAATAATGCGATGGCTATACCGTTTGTTCATCAACCTTCTTGTAATCCTTTTGGGCAAAGGTCCCGGCGCCCCCTCCATACAATGCTTTGTATTGATTATTTTCGGCACCTTGGCTTTTCTTGCCGCCATTCTTGCCGTCAAGCTGGCATGGGTATGAACGATGTCCGGCTTTTCCTCCAAAAACAAGGTATACAGGGGCTGCTGCGCCTTTTTATCAAAGGATTGATCCGCCATATCCTGCATGGGAATTACCGCCACATCCAAGGCAGTCACTGCGGAATATAAGGCGCTGTCCTCCGGCAGAACCACCCAAACGTCAAACCGCTCCCGGTTATGATGCTTCAAATAATTTAAGAGCCACCGCCCGGCACCGCCGATATTGCGATCCGTCAAGACATGGAACACCTTTATCTTTCTTTCTGCCACTGTTTTTCACCCACTCTCACACCGGCCATCCCAATACCCATAAAGCACCAGAACAACAAAACAATACTATAGTCAAACCAGATATGGTCTGTCATTCCCTGCAGCAGCAATCCGGCGAAGCCGCCGAAAAAGGCCGCAAAAAGCATGGAAAAACGTTTCGGCGCCCGAATCCTGCTGCCATAGAGATTTTGGAAAAAAAACAGGAGCAGAAAAAACAATACCAAGAAGCCGAACAATCCCAACTCGATGAATTCCTGCAGGAATAAATTATGCACATGGTAGGCATTTGCCGCCTCAAAAGAGAACAGGGGATACACCTGATTAAAGGCATCCACGCCAATTCCCGTTGCCCAATAATGCTTCACAATATCCACCCCCGCCCGATAAATGGACAGGCGGTATTGCGAGGAAGAATCACTCATGGTTAAGGAGCTTGCCAATCTGGCCCAAAGGGAGGGGGGCAGTAGAAAGGGCATTGCCGCCAAGCCTGCCAGCCCCAAGGGGATAAGCCTGCGTTCCGCAAGAAGCACAAAAAGCCCTGCCGAGAGCATCAAACCAAGCATTGCCCCTCGGGAATTTGTAGCCAAAAGACCCAAGCAAACAACGCCAAAGCAGCCTAAATAATAAATCCGCCCCAGCCAATTACGCACCTTCCAGAGCATACCCGCCGCCAAAGAGCCGATCAATATCAAATATTCCCCCAAAACATTGGGATTGTTGAAGGTGGCATAAGCACGGGTTTGAATATCAAAGCTTTCCGCATCCACCCATGCTGCATCCATTTCAACCCCAACAATATATTGGTATACCGCATAAAGGGCAATCAAAACGCCTGTGGAAATCATCACAAAAAGCACAAAATCAAGCTTTTCCTCTGTATCAATGCAATCCTTTGCCACAAAAAACATGGACATGAACAGAAGAAAAATAGCCATAACCTGCAACGCCTTGGGGTAATGATAGCTTGTAAAGCTACCGTAAATCAGAAAGATGGCGAACATCCCCATAAAAACACTGACCAAGCTTGTTTTCTGCACACGAATGCGCCCCAAGAACAGGTTGATTCCGTAAAGAGCCAGTGTGCCCAGGCAAAGTAATGCCAAAAGCATGGTGGGCAATATGGGTATGGCAAAAACAACGGCGCATAAACACAAAATAATAAAATTCTGATTGAAGATACGCAATAAAAAGCTGTTTCCCAAAGCCACCGCCAAGGGGTTGCTTTTTGCTTTTACGGCTTTCCCCGAAAGCAGGGTCAGCCTATGCCAAGTTCTGGGGATAATGCCCCGCCATATGCGGAAAAAAGCATCCCAATCGCTTCTGAAAAACCCAAGAATTCCACTTTGCCGAAAGCCTCTGCCAAAGGCCTCGCATATCCTGCGGTAGCAAGCATACACAAGGCTGTGCACCCAAAGATGCACCAGTATCAGCACAATTTTTTCTAAAACCCTGAAGCAAAAGCTATCTTCTATTGTCCAAGAAATTCTTTGGAGCATACGCATATATCCTCTCTGTTCTCTTTCTTCCCATGCCTGTCCATTGTTCTGGGCTCTTTTTTTCTTTAATTTTCTCAAAAGAGAGAAAACCAGCTTCCCTTCCTCAACCCCAAAGGCAAACGTCAAAAGCATATACACAAAAAAACCGATGCCTGTAGGAATCACCAGAATAAGAACCCGGCCAATCAGCCCGGTCCCCACCCTTGGCTCCAAAAAACCAAAGCTTATCCATACGAATAGGAACATAATAGCCGCACTGACGGCCATTTTTCCAAGGCTCAGCAGCAGCTGCCTATCAATAATTTCGGGATACCGCCGCACTGTGGGCACCAAAAGCACCATAGCCGCCGCAATGGAGGAGGCCGCCGCCGCCAAGGCCAAGCCGCCAAGACCCATGGGCTTTAGGAGCAAGCTGCATAACAGCGCATTGACCCCAACGGAAATGATCCCAGAATAAAAAGGTGTTTTGCCATCCTGATTTGCATAAAAAGCACGGCTTAGAATTGTCTGTATACCAAACCCCATGACGCCGAGGGAGAAAAAGAACAGTGCCGTAGCCGTCAGAAGGGTGCCATCGGGGCCAAAGCTTCCCCGCTCATAAATCAATGCCACCAAAGGGCGGCTTAATGTCATCATCCCCACCATCATGGGAATCAAGAAAAACATCATGGAGCGCAGGGTGGATTTGACCGTACTGCCAAAGGCCGACTTATCCTCTCCGCTGGAGATGCGGGAAAGCTTGGGAAAAATCAAATTGGCAATGGCCAAAACAAACACACCCACAATAATGGTATATAAGTTATTGGCATAATCTAATGCCGCTACACTTTCCTCACCGTAATAAAGGCGAGAAGCAAAACGGCAGTTAATCATAAAATTAATGGGCTGCACCCATGTGGCAATCATAACCGGCAGCATCAGCTTGGCAATTTTTTTCAAACCCTCGTCACGAAAGTGAAAATCCGGCCGAAACCAATAGCCCCTTTTCTGCAGGGATGGAATTTGTATAAAAGCCTGCATTGCCCAGCCGATTAAAAAGGCAGCCGTTAAACCGTAAATCCCGTATTTTCCATTAAGCAAAACAAAATAGGCAATGATAATTGCGTTGGAAGCAACGCTGATTGCTGCCGGAACATTAAATTCGTCTAAGGACTGCAAAATGCCCACGAACGAGAAGGCAATACCGGTAAATAATATGGTTGGGAAAAGCATACGAGAAAGGGAGGCACTCAACTCCGCCGCCTTGACATCAAAGCCAACCGCAAACAGCTGTACGAACTGCTGAGAAAAAACCATTCCCAAGAGCATCATCACAATAGTGACACCCAATATCATGGTAATAAAACGGTTTGCCAGAGAAAAAGCCGCTTCCTTTCCTTTTTTTTGCAAATATTCATTGAAAACGGGAATAAAGCTTGCGGAAATTGCAGAAGCAAATACGGCATCGAAAAAAGTTCTGGGGATTCTGCTGGCCAGCAGAAATGCCGCCGACTCCATACCCAAGCCGTAATTTGCAGCGAAAAATTGCTCCCGCACTAAGCCAAGAACCTTTCCCGCCAATGTTATTATCATCATAAAGCTGACAGCTTTCACTGCCTGATTGCCTTTTTCCGACATATTTTTCTCCTGTGAAATGTTCTTATCAGAAACCTGTTCTTTTGTGTAAACACACAAGATGGGTAGAGATTGTCTCCACCCACCTAATCTTACCTTATTTTACCCAAATTTACAATAAAACACCGTAAATTTCAGAGAATATTATACCTTTACAACCTCGTAGGAAACGGCATCTCCCTGCACCCGCAGCTTCATCATACTGAAATTGTCGTTTACACTGCCGTCGGTTTTCCAAAGGTTCGGCAGGTTGATATAACGCACGCCATCCTTGACCGAGCTCCACTGGCTCATACCGCCGCAGGACACCACAAAAACCTTCTTTCCCTGTGAAATATATTTATTTAAAATACCGCGGAAATATGCCGTTTCGGCCGCAGAGGCAAAGTCCCCCGGGGTTTTATCCATAATAATCACAATGGTATCATTCTCCGTAGCATCCAAATCTCTGGTCAAGCTTGCATACTGGGAAGGATTTGTGGCGCGAATGCCGCCATTTGCCGCCGAAACCATGGCCACACTTGTACCTCCTCGGTTTAAGAAGCGGTAGCCGCCGTTCCAGCTTAAGGTATCCAGCTTCGGCGTGGTTTTAACATCGCTTGCACCGCCGTAAATTGCCACCTCTGCATTGGAATCCACTGCCTCCCTGGCCTTTGTTCTCACATCGGCATAGGTGTTTTCATTGATTTTGGCCGCTCCGTTATAGGAAACCGTGCCTGTAATATTCAAATAATACGCACCGTCATCGGCCTTTTCAATCTTTTGCAGCAAAGGGTCTGCCACAACGGTGTCACTTGGTGTGGTTACCTTCTGATCGTTTCCTACATTTACCTTTATGTACGCAGTCTGCCCGTCTCTGGTGCATTTAATGTAAGTTGCACCCATTTTTGCCGCAGTAAATACATTGGCCTTCATGGTACCCATGGAAGGATCCTGCAGCTCATATTCTGTTGTTGTGGAAACCCAATGGCTAAAGCCGTCTGTATCCACCACCTGCATGGCAATGGTTGCCGTCTCTCCCACATTTTTCAGCGAAATGCTGTTGGAGGAAGGCTTCAGCCTGCTTGTTGTTGCAGAAACAACGCCGGTTTTTGAAGCGGCCAAGCCATTATAGGTTGCAGCAACAGCGAAGGTGCCACTTTCGGAAGGGGTAAAGTCATATCCGCTCCATGTGCCTGCCACGCCAATGGCTTCTAAGGTAACAGCCTCGGCAGGTATTTCAATCCGGTTATAATATTCATCCAGCCCATACACCGTAAAGGTTATGGTTTTATTGGGCACCGTGCGGGATAAAGAGGGTGTCATAGCCAGCTCTTCCATCTCCCCCGCTTC
>DCDZ01000056.1:93021-103319 GCA_002316675.1 Tyzzerella sp. UBA1042
CGGCATTTTTTACCGCCACCTCTTTATCCTCTGTGGTTTTTACCGCCATGGTAGAGGAGCCGCCGCCATCCAAATGCATGGCATTATAAGCACCGTACTCTCTCATATAAGCGGCCATTTCGCTGTGGGTTACGCCAACGCTGTCACCACGGCCGTCCACAACCATAAAAACAGCCGTTGCCCCATCCTGAGAAATGCCGAAGGCCGTTCTGGGCTGACGCCCCGCTGCCACAATGGAGGTTGCAGGGGCTTCCCCGCCGTTGACCAAAAGCTTGCCGCCGCCGCCGAAGGCAATGTGCATATCGTCTAAATCTACAGAAGTATTAATATCCAAGGAAATTTGGTCATTCACCTGAAATGCGTTTGCCGCATTGGTGTGATAGTCCTTGCCCATTACAATCAAATATCCGTCCTCAGGAACGGCAACAGTTTCCCCCGGTTCGGAAATGTAAGTAATCACATCGTCCTCTACCACAAACTTGACAAGGCCCTCAAAGCGCTTATCTATGCCTGCCGTATTTTCCGCCGCCTGACTGTCAAAATAAATGGGATATACCATGGCAGTCACTTTATTGATGGAGGCAAGCTCAATGGTTTTCTGTCCATTGCTGAAGTTTGCGTTCATCTTAAAATAATCAAAAAACGGATTATTGTCCTCATCCATAAAAAAGGAAGCATACTGATCTCCGTCGTGGTTAAGAGATGTGCCCGCAGAGACCACTTCCCCCTCCTTCATAACCACACCAAAGGGTGCGGAATAATTGCCCGACATCCCAAAAAAGTCAGAATTTACGCCGGCAAGGGCGCCATTATCTGTCAAAAGCTTTTTCACCGTCTCTTTTAAGCCATAATCGACGGTGCTTTCCACTTCCTTAAATTCCAGTGTGCTTTCCGTTAAATCCACCTTTAAAACGTACACATTCTGAATTCCCGCATCCGTCATGCGGCTGCTTTTTTCATACACAACACCTCGTGTTACCGTTTGCTCTGTTTTTTGGTCATAATATGTTGTTGCGCCAAAGGCCCCGATTGCAGGTGTCGAAGCGATCAGTATTGCCGCAAGCATTGCACCCATTACCTTCTTTAAATTTCCAATTCTATATTTCATCGTCGAATCTCCTTTAGTTTTAATTACCTCTTATGACGCATCCCTTTGGTTTTTGTTCCCAATTCTTTTAGAGAATTACCAAAACAGACGGAATTTGTCAACTTGTGACTTTCATTTTAACATCTTTTCTTTTTCATTTCTTCCCTATTTTGAAAATTTAATATATCTGTAATATTTGATTTCTAAGGTTTTCCAGATGATAAGAGGATGGCGCTTCCCCTTTGTATCTTCAGTACTATTGCAATCAAGCCAAGCATTTTTTTATATCCAGCAAGGTGTATCCCTACGGGGATTCTTCCCTTTCCCATACAACCCCTCTGCTTTTCTGCCGCCTTCTTCTCATAGAAAATTTGTCCGATTCATAAACTAATAGTGATATGAATTAGGAGGTATTAAAATTTATGAAAAAAGCAATATCCATTTGTCTTAGCCTGTTTCTGCTTTTCGGTCTGGCCGGATGCCAAAAGGAGGAAGCCCTATCAGAGCTGGAGACAATCCAGAAGCAGCTTACAGAAATGGAGGGATATTACTGTACCGCAACCCTCACCCGTACTTCCAACAAAGGAGAAACCGTTTACGGAACAAAGCAATACGCAAAATCCACAGGGGAATACCGCTTAGAGCTGACCTCACCGGAAAATGTGGCCGGAAACTATACCGTTTTTGACGGAAAAAGAATTTGCCAGTACAATCCAAAATTGGATAATAAGCTGGTGAAGGATGTACCGGAGTCTCAACACAGAAACGAATTGTTTTTAGGGCAATTTATCAAAAACTATTTGAAGTCCGAAGGGGTCGGCGTGGAAGCCGCGGCCTTGGATGAATCCCAATGCATCGTCATGGAGGCCGTAATTCCCGGGTCTGACAGCGCTTTGGCCTCAGAGAAATTATGGGTAGATCGGGAAACCTTTTTACCGAAGCGTTTTGTGTTATATGACACCAACGGGCAGGAATGCTATCGCCTTGATTTTGAAGAATTTGTATATAATCCTGATTTTGAAGAAGAACTTTTCAAAATTGAAGAATAAAGGCTCTTTTTCGTGGCAATACTGGTAGCAGTCAGGACAGAAGCAGATTAAACCATACATATTTCTATGCCGCTGCTGCCTGATGAATTTTTCAGCGGAGCGTGAGCCTATGATCGTTAGAAGAGGAGACATTTTTTTTGCAGACCTAAGCCCGGTGGTGGGCAGTGAACAGGGGGGCATCCGCCCCGTATTGATTATTCAAAACGATGTAGGCAATAAATACAGCCCCACAGTCATTTGCGCCGCAATTACATCGCAAATGAACAAGGCAAAGCTACCGACCCACATTCCCTTATCTGCCATGGCATATGACCTCCCAAAGGATTCTGTTATTTTGCTGGAACAAATTCGTACCATTGATAAGCAGAGATTAAAAGAAAAGGTTTGCCGTCTGGACGCAGAAATTATGCATCGGGTGAATCAAAGTCTACTGGTAAGCCTTGGTTTGCAGCAAGGTTCCCAACACAAAGGGGCTTCAAACGAATAAAAAAACAAGGTGGCCGCCTCAAGGGAAGTTACCTTGTTTTTTATTTTATTACAAAAATGATCTGCAAATAACAGCCTCCGACAGCTTTGGTCATCATTCGCTTTTTTTACCCGTAGATGCCATACAAAGCCAAACAAAGTATAGCAGGCTAAAGGCAATGGTAAAAGCAGCTGCATTTTTCAATACTACCCTTTGCCCAATCAGCAGCAGCGTTCCATGGTAAACCAAGGAGCATAGTATGCCTGTGCCAAGCGCTTTTATAAAAATTTGAATCCATTTCATCGTTTTTCCCCTTACATCATTGTTCCGTTTACATGGTTATAAATCCGCTGCATTAAAATATCCAGCGCAACCACGTTTTTCCCGCCATCTAAAACAATAATATCCGAAACCCGCTTGCTTGGCTCAACAAACTGCTCATGCATAGGCTTTACCGTTGTGAGGTATTGGGTTACTACAGAGTCCAAGCTTCTTCCCCGTTCCTGCACATCCCGAAGAATGCGGCGTAAAATTCTAACGTCCGCATCGGTATCCACAAAGATTTTAATATCCATCAAATCACGCAAAACGGCATTTTCAAAAATCAAAATCCCTTCTATCACAATGACCTTTGTAGGCCGAATCATAATGGTCTGTTCGGAACGGTTATGCACAGTAAAATCATAAACAGGGCATTCAATTTCCCTTCCCACTCTCAGCTTTTGGATATGCTCAATCATAAGGGCCGTATCAAAAGCATCTGGGTGGTCATAATTTAACAGGCACCGCTCTTCATATGATAAGGCATCCTGCCTTTTGTAATAATTATCATGATAAACAACGGTCATATCCTCTCCGAAATGTGCTTTCAATCTGTTGGTCAGTGTTGTTTTGCCGCTTCCCGTTCCCCCTGCAATCCCAATAATCATAATATCGTCCATTTTTGCCCCCCGTTTTCTTTCCTACTGCTCCTTTGTCCCTAAAATAATGCGTATATCAGCATTGCTCCCAATCTCATCGGGGGCAACTTCTATCTTGGCATCGCTAAAAAAGGAAAGTAAATCGGACCCGATGCCCTCCTCCTTCACTTGAATCCTTGTGTAGGTATTTTGTGTTCCGCTATAATTTGTAGGGGAAGCCACTTGATAGCCAGCATTCTCCAGTGTTTTGCTGTATTTTGCCGCTAAGCCGCTAACGCTTCCGCCGTTGGAAACCTCAATGGCAAAGGCTTTGCTGTCTCCTGCTGTCCCTTCTGTATTCGCAGGGGCAACGCTGTAAAACACCCGATCCACCATTTCTCTGGTTGCTTCCGCATCATGAATAAAGTAGGAAACATCGCCTATATACTGTCCAACACCCGGGAGGGTTTCCATGGTAATATTGCCCATGTTTATTTTGTCCGTATAGTTCATATATTTTATGGCATCGGGCAAAGAAACATCCGTTTCGATATATTTATACAAGACAGAAATCAAGTCCGGCAAATTCTTGAGTATGGTTTCCGTGCTCAACACCTTTTCCGCCAACGCCTTCAAAAACAGCTGCTGTACCTCAATACGGCCCACATCTCCTTCGGCATACCGGCGAAAACGTACCAGCTGTTCTGCTTTTTCTCCATCCAGATGCTGATCTCCCTGCTTCAAGTCAATGAGAAGATCTCCCGTATCTCGCATATCCCACTTCATATCCCGGGGAACATACATATCAACACCGCCGACGGCATCCACAATGGCACGAAATGCCTCAAAGTCAATTTTTACATAATGGTCAATTTTAATGCCCAAAAGATCCTCTATCTGCAAAACCGTATTTTTACAGCCCAGCTCCTCGCCGCTATAGGCATGCACCGCATTCAGCTTTGTTACTTGATTGTAAGAACGCCCCGCCGCCGAAATGTTAGACTTTACCTCCTGGGACAGGGAAACTCGGGTGTCTCTTGGCAGGGAAACCAAGCTGATGCTTTCCGTGGCACTGTCATAATGCACCACAAAAACAACATCCGTTCTTGTTCCATCCTTATCCACACCAAGCACCGCCACGTTCAGCTTGATATTTCTTTTCAAAAACGCATCCAAAAGGCTGGTATCCGAGGCACCCTCACGTATCACACCATCCTCGGCAAAGGGTGTGTTTCCCGTTATTTTATAGTAGGCAAAGCAAGCGCCGCCCGCCAGCATGGTAAATGCCAAAACAATGGAAACAACAATTTTAAAAAACAATTTTAAGGGATGAAATTCTTTTTTATTTGGTCTTTCCGTACGCCGTATAGGTCTTCTTTGTTTTCCACTCATCTTCTCACCTATCTATTTTTTTATTCTGCCGTATTTTGCACCGATTCCGTGGTTTCAATACCATAAATCAATTCTTCGATCAAAGCCTTTGTTCCTTCCACATCCATGTCGAAATAAGAGCCGCCTTCCCCGGGAATGGTGGCCGTTGTCATTTTTGCCGGGTCAACATCCTTTAAATACTTTACATATTTCAAGGCCTCCGCAAGGGTAATATCGCTCTCGGTTTTTTCCAAAGCGACTTGTATGAGGCTATTCATATTTTTCAATATGGATTCCGTACTACAAATTTTTTCCAAAAATACCCGCATAAACTCCTGCTGTATCTGAATCCGCTTTAAATCCTTTTGGGCATAGCCCTCACGAAAACGCACCAACTGCTCCGCCTTTTTCCCATCCAAATGCTGATACCCGGGTTGGAGGTCAATATATAAATCCTGATAAGGATCAACATAATACAGCCGCTCCTGCACCTCCATATCCACCCCGCCGATGGCATCTACAATATCACGAAAAGCAGATAAATCTACCTTAATATAATAGTCAACTTCTATTCCAAGAATTTCCTCCATCATCTTCACGGAAAAAGCACTGCGGTTGCCCTCGCCCGCATAGGCATACAGCTCCGTCAGCTTACATTCACCGTAAACACCGTTCCTTTCCGGAACATTCCGGCCGTTTTTCTCCAAAAACGACGTCATTTCATTGGTCATCACCACTCTGGTATCTCTGGGAATGCCGATTAGGCTCAAGGCCTTTGTGGATGTATTGAAGCTTGCAATCATGCTGACATCCGCTCGAAAACCGTCCTCATCCGTCCCCAAAATAGCCAGATTTATAATTTCATCCTCTATTTCAGAGGGGGAATCCGCCAACACTTGAAAGGTTTGCTTTTCCGCCTTCCCCTCCCATTTTTGCAATGCAACATATGCCTTGGAGCCGCCATAGGCCGCCGCCAAAAAAAGAAGGATGCCGAAAACCGCAAAGAATTCCTGCAGTCTTCTTTTTTTTGCCAATCTTCTGCGCCGGGGATTGCGCTGCCCTCGAGGCGCCTTTACTGAAACTTTTTGGGGTATTCCCCTCTGGGGTGCCTTTTGAGTTCTGCCCTCCTCAGCCCACTGACTTCGTGCCTCCTGTCGCCGTGTCTTTTGCCTTCTTATATTGATTTCATCACGTCTGTCCCGATATTCGTAATCTATTCTTTTTCTATGCATTCTTCGTTTCTCCTTAAAAATCAGCACAAACTGACATATCTATAACTTATTTATTATACCAAAGCATGGAAAAACTGACAATATCAAATCATTTTTTTCAACACTTCTGTTGTTTTTTATGACACACAAAGCCTTTCCCGCCGCCCCTTATCCTCAAAACAGCAAAGAAACCCTCAAAATAGTTCACATTTGCTTTCATTTCTAAACGTAAAATAATCCACAATAAGATTATACTAGATATTTTGCAGGAAAATTCTACAATTTTCTTAATTCTCTTTCCACATAGATTTTACAAATTCTTTACTTTTATTTCAAAAACACGTATAATGCAAGCAATGAATTTTTCCGGAGGACACAATATGTCAGATACAACTACAAAAAAAAATCGGTTTGTTTTACTTTTGAAAAAATATCGGCTATGGATATTGTTCGCCATAACCTCGGTTGTGCTTACAGGCCTGGTTTTTATCATTACTTCAAGCCAGCTCTACCTGCTCTTTCTTCGTTTTTTAAACAATCCAACTTTGTTCTTTTTGAATACATTTCCTGTTTTTCTGTTTATGAGTCTATTTTATTTTATTTCCGGCCGGGCAGCCTTTTCCGTCACACTCAGCACCGCTGTGTTTCTGCTTCTTGCTTTTGTGGATAAGGCAAAAATCACCATGCGTCAAGAGCCTCTGCTTCCGTCAGACCTCACGTTGGCAAAGGAAGTATTGGCCATTGTAAAAAACTTCCCCCGTACGCAAATATTTCTTGTGATCGCAGGACTTCTTGCTTTGGCGGCCCTGTTGGTAATTTCCTTTTATTTATCAAAAACCAAAAAGCCCTTGTGGAAAATCCGCATTTTGGGCGGCCTTGCCTTTCTTCTCATAGGCTATGGCGCCAATGCCCTTTGGTACGCAGATACCGCCTTATATGACAGCTATACCGTTATGGGAAACCCCTATTTTCAAGTCAATCAATACAATTCAAAGGGGCTGCTCTATTCCTTTTGCCATCAATTTAATATTACACGGGTAACACCGCCAGAAGGCTACAATAGAGCTGTTTTTGAAAAGTTGGAGGAAACTTCCTCGCCGGTGGAGGTAAAAAGCACGCCTCATATTGTGATGATTATGGGAGAAGCCTTTTCCGATTTAAGCAATCACCCCCAGCTGGATTTTTCAAGCTACCGTGACCCTTTGAAAAATTTTAAGGAAATGGCCGTCAGCGAAAATGCCGTCAGCGGTAAAATTGTGGTGCCGGGCTTTGGCGGCGGCACCTCAAACACAGAGTATGATGTTTTGACCGGCTGCTCCACCAGATACCTAAACAATCCGCTGCCTTCCTACAATTTCATCCATCAGCCCTTTGATGCACTGCCCCGCAGGCTTGGGGAAATGGGGTATGAAACCTTGGCCATTCATCCGGGCTACCAATGGTTTTATAACCGTAAAAACGTTTACCCAGATTTGGGCTTTGCAACCAATTATTTTTTAGAGGATTCCTTTAACTTAGAAAAACAGGGTGTGAGCGGCTATATCAATGAAACGGCAACCATGGATAAAATTATCGAAACCTTGGACACCCATTTAAAAACAAAGGATACCCCGTTATTTTCCTTCACCGTAACCATACAAAACCACGGTCCTTATGATAATCATTATGGGCCTCTGCCGGAAAGCTTTAAAACGGAAATTCCTTTATCTGACACTGAAAGGGATTTATTGACCCAGTATTTTAAAGGCGTCACCGACGGAGATGTGGAGCTTGGGCGTTTGCAGGAGTATGCCCAAGCCAGTGAAGAACCAATTGTAATTGTGTATTTTGGGGATCACCTTCCCGGGTTTTCAAACGGCACAGAATTTTTTGACCTGATGGATTATCCCATTGACCCTGACGGATCGTTGGAGGAGCGCCTTGCATTATACGAAACACCCTATCTCATTTGGCAAAACAACGCAGCAAAAACCCAGAACAACTTACAAGAAGCAGCAGAAAAAGCTGCCCTGCCCGAATCCGGCATTTTGAGTGCCCACTATCTCGGCGCACTTTTGACCGAGCTTTTGGGCATGGAGGGAATTTCTCCTCTTTTTGAATATGTGAACGAAGCCCGCCATACCCTTCCCGTCGGCACAAGCAATATTTTTGTGGATGCCCAAGGTAACTATTCCGACATCGCAACCGAAGAACAGCTGGATTGTATTCGCAAGCTGCGTGCTTGGCAATACTATAAACTCTTTGATCAAAAAGTTCCAAAATAACCACCCGTTTTTTTCGCGGCAAGAAACATTTTGCCGCTTTTTTATTTTCAAGAAATTAAAATGAAACTTTTCGTTTATTTATCTCTTCCAAATCATTTATATTTATACATTTTATACTTTTTAATTACAAAAATATTCATAAAAAATTATTGCGTCATTCGTGAAATTTTATATTTTTATCATGATGTTTCGTTATATTGGTTCTATTTTTCACCTTTCTTTTGGCATTGAATATTATAACTCACAAAAAAAATATTTATTTTTTAAAATTTTTATTGAAATTGTTTATTTTTTCATGTAGAATGAAATTGGTCCATCGTCATCCGAAGTTTATAGAAATTGTATGTAATGCGTTTGCGTCACAGCGATGCCGCAAATCAATAAAAATACAGTTTTTGCTAGAGGGGAGGCTTAGGATGTATTATTTTATCGTCACAAGAAACTTTTTCAGTGATGAGTTGTTGCCAGATGGATTAGACCGACTTCCGGTCAAGCGAAATTATTCATTTTCTCAAGGAGGGATTATATGTCAGCATCATTAGAAAACCGTGGTCAATTTGGTTCTAAGTTAGGTTTCATCCTATCTGCGGCCGGATCTGCCGTAGGACTAGGGAATATTTGGAAATTCCCCGGCAAAGCCTATAACGGCGGCGGCGGGTCTTTTCTGCTCATCTACATACTTATGGTTGCTTTGATCGGTACAACCGTAATGCTTGCGGAGTTTACACTGGGACGTAAAACCCAAAAGAATGCCGTTGGCGCTTTGCGTGAGCTTAATGCAAAATACTCCTGGGTGGGGGGCCTGGGCATTTTTACCGGATTCATTATTCTTTGTTATTACTGTCAGGTTGGCGGCTGGACCATGAAATATATCGTTGCGTATCTCACGCAATCGGCAACGGTATATGCAGATCCCACAGCTTATTTTTTGAATATGCTGGGTGTCAACGGATTTCCTCTGGAGGGTGCCATCATTTATCCATTAATCTTTCTGGGGCTGACATCCTTCGTTATCAGCCGTGGTGTTACAGAAGGCATTGAAAAGCTTAGTAAATTCCTTATGCCCTTGCTTTTCATTTTATTGATTGGCTTGATGCTTCGTGCTTGTACCCTGCCGGGTGCAGGCGAAGGTGTTGCCTATATGTTCCACGTTGATTTATCCACAGTTAGCGGCAACGTTTTCCTCGTTGCTTTAGGCCAGGCGTTCTTCTCTCTTTCCTTAGGTATGGGCATTATGATTACCTATGCTTCCTACCTGAGCAAGGATGATAACTTGATCTCAAATACAGGCGTTGTCTGCGTATTGGATACCTGCGTTGCTCTGTTTGCCGGCTTTATGATTATTCCCGCAGTTTTTGCTACGGGCATCGATCCCGGTATGGGCGGCGGCTTTGCCTTTGCAACACTGGCCGGTGTATTTATGGCAATCCCCGGAGGGACAATTTTCGGTCTGCTCTTTTATGCACTGTTGTTCTTCGCAGCAATTACCTCTTCCATCTCCATTATGGAAGGCAGTGTTGCTTATCTGGTGGAAGAAAAGAATATGCCGCGAAAGAAGACCGTTGCTTATCTCTCCATTGTTGTTTTCATTATCGGCGTATTCTACACATTATCTCAGGCTTACTGGAATATCAAGGGAATCTGGTGGTCATTGAATGGTATTGAGTTCCCTATCTTAGGTGACTTTATGGAATATCTGACGGACCGTTTGCTTCTGCCCTTCGGCGCATTCTTCACAACCGTTTTTGTTGGTTGGATTTGGGGCACCGATAACGCAATCAAGGAGGCCACCTCAGACGGAAAATATAGGTTTGCCCTTGCACCTCTTTGGGCATTCCTTGTAAAATTTGCAGCACCGTTAGCCATCCTTTGCATCATTGTCGCAGGATTGCTGTTGGGTATGTCTATTTCCTAATACATTGCAAAATCCAGATCATTTTTAAAAATGATC
>DCDZ01000053.1:0-527 GCA_002316675.1 Tyzzerella sp. UBA1042
ATATAGAAAATCACTCCGGAGTGGCAGTCCAAACGGTATTATACCCAGTAGGCGCTGTCGTTTGCCCGCGTTAAGGGCCGGCATCATACTTGTGATGCTTTGAGTGGATGGCATCATTGCCGTCAAATCAGGTGGTACCGCGAACTCTTTCGTCCTGTGTTGGATGAAAGGGTCTTTTTTATTTTGTTGGTATCGCCGGGCAATCAATTTATGCAATACTTTTCTCCATTACCGCAAAAAATGAATGTTACCTTTCAAATAGGTCAAGAATGGAAGTATCTTTTAAACGAACGAACCCTTTTCATAATGGAAAACAGAGTTATAGAGAAAAGCAAGGAGGAATTCATATGTATGATAAAGTGCCGACCAATATGAACTTCGTGGAGAGAGAGGTTCAGGTAGGAGAATTTTGGAAGAAGAACGATATCTTCGGTAAGAGCATCAAGGCCAGAGAAGGCGCTCCCGTCTTCACCTTTTATGACGGCCCCCCCACGGCGAACGGAAAGCCCCATATTGGGCATATCATC
>DCDZ01000053.1:739-42272 GCA_002316675.1 Tyzzerella sp. UBA1042
CCCATGGCTTGCCTGTGGAATTGGAAGTGGAAAAATCCTTGGGCTTGGATGGCAAGCCGCAAATTGAAGACTATGGTGTAGAGCCTTTTATTGCAAAATGTAAGGAAAGCGTTTGGACCTATGAGAAGGAATGGCGTAACATGAGTGACCGTGTGGGCTTCTGGGCTGATATGGATCATCCTTATGTAACTTATCATAATGAATACATCGAATCCGAATGGTGGGCATTAAAGAAAATTTGGGACAAAGGCCTTCTTTATAAAGGCCATAAGGTTGTGCCTTACTGCCCTCGGTGCGGAACGGCCCTTTCCTCCCACGAGGTTGCCCAGGGCTATAAGGATGTAAAGGAAACCTCCGCCATTGCAAAATTCAAGGTGGAAGGAAAGGACAATGAATATTTCCTTGCTTGGACCACAACCCCTTGGACATTGCCTTCTAACGTGGCTTTGACTGTAAACCCAAAGGAAACCTATGCCAGAGTAAAATATCAAGATTATACGGCAATTTTGGCAGAAGCCCTGTTAGATACCGTTTTGGGTGAGGGCACCTATGCAGTTTTGGAAACCATGAAAGGGCAGGACTTGGAATATATGCGCTATGAGCCGTTATTCAGCTTCTTGGAAAACGATCCCAAGGCGTTTATTGTAACCTGTGACCCTTATGTTACTTTAACAGACGGTACCGGCGTGGTACATTCTGCAGGTGCTTTTGGTGAGGACGATGCCCGGGTTTGCCAGAAATATGACATTCCCTTCCGTCAGTATGTTGACAATCAGGGACTAATGACGGCGGAGACAGGCCCCTTTGCAGGCTTATTTGTAAAGGATGCAGATGCAAAGGTGCTTGAGCAAATGGAGCAGGACGGCTCCTTGTTTTCGGCAATCCCCTTTGAGCATAACTATCCCTTCTGCTGGAGATGCGACACACCCTTGATCTACTATGCAAGAAGCACATGGTTTATCAAAATGACTGCCGTGAAGGATCAGCTGGTGGCAAATAACCGCACCATCAACTGGTATCCCGATAATATTAAGGAAGGCCGTTTCGGTAATTTCCTTGAAAATGTCATTGATTGGGGTCTGTCCCGTGAACGTTACTGGGGTACACCGCTGCCCATCTGGGAATGTGAATGCGGTCATAGACATACCATCGGCAGTATTGCAGAATTAAAGGAAATGTCTCCGGATTGCCCTGAAAATATTGAGCTGCACAAGCCCTTTATTGATGCGGTACACATCAGATGCCCAGAATGCGGCAAGCTGATGACCCGTGTTCCCGAAGTCATCGACTGCTGGTTCGACAGCGGTGCAATGCCCTTCGCCCAGTGGCATTATCCGTTTGAAAATAAAGAGGTTTTTGACCAAAATTTCCCCGCTGATTTTATCAGTGAGGCGGTGGACCAAACCCGTGGCTGGTTTTATACCCTGCTTGCGGTGAGCACATTGCTTTTCGATTGCGCTTCGTTCAAAAATTGTATTGTCCTTGGCCACGTGCAGGATAAAAACGGTCAAAAAATGAGTAAGCATAAAGGAAATGTTGTTGACCCTTGGGAAGCATTGAATAAGCAGGGAGCCGACGCCGTTCGTTGGTATTTCTATGCAAACAGTGCCCCTTGGCTGCCCAGCCGGTATTACGATGAAGCTGTCAGCGAAATGCAGAGAAAGTTCATGGGCACCCTTTGGAATACCTATGCCTTCTATATCCTCTATGCAAACATTGATCAGTTTAACCCGACCCAGTATCAGCTGGAGTATGATAAGCTTCCGCCCATGGATCAGTGGATTCTTTCTAAGCTGCAAACCTTAAATCGGTTTGTGGATGATTGCTTGAATGGCTATAAGCTGACAGAGCCTGCCAGAGCCATGGCAGATTTTGTGGATGACCTTTCCAACTGGTATGTAAGAAGAAGCCGGGAGCGCTTCTGGGCAGAGGGAATGGAGCAGGATAAAGTTAATGCTTATATGACCCTTTACACTGTGCTTGAAACCATGTGTAAGCTGGCGGCACCCTTTACACCCTTTATTACAGAGGAAATCTATAAAAATCTGGTTAGAAAAGTGGACACTTCCGCACCGGAAAGCGTGCATCTGTGTGATTGGCCTGAATATCATGCAGAATGGATGGATGCCAATTTGGAAACCAACATGGATTTGGTGCTGAAGATTGTTGTGGAAGGCCGTGCGGCAAGAAACGGGGCAAACATGAAGAACCGCCAGCCCTTGGCAATGATGTATGTGAAGTCTGAAAATAATTTGCCTGCGCTTTACCGCAATATTATTACAGAGGAATTAAATGTGAAGGAATTAACCTTTACCGATAGCGTAGAGACCTTCACTGCCTATACCTTCAAGCCCCAGTTAAGAACCTTGGGCAAAAAATACGGCAAGCTGCTGCCTGCAATCGGAGCGGCTTTAAAAGAAGTAGATGGCGAATCCTTTATGGCGGCATTGCGTGCAGACGGAAAAGCCACCCTTACTGTGGAAGGGGAAGCGGTTGTTTTGGAAGCCGATGACGTTTTGGTGGATACCTCCGAAAAAGACGGCTTTGTTTCTAGCGGAGACAATACCTTAACAGTGGTTTTGGATACAAACCTAACACCTGCACTGGTGGAAGAAGGCTTTGTGCGTGAAATTGTAAGTAAGGTTCAAACCATGCGTAAAGAAGCCAACTTTAATGTAACCGATCGCATCTGTGTATATTTCAGCGGCAATGCAAAAATTACTGAAATACTGAAAAACAATAGCATTTCCGCCGATGTCTTGGCAGAATCCGTTGTGGAAGGGGAAGGCGGAGAGCTTTCCAAGGAGTGGAATATCAACGGTGAGACCGTAACCTTAGGTGTTGCCAGAGTATAAAATAGCTTTGCAGAGATTTTCAAGAAAAAAGTGGGCCAAAATGAGTGGATTTTTGCCTTTATCCAAAAAGGGAAATTCCGTTGGTGGACTGCATAAAAAATAGCTTAGGGCATCCTCGATTGATAGTGCGAGGGTGCCCTAAGTTTATATTAGGAATTCTTTCGTATGGCTTTGACGAGCGTTAAGAGGTAAACGGCGCATAAAAAGAGTATGAGCTTTACGATTACAGCATCGGGAATCAAAAAGCTTGTATAGAAACAGCACTATAGTCACAGCGAGAAAAAAGAGGAAGATCAAGCTAAATAAAAAATAACGTATTCCCTTCGGAAGACGTTTTGATTTGCTGCCTTCTACGGCGCTTTCCAAAAGAAGCGCTACTAATAATTCTATAAAATCATTAATTCTATAAAATAATCCATAATGCTTCCTTTCCCAAAGTTTTTATGTTCAGTATATCATTCTGAAATTTGAATACAACACAAATTTTTGCGAAAATATTGATAGAGGTGTACCAAACTTAGGCATTGCGTAAGATTTGGAAGGGGTATTTCAAAAGGGAGTTTGGGCATTGTGATGAAATCACTTTACACCCATACCCTTTTTGGGTATAGTAATATGAAATACATAAATTTGTTTGAAAGGAGTTGTTTTATGGGCTTATCAGTAGATATGAGTGTTCCTGCTTTCACTGTCTTTTTTCAGGGCATGGTTAGTTTTTTCTCTCCCTGTGTTTTGCCTCTTGTTCCGTTATATATCAGCTATTTGTCCGGCGGGGCAAAAACCGTTGCACCGGATGGAACCATTGTGTATCCCAGAAAGCAGGTCATGTTGAATACCATTTTTTTTGTGGTGGGCATTAGCTTTGCCTTTTTTGTTTTAGGGCTTGGCGTAACCTCCTTGGGCAAGTTTTTCAGCGGAAATCGGCTGCTGTTTGCAAAAATCAGCGGTATCATTATGGTGTTTTTTGGGCTGTATCAGTTGGGTGTTTTTGGCCGGTCCATGTCAATAGAAAAAGAACACCGCCTTCCTCTGAAGCTCGATCAATGGGCTATGGGGCCCATTTCCGCATTGCTTTTGGGGTTTACCTTTAGCTTTGCCTGGACACCTTGCGTAGGCCCTGCTTTGGGCAGTGTTTTACTGATGGCGGCCACCGGCTCTGGGGGGACTGGCTTTGCGCTGATTGGCGTGTTTACCCTTGGCTTTATCCTCCCTTTTTTGGCAGTGGGGCTGTTTACGGGTAGAATGTTGGGCTTTTTCAAAGAGCATCAGTCCGTGGTACGCTATACTGTGAAAATCGGGGCGGTGCTGTTGGTTGTTATGGGTATTATGACCTTTACCGGATATATGAATGGAGTGACAAACTATTTATCCGAAATTACCGATACTGCTAAGGAAGAGACAGCCGACGAATTGCCGTCTGAAGCATCGGAAAGTGTACCGGCACCGGACTTTGTTTTGACGGATCAATTTGGAGAGAACCATACCCTTTCCGCATATAAGGGGAAAACGGTTTTTCTCAACTTCTGGGCAACCTGGTGCCCTCCTTGTCGTGGAGAAATGCCTCATATACAAGAGCTTTATGAAGAATATGGGTCAAACCAAGAGGATGTGATCATTCTTGGGGTAGCGGCGCCAAACCTTGGACGTGAGGGGAGCGCAGAGGAAATCAGTACTTTTTTGGAGGAGAATGGGTATACCTTCCCGGTGGTGATGGATGAAGAGGCAGAGGTATTTGAACAATATGTGATCAGTGCTTTTCCCACCACCTTTATGATTGATGCAAACGGCGCAGTGCGCGGATATGTTGTGAGCTCTATGGATTTGGCAACCATGCGCAGTATTATTGAGCAAACCAAGGTAACCATTTCCAAAGAGGACGGTTCTGCTGCGCAGGAATAAAACCCACTGGGACAAAGGGAGGGTTTCTGTTGGGTGTTTGCTGTGAAAGGACGGAGGGAGTGCTATTTTAACCAAGGATAAGGGAAATACATTTTTTATTTCAGAAAAGTCGTTAAAATGGGAAGGGCTTTCCTGCAGAATAGGTTTGTATTCCTAAGTTTGTACTTAAGCAGTCAATAAAAACTGAAAAATAATAAATCAAGCTAGAAAAACTATAGAAACGAAAGCAATCAATAACAAACGCCATCTTTGTCAGATGGCGTTTTCCAAGGAATTAAAAATCCAATTTATTCTCATAAGAAATAAACTACATTTTTCCGTCTGTCTTCATTTTTGTATATAAAATTTCCTCTACGGAAATACCTTCCCACTGTCCATGGATATATCGGTTTCTGATGGACAAATAGAATACAATTCCGATGACGATCCAAACAGCCAGAATAATGAAGGATGGGATGGATAAGAATCCTGGCATACCAGGAACGAAGGTAATGACTAAGAAAATAGAGGCAACGGCAATCCCTAATATGCTAATCCACATTTGCAGCGTATCACCGTCTCTTTTTGCAACCTTCGCAGCAGATGCGCAGGTGTATGTAAAGCCCATGGCAGCACCCACACAAGTCATATCAACAATCCAAGCCAAAACTTGACGGCCGAACCAAGGTGCAATTAAAGCAAGAAGCATCATGAATAAAATGCTGTTTTTTGGCGTTCCTTGCGGTGTAAGATGTGAAAATCTTTTTGGTAAAGCATCAGCATATGACATGGAATAGAGCAAACGGCTGGAAGCAATATAAAAGCCGTTCATGCCGGAAACAACGGCGCAAAACATAGCGATACCAATGAAGAAAACCCCGATGTAACCGATGGATTTCATAACCATTTCGCCTGTTGCCCAATCCGGGTTTGCCGCCAACATAGCCCCCCAAGGGGTTACGACGGAGGTGATAAAAACAACGATGGAATAAATAATACCGCCAACAAGAATTGCACCCACCATTAGTCCCAGTGCTGCTTTATGAGAAAAGCTATATTCCTCCGCAGCTTGGGGAATACAATCGAAGCCAACGAAGCAGTATGGCGCAAAAGCAAGTACCGCAAGCACAGAGGCGAATTTTGACTGACCTTCTAAGAAGAAGGGTTTTAAGTTATTAAAATCAGGCTTTGTCAATAATACGCCGATGAGGGCAACCATTACCGATGCAAACAGAGCAACTGCCACCAGCGTCTGGAACCAGCCTGCGCTTTTAATACCCCGGATGTTTACAATGCCCAATCCGATAATAAATGCGTAGGCCAAAGCAATTTCACCCAAGTATACATCCCATCCCGCGATGGTATAAAGATAGCCGATTTGTAGCGGAGAACCGGGCAGGATATACCTTGAAACCATAGCCAAGGCCGTTGAGTTTAAAGGTATCAGTGACCAGTATGCTAATACGATGAACCATCCGCAGATGAAAGCGTGTTTTTTGCCGAAAGCGGTGTCGGCATAAACAAATTCGCCGCCGGAAAGGGGGAATTTACGAATCATATAACCATAGCTGCAACAAATAATGCACATGATAATTGCGCCAAGCATTAAACCGAAAATAGAGCCTAGAGGGCCTGCCTTTGGCAGAAAGGATGTGCCGGGCATTACAAAACAACCCCAACCAATAATTGCCCCTAAGGCCAGTGACCAAATATCAATTTTACGTAAATCCTTCTTAAAAGTACCTTCTTGCTGTTGGTTTTTCGACATAAGACGAACCTCCCTAAATGTAAGCATTTTTTGTAAGCATGAAAACGTAGTAAAGTACAAATTGTTACAAAAAGTCCAAATCACTGTGTTTACAGTTCTTTTTGAAAATGGATCTGGCTTACCAATTACAAGGATCCTAGAGTGGAGTTTTTTAAGGGATGCTATTTTTCTCCTGTACAATGCAATTGTAGATATTCTTTCAATACAATGTACCCGCGGATGTAGATTGTATTTTAAACATATCGAATTAAAACTACAACAAAAAGCTTTTTTGGCTTTTCTTACACTTACGTTAAATATAATCCATTCAGTAAAGGTATAGTCAATAATTATTTTATAACAAAATTTATGCGATTTTTTTACCGTTGGACAAAACCATCCCATTAGTGTAGTGTTTATAAATCTGCAAAAATAGTTTATGAATAGTAAATTAACTTTATTTTAAAGAATTTTTTGCAAAACAAATGCTTATTTTTATGGTTTTATCAAAAGAGATAGTACAGTTGCATAAAAAATGAGGTTATAAATTAGCTACTTTAATTCTCCTAAATATTTAAAAATGAGGGTAATATATAAAAAGAATTTTTACTTTGATGCTTGAAAAAGTATGAAATTTGGAGTTTTTTTGTCAAAAAAAATTGAATTAAAGTTTTTAAATGTTAGTCTGTTCACTATCTTCTTCATACATAAAAAAGAATAGTTTTGCCAACGCAATTTTGGTACGGTTCGGCGTAGCCAATAAAAAAACTGACCTCCATAATTAGATTTTGAGCCTAAATTTATGGGGTCAGTTCACTTCCGTTCTGGTCCTTTTTTGCTTTTCCAGTGCAATTTCAATCTATGGGAATAATGACTTTTGTAATGTGATTTTCCTCGTTATTAATATCAACGGGAGAGATGATGTATTCTTCGGAAATCGGGCCGGCCACACAATATCCTTGTTGGTTTAGCCATTTGATTGCCTTGATGTGGGTCTGAATGATCTCGTCATTACGCCCTATGTGCAATGCAGTTACAGCCTTGAAGCCGCCAAACTGTTTATACTCAGGCAAATCTTCTCGGCTTTCACTAATGGGTATACAGATTTCCAAGTCACAGTCTGTTTTAAAGAACTGCTCCAAAGGGTTGTTATGATAAGTTAAAATAACAGAGCCTGCCATGCGAAGATTCTGATGAGACACCATTTCAAATAATTCAAACCATCGATCTATAGAAACATCACTGTTTTTATAATTCTTTTTTACACGTCTTGTAAATAATACATGGCCAAAGGGGATTTCTTCCACACGGATGCCTTCTGTAGCCCAGTTAGAGTGTTCCGTTTCAAGAATATTATGCCCTTTTTCCAATCGATCGAGTAAAAGCTGCCCTTCTGTATATTGATTGTTCAGAGATTCTATCATTTTGCTGATTTCAAACAATCGTTCTCTTACGCACGCACCCATTTCTGTAGCATTTTTTTTGCCTACAATTTGGCTGATTTCTTTTAGGGGAATGCCCAAATGCTTTAGTTTGCGGATAATGAACAAGGTGAGGATTTGATCTTGTGTGTAGTACCGATACTTACTGTCAGATTTTCGATATTCGGGAACCAAAAGACCAATCTTATCATAATACCGCAGTGTTTTAATGGGAACGTTACATAGCGCAGAGACTTTTCCGATCGAATAGTAGTTTTTCCCATCGGACATAGGATCGCCTCCCGGTGCATCTGTGTCATGATATATGCTGTTCCATTCAGTGTACCATAACGGAAAAGAGGACTCAACTGAAACTGATGCTGGGGTACTCATTTTTTTTGCGTCCTTATATGACATTTTTTTCTTCCAATGCTTTTATTTCTTCGGCAGAAAGACCCAAAATTTCCTGATAAACAGAAATATTGTCCTCTCCCAGGATGGGAGCGCCTTTCTGAGGTTTGTCTTCCTCACCGTGTATCTTAATGGGGGAGCCGGGAATACGAATTGTTTTCTCCATACCGGGTTGATATACATCCCAAAGCATATTTCGCTCCTGCATTAAGGAATGCTCGGAAATTTCAGGAATGGTGAGTATTGGCCCGAAGGGGATGGAAAGCCCGGAGATGATCTCTTCCAATTCAGCAACGGTTTTTGTCTGTGTCCATGCCTCAATGACCGGTTTCAAATCCTTCAAATAATTGTCACAGCGGCCAAGGTTTGTCTTGAAACGAGGATCGTTGATCAAGTCCTCTCTTCCCATTGCCTTGCAAAGCCCGGCGAACATTCTGTCCGTACCGCAGCCCATAACAAAATCCGCATCCTTTGCACGGAAAGAATCAAAGGGGGCAATGCTTGGATCCTGATTGCCGGCCCGATGGGGGTGCTTTCCGGCAATGGTATATTCTACAACAAAGTTTTCCATAGTAGAGAATAGTGTGTCTACCATTGCAACATCAATACGGCGGCCTACCCCGGTTTTTTCTCTCTCATATAATGCCATTAAGACACCCATGCACAAATATGCTCCGGTATAGCTGTCTCCTACGGAAGGGCCGATTTTGCAGGGAGGGCCATCGGCAAAGCCGGTTACACTCATCATACCGCTCATCGCTTGAGCCACAATATCGTAGCAGGGACGGGAGGCTAATTCTCCGGTTAATCCAAAACCGCTGATAGAGCCATAAATAATGCGGGGATTGATTTCTTTTAAAACATCGTATGAGAAGCCAAGTTTTTCTAAAACACCGACCTTGTAATTTTCGCAAACCACATCGGCAGTTTTCACCAGCTCTGTAAAAAGCTTCTTTCCTTCGGAAGTGGAAAGGTCAAGGGTAATCCCTTTTTTATTGCGATTGATGTAAGCGTAATAGCCGCTAAAATGATTTTCCATAGGGCCCCATGCTCTGGTTTGATCCCCTATGCCGGGACGTTCAATTTTAATTACCTCGGCACCATGGTCAGCAAGGTTCATCGTACAAAACGGGCCACTGTAGGCTTGTGTTAAATCAAGTACGCGAATACCATCCAACGGTCTTTTCATGATCTTCATCCTCTCTGTATATATACTGGAACATGGGTCTTGCAGCAGTGCTTTTTTTGAAAAAGAAAGAGCGGATTGATATCCGCTCCTTCTAAAATGTCACCAAAAAACTTATTGAGGGTGCTTTGCATCCTTGAAGGAAGACTCCTGGGGACCTCTTTGATCTTTTTTCGCAATGAAGAGACTGCCTGTTGCTTTACCGCAGAGTACGGGAGGCTCACAAGCTGTTGCAGCAGTATCATTTAATCCTGTCATGTCTGCATCGGTTCTGTTGAGCATTGTAGCAACCTTCCATGCTTCAAATACGCAAGAATAGGACTGATTGCCAACTTTTTCAATCCAACCATGATATTCCATAAAGTCTCCGACATAAACAGGAGCTGTAAATTCGATATCTTTGTAGCCAAGGAACAAGCTGATATCACCATCTACATAAACCATTAATTCTGTTCCTACGTCGCCCCACTGGTTTACGATTCTTGCACCGTTTACTAAATCACCTACATAATGACCATCTTTCGCACTCATCATTAAGTGATGTACAACTTTTTTACCTACCATTGAGAATTCCTCCTTTAAATTTTTATGGTTAATGTTTATTGGGTTTGTTAAGTAATTTCCTTAACCTTGACTTTAGTTTAACTGGTACAGCCAATGGAATGTCAACAGGATATTAAAATTATTTTTGAAGAAAAAACAGCCAAAAAGTGGCAACTATCCACTTAGTAGAAGGTTCTTAATAGAAATTTGCGATATTAAGAAACGGTGGTTTTATGGGAATTATGGTGCATTGAAATAGAGAAAGCGCGTCATTCTCTAAATATTAGATAAAAATCCAGGGGAGGGTTTTTTTAAGAATTTTGTGAAAATGTATTCTGTAGACAGAAGTTGCAGTTGCATTATTTTTACCTGTTTTTTAACTGATTTTATTTATTTTTTCACAAAATAGAGATGAAAATAAAAACACTGTGTTCTATTTCTTTACAATATTTTCTTGCAAGAGCAGTCTCTGCAAGGTAGTTCAAAGAATGTTCCTGAAAGAGTAATGTTTTAGGAAAACAAGGGGTTATTTTTTTGATGTCTTCTTTTTCTGTAAGGCTTGTCCGCCGATACAGTATGTAAGCAGCATACATTCGTTGCACTTTGGCCGTCTTGCAATGCAAACCTTTCTGCCATGGGCAATCAGCTGTGTATTAAGCTCAATCCACCGATCCTTTGGAATTATTTTCATTAAGTCAAATTCTATTTTTGTCGGGTCTTGATTTTTGGTTAGCCCTAAAAGGTTAGAAAGACGTTTTACATGGGTATCCACCACAATGCTGGGGATGTGATACCAGTTTCCCCGTACCACATTGGCGGTTTTGCGTCCAACGCCGGCAAGAGAGGTTAAGGCTTCCAAATCCGAGGGGACCTCGCCGTTGTGCTCCGTTAAAAGTTTTTGACAGCAGGCAATAATATTTTTTGCTTTATTATGGTAGAAACCCGTAGAGTGAATATCCTGCTCCAGCTCCTTTAAATTAGCTTGGGCAAAATCCTTCACCGATTTATATTTTTGAAATAAATCCTTTGTGACAATATTTACCCGGTCATCGGTGCATTGTGCCGATAAAATGGTTGCCACCAATAATTGCCATGGATTTTCATGATTCAGATAACATTTTGTGGGCCCGTATTCTTCTCTTAATAGAAAGAGAATTTGCTCCACCTTCTCTTTTTTTGTCATTTTCTCAAACTCCTTTTGGAAACAAGGATATTTCCCGAAAATAGGACGGATTTCCCGAGAAATATTTCCCTTTTTCTACGAAACTGTAAAATAGAACGCTTTGCCGTAACATTTTCAATTTTACACTGTTTTTTGTGATGATTTATGTTTGATTGTAACATAAAAAAGGCGGCAAGAAAATGTAAAATCTTTGTTTTTCATCCGTATGGTGTAAAAAGGATTGAAAACAAAGGTGAGGAACCGGTTTTAAGAGAAATCAACTGTCCTGTCCCGGATTGCATTTTTTTACAACTTTTTGTTTCAAAGGATAGGAACAAATTCTTACGATTTACGTCATATAGAAAAAATACCGTATTTTCAAGGTTTTAGCCAGAGATTGGAAGGGGGTTACAGGGGCTGATTTCTTGCATCGGGTGAAAAATTGTAGTATAATTTTAAGAATAATAGACGAACTATGCATATTAAAAGGAGATAACAATGGATGACATCGTGATCATGCTGAAGGATAATGCTACGGGATTTTTAGAAAAAGAGCTGGGCAGCTATTCTCTTTCTGTAAATGCACAAATGATTGATACGATTTATGCGGAGGATGGAGCAGAAGGCAGACAGGTTGTGATGCGCCTTATATGTGATAAAGAAATTGAAGATTGGGAATATGATGCCATTTATGATTATTATGATACGGAGGTTTTATCTGCTGTAACCAGTAAAGTTGAGGAAGGAGAGGGACACTATAATCCTACATGGATTGTTCGATTTGCTTATTCCGACACACAGAGTGAAATGGAAAAAATAATTTCCGAAATATTAGAGCTTCATAAAAAGGAACTGCTTTTGGTTTACGATGCTATAGCAGACAAAAAGGATGAGTATAGTGAAGAATAAAAAATGGATAAATGCCTGTATCCTTATAGGTGTTTTGCTTTTTTTATGCTGTGCCTGCGGGCTGAGAAAGGCTGAAGAAAACCAGCCCTCCTCGAATACACAGCAGGAAGACGAAAAGGAGCCCATTGAGATACCGCCCCGTAGTACGGAGGAACCCGTAGAAGAGCCGGAGGAGCCTGCATCCAATGAGGAAAAACCGGAAGGGATTGAGCCCGAAAAGACCCAGCCCGCCAGCACAAAGCCTTTTTGGCAGAGCGAAACAACACGATTGACGAATAATATTATTTCCGTTGCTTCGGCAGGGCAGGCGGACTATAAAACCAACGGCCCCCAAAGAGGCTGGATGAGTAAAAACGGTGAACTCTACAGCTTCTATGAAGGCAAATACATAACAACGGATACGTTGGTGGCAGATGGGTATCTGGAAAAAGGGCTGACTGCCGGTGAGTATAAAATTTTATTGCTGCATGGCAGTGATCTTGCGGAGCTGGAGGGCACTTCTGTGCCCGCAGGCAGCATGGGATTTAGTGTTTTTGCCGCTGTAAAGCAGTCGGGCAAATATTTGATTGCATCGGCAGAAGGAAGAGCCGGCATAATCACCGAAGACGGCTTAGATAGTCTTTTGGCGAAATATAATCAGAATCATGGCAAGGTGAAAAGACTTTCCTCCGCTTCTGCGGAGTATGAGCGCATACTCAATTATATCAGTCTTTTTGAAGGCCGATTTGATGATTATTATGTAAGAGAAATACGCATGGATAATAAGCACGCAGTGGTTGTTTTCTCTAACCGCGCAAATCCTGCGGCAATCAAAGAATATATTTTGGAGAATGAAAATAATTTCTGGGAGGTTGTTTATCCCAATGCCCAGACGGAATACTATCCCGTTACCACCATCAACCGTTATTTGCCTCATTTTAATGCAGAGGTATTGCCTTCGTATACCTTGGCATCATGGCAGGGGAGCATTGTTTCTAATCAAGGCGGGGTGGAAGCAGCATTGTTCAGTGCCAAGGCAATTTCCAGTGCCAGTGAAATTTCATATCAATGTGCAACCTCGGCCTGTGCCTATGCAATTTTGACCAACGGCAGCCGCTATGCGTGTTATACGGAAAACGGCATCTGGAAGGCGGAATTTGTTGCATCGGACAATGCAGCCAGAACTTTGCTGTTAAAGAAAACAGGCATTGATTACGGGTTTTTAATTCTGGATGACTAATCAAAGGTGTGAATAAAAATGGAAAAAGTTTTCTGGGACGGCCCGGACTTTTCTCTGTCACAAACCTTAGAATGCGGACAATGCTTTTGTTACCGAAAAAAAGAGGACAACTTGTATACTGTCATTTCCGGCCAAAGGAAGATTACCCTGGGGCAGGCGGGTGACAGTATCCTTTTTTATGGCGATGCGGACATTCCGTATTGGAAGGAATATTTTGATGTGGAGAGAGATTATCAAAAAATAAAACAAAAACTCAGCGGCGGCGATCCGGTGCTGGCCGAGGCAATTACGTTTGCGCCGGGCATTCGTATCCTAAAGCAGGATTTTTTTGAAATGCTGCTGTCGTTTATACTATCCCAAAACAATCATATCCCCAGAATTAGAGGATTGATTCAAAGGCTTTCTGCGGCATATGGCACGCCATTGGCGGAGGGAGGCTACAGCTTCCCCGCACCCACACAGCTTTTTGGTGTTTCGGAGGACACATACCGCCAACTGGGCTGCGGATTTCGGGGCAGATATTTGGCGGATGCCGTGGAGAAGGTTTTGGCGGGCGGATTTATGCCCGAAGACTTGGAGAAGCTATCCACGGAGGACCTGCGTCAACGGCTAATGTCCATTTGCGGTGTCGGGCAAAAGGTTGCGGATTGCATTTTGCTGTTTTCCTTTGGGAGGTACGAGGTATTTCCCATGGATGTGTGGATCAATCGTGTTTACAGCCATGCCTACTGTGATGGGAAAAAGCTTTCGCCCAAGGAATTGCAGGCAGAGGCGGCAAAAAGATTTGGTACATATGCGGGCTTTGCCCAGCAGTATTTGTTTTATTATGGAAGGGAAAAGAAAATAGGAAAGGGATGAGCAAAATGGTAAAAACCAATGTAATGCGGCTTTTGGAAACGGCAGGGGTTTCTTACCGTACAACGGAATATGAATATGATGAAAACAACCTTTCCGGGTTAGATGCCGCAGAAAAAATAGGGATACCAGCGGAGCAGGTTTTTAAAACTCTGGTGACCCGAGGAGACAAAACAGGGATACTGGTATTTTGTATTCCTGTCAATATGGAGTTGGATTTAAAAAAGGCGGCGGCGGTGTCGGGGAATAAAAAGCTTGAAATGACCCATGTGAAGGACCTTCTTGGATTAACGGGATATGTCCGCGGGGGCTGTTCTCCCATTGGCATGAAAAAAAAGTATCCCACTTATGTGGACGAAACGGCTGTTTTATTTGACGAAATTGCCATAAGCGCAGGGATCAGAGGAGAGCAGGTGGTTCTTTCGCCGGAGGAGCTCATTCCATTTATTGAGGCCAAAGAAGCAGATATTACCAAGGAGAGAAGCTGAAGGAATATTTTTAGAGGCTGCGCTTCTATCATAAAAAAAGACCTTATCTTAGGAGGCATCCTAACATGAGGTCTTTTTTATTTTTGCAGAAAGTGTAAAAGCAACCTGGTATGGGGTTTTTCTATTCCATGCGCAGCTCCATTGGGGCTGTAGTTGCCGTTTCAATGCCGTTTCTCACAGTGGAAACCTTTATATAAACGGCGGAATGATTGGCTGTGGAAATACCGAAGCATTGAGGAAAGCCCCAATACCATATTTCATCACGCAAAGCCTTGTTATAGAGCTTTGTATAGTTTCCATTTTTTGAATAGGCGATATAAACATAATAATGATCGGCATTATAAACCGGTGACCAAGTGACGTTGGCATAGCCGTCCTCTATCCAATACCGCAGGTTTTTCGGCGGGGTAGGGGTATAGGTGTAATATTTCATCTGTTTAATCGGGATGGAAAGGTTTTTGGGAACCTCCAAAATATGGCTCATGGGGATGGCGAAAAATTGCTGATCACTGTAAGCTGAGGTCATGCCGATTATTTTTCCCTTGCTGTTAAATAAAGCGCCGCCGCTGCTCCCATGGTCAATAAAAGCACTAGTGGATAAAATATCTTCATTATAATCATTGAGGATCCCCTCTGAAATCGTATTCCGCTTGCCATTGGGGGCACCTACTGCGGTTACAGCTTCCCCTTTTTGAAAGCTTGTTTCAATTTCGGCAGGAATGAGGTCCTCCCGATCAATCTTGATCAAGGCAATGTCCTTTTGCGCATCTAAGCCCACAATGGTTACCTTTCCTTGATAAATGGTATTATCGGAAAAGACCATTTGCAGCATAGAGGAGCTTTCTACCACATGATAGTTTGTTGCAATCAAGCCGTCAGAGGAAAGAACAATCCCACTGCCCTGAATTTTGTTTGTCTGTATATAAACAACAGAGTCCGTTAAAGCGTTCTGTGTTTTTTTCTCAGTGGTGATGGAGACGGTGTAGGTTGCCGCCTGCCATTCTACCGTTGCCCCGCTGTATTTGGCCACAAAGCGCAGGGGGAGCATAGTAGTATTTTCCGAGAGGGTGGCTGCCGCATCTAAAACTACGGGGGTTTGGTTTACTAAGGCCACGGATTGATCAATGGTTAGAAAAAGGGTAGTGCTTCCTTTGGTTGCTGCTACGGTATGTTTTTCATTATCCCAAACTACGGTATAGCCCAAAGCCTCCATGATGCTGCGCATGGGAACCAAAACACGATCGTTTTGTATGATTGCCGGCGCAGAGAGGGGGAGATCGGCCCCGTCGAGGGTGACCGAAATGTCCTTGGCGGAAGAAGGCACGGTTATACAGAAACAGAGTATTAAAAAGAGGAAAAACCCTCTAAATTTTTGAATCATTTTTTCACTTCCTTTTCTGCTTGAGTATATCATAAGTTTCCAAAAATAGCTACAAAATATTGCTTGGAATTCCTTGGTATGCAGAAGAAAATAGCATGATTTATCCTTTTTTCGCATAGGTATGAAAGGGAGAAGAAATGCAGACAAGTTTGAGTGGGCTTAGGCCAAAAGAAAGAGCAAAGGTCATCGGTTTTTCTTGTGAAAAAGCGGTACTGCGCCGGCTTTTGGAGCTGGGGATAACGAAAAATACATATTTATTCTGTATGCGTTGGGCGCCTCTGCAGGGGGCAATCGAGGTGTGGGTGCGGGGGTACCGGCTGGCAATCGGTTACGAGGATGCAAAAGGTATTCTGATAGAAAAGGAGGGGAAGCAGGTTGAAAAAATTGGGCTTCATTGGCAATCCGAATTGCGGAAAGAGCGCCCTTTTTAATACACTGACCGGAGGGGATGCCAGAGTTGGGAATTGGCCCGGGGTAACGGTGGAGCGCAAGGAGGGAATTTGGAAAAAGGAAGGATATCTTTGCGTAGATTTGCCGGGGGTATATTCCTTTTCCCCTTATACACCGGAGGAGCGGGTGGCACTGGGGTTTATCATAGAAGAAAAACCGGATGTTCTTTTACAGGTCATAGATTGCACTGCGTTGGAAAGAAGCCTATATTTGACTACACAGATCTTGGAGCTGGACTTGCCGTTGGTGGTGGCACTCAATATGCGGGAGCTGGCGCAAGCACAGGGCATTGCCATAGAGGCTGCAACGCTTTCTGAAATATTAGGCATTCCCGTTGTGGAAATTTCAGCCATAACAGGGGAGGGACAGGCTGCATTGGCGGAGGCACTGGGGTTGGCCTTACAAAAGGGAAGAAAGGGCAAAACCATTTTGGCGCAGGACAAGCTTTGGCCGAAGCTGTTACCCTTGGTGCAGCCTTATCTGGGAAAGCCCCAAGGGCTTTTTTTAGGCATACGCAATCTGGAGCGGCAGGAAACCGTTGATTGGGAGGGGAACATTGCCGCCCTACGATATGCTTTTTCTGTTGCCTGCTGTCAAAAGGTGACAAAGCAAGGCGTGGCAAAAAGGGATGAGACGGAGCGGCTGGATGGGCTTTTTTTACATCCCCTCTTAGGCATTCCTATTTTTCTGCTGCTGATGGCTTTTCTGTTTCATATGACATTTTCCCTCTCCTTTTTTGGGACGGGCTTCCCATCTCCCGGTGTATTTTTCAAACAGGGGATGGAGTACGCCATTACAATTTTGGGGGATATGATACTGCGTTTTTTTCCGCAAATGCCCGATTGGGGGAAGGCGTTTTTTTCGGAGGGGATTGTTGGCGGAGTGGGGAAGGCTGTGTCTTTTTTACCGCAAATTTTATGCTTGTTTTTTTGGCTTACTTTTTTAGAAGATAGCGGATATATGGCCAGAACCGCTTTTTTGCTGAATAAACCCATGGGGTGGCTGGGGATTTCCGGCAGAGCTTTTTTGCCCCTTTTGACGGGGTTTGGATGCTCTGTTCCCGCAATGCTTGGTGCAAGAACCATGGAACGGGAGGAGAGCAGAAAAATCACAAGGCTGATCATCCCCTTTTTTTCCTGCGGTGCAAAGTTGCCCCTTTATGTATTGCTGGTTGGGACGCTGTTTCCGAAGCATGGAGGGTTGCTCTTTTTTTGTTTGTATATCGGCGGTGTTTTGGTGGGGGCTGTTTGGGCTAGAATTTTAAAGAAAAGAATTTTTTCCGGGAAGGAAGCTCCTTTTATTATGGAGATGCCAAGATACCATTGGCCAAGGGGCGATACTTTGATGCAGACTCTATATAGAAGAGGAAAGGAATATCTGATAAAAGCCGCAACGGTGATTCTTGGCGCAAGCATTCTCATTTGGCTGGCTTCCCATATGACCTTGGAGCTGGAGATGACCATGGATTCTTCGCAAAGCATATTATCCTTTATTGGGAGGGGAATTACCCCCTTTTTTACACCCTTGGGCTTTGCCGCAGGAGAGGATGGCTGGAAGGCAACGGCAGCCATTTTATCCGGCTTTGCCGCAAAAGAAGCGGTGGTTTCTACCCTTGGTGTTTTGGGCGGCGGGGAAGAACTATTTACGCCCCTATCGGCATTTTCCTTCATGGTGTTCCATCTTTTGAGCATACCCTGTGTTGCCGCGGTTTCCGCCTATTGGTTGGAAGAAAAAAGCGTGCTGCGCCTGCTGTTTGCCCTTTGCCTGTGGCTGTTCACGGCATGGATTGCCGCTTTTCTCGTCTATCATATTGGCGGAAGGCTACTGTTTGCTTTTTCCGGCCTTTTATAGTATTCTTTGTGCAAGGAGCGTGAACAGAATGTTTGAAAGAATCACAAAGATCATGTTTGATGAAATATATCCTATTCTGGAAGAGGCCTTTCCTGTGGAGGAACTGCGTGAAAAGGAAAGGCAGCGGGCGCTTTTGGAGAAGCCCCAATATCGTTTATATGGAATAAAGAGCCCCAGAGGGGCCTTGCTGGGTGCCATGGCATTGTGGGATTTTAACGATTTTGTATATGTGGAGCATTTTGCCATTAAGCCGCCCTACCGCAATGGTGGTTTCGGTGGGAAAAGACTGATGGAAATGGTCGGGTGGTCAAGGCGTCCTGTGGTACTGGAGGTTGAGGTGCCTATAGGGGATGTGACAAAAAGACGGGTGGGGTTTTACGAAAGACACGGATTTTTTTACAATGAATATCCCTATTTGCAGCCGCCCATGCGGCCGGGGCAAAAGATGCTGCCTCTGCGGCTTATGACAACCCCGGAAAAAATATCAGAAGATGTTTACAAAAGATATAAAAGCATGATCCACAAAATTGTTTATGAGTATGAGGAGGAATAATATGGAGAACTGCTTTGGGATAGACATTGGCGGAACCACCGTAAAAATCGGATTTTTCTCCCGTGAAAAGGGACTTTTGGAAAAATGGGAAATCCCTACCAGAAAAGGGCCTGAACCTACAGCGCTTTTAAAGGATATTCATGGGGAGATGGCGGATTTTTTGAAAAGGAGCGGTATCCCATGGGAGGAATTGGAAGGTGTGGGTATGACTGCACCGGGTCCTGTGACGGAGGATGGATGCCTGCGGGGAACCGTAAATATAGGATGGGGCGACGTATTTCTTGGGAAGGAAGCCGCGGAAATTTTTGGTGTATCCCCTGTTTTTGTGGGCAATGATGCAAGGGTGGCGGCCTTGGGAGAGTATACCTATGGGGCAGGGAAAGAAACCGACAGTCTGCTTATGGTAACACTGGGCACAGGCGTAGGTGGCGGTATTATTTTAAACGGACGCATTTTGAACGGTGTGACGGGAACCGCCGGCGAAATTGGCCATATGACCATGAACCCTTTTGAAATATTGCCTTGCAGCTGTGGGAAAAAAGGCTGTTTGGAGCAGTATGCCTCCGCCAAGGGAATGGTTCGGGTGGCACAGGATATGTTATCCCGATGGAAAAAGCCTTCTGCCCTTCGCAGCTTTGGGACGCTTACGGCAAAGGATATTTGGGATGCTGCAAAAAATGGGGATGCGTTAGCCTTAGAGGTTGCCGAATATGTATCCCGCTTTTTGGGGATGGGGATTGCCAATGCTTGCTATATTGCAGACCCTGCCTTGGTTGTTCTGGGGGGCGGTGTTTCCAAGGCAGGACAGATTCTTTTGGATATGGTTCGGCAAAGCTATGCGCAAAATGTATTCGCCCATTGCAGGGACAGGAAGTTTGCGTTATCGGCCTTGTGGAACGACGCCGGGATTTATGGGGCGGCAGCCATGGTGTTTCAGCAAGGTACCTTTTGCGATTAGCGGAATTGAATATAAATGACAGGTTAAAAGCATTAAATTCTTGTGAAAATAGACAGTTTTCTGTTTTTCCTAGAAAAAATTTCAAAAACAAGAGGATTTTTTAGGAAATTGGAGAATACTAATTACAAGCAAATAGAAAACGCTATTTGTTCAAAACTTTATAGTTCAAATCCAGAGATATTTCAACCAGTATAAAGGGGGAGATTGCAATGGTACAGATTCTTGCAGGCGAAAAAGGTGTTGGAAAGACAAAGCGTCTCATTGCTTTGGCAAATGAGGCAAGCAAGGAAGCCAATGGCTGTGTTGTGTTTGTGGATGACGATAACAGTCGGATGTACGATCTTCATTACAGCGTGCGATTTGTGGATGCACCAAAGTTTATTATGCAAAACACACAAGTATTTCGAGGCTTTGTGTGCGGCATACTCTCTCAAAATAGTGACATTGAAAAAATATATATTGATGGATTGAATCATATTATGGATAAAGTAAGTGAAAAGGAGTTTATTACTTTTATTAATCAATTAGAGGCCCTTTCAAAAGATGCGGAAACAGAGTTTACAATGATTATCAGCCGTAAGGAAGAGGAGCTTCCTACAGAGTTACAGCCGTATCTTGCAAAATAAAATGTGAATATAGAACGGTCAACCAAGAAAAAAGGTTGGCCGTTTTTTGTTGGGGATTGCCTGAAAGGCTGTCAATATCTTAAAAAAATCTTAAATCCTTACAAAAGCATTGTAATCCTTGCAATAAATTAGTAAAATTTTACAATGGTATATAAAATTTGGAAGAGGCTTTCCTCCTTTGAACCCCATGGGGCAGAGCGTTTTCATCGCAAGATTCACTATAAGAACTATATTTTTGCTATATTTAATAGGGACATCAAAAGGGGGAAACGTATGACGAAGGAAGAGATGAGTGCGCTTTATCATGTGGATATAGAAAAAATAGAGCGATTTCGCAGGTTGGATTTGATTGGGCCAAAGCGTCAAGAGGATGGGAGCTTTCTCTATTTTCAGGAAGATGGAGAGATGCTTCAGAGGCTTGTGGTGCTGGAGGTATTGGGCTTTTCCGAAATCGATTTTACCCATTTAAAATATAAAGATAAGACGCTGGAGACATTGCTGCAAACGCGGCTTCACAAGCTGGAGGGTTGCTTGGGAAAGGAGATATGCAGGCAGATTCTTGAAGAGGGTGCAGATTTACATAGCTTTGCCGCAGAAAAGTATTTGGAACAGTTGAATAACCACACTACGGAAACGGTTCTGCGTATTAAGCCGGGGTTTCGGAATCATGCTTTTCGCCCATGGCGCAGGTATTTTGCAAGAGGGTTGGATGTGTGTCTTTATGGAATTATTTGGTATATATTGCTTGGGTATGTGCTGCATATAAATTTAACAAAGGATAGCCTGGGTCTGGATGCGGCTGGCTGGATTGTGACTGCTGTGCTCATGATATTGATAGAGCCGATTTTGCTGAATCGTTTTGGCACTACCTTTGGAAAGTGGGTTTTTGGATTAAAAATAGAGAAGGCGGACGGAACCCGTCTTTCTTATGGCGAAGGCTTACACCGCACATGGGTTATGTTTGGAAAAGGCAGCGGATATGGGATTCCTATTTATAATCTGGTTCGTAACTATAAAAGCTATAAGCTATGTAAGGAAGAGGAAATACAGCCTTGGGATGAAGGCCTCTCTTATACGATCAAGGATACAAAAGGGTATCGTATTGCGGCCTTCCTTGCATTTAATATTTTTTTCGTTTTTATCGTTGTGGTATTGTTGATGGGGCAGATGCTGCCTCCCAACCGGGGAGACATTACACTGGAAGAATTTGCGGAAAACTATAATTATTTTTGCAACTATTTTGAGTATAAAGAGAACTGGTACATGGATGCATCGGGCAATCTTATAGAACGGCCTGATGAGAGGAGTGTCGTCATAAATCTGGGAAGCGGAGAATCTCCAAAGCTGAACTATCAAGTGGAAAATGGGATTTTGACGGGTGTTTCCTTTGTTTATGAGGTGAAAGATGAAGAAGTTTTTTCTCAGCCGGAGCGGATAGAGAAGTCTCTTTTGGGTTTTGCTTTTGGCAGCACGGATAAGGAAGTGGGACTGATTTGGAATTCCGGAGATTCTATTTTGACAAGCGTGCTTTATGCTGAAAATTTTGATCTTTCCGTTGGGAATATGAGATATTTCAGTACTGTAGAGAAAGAAGGCTATGAGGAAGATCGCATTTATTTAATCCCTCTGGAGGGGGCGGCGGAGTCTTACTATAAAATGGAATTTTCTGTAACAAGGGAAGACCAACCATAATATGCCCAAAGGGTCTTTACAACAAAAAAAGGGTGTCGGCATTTTGTCGGCACCCTTTTCGTATATATATGGCACTGCCGGTTTTTATTATATAAAATAGAAAATCATCCGTTTTGCCGCGGATAAATCATATTTTCTTCTTTCAGGCAGGATAAAACCTCATCCAGGAATTTTTTGGACTCCAATTTTGTGATTTCCAAGTTATGGTCTAAGTAGTTTCCGCACATTTCTGCTTTTGCCGCAGGCAGTTCCCCGGTAAAGCTGCTCATATAGGCATAGCATTCCTGCATAACGTCTGCCACGTCGGCGGATTCCAAATCACCCTTAAAAATGGCATACATACCAGTGCGGCATCCCATGGGGCCGATATAAATGGTTTTCTCTGCCCAAAGAGGATGGCTGCGGAAGAAGGTAGCCATCAAATGCTCCAGTGTGTGCATAACGGCGGTATCGATGACCATTTCCCGATTAGGCTCTTTCATGCGAATATCAAAGGTGGTTAATAGCCCATTTCCAACGGTATCCTTTCTGGATACATAAATTCCTCTTAATAATCTATTGTGATCAATGCCAAAGCTGGTTACATCCATGATTTTTCTCTCCTTTCAATGCTCTTGAACAAGGTCATTTTACCTGTTTTCCGGTGTAATTTCAAGGAGAATTTTCTATGGCAGGGTTGATTGTATGGAGGTTTTGCAGTAAAATGTACTATATTATGTACAAATACACACAAAAAGGAGAATGTATATGGCAAGGAAAATAACAAGAGATGAAGCTTGGGAAATACTGACAAAATATAACAAGGAACCGTTTCACCTTCGTCATGGGGAAACCGTCGAGGGCGCAATGCGCTATTTTGCAAGAGAACTTGGGTATGGCGCAGAAGAGGACTTTTGGGGCATTGTAGGGCTTTTGCACGATTTGGATTTTGAAATGTATCCCCAGGAGCATTGCATTAAATGTCAAGAAATAATGAAGGAGCATGATTTGGAGGAACGTCTGATTCATGCGGTTGCAAGCCATGGCTATGGTATTTGCTGTGATGTGGAGCCTACCCACGAAATGGAAAAGGTGCTGTTTGCCGTAGATGAACTGACGGGTTTAATCGGTGCGGCGGCGTTGATGCGTCCCTCCAAAAGTGTGCAGGATATGGAGCTGAAGTCTATTAAGAAGAAATTTAAAGATAAAGGCTTCGCCGCAGGCTGTGACCGGGAGGTTATCAGAAGAGGTGCGGAACAGCTGGGTTGGGAGTTGGATGATTTGATGATAAGAACCTTAGAGGCCATGAAGGACGATCCTAGAAATAAATAAAATGAAGGGGTAGGATTGTGCTGAGAACCATAAACTGCTGAAATGGTTTCTTCATAAGGATGAAAATCACACAAGAGACATATTATTTTGCATGGTGGCGTCTTTGCATTTAGATAAGAGGTATTCAATTTTGTTAAAAAATGGATAAAGGAAAGCTTCTTTTTGAAAAGCATTCTCCATTTTGATATTTTATTGCATATAGTTGTTTTATGAGGAAGTTCAGCTTTCTTTTTTAGAAAAAAAGAGGGTTTTGCCATCTTTTGTTGTACAAAATTACCTAATTTGGAGTAAAAAATAAATAAGTAATCATTTTTCACGGCATTCTATTTCGTTTAGAATGCCATATTTTTTTGGGTAAGAACTTAAAATTAGAGTAATATTTATTTTCATTGGGGACACAATAATATCGAAATCAGAGTAAAGGAGGGAAAACCGATGGAAAAATGTAATGAATGTATTAGATGTACAGTGGATAAATGTAGACATCATCATAACGCAAAAAACTACTGTACACTAGAAACAATTCAAGTTGGTACTCATGAAGGAAATCCTACCATGGATCAGTGTACAGACTGTCAATCCTTCACAATAAAGTAAGATAACCGGTTATTTTTTGATAGCGGACTTCTTTTTATGGATGATCGTAAAAGGGAGTCCGCCTTTCTACATTCCATGGAAATTCCCTTGCTAGAATGAGCCTTGTTGGCGTAAAATAGGAATGAGGTGATTTCAAATATGAAGATTTATCTGGTGCGGCATGGAGAAACAGATTGGAATTTGCGCGGCATATTTTATGGTTGGACAGATTGTGATATTAACGAAACAGGAATTGGGCAAGCACATCAGCTAAAAAACTTTTTTGATTCCCTGGAGTATGATGGCATTTATGCAAGCGATTTGCTGCGGGCGACACATACGGCGGAGATCATTTCAGAAAACAGAAATATGGAGGTGCAGAGGATGTCTTGCTTTCGAGAGCTGTTTTACGGTGATTGGGAGAACAAAGAAAGCACATACATAAAAGAAAATCACGGGGATACCTTAAAACGCTGGATGCAGGAATGGCAATCAAGCACATTGCCCGGCGGAGAGGCTTTTCAAGAATTTTATAAAAGGGTGACGGAAGGGCTGCTGCAAGTAATCAAAGAAAACAAAAGCAAAAATATTATTATCGTTTCCCATAATGGCCCCATGAGCGCTATGCTGTGCTATTTAACGGGAGCCGGGCCCGATGGTTTCTGGAGGTTCTTTTCCGAACAGGGCTGCTACAGTTCTGTTTTGGTTTCCGACGAAAAAATCACAATCGAAAAAATAAATTGCCCTGTATAGAAATTAAAATTAAGTTGTAAAGGGAAAATACTTGACAGCTTGATTTTTTTTTAGTATGATGTTTTAAATGATTGTAAAGTGATTTTCCTTTACAGGAGGAATGAAAGTGGATGAGATATTAAAGCTGACCCTGCTCTATGATTTTTATGGAGAGCTTTTGACAGAAAAACAAAAGCAGGTATTTGAGATGCATTATCAGAACGATCTTTCTCTTTCTGAAATCGGAGAAGAATTATCCATCAGCCGTCAGGCTGTTCGTGATCAGCTAAAGCGCACAGAAAAAATTCTGATTGCTTATGAGGAAAAGCTGTCTTTGGTAGAACGTTTTCAAGAGCAGCAAAAGGCTGTGCGAAAAATGAAACATATCCTTGATAAAATAGGAACCGGAGAAATCAGTAAGGAAATAACAGAAGCGATTGTTACCATGAAAAAGATTGCTGATGCAATATTATCCTAAAGGGAGGGCGATCTATGGCATTTGAAAATCTGTCCGCTAAGCTGCAGGAAGTATTCAAACAGCTCCGCGGAAAAGGCGTTTTAACCGAGGATGACGTAAAGGCTGCTATGCGAGAAGTGAAGATCGCACTTTTGGAGGCAGATGTAAACTTTAAAATTGTAAAAAGCTTTATCAAAACGGTGACAGAGCGTGCCGTTGGTGTTGAGGTTTTGCAGGGGCTGAACCCCGGACAGCAGGTTATAAAAATTGTAAACGAAGAGTTAATTGCGCTTATGGGAAGCTCTCAAAGCAGATTAACGTATTCCAACCGTCCGCCTACGGTATACATGATGGTGGGCTTGCAGGGCGCCGGGAAAACCACTAGCAGCGGCAAGCTTGCAGGTCAGCTGAGGAAGCAGGGCAGAAATCCCCTGTTGGTTGCCTGTGATATTTACCGTCCTGCCGCAATCAAGCAATTGCAGGTGGTGGGCAAAAATTATGGGATTCCCGTTTTTGAAATGGGCACCGAGGTAAGCCCGGTGGAAATTTCCAAGAAAGCGTTGGAATTTGCCGCAGAGCAGCATCATGATGTGGTGTTGATCGATACCGCCGGACGTTTGCATATCAACGAAGAATTGATGCAGGAGCTGCTGGATATCAAAACGGCAGTACGTCCCCAGGAGATTCTTTTGGTGGTAGATGCTATGACAGGGCAGGATGCCGTGACCGTAGCAGGTAGCTTTGACAGCCAATTGGGTGTAGATGGTATTATTATGACGAAGCTTGACGGTGATGCCCGCGGCGGTGCCGCCCTTTCCGTCAGAAGCGTTACGAACAAACCCATTAAATATATCGGTATGGGTGAAAAAATGGAGGATCTTGAGCCCTTTTTCCCTGACCGCATGGCTTCCAGAATTTTAGGGATGGGCGATGTCCTTTCTCTGATTGACAAGGTACAGCAAAATATTGATGAACAGGAAGCAATGGAGATGCAAAAGAAAATGCGCTCCAACGAGTTTACCTTGGAGGACTTCCTTTCTCAAATGCAGCAAATTAAAAAAATGGGCCCTTTGAAGGATTTGATGGGCATGATCCCCGGGATGAACGGGCTGAATTTGGATAAAGCCATGGAGGGGGTTGACACCTCCAAGGAAATGTCCAAGGTGGAGTCCATCATCCAGTCTATGACCAAGGAAGAACGGGCGAACCCCTCCATTTTGAATGGCCCCCGAAAAAAACGCATTGCCAATGGTGCCGGACGGACCATTGCCGATGTGAATCGTCTGCTGAAGCAATTTGAAGAAATGAAAAAAATGATGAAGCAGATGAACAGTATGCAAAAGGGTAAGAAAGGAAAACTTCCTTTTTTCCGATAAATGAAGCTTAAAATTTAGGAGGTGAAATGATATGGCAGTAAGAATCAGATTAAAAAGATTGGGTGCAAAAAAGGCTCCTTTCTATAGAATCGTTGTTGCGGATTCCAGAACATCCAGAAATGGTAAATCTATTGAAGAAATCGGTTACTATGATCCTACCAAGGAACCAATTGTTCTGAAGGTTGACGCAGAAGCAGCGAATAAGTGGCTTGCAACTGGCGCACAGCCCTCCGAAACTGCAAAGGCTCTGTTGAAAAAAGCTGGCGTAATCGGCGAATAATCCGAAGGCGGGAGGCTTGGCTATGAAAGAATTATTAGAAGTCATTGCAAAAAATCTTGTGGATTTTCCGGATAAGGTGCAGGTAACCGAAACCGAAAATGACCGCACTTTGGTGCTGGAATTGAAGGTTGCCCCCGAAGATATGGGAAAGGTGATCGGCAAACAGGGAAGAATTGCAAAAGCAATTCGGACACTGGTAAAAGCATCCGGTGTTCATGAGGACAAAAAAATTATCGTTGAAATCGTTCAATGAAAAAAGACCCTGCAATATGGGCAAAAGGGTGCCGACGTAGTCGGCACCCTTTCAAAAAGACGAAAAATTTTGTGGGGTTAAATAAGGCTCCTATTCTGAAATTTTTTTGAAACGAACGATGTCTGATTAGAGCAAGGTGCTTGCATACTGTATGTTTTTGCTTCAAGAATTATAATCTTTGTGAGGTGCGTATGGAACAATATTTTGAAATCGGGAAAATTACAGGTACCCATGGAATACGAGGAACAATGCGCGTATTTCCCACCACCCAGGATCCCTCCAGGTTTGAACGCTTAAAAGAAATTATTGTGGAAAGCAGGGGGAAGCGGGAAACCTTTCATATACAAAAAGTGGCGTATCATAAGCAATTTGTTTTGCTTACGGTAAAAGAAATTACAGATATTAATGTGGCTGAGCTTTATAAAAACGGGATGATTTTAATACCTGATGCTCTGGCCATCCCCTTGGAAGAGAATGAATATTATACCCGGGATTTATATGGCTTGCAGGTAATTACAGAAGGCGGCGAGGCATTGGGAAAGCTGACAAAAATTTATGTGACGGGTGCCAACGATGTTTATGGGGTGCAAAAAAGCCCGGAGGAAAAAGAATTGCTCATTCCTGCCATCAAGGACTGCATCAAAAAGGTAGATTTGGAAAAAGGCATTATGATCGTTGCACTTCTGGAAGGGTTGAGATAATGAAGAACTTTTATGCTTTAACATTATTTCCTGAAATGATAGATGAAACACTGTCTCACAGCATTTTGGGCAGAGCCCGGCGAGAGGGCTTGATTTCCATAGAGGCCGTTAATATCAGAGACTTTTCCAATAATAAGCATTTGCAGGTGGACGATTATCCCTATGGCGGCGGAGCTGGCATGGTGATGCAGCCCCAGCCCATTTATGATGCTTATCAAAGTATCGCAGAAAAGGCAAAGAAGGCCCGTGTGCTTTATATGTCCCCCCAAGGAAGGCCTTTTACCCAGCGGGTCGCGGAGGAGTTGGCGAAAGAAGAGAGCCTTGTTTTTTTGTGCGGCCATTATGAGGGCGTGGACGAGCGTGTGTTGGAGGAGATTGTAACGGACGAAATTTCTCTGGGGGATTTTGTTCTGACAGGCGGCGAGCTGGCGGCCATCACCATGATTGATGCCGTTTCTCGGCTTGTGCCTGGTGTGCTGGGGAAAGAAGCATCTTTTGAGGACGAAAGCTTTTCTCAAGGCCTTTTGGAATATCCCCAGTATACCAGGCCTCCTGTTTTTATGGAGCGGGAGGTGCCGCAGGTGCTTTTAAGTGGCCATCATGGAAATGTGGATCAATGGAGGAGAGAGCAGGCCCTTCTTCGTACGGCGCAAAAGCGGCCGGACCTGCTGAAGGCGGCGGAACTAAGCAAAGAGGATATTGCTTTTTTGCAGAAAAAGAGTATTTGGGAGTAAGCCGCCCTTGGTAGGGCTTGGCAGTGATATGGATATTTTCTGGCGGCAGCAGCCAAGAATACCGGAGGCAGGAAGCTTCCAACATGAAAAAAAGCAGTTTTTTGCCCTTTTGATAGGCAAAAAACTGCTTTTTATATTGCTGTGTTATTTGTTCATATTGCGAATATGCATATATACTGTATTTTTGGAAATACCCAGATGCTCTGCAATGGTGATGACGGAATCTTTCAAATTAAAAATCCCTTTCTGGTGCAAAAGAGAAATAATTTCTTTGTTTTTATTAGAGGAGGAGATGGAAAGATTGCAGTAAACAGCCTTTTTTGCTTCCTCCAGTGCGTGCAACATTAACTCTTCTGTGTTCTCCACAAAGGTTTCGGAAATATTTTCCTGCTTGGTATTTTCCAAGGGGGCAATAAAATGTGCCAAAGTGGAAATGGGGGAGGAAAGATACATATTGATGCAAAACAGACCGATAATATTCCCCTTTTCTCCTATAATTGCCGAGATAGAGGATTTAAAGGTTTCCCCGCGTTTGTTCTTTGCAAAATAATAGAGATGTTTGAGATTCGCTTCCTCGATCATGCGGTTTAAAAAAGATAGGGTCACCTCGGAAATCGCCGCACCGACCTGCCTGCCGGAGAGATGCCCGTTGACAATATGCATTACGGAATGATCCATATTTTCAAGGCTATGTATGACCACCTCACAAAAATCGCCGAAAAATTCACCGGCACCTTCTGCTACGTTGATATAGGAATTTAAAATTAACCGGTCATGCTCTGAGATTGAAAAATTCTGACATTCCATATTGCACCTCCACAATGTTATATCTTATAGTATATCAAAAAAAGTGTATTAGTTCAAGTGCAAGCAAGGTAATCAAGGCATAGAAAAGGCACCTCCCGCGAGGGGCAAACCATGTAACGGCAAGCTGTTTCTCAGAAGTTTTGAAAGGTTTCGGGAAAAAAGAGCTTATGAGAGGATTTTTGGGAATAGGGAGGAGGTTCCTCTTTCTTTTGTCGGTAAATTCAGATAAAATAAAAGAAATTAAGAATTCTGTAAGGAAGTGTGTACTCTTTTGTAAAAGTATTCTGTTATGATAAAATTGTAAAAGTTTGCAGAAATAGGGGGTATTTTCTGATGGAAAATTTTAATATTTTGGTTTGCGATGACGATAAGGCCATTGTTGATGCAATAGAGATATATTTAAAGCAAGAGGGTTATCATGTGATCAAGGCGTATAACGGGTTAGAGGCCTTGCGGGCATTGGAGGAAAATGAAATACATCTGATCTTGCTGGATATTATGATGCCGAAGTTGGATGGATTGAATACAACGGTAAAAATTCGAGAAACGTTGAATATTCCCATTATCATTTTATCTGCAAAGTCAGAGGATACAGATAAAATTTTGGGGTTGAATTTTGGAGCGGATGATTATATCACCAAGCCCTTTAATCCTTTGGAGCTTCTGGCCCGGGTGAAAAGCCAGATGCGCCGCTATACGGCACTGGGGAGCATTGCGGAAAAAAGCAATGTCATTAAAATCGGGGAGATTGAGCTGGACAAGGATGCGAAAGAGGTGCGGGTGAACGGTGAGGCCATCAAGCTTACGGCGACGGAATATGGAATTTTACAGCTTTTGATGGAAAATGCGGGAAAGGTTTTTTCCATTGACCAGATCTATGAAAAAGTTTGGAACGAGCTGTCCTTTGCGCCGGAAAACACGGTTTCTGTGCATATCCGCCGTATCAGAGAAAAAATAGAGATTAACCCGAAGGAGCCCAGATATCTTAAGGTGGTGTGGGGCATTGGATACAAAATTGAAAAAATCTAAAAGCTATCAAAAAAAATGGAAAATTGCTTCTGTGGTGCTTTTTTTTATCTGCGCCATGGCTAACTTTTTTTGCGGAATTATAGCGGCAAATATTTCCCTGCATTGGAACCGGGATATTATAGAGGCCCATTCGGTTTATGATACCTATGAGTTTACCAACAGCTTTGCAAACACGTTGGACGAGGTTATTTTGGCGGAGGTTTATTACCGGAACGAGAGCCGTGTGTTAAGCGGAGAATTGATAGACAGAGAAGAATTGATTGCCGATTTTAAGCGATATTATGGAATCAAGGACGGTATTATCACGGGCAACACCTCCATAAACGAAACCTTTGACGGGTTGAATATTCATGGGAGCATCCCCAATTCCCTAAAAAGTAATTTTGACGAATATAAAGAGCTGGTAGAAAGCCGTCTTCCCCTGTACAGAAAAATGTACATTCAGAATCAGCTGGATGAATATAAAAGCAGCGTGCGGTATTTGGGCAGCATAACCAATTTTCTTTATTATGTTGAAGACGGCAGCGGCAATGTGGTTGCCGGGAATACAACCCGGGGAGAAATGAGCAATATTGACCGTACCATTGTGCTATCCTCCGGCTTTAGCAGCGACAAAATAGGGGCAATGGCTTATACCAAAAACAATTCATTTATGGAGGAAAGTGATTATAAAATTTATGCGGGCATCCGCGATCCCCTAGTGTTTGGGGATGATTTTTATACCATGGGGCAGGAATATATTTTTGCCAGAACAGGATTGCCCATATTGTTTGGCGTATTCACTGCGTCCACATTGGTGGTTGTTTTTTGCCTTGTGTATCTAATTCGGGTGGCAGGGCAGACGGAGAAAAACGGGAAGGTGTTTTATTTAGCGGTAGATAAAATTTACAATGAAATTCATTTTCTGCTAGTCATTGGCCTCGTTATGTTTTCCCTAATCTTCGGGCTGACGTTGCTCTCCAGAATTTTAAATGAAACGGCAATTTTCTGGGCATATATTTTCAATACTATTTTAGGGATTCTTTATGTTTGCAATGTTGCGGCGATTCTATCCTATATAATGTCTATCACACGTCAGATCAAGGGAAAGGTTCTTCTGAAAAATACATGGATTTCTGTGACCATTCGCCGTGCGTCAGAATTATTTACAGGAAAAACCTTTCGAGGTTGGATGATTTTGGTTATGCTTTGCTATGCTTTAGGCAACTGCGTGGCCATGGGTATTGTTATTTTTGCGGCCCAAATGGAATATTATTTGCTGAGTTTCCTTTGTATCGTGGGTTTATTTGCATTCAACGGCTTTTGTATGTATTTGTTTTTAAGAGCACTGCGCTCCTTAAAAAGAATTATGATTTCCGCCAGGGAAACATCGAAAGGAAACTTGCAGTATAAATTAAATTTAGATGAAATTTCTCCATCCTTTTTGAACTTTGCCAAGGATATTGCCAATATTCAGGATGGCTTGAAGAACTCCGTAAGGGATGCGGTCAAAGGGGAACGGATGAAAACGGAATTAATCACCAATGTGTCTCATGATTTAAAAACACCGTTAACCTCTATTATTTCTTATGTTGATTTGCTGCGGGGACTTCCGTTGGAAAATCAGACGGCTTTGAAGTATGTGGAGGTATTACATGAAAAATCCTACCGATTAAAGCAGCTGATTGAGGATTTGATTGAAGCAAGCAAGGTCTCCAGCGGAAATATTACGGTTTCTAAAATACGGGTAGACTATAAGCAGATTACATTGCAGGCTATAGGTGAGCTGGAGGAAAAAATTGAGGCCGCAGGGCTTGAGATCAAGGTATGCTGTCCGGAGCCTCTGTATATCTCCGCCGACGGCAGGCATCTGTGGAGGATATTAGAAAACCTCCTTTCCAATGCAGTGAAGTATTCCATGCCTGATTCCAGAGTGTATATTGATATTTTTCAAGCGGAGGGACGGGGGATTTTGGTCATGAAAAATGTCTCCGCAGCTCCCATTGATTTTGACGAGACACGGCTGACAGACCGGTTTGTGCGAGGAGATACCTCCAGAACCACAGAAGGCTCCGGTCTGGGGCTTTCCATAGCCCAAAGCTTGGTTGAGGCCCAGGGGGGAACCTTTGGCATTCAGGTGGATGGAGATTTGTTTAAGGCCATTGTGAGTATGCCCCTTTGGGAAGAAGAGGAAATTTTTCAGGAAGCGGCGGAAGAGGATATTGCTGAAATATGATGGAATGTAATTTAAAATAAGAGATGCAAAAATAGAATAAAAGGATTCAAAGGAAAGAATATATCTTTACAGTAGGAGAATCATGGTATAAAATAGTATCAAAAACGCATTGTGGAAAGGTAAGTGGAAATGGAAGCCATTTTAACGGTGCTGAATAAGTTGACCATTATGTTTCTCCTGCTTCTGATTGGTTATTTTTGCCGAAAGAAGAAAATTTTCAAAGATGGCTTTATGGAGGATTTTGCAGGGTTTTTAACGCGCATTATCATTCCCTGTTTTGTCATTTCTTCTTTACAGATTGAGTATACGTGGGAATTATTTCAAAAAGGTGTCCTTGTGTTTTTTGTTTGCGTCATGATGCATTTATGGGGCATGGTTGTGGGATGGTTTTCCTTTCGCATATGCAAGGTTCCTGAGGGGGCAAAAGGCATTTGGATTTTCAGCAATATGTTTGCAAATATCGGGTTTATGGGCCTTCCTGTGATTGCAATGATTTTTGGGGGAAACAGTGTGTTTTACTGTACCTTTGCCACCTTTGCTTTTAATATTACGTCGTATACCTTAGGGGCTGTGGTTTTGCAAAGATATTCAGGCAATCCGGACACCGGCAAGGTAAACATGAGAAAACTGTTGCAGGCGCCGGTAAATGTGGCAACCGTTTTGGGGGTTTTGTGCTTTGTGCTCAATATCCGCCTTCCGGGACCCATGAAGGATACGGTGAGTATGGTTGGGGGAACCCTTTCCCCTTTGGCCATGATTTACATAGGCGGTTTGTTGGGAAAGTTCGACTTTAAGGAAACGCTGACTGAAAAATCGGCCTACCACCTTTCCTTCTTTCGCTTGATTTTTATTCCCTTATCTTCCTATATTTTATTGAAACTTTTCATTCAGGATCAACTGATTTTAGGGGTGATTGTTGTGGGGCTTTCTACGCCTATCGGGGCATTTTGTGCCATATTGGCGGCGGAATTTGGCGGAGATGAGGCGTTGGCCAGTAAATATATTTTTGTGAGTACTGTGCTTTGTATTTTTACCATGCCATTCTTTTTTATGCTGTTTCTATAATTGGCGAAGAACCGTGCTGCGTTTTTAGAAAACCCAGAGAATGGTCAAGGGGTAAGCGTGAAAGCAAGAAGTATTTTAAAAGAAAAGCTGGGAAGGGAGTTCTCCTTCTTGGCTTTTTGCTTAAATTTTTCGGAGCAGCCATTTCTGGTTATCGCAATGATAGGCAAGCTCATATATTTTTTCTGTGTCATGGATGATGCTGCTGCAAAGAAAAAATAAGGTTTGGCTGCCGCCAAATCTGTTTGACTCTGTCTGAAGGATATGATTGACTTTAATGGTAACATTTTCCCCATCCTCCTCCAGACGAAACCGTATGGGAGTAACAGCTCCTTCTTTGGATGTCCAGGAAATCATATCGATATTTTTGTTTAAAAGCTTCATGCAGTGTGCCTCCTTTAATAGAACTTACTATCACTATACCAGAACAATAGTTCTTTTTCAATAGTAAAATTACACCAATATACGAATACACGTTTTTAGATGAAGAGGAAGAAATATTGTATAACCAGAAGTGCATCTGCATAAAAAATACTGATAGGATATACAAAAAACAATCAATATTCTTGGGAATTTTCTAAGGCATAGGGTGCAAAATCATTGCAAAACCTTGTTTGTGTCGGTATAATAAAGCGTATGATAAAACAGAGATGGAGCAAGGTTAACCCAGAAAGGACAAGTGTATGTACGAAAAAATTTCTATACCCGAAATTTTTGGCATGAATGTGTTCAACGACGCAATGATGCGGGAACATCTGCCAAAGCAAGTCTACAATGAGTTAAAGAATACGATTGAAAAAGGAGAAATGCTGAATTCCTCTATTGCAGATATTATTGCCAATGCCATGAAGGATTGGGCAGTGGAAAGGGGCGCAACCCACTATACCCATTGGTTTCAGCCTATGACGGGCATCACTGCGGAAAAGCATGATTCTTTTTTGGCTCGGCCCAGCAATGGAAAGGCAATTATGGAGTTTTCCGGCAAGGAGTTAATCAAAGGGGAGTCGGATGCGTCCTCCTTTCCCTCCGGCGGATTGCGTGCGACGTTTGAGGCAAGGGGCTATACGGCATGGGATTGCACCTCACCCGCTTTTTTAAGAGAGGATGCGGCGGGCATTACCTTGTATATCCCCACGGCTTTCTGTTCCTACACGGGCGAAGCGTTGGACAAAAAGACGCCCCTGCTGCGTTCCGTTGAGGCGGTTTCTAAGCAGGCTATGCGTATTCTGCGTCTGTTTGGCAATACAACGGCAAGAAGCATTAAGGTATATTCCGGGGCGGAGCAGGAATATTTCTTGATTGACCGCAATTTATATCACCAAAGAAAGGACCTCATTTTTACGGGCAGAACCCTCTTTGGGGCGGCGCCTCCCAAGGGCCAGGAATTGGATGATCATTACTTCGGGAGCATTAAAGAAAGAGTTGCCTGTTTTATGCGTGAGCTGAATATAGAGCTTTGGAAGCTTGGGGTAACAGCCAAGACGCAGCATAATGAGGTTGCGCCGGCACAGCATGAATTAGCACCCATTTATGATGACTGTAACCGTGCCGCCGACCATAATCAGCTGATTATGGAGGCCATGAAGCGTATTGCCGGACATCATAATTTGACTTGTCTGCTCCATGAAAAGCCCTTTGCCGGGGTAAACGGCAGCGGAAAGCATAACAACTGGTCCTTGGGGACGGATGATGGGCAAAATCTTTTGGATCCTGGGAAGACCCCTCATGAAAATGCACAGTTCTTGGTATTTTTGACTGCCATCATCAAGGGCGTGGATGAATATGCGGAATTGCTGCGTTTGGCGGCGGCAAACCCCGGTAATGATCACCGCTTGGGCAGACAGGAGGCACCGCCGGCCATTATCTCTATTTTCTTGGGAGATCAGCTTGTGGATATTTTCAATCAGATTGAGCATGGCGGGGCAACAAGCTGCATTCAGGGCGGTAAAATGCGTGTTGGTGTGAATACCCTTCCGTATTTAAAGCGAGATGCAACAGACAGAAACAGAACCTCTCCGTTTGCTTTTACGGGGAATAAGTTTGAGTTCCGTATGCCGCCCTCCTCCGGTTCCATTTCCGGGCCGAATTTTGTATTGAATACCATTGTTGCTGATGTGTTGGCTGAGTTTGCCGATGAGCTGGAGCAGGCGGAGGACTTTAATGCGGCGATGCATGAATTGGTGCGCAGAACCTATAGCGAACATAAGCGCATTATTTTTGACGGGAACGGCTATTCCGGTGATTGGGTTCAGGAAGCGGAAAGAAGGGGCCTTAGCAATATTACAAATATGGTGGATACCGTCCCTTATCTGGTAGAGGAGAAAGCGGTGACGCTGTTTGAGCGTCATAAGGTTTTAAGCCGTTTGGAATTGCAGTCCCGTTCTGAAATTATGTATGAAGCCTATATCAAGCAGATTAATATTGAAGCCAGAGCTATGATTGACATTGCATCGAAGCAAATTCGTCCCGCAGTGGTGAAATATGCGGGAGAAGTGGCAGCCTCTCTGTTGGCAATGAAGGCCGCAGGGTTTGATGCATCTGTGGAGGAAGAGCTTCTGACGGAGATCAATGAAAATATAAGGGTCTTCCATAAAGCCTTAAAACACTTGACCGAGATTATGCAGGAGGCGGCAATATTTGAATGCAATAGCCGTTCAAAGGCGATATTTTATCGGGATCAGGTTTTTAAAGCCATGGAGGAATTGCGGACGCCGGCGGACAAACTGGAATTTTTGGTAGACCAAAGGGTATGGCCGTTCCCTACCTACGGAGAATTGTTATATAACATATGATGTATTTGTAAGACAACAGTGCATTTTTCAATAAAAGCTCTCTTTTTTTCTGAAAATAAGCAGGAAGAGAAGAGAGCTTTTTGTGTATTCATGGGCATTGTGGAATTTATAACATAATCCAAAATAATGTATGACAAGAAGAAAAAGTTGTGAAAAATATGGTTGGAAAGGGGAAATAAATATCTAAAATAGACAAATGTTTTGCAGCTTAAAATTTTTTTAAAATTTAAAAAAACGATAGAGGAATGTTTTTTTTTGCATACTTATGAAAAACATCGTCTATTTTATTGCAAGTGTTAAGCGAATGCGCTATAATGTATACAGATAAGAGCAGTTAGTTATTTATTTATGATTAAATACTATTGATATAATCAATTTTTTTTGTTTAATATAAACATAAAAAAAGATAGTTTATACAAATTGCACATTTTTCAATACAAAAAACAATGATTGTTTAAAAAATGAGGTGATTGCAATGCTCGTTGAGGATAAAAGAATTCGTATTATTACAGGTCACTACGGCAGCGGCAAAACCGAGTTTGCAGTGAATTATGCCATGCAGCTTGGTAAAAAAGGCCGAAAGGTCGCCATTGCCGATTTGGATATCGTAAATGTTTACTTTCGTTCCAGGGAAAAAAAGAAGGAGATGGAAAAAGCAGGTATTTTGGTGATTTCCTCGTCAATTGAGGGGGATGGGCTGGATGTACCTGCCGTTTCTGCGGCTATGACAATGCCCGCAAGGGAGCATACCTTTGATTATGTCGTTGACTTGGGGGGAAACGATGTGGGAACGATGGTGCTTGGCCGTTTAAAGCCTATTTTAGACCCTGCGGAAGTGGATTTTTTTATGGTAGTCAATACATATCGCCCCGATACCTCCTCACCGGAGGGTGTGATTGCGCAAATGGAAAATCTCACCTATGCTTCGGGGCTCAAAGTGACAGGCTTTATTAACAATACAAACCTGATTCGAGAGACCAATGCACAATGTCTTTTGGACGGGGATAAGGTTTTAAGAGAGGTAACGAAAGAAACGGGAATCCCTGTAAGGTATGTTTCTTATGTTGAAGAGCTGATGACAGAGGAAGTGCCGAAGGGGCTTGCCGGAGAATTGTTTCCTATGAAGTTTTATATGAGAAAGACCTGGATGTAGAGTTCAACATTTATGGAGGTGTATTTAAAATGGCAAAAGGTAAAGTGTCGATTAACGAAACACTGTGCAAGGGCTGTGAACTTTGTGTTTCTGTTTGTCCAAAGCATGTGCTGAAGCTTTCTGAAACCAAGCTCAATGCGGCGGGCTATAACCCTGCGGAGGTTGTGAATGATGATTGTATTGCGTGCACAAGCTGTGCGAAAATGTGTCCCGATTGTGCGATTACAGTGGAAAAATTCAACTAAGAGAGGAGGAAATTTCAATGGCAAAGGTTTTAATGAAAGGCAATGAAGCAGTTGGTAAGGCGGCGATTGAGGCAGGATGCAGATATTTTTTCGGCTACCCAATTACTCCTCAAAGTGAGGTTCCGGAATATTTGTCCAGTGAATTGCCCAAGGTTGGCGGCGTTTTTGTGCAGGCTGAATCTGAGGTTGCGGCAATCAATATGGTTTATGGTGCAGCAGGTGCAGGTGCCCGTGTTTTAACAAGTTCCTCCTCCCCCGGTATTGCTTTGAAGCAGGAAGGTATCGGTTATATTTCCAATGCAGGCTTGCCTGCGGTTATCATCAATATGATGCGTGGCGGCCCCGGCTTAGGTACAATCCAGCCCGGACAGGCGGATTATAATATGGCGGTAAAGGGTGGCGCTAACGGCGATTATCATGATATTGTTCTGGCTCCTGCCTCTGTTCAGGAAGCGGTGGATATGGTTATGGAAGCCTTTGATTTGGCGGACTTCTACGGTACTCCTGTTTTGATTCTGGCTGACGGTTTAATTGGTCAGATGATGGAGCCTGTTGAGTTTAACTATGTTTGCAAAAAAGAGCTGCCTCCCAAAACATGGGCATTGACCGGTAAGGGTGACGGCGAAAAGCATATGGTGGAAAACCTTGTAATCGAGGCTGCCGAATGTGAAGCATGGAATAAACGTAATTTTGAAAAATATGCAAAAATTGAAGCAAATGAGCAGGCTTGGGAAGATTATTTAATGGACGATGCAGAATATGCCTTTGTATCCTATGGCACCTCCTCCAGAATTGTTAGAACTGCAATCGGCTATTTGAGAGAGGCAGGGTTTAAGGTTGGGATGATCAGACCGAAAACATTGTGGCCTTTCCCCGTAAAAGCTTTTGATAAATGGGACAAAAACATTAAAAAGTATATGGATGTTGAAATGAGCATGGGACAGATGGTTCAGGATGTTGCTTATGCTTGTAACGATAAAAACAAAATCGAATTCTATGGCAGAACAGGCGGTATTGTTCCTGCGGTGGATGAAATCGTTGAATTTGGTAAGAAGGTTATGGGAGGTGACAAATAATGGCAGTTATATTTCAAAAAACCAAAGCTTTAACTGATGTAAAATTGCATTATTGTCCTGGTTGTGCACATGGCATTGTACATAGACTTGTAGCGGAAGTTTTGGTAGAAATGGACGAAGATAAAAATGCAATTGCGGCAGTTCCCGTTGGCTGTGCCGTATTTGCAAATAAATATTTTAACTTTGACGCAATTCAGTGTGCCCATGGACGTGCGCCTGCCACAGCAACAGGCATTAAAAGAGTACATCCTGATAAACTGGTTATCACTTATCAGGGCGACGGCGACCTTGCTTCCATTGGTACTGCCGAAATCGTTCATGCGGCTGCAAGAGGCGAAAAAATCAGCACGGTATTTATCAATAACGGTATTTACGGCATGACAGGCGGCCAGATGGCACCTACCACATTGCCCGGTATGAAAGCTACAACGGCAAAGGCTGGCCGTGATCCTAAAATCAATGGTAATCCCATTCGTATTTCTGAGATGCTGGCGACCTTGGACGGCCCCGCTTATATTGAAAGAGTAAGCGTTTCCACACCGGCACAGGTGACGCAGGCGAAAAAAGCAATCAAAAAAGCTTTTGAAATTCAAAAACAGGGTCTTGGCTTTACATTTGTTGAGGTTGTGTCAACCTGTCCTACAAACTGGGGCTTGACACCTGTAAAAGCAATGGAATTTGTAAGAGAAAAAATGATCCCTTACTATCCTCTTGGGGTTTACAAAGATATCACAGCAGGGGAGGGCAAATAATATGAATACACAGAGAATTTGTTGCGCAGGCTTTGGTGGTCAGGGTACGCTTTCTATGGGTAAGATTCTGGCTTACGCAGGTATGTTGGAAGGTCATGAGGTTTCATGGTGCCCTTCTTATGGTCCCGAGATGCGTGGTGGTACAGCAAACTGTCATGTTATTGTATCGGATGCATCCATCGGCTCTCCTGTTATCACAAGAGATGCAGATTGCGTGATTGCTATGAATCAGCCTTCTTTGGACAAATTTGTTGAAATTTTGGGGAAAAACGGCATTCTGATTGCCAATTCCGATTTGGCTTCTTTGAAGGAAGAAAAAAAAGATATTCGTGTTATGAATGTTCCGGCTAACTCCATGGCAACCCATGAGTTTGGCGGTGCAAAATTAGCCAACATCATTCTTTTGGGTGCTGTAATTCAGGCAACCGGTTCCGTTAAGGTGGAAAGTATTGATGATGCGTTCACCCATGTATTTGAAGGAAGTAAGGCGAAATTTATTCCCGATAATAAGAAGGCTTTTGAAATGGGCTTTGCATTCGCGAAAAACTACAAATAAATCGATCCAATCCTAAATATTGACGGCCTTTTGGCAGGGTTCCCTCTGCCAAAAGGTTTTTTTATTCTAAAAAAGGATTTCGCAAGAATTATAGATATGGTATAATTATAAAATATATCGCTTTAAAACGTAATTCTCTTAAGGGTAACTGCCCGGCAAATAAAAGGAAAAAAAGCTATGAAAGAACGAAAAAAATGGATACAAATGTGATTTTCCATGGAGATTGCTTAATATTGAGGGACAATGCATAATGCAGTGAGAAACTACTTATAAAATGCCGCCGCCATAACCGGAACAAAAGGAAATAGAAGAGGGTTTGAATAGGCAAATTTTATCGTTCCATAGCATTGTATACCTGTTTTAAATCATATTTTGTAAAGGGCACGGGAGAGGAGTGCAGTTTTTTGAAAAACAGAATTAAAATTTATGTGGATGGCAAGTCCTTTACGTTAGTGGGGGAAGAGACGGAAATACATATGCAGGCGGTATCGAACTATATCCATGAAAAAATTGTGGAAATCCGGAAAAATGCGGCGGCAGTCAGATTGGATACTAGCCTTGCCTATGTGTTGACAGCTTTAAATGTGGCGGATGACTATTTTAAGGAAAAGGAACGGGTAGCGGAGCTGGAAGGCCGTAATCTTGGGTTGCTTGCAAGGCTTGAGGAATTGGCTTCTCAGTTGGAGGAAGCAAGGGCGGAGATTAAAAAATTGCAGGAAACGCCAACGCAGCCGCCGGAAGAAGCCCCGGAGGCAGAGGCAGCCCGCGCAGAAGTAATTGCAGAAGAAAAACAGGAAGAGGATGCACCGCCAAACGCAGAAGCGGAAGAAGAGGCGGAACCGGTTATAGCAATAAAGCAGGAAGAAATTGCCGCAGAAAAGGGAGAAACGGAACCCGATGAAAATTTGAATGAAACAAAAACCACAGGAATGGTAAAGCCTCAATCAAGAAGGAGTAAAAGAGGAAAATATCGTAAAAGATAAAAGATGTACCCTTTTATAATCAATGCAGTTTGGGAAAAGATGTTGCTTTGTGTGATCCTTTCAAGTAAACTGCGCTTATAAAGCAAATTTTTGGAAAGTATATAAAAGAAAATGATTGTATGGCAACCTTTCGTTTCAAACGAAAGGCGGTTTGCTTTTTTGCCGAAAATAAAATACTGTTTTAAACAGGTTTTAGCCAAGTATCCCAAGAAAAAACAGTTGAAAGGCGGGATGCTTTTTAGCCTGCAAATAAAAAGT
>DCDZ01000037.1 GCA_002316675.1 Tyzzerella sp. UBA1042
GAAATTGCCGCAAAGAAAGCTGACGAAGAAGCAAAAGCAAAAAACTCCGGTTGCTGCTGTGGCGGTGACTGCAATACAGAAACGATTGCGGAAGCCGAAAAAGCAAAAGTCAGCGGTTCATCCGTCAAGGTGCTTGGCTCGGGCTGTGCAAAGTGCAATCAACTGGAAGCGGCTACCTTGGAAGCGCTCAAAGAGCTTGGCATGGATGCCACCATTGACCATGTGACAGACTTTACACAGATCGCTGCTTACGGTGTGATGACAACTCCTGCATTGGTTGTGGACGGCAAGGTCGTTTCCTTTGGAAAGGTTTTAAAAAAGGACGAGGTCGTTAAAATCCTGCAAAAAGTACGGGGGTAAATTTATGGCAAAGGAAAAATCACAAAGCATTGGCTTCTTTCAAAAATACCTGACCGTGTGGGTTGCTCTCTGTATGACGGCAGGTGTTTTAATTGGTAAACTTTTACCTGCCGTTCCTGCATTTTTAGGCCGTTTTGAGTATGCCAGAGTTTCTATTCCGGTCGCCATCCTCATTTGGGTGATGATTTATCCCATGATGATGAAGGTGAATTTCCAGAGCGTCAAAAATGTGGGGAAAAACCCAAAGGGGTTATTCGTCACATGGGTGACAAACTGGCTCATCAAGCCGTTCACCATGTACGGTATCGCCGCGTTATTTTTCTATGTGGTTTTTAAGGGCTTGATTGCCCCTGACCTCGCCAAGGAGTATCTGGCGGGTGCAGTACTCTTGGGTGCGGCACCCTGCACAGCGATGGTGTTCGTCTGGAGCACGCTCACCAAAGGAAACCCTGCCTACACCGTAGTACAGGTAGCAACCAACGATTTGATTATTCTGGTTGCCTTTGTGCCGATTGTGAAATTCCTACTGGGCGTTTCCAACGTGTCCGTGCCATGGGACACGCTGATTTTATCGGTCATTTTATTTGTAGTCATTCCGCTTGCGGGCGGTATTCTGACCCGTGTGCTGGTGACAAATCGCAAGGGCACAGAGTATTTTGAAAACACCTTTGTCCATAAATTTGACAATGCCACCAGCGTGGGCTTGCTGCTTACCTTGGTGCTGCTGTTTTCGTTCCAAGGCGATGTGATTTTGAGTAATCCGCTGCACATCCTGCTGATTGCCGTACCGCTGGTACTCCAGACATTCCTCATCTTTTTTATCGCTTATTTTGCCTGCAAATGGCTGAAGCTGCCTCATGATATTGCGGCTCCTGCCGGAATGATCGGTGCTTCCAATTTTTTTGAACTTTCTGTTGCCGTGGCGATTGCTCTGTTCGGCACAACCTCACCAGCCGCACTCGCTACTGTAGTCGGCGTGCTGACAGAAGTACCTGTGATGCTTTTTCTTGTGAAAATTGCGAATAAAACTACCCATTGGTTCCCAGAACCCAATGTCAAATAATAATTTGATTAGAAACACATTGATAGGAGGATCTAGTATGACTGGAAATTTGAGCATAAACAACATGAATGGTGTATCAAACAACCAGCAGGCAGTTTATTGGTTAAATAATATGAACAGTGCCTCAAATGATATAAAAACTCCATATAGTTTAAACAATATGAATGGAGTGTCGGAGGATAATACTAAGAAGTACAGCATTGACAATATGTGTGGTATTACCACCGCCGAATAATATTCTAAGCAAAAACAATGGCCTTGTTGCTTGCAGTATTTTCTATGATGATACTATCAATGAAAAACTGCTGTAACAATTTGCCTTGAGTTTTAAATAAAAATAATCAAATTAGAATGGAGAGATTTATCATGAAAAAAATGTCTATCTATGAACCTGCTATGTGCTGTGACACCGGCCTTTGTGGTGTGAGCGTTGACCCGGAATTGCTCCGTATTTCTACAGTCTTGAATGCACTGAAAAAGAACGGCGTGGCGGTTGATCGCTTTAATCTAAGCAGTGCACCAATGGCCTTTGTAAATAACAAAGTGATCAATGCCTTTATTAATGAAAAAGGCGCCGAGGAGCTGCCTGCTATTGTACTGGATGAAAAAATTGTTATTACAGGCCGATATCCAACCAATGAGGAACTTATTTCTTTACTTGAGATTCCTAAAAGCTATTTGACCGAAGCAAAATCCGCACCACAAGGTGGTTGCTGCTGCTCTGATGGAAAGTGCTGTTAAATATGAAAGGAGGATTCTTGATGCAAGTCTTTAATCCAAAAAATATTACATTAACAAAATATTTGTTTTATACAGGCAAAGGCGGTGTTGGCAAAACATCTGTTGCATGTGCAACGGCTGTGAATCTTGCAGACAACGGAAAAAAGGTTCTTCTTGTCAGCACAGACCCTGCCTCCAATTTACAGGATGTGTTCAATACTTCGCTTTCAGGGAGAGCCACCCCTATCGCAGAAGTACCAAATCTTGATGTAGCAAACCTTGACCCAATGCAGGCGGCGGCAGAATACAGGGAAAGCGTGATCGCTCCCTATCGTGGCAAATTGCCGGATGCAGTTCTCGCTAATATGGAGGAACAGCTTTCCGGTTCATGTACAGTGGAGATTGCTGCTTTCAATGAATTTTCCAACTTTATCACCAATAAAGAGATGGAGCAAAAATACGATCATATTCTTTTTGATACTGCACCTACAGGTCATACCCTTAGAATGTTGCAGCTTCCTTCTGCATGGAGCAATTTTATCAGCGAAAGCACACATGGAGCATCCTGTTTAGGGCAATTATCTGGGCTTGAGAGTAAAAAGGAAATGTACAAAACTGCAGTTGAAACGTTGTCAGATGGAGATCAAACAACTTTAATCCTTGTGACTCGGCCAGAAATAGCCCCATTGAAAGAAGTCGAGCGGGCTTCACATGAATTGGCGGAGCTTGGCGTGCTAAACCAGTCTATGGTAATCAACGGCGTTTTGAGCGACCATGATGACACAATCTCCGAGAGTCTATACAACAAACAACAGAGTGCTCTTGCTGATATGCCAAAGTCATTACAGGCGATTACAACCTACATGATTCCATTGCGAGCATACAACATTACTGGCATGGAAAATGTCCGCTCATTGCTTACAAAGGATAGCTATGTTATCAGCGAAGAAACCATTAAAGCGGAGAATATTCCTCAGCTAAAGGATATTATTGACGACCTGTACCATAGTAAGAAAAAGGTAATATTTACTATGGGCAAGGGTGGCGTTGGTAAAACAACGATTGCTGCAGCCATCGCATTAGGACTTTCTGAAAAAGGAAAGAAAGTACATTTAACGACCACTGATCCGGCAGCCCACTTAAAATTTGTTCTTGATGAAAATAGCGGCATTACCATGAGCCATATTGATGAACATGAGGAACTGGCAAGGTATCAGGAAGAAGTCTTATCTAAAGCTCGGGAAACCATGTCGGAAGAAGATATTGCCTATATTGAGGAAGATTTACGTTCCCCTTGCACCCAGGAAATTGCTGTATTTCGTGCCTTTGCTGAAGTTGTGGAGCGCGCAGAAAATGAGATTATTGTCATTGATACAGCTCCCACAGGACACACTTTGTTACTCTTGGATTCTACCTTAAGCTATCACAAAGAAGTACAAAGGACACAAGGTAGCATCCCGGATTCTGTGAGAAAGTTACTTCCCCGGTTGCGTAGTGCTGAAACAGAGGTCATTATTGTGACATTGCCGGAGGCCACCCCGGTTTATGAAGCGTTGCGATTGGAAGAAGATTTGAAACGTGCTAACATTGCCACGAAATGGTGGGTTATTAACTCCTCCCTTTATCATACAAAAACCACCAATGCCATGTTATCCGCAAAAGCCAGCAATGAAATCCCTTGGATAAACAAAGTAGCGGAACATACAAATGGAAACTTTGCCTTGATTGCTTGGAGTGCAGATGACATTAAGGGCGATAAGCTAAAAGAGCTATAAACAGAGGTCTTTCATGAATAATACAACAAACAAACCCAAAGTGGCATTTATCTGTGTTCATAACTCCTGCCGCAGCCAAATTGCAGAAGCACTTGGAAAACACCTTGCCTCTGATGTATTTGAAAGCTACTCTGCCGGAACAGAAACAAAGCCACAGATTAATCAAGATGCAGTAAGACTGATGAAACAACTTTACGGCATTGATATGGAGCGGACACAGCGTTCAAAATTATTGGAAGATATTCCTCCCGTTGATATCGTGATAACAATGGGCTGTAATGTCCAGTGTCCTTTTTTACCCTGCAAGCGCCGCGAGGATTGGGGTCTTGATGACCCAACTGGTAAGGACGATCAAGAGTTCATCAAAACAATTCGTTTGATTGAGAGCAAAATTATAGAGCTGACAAATGAATTAAGATAATATTGAAAAATATTTTATAATGTACTTTAATTTAACCCAAAAGATGTATATCCGAAAGTAGCGTGAATCAAGCAACTTTCACAAGTAAATACAGCCAAGGGCAAACCCATCAAAAGGTGGGGACGCAAAGCCATAGGGTCTAAGGTGCTTTACTGCACTATGATAGCCTGGCTGCCAAAAACCATGCGGAGCCTGCCCTCATTTCAGAGGGCAGGCTCTTAATATATCTGTCGGTTTTTGACGGATAAACAGGATATCGGGATACCGGCTTTCATTGCTCCGGCGAGAGGGGTATCCTATGAGCTTTTATACTTATAAGAGGTGGAAATAGAGCAGACAAAACTCGTACATATTACCTACCACCTAAACAATTTTATATTATAATATTCAAAAAGTCAGCATTTCGCCATGGGCGCAGTGCTGACTTTTTTCTTTCGACAAGAAAACCTACATTCCCACTTAATTTTACAATATTAGGTAAAATATGGTGTGTTTCTAATACAAACAGGTTACTTCCACGCTGCCGTTCCCCTCCGTTTCTGACATTTTGATTCACTATCAAAATTTCAGAAAATGGAGGACAAGCCTAATGGCAGAAAAGAAAGAGTATCGAATCAAGGTGCAGGGACAGCTCGTTCCCGTCACCGAAGAAGTCTATTTAACCTATTACCGTATGAAACGCCGTGAACTACATCT
>DCDZ01000043.1:0-7296 GCA_002316675.1 Tyzzerella sp. UBA1042
GCTTTAATGAATTTTGTGCTCATCAAGTGAGGGCCTGCGCATAAATCTGTAAAATCTCCCTGCTTATAAAAAGAGATCACAGCATCCTCGGGCAAATCCTGAATCAATTCCACCTTATAAGGCTCTTGTCTTTCTTCCATATATTGAATTGCCTCGGCGCGGGGCAATTCAAAGCGCTCAATGGCCAAATCTGCCTTCACGATTTTTTTCATTTCCCCTTCAATTGCAATCAATTCTTCCGGGGTGAAGGCTTTTTCACGGTCAAAATCATAGTAGAAGCCATCGGAAATGGCAGGGCCAATTGCCAATTTTGTTTCGGGATACAGGTTTTTCACCGCCTGAGCCAAAATATGAGAGGTGGTATGACGGAAAGCCATTTTCCCCGCCTCATCTTGAAAAGTGCAGATGCTTACTTCCGCATCTTTTTCTACAACATAACGTAAATCCTTTACTTCGCCGTCCACAATGCCGGAACAAGCGTTTCTTGTCAAGCCTTCGCTGATTGCCTTTGCAATCTCCAGCACGGATACCGGCTGCTCAAATTCTTTTACAATACCATCTTTCAATGTAATTTTCATTTTGATCCTCTCCTTTGCGAAATAAAACAAGCTTCTGCGGAATGCAGACTGCAATAAAAAAACTCCCGTCCACTTTCCTTTCGGAAAGGGACGAGAGTATCATTCTCCCGCGGTTCCACCCTTTTTGTTAAAAAACCACTTCATTATAACGGTAACGTCGTCAACGGGCTTGATTAGAGCCACTCCGAGGTGGTTTTCGTACTCTTTCTTAACGTAGGACATTTCCACCCAGGATTATAAAATAATCCGATGCCCTTCTCTGGCCGTTTTGAAAGGACTACTGTCCTCATCATCGTATTCTATATGAATTAAAACACTTTTGATTATAGCACTAAATGATATTCTGTCAACACTTTTCAAAAAAATACAATTTCAAAACCATTTATTTTTTTTGAAAAAATACACACCAGCAATAATGAATGCAGCGGAAATAAAAATTACAAAAAGGTACCCGTATTTCCATCCATACTCCGGCATACTGAAATTCATACCATACCAGCCTACAATTAAAGTCAAGGGCAAAAAGATGGTTGTTACCACTGTGAAAATCTTCATGGTGGCATTTAAGTTAATGTCCACCTCCGCCTCATAGGATTCTCTCACCTGTGTTACTGAATCCCGCAGGTTCTGCACATTCTGAAACCGGCGCTCCGTTCTTCTGTTGAGCATTTTAAAAGAACGCAGGGTTTTGCCGTCAAAAATACCGTTTTCATTTTCGCCCAAAACATCCAGCACGTTTAAATACTGCTCATAATATCTTTTCAAAAACATCAATCTTTTCCGAAGGCTGATAATATCCGCCACACAATTATGCTTTTGAGAAGTGATCAGTGCTTGCTCCAAATCCATAATTTCTTTTTCAATGGCATCAAAAACCTTATGATCCTCTCTTGTCTGGGACTCAAAAAAGAGATATATAATGCGGTTTAAGGATACTCTCTCTCCCAAGCTTTTGGCGCTCTCTTCCAATAAATCCAACACCCTCTGCTTTTGGGATGTAAAGAAAAAAGCCCGTCCCTTTTCCAGATAAATAATGACACTGCCGAAGCTGATCATTACCTTTTCAAAATCAGGCATCTCAAGGCTAATGCAATCAAAATTTTCAAAGGAGTCATATTTGGCATAGCCAAAACGCCTTGCCTCCTCTAAGGTTTCCATGGGAATCCCCCATGTTCCTGCCCGCTTTTCCATTTCATCGTAAGCGGATACAGATAAAAATTCAATGTTTTTCCCCTGATTTTTTTCCAAGAACGGGCAGCTTTTATAACTCCCACTTTCAAAAATCATATACATAGCAAACCGCCCTTTTCCATAATAATGAGAGCAAAAAAAGGATGCCTCATAAGCCCTTCAATGGCTTTATTTGTACAAAATTATTTAAATTTAACGGCCGTTCCATACGCCATTACCTCGGCGGCCCCCGGCGTTACCGCACTGGTTGCAAACCGCACATTAATCACTGCATCTGCACCAAGTCCCTTGGCCATTTGGGTCATGCGCTCTGTTGCAATATTGCGGGCTTCAATCATCATTTCCGTATAGCCTGCAAGTTCGCCGCCCACAATGCTTTTCAGCCCCGCACCGATGTCCTTACCAATGTGCTTTGACTGAATGGTAGCCCCCTGCACCAAGCCCAGCATATCAAATTCCTTCCCCGTAATATAATCCGTATTTACTAAAATCATTATCTTCCTCCAATCTCAAACGAAAAAGCCTAATCGCAATAGGGTACCAAAAATACGATCATCATACCCTCTTCTGACGCAACATAACCATAAAAATTCATCTTATTAAATATAGTATATCATAAAAGCCCATTCTTAGCACAGAAAAATGCTTTTATAAAAACCCGTCCGCCGCATCATGTTCAACGGCAAACGGGTTCCTTGTATTGATAAATATGCTTTTCCCTTATAAAACCTTGGCAAGGAAGGTCTGCAAGCGTTCACTTTGGGGATTTTCAAAAAGCTCATGAGGCTTGCCTTCCTCCACCTGTTTTCCGTCAGCCATAAACATAACCCTTGTGCCCACCTCTTTGGCAAAGCCCATTTCGTGGGTCACAACAACCATGGTCATATTATCCTTGGCCAGCTGCTTCATAACCTCCAATACCTCCCCTACCATTTCCGGGTCTAAGGCTGAGGTAGGCTCATCAAAAAGCATGACCTCCGGCTGCATACAAAGGGCACGCACAATGGCAATACGCTGCTTTTGTCCGCCGGAAAGCTGAGAAGGATAGGCATTCATACGGTCATCCAGACCCACCTTTCGCAATAGCTCCATGGCTAAGGCAGTTGCTTCGGCCTCACTCTTTTTTTGCAGCTTCATCGGCGCAATAATCATATTTTTCAATATGGTCATATGGGGGAACAGGTTAAAGTGCTGAAAAACCATGCCCATACGCTGACGATGCACATTGATATTTGTTTTTGCATCAGTAATATCCGTGCCTTCAAAAAAAATGCTTCCCCCTGTAGGAATTTCCAATAAATTCAAACAGCGCAAAAATGTGGATTTTCCCGAACCGGAAGGGCCGATCACAACCACAACTTCCCCTTTTTTGATCTCCGTATTAATACCATCCAGCGCTTTAATGGCACCGCCATTATAGTATTTTTGTACATTTTCAACCTTTATTAAAACATTCTCATCGCTCACTGTTCCTCAGCCTCCTTTCCAACTTCCCAACAAGCCAGGTAAAGAACATTACCATAACCAAATATATGAGAGCTATGCCCACCAAAGGCAAAAAAGGCGCAAAGGTTCTGCTCCTGATAATATCCCCTGCTTTTGTCAAATCCTGCAGTGCCACATATCCCGCAACGGATGTTTCCTTCAATAAAACAATAAATTCATTGGCTAATGCAGGCAGCACATTCTTAAACGCTTGGGGGATAATAATATAGCGCATGGTTTGCACATAATTAAACCCTAGACTGCGCCCCGCTTCAAACTGTCCGTCATCCACAGACATAATGCCGCTTCGTACAATTTCTGCAACATACGCACCGGAATTGATACCAAATGCCAGAACTGCCACCAACACCTTATTATTCGAGGAGGCAAAAATGATATAATACATAATCATTAACTGCACAACAACAGGCGTGCCGCGTATCACCGTTAAATAAATTTGACCCATACCGTTTAACAGGTATAAAACAACCTTGTTAAATCCAAAGGGCATTTCACCTTTATTCTTTTCAAATGTGGAACGAATAATTGCAATACAGACGCCAATGATAATTCCTAAAATGACAGCAAAAAAAGTTACCTTCAGCGTTACAGACAAGCCATCTACAACATAACGCCAACGATCATCCGAAATAAAATTCAACTCAAACTGGGCTTGTATTTGTTCCAGCCATTCAGCCATAGAAACCCTCCTTCTCTTTAGAAACCAAAATAGGGGCGAAACTCGCCCCTATGAGAGTGCCGACACCGTCGTTTCTCTCTGAAAAAAGCCGTAACTTTTTGCGCTTTTTCATAATAAGCAGAAAAAACATCAATTCTTTCTTGCAATTAAATACTAACATAAGATGCATTCAAAAAAATTTCCGCTTAAAATAAGTTAAAACCAATGAACAGAACATTCTGTTGAAAGCGTATCAAATTATTCAGCACTAATATATTTGTCCACAATCGCCTGCACTGTACCGTCAGCAATTAATTCTTTTAATGCGCCGTTCACTTTTTCCGTCAGCGCGCTGTCTTTTGCAAAACAGATTGCATAATCCTCCACTGCATATTCAGTATCAAGAATCTTCAAGCCTTCGTTTGCAGCAACAAACGCTTTTGCAGGCTCTTTATCAATGATAACACAATCAATCTTTCCCGTTGCCAAAGACTGAACAGCATCAGCGCCCTTATTGTAACGGTCAATGGTTCCCAAGCCTTCCCCTTCAATATCATCGGAGGAATAAATATCACCGGTTGTGCCCGTCTGAACGCCTACTGTGTGGTTTGCACCCTCCGCAAACAAATCATCCACGGATGTAATCGGAGAATCCTCTTTTACAATAACAACCTGAATTCCTGTTGCATAAGAATCGGAAAAATCTACACTTTCTAAACGATCCTCTGTCACTGTCATGCCGGCCATACCAAAGCTTGCCTTTCCGCTGGTGACTGCGGGAATAATAGAATCAAAGGCCAAATCTTCAATCTTAAAATCATAACCCAGCTTTTCCGCAATGGCCGCACCGATTTCCGCATCAATGCCTATGATGGTCTGCCCTTCGTAGTATTCATAAGGGGGAAACTCCGCATTTGTTGCCATAATTAAAGTTTCCTTTGCGCTATCTTCCTGTTCAGCGGGCTGTTCCGCCTCGTTAGAACCGCCGCAGCCTGCCAGTGCAGCTGTCATTGCAAAAACCATTGTTGCAGATACAAAACCTTTCAAAAATTTCTTCATAAATACCCTTCCTCCCATTTTATGCCTCTTTCGGCATGAACTTCATTTTCACTTTAGAAATTATACTCTAAAATTGCATAAAATGCAATGACATTTTTCCACTATAAATTGCCTTTTATATTTATTTTTTTGTACAACATATACTATTTATGGAATAATACCCTTTGCATCCCATCATTATTTCATGCAGAAACCTATGTATATTCTCTTTCCCAAAAAATATTTTTGTATAATTATTCGTATAAACATCGTATATTCACGCATTCCCTTCATGATGGGCCGGAGAAAAAAGGGGCAATCCTTGATCACGCCCCAAAAAGCAGCGAAGGACATCCCCCTGTATTGTAAAATATTTTAGAAGGCAGAAATGCCCATTTTATAGAAATTGCATAACAGCTTTTATAAAACGGGCACTGAACGGCTTTTTCAAACCTCTTCAATCTTCATCTTCTCATGGATCACTTCCGGTGTAATCATACTGACCTCATCTATCAAATGCATACGAAATGTCATGGTTCCGCCCCCCTGAGCCAAGGTCTTAGCATAGGCCAGCTCGCCGGAAACCCCCATAATAATAGTAGACACCAAGGCACCCTCCAATATCCGTCGGGGATTGGCACCGCAAAATGCCCCCAGCATCGCCGTAGACATACATCCAGTACCCGTCACCTTCGCCATAATAGGATGGCCGTTTCGCACCAAATATGCCCTTTCCGCATTTGCCACAATATCTATGGGGCCGGATATGATAATGACACTTTTCATCTTGGCGCTTAAGCTTTTTGCCATGGAAACGATTTCATTTATATTTTCCTCTCGGATTTGGTCTGCCTCAGCGGCATCCACACCTCTTATGGCACTAGCACCCAAAGCGATGGCCTTTATTTCCGAACTATTTCCGCGAATGACGGAAAACTGCATACTCTCCGATAGCCGGCGAAAGGTGTCTACACGCAATCTGGAACCGCCGATGCCCACAGGGTCAATGATTATAGGATGGTGCAGCGCATTGCTTTTTCTTCCCGCAAGAATCATAGCGTCCGTATCGCTCACCGTACCCATATTCAAAACCAATGCATCGGCCTTCTCCGCAATATCCTCGGCCTCCCGCAAATCATAGGCCATTGTGGGCGAGCCTCCGCAGGCAAGGACCATATTGGCACAATCATTCACCGTCACAAAATTTGTAATGCAATGCACAACAGGCTTTACCCTTTGTGTTTTTTCAAAAATATCCCGAATCATAGCTCCTCCTTTTATTTTTCCAACGACTGTTTGATCTTCTGCAAGTTGCCTGTTTTCTCTAAGGATTTCAAAAGCACAAAGCCGATGATTGCGCCCATCAATGAGGAAGGCGTGAAAAATGGCACATATGTAAAAATCGAAGTCCGAGGCAGTCCATAAAAATGAACCATAAACGGATATGAAACAATTGCGCTGATAACGCCTGTCCCGATAACCTCCCCCACCACTGCCATAGAAAGCTTTTGCGTCTTTTTATAAAGCACCCCTGAAAGAAATGCGCCAATCACTGCGCCAATCACCGCCAGTATGGTGCTACCGTTCAAAAGCATTCTCAAGCAGCCAATGAGCAGGGCGCAAAGAAAGCTTAGCATAGGACCCAGAATCACTGCCGCGATTACGTTGATCATGTGCTGAAACGGCGCCATTCTGGGGAAAGATACAAAGGTGTTTAAAACGTAGCCAAGGGCGGCTAACATAGCAAGGGCTGTTTGTCTTTTTAAGTTTACTGTTTTCATTTTACACTCTCTTTCTGTACTTATTTGTTTATAATAAAAAAGCATAAAAAGGAATACACCCGCGGTGGTGTACCCCTTTTTATGCTTCATTGTTTTCAACATAAAAGTTACGTGCTACTTATGAAATTCCTTCTTGATGCGGCAATAAAAAAAGCCTTATCCTAGGGGGATAAGGCATCAAAATCATGATGTATACGCTCCCTACGACAGTATTAACTGACAGGTTCTAAGGGTCAGGTATTCTCCTTCTCAACTAAAAATAGTTCCCCCGGTGATCAATACATATAGAATTATTTTTATTTTATCACTTTTGAGCAAAGACGTCAATATAAAAAGACTTGACTTTCCGCAGATTTATTTACAGAACCTTGATTCTATCAGTATGATTATAAAAAATTTTCAAGAAATGTCTAAAATATAAGGAATCCGAATCCTTTTTGTTGTAAAATTAAGCTACGAAACAAAAAGAGAAAGGGTTCCTTATGGCTAATTTTACATCAAATACGTATCAATTGAAACGGCAAATTTTAAATTTTACAAATAA
>DCDZ01000043.1:7530-7743 GCA_002316675.1 Tyzzerella sp. UBA1042
AGCTGCACGAGGATTCTAAAAAGGTCAATATTGTTGACCGTCTCTCCAAACACCTCGGCAAAGGAACGCCCAGACACGCTCTGGCGTCCTATCTTTCCTTGATCCGTAAATGGGTTCCCGATCATCCGGTCATTCACATGGATGACAGCGATGTGGTAAAACCTGACGGACATAAATTTGAAGACCTCGACCTTGTCAGGGATGGCTCTCAAA
>DCDZ01000039.1:0-722 GCA_002316675.1 Tyzzerella sp. UBA1042
TGAACTGAACCAGTAAAAACGGACATTGAAGAAAAAGAGCCTCCTGTTGTAGAATTAACTACGACAGGAGGTTTTGCTATGTCACTACAATAGACACACATGAATGAGATTGCAGATGAAATTTTAAGAATGAGAAATGAAGGAAAAACACGGCGTGAGATATGGACATACTTTGGGATCAGTAAAAAACAATACGAAAACTTTCTAAACCGCCACAATCGCATGAACCGGAAAATAGCCGCAGGAATTCTGCCGCGTCGGAGAGGGCGTCCACCAAAAGGTTATGTTCCATCGGAAGCGGATAAAGATAATGAAATCAGGCGCTTGAAAATGGAGAATGAACTTTTGCGGGATTTTCTTCGCGCCACTGGAAGGATGTGAAGCCAGCGCTTAAATATGAAGTACTTTATTGCCGCAAGGAAAAGTATCCTGTATCAACCATGTGTCGATTCTTCGGGGTATCCCGAAGTGGATATTATGACTTCGTAAAACGCAGGGAGATTCCCCAAAAGGATGCGAACCTAGCTGAAATGATTTCCGAATGTCAGCAGCGTTGCGGCAAAACCTATGGCTACCGTCGCGTTCACCTATGGCTTAAACGTGAGAAATCTTTGCTCTTTCACCCCAAAACGGTGCTGCGAGTGATGAATAAATACGGGCTGCTCTCGGAGATACGCCGTCGTAGAAAGTACAAATACATGGGACAACAAGTACACAAATAC
>DCDZ01000039.1:874-21599 GCA_002316675.1 Tyzzerella sp. UBA1042
CTGCTTAATCGTAATTTCAAATCAGATAAGCCAAACGTAAAATGGGTTACGGATATTTCCTACATACATACTAACCAAGGCGTCCTCTATCTTTCTATAATCCGTGATCTTTACGACAACAGTATAGTCGCCTACAAGACCGGCACTGAACAAACGGTGAACCTCGTTTTAAATACCATTAAGGCTGCGTTACAAAAGGAAACGGTCGCCATGGAGTTGCAACTCCATAACGACCAAGGTTTTCAATACACTTCTCAAAGGTATTTTGACCTAATTAAAGAATATGACATTACACCGTTGATGTCAAGGCGTGGAAATTGTTACGATAATGCTATGGCTGAAAATTTTTTCTCCATTCTCAAAACCGAGTGCATTTACAGGTATAAGCTCAAGACTTTCGATGAAGCCAGACATCTCATTGACGAGTATATAGATTTCTACAACAATGAACGCATCCAATTAAAAACGAGCCTGACACCGCTCGAAAAACGGCATCAGGCTGCGTAATTTGATGATATTCTACGACAGACCCTTTTATTTAGTGTCCGTTGCCTCTGGGGCAGTTCAAAATTCTTGAATTTCATGCTCTTTTTTTTATTTCCTTAAGCCAACGCTCTTTTTTCCTTGGCATCATAAATTTTCTTTATAATAAATATGGTGAAAACCATGGACACAAGGGCAATGGGCAGATTAATCATCCAATTTTGTATGATTGCCGCCAAAATATAGTTCACTGCGGAAACTGCCGCCACGGTAATGGCATAAGGCAACTGGGTAGAAACGTGAACTATATGATCGCATTGAGCCCCAGTGGAGGCCATAATGGTGGTATCAGAAATGGGTGAGCAGTGATCCCCGCATACAGCACCGGCCAAGGTTGCGGCAACGGTAATAATCAAAATTTCGCTGGAAGGATCCAAAATAGGCACTACAATGGGTAGCAAAATACCGAAAGTCCCCCATGAGGTTCCTGTTGCAAAGGCAAGAAAAACTGCAATGAGGAACACAATCACAGGCAGTAAAACCTGAAGAATTCCAAGATTGCTTGCCAAAATCCCTGCAACAAATTGGTCTGCCCCCAGCAAACCGGTAATGCCGCTCAATGTCCAGGCAAAGGTCAGAATCAAAATTGCCGGCACCATGGCCTTAAAGCCATCGGGCAGGCAAGACATAAAGTCATGAAATGTGAGAACACCACGGGGAATATATAGCAAAAAGGTAATCAGCAAGGCACCTGCGGAACCGATCAACAGGCCGACAGAAGCATCACAGGCGGCAAATGCATTGACGAAGGTTTCTCCTTCAAAAAATCCGCCGGTATAAATCATCCCCACAACACAGGAAATAATCAAAACAAGAACAGGCAGAACCAAGTCAATGACCTTCCCCTTTCCTGTTACCTCTGCAGCAGCGATGTCCGCATAGGGTCTGGATTCAGATGTATAAATATCATTTTTCTCCTGAGCATTTTTTTCATGCAGACGCATAGGGCCAAAATCCAAATTAGAAACTGTTAGAATAATCATTGTCGCAATGGTCAGCAGTGCATAAAAATTATAAGGAATTGCACGGATAAACAAGTCCAATCCGTTTACTCCCTCCACAACACCGGCCACTGCCGCCGCCCAGGAGGAGATGGGTGCAATGATACATACCGGCGCCGCCGTTGCATCAATAATATAAGCCAGCTTTGCCCGAGAAACCTTATGGGTATCCGTTACGGGACGCATAACGCTGCCCACCGTTAAGCAGTTAAAATAATCATCAACAAAAATCAAAACCCCCAGCATAAATGTGGAGAGCAGGGCACCTTTTCTTGTTTTGATTCTCCCTCTTGCCCACACACCATAAGCGGCAGAGCCGCCGGCCTTATTCATCAAGGATACCAGAATACCCAGAATGACCAAAAAGATGATAATGCCTACATTCCAGCTATCGGAAAGCTTGGTCAGCAAGCCGCCGTCTGTAGTATTTGTCAATATTGTCAAATACGCCTGCTTTATATTAAAGTTACTGTAAAACAGCGCCCCTACCACAATACCCACGAATAAAGAGGAATAAACCTCCTTCGTGATCAACGCCAAAATAATGGCCACCAAAGGTGGTACCAAGGACCAAAATGTTGCATACATATTGCTTACTTCCGCCACTTCCCCTTCACCGGCAAAAACAGTAAACGACATTGCCAGTATCAACAAAACAAAAATGACCCCTTTGTTGATTCCAGGGTGCTTTCTTGTGTTATACATACCCCTTCCCCTTTCCGGAATTCATAAAATAATCAGCGCTACGCCGTGGAATTGTCAAAAAATAAAGCCATGCTGCGCATGGCTTCAAAAAATCCCAACTTTGGAATATTCCGAGTCTCCGATAGCGCTCCACATCAGTGACAGTACATTACATCTTTTGCAATGCACCAGCCAGACCTTCCAAGGCAGAAACAGCCTGACTTCGGCAATGATCCCTTTCCTCTTCCGCCGCCTTTACGTTATTGAAGAGATACTCATGAGCATTGCGCCTCTATCTTATATAAAATTTTTACCGGGAAACCCAGCCTTCTTTCATAAATACCATACCCCCCGGGGAAAGTCAAGCTTTTTCGACAAAAAACAGCCTTCTGTATCAAATTGGAAACGATCCCCCTTTCTTTCCCGCTATTCCCTAACACAGAAAAAAATGGTATAGTATGGTATAGAAATGCTGGAAAAAGAAAAACTGAAAGTAACAAAGGAGGTAATTTCTTATGGCAACACCACATATTTCCGCCGAAAAAGGGGCGTTTGCAAAAACCGTATTGATGCCCGGGGATCCCTTACGGGCAACATTTATTGCCGAAACATTTTTGCAGGAGGCTGTTTTAGTCAATAATGTCAGAGGAATTCAAGGATATACAGGCACATATAAAGGAACAAGGGTGTCCGTTATGGCCAGCGGCATGGGGATGCCCTCCATGGGGATTTACAGCTACGAGCTGTTTTCCTTCTATGATGTGGAGAATATCATTCGCATCGGCTCCGCAGGGGCCTTCAATGAGAAGCTACAGCTGCGGGATATTGTAGCGGGCATGGGCGCCAGCACAAACTCAAATTACGGAGCGCAGTATGAAATTCCCGGAACCCTCTGCAATTTAGCGGATTTTGAGCTGTTGACAGCCGCTGTGGCTTCCGCCAAGGACTTGGGGCAGGATTTAAAGGTGGGTAATATCCTCTCCTCCGATACGTTTTATGATGCCCGTCCCAATGTGATGGAAAATTGGACAAAAATGGGCATTTTGTGTGTAGAAATGGAAGCCGCCGCTTTATATATGAACGCCGCGAGATTAGGCAAGCGTGCATTGGCCCTGCTGACCATTTCGGACAAACCCCTCACAGGGGAAGAAACCACTGCGGAAGAACGGCAGACAACCTTCACCCAAATGATGGAGATTGCCTTGGAAACCACCTTGAAAATGGAGAAGAACTAATATACCTGCAAAAAACCGCGGGGATTACCTTGGCTTTTCAAAGGGAACCGACAATGCGGGCACCCTTTGACCCTAACAAAATAGGAGGATTTTTATATGGAATTACCCATCGTCACCCTGAAAAAGGGAGCGGGCCGTATGCTGAAGGCAGGCGGGCTTTGGATTTATGATAACGAAATTGCCCAAGCACAGGATGCCATAGTAAATGGCGAACTGGTTTCCGTTTTAGACTTTGACGGCTATCCCTTGGGGACAGGCTTTTACAACAATCACTCAAAAATTACCGTCCGTATGATAACCCGGGATAAAAACGCCGTAATTGATGAGAATTTTCTTCGCAAGCGGGTTACGGCGGCTTGGGAGTATCGTAAAAAAACTGTAGATACCTCCTCCTGCCGCCTTATTTTTGGCGAGGCGGATTTTCTCCCCGGTTTGATTGTGGATAAATTCTCCGATATTTTGGTGGTACAGTCTCTGGCTTTGGGTATTGATAAAATGAAAGAAGAGATTCTCCGCCTCTTGATGGAAATTTTGAAAAAAGACGGAATTTCCATTCGTGGTGTTTACGAAAGAAGTGATGCCAAGGTACGCCAGCAAGAAGGTATGCCCCAGATCAAGGGCTTCTTAAGCCAACCCTTTGATACAAAGGTGGAAATTATAGAAAACGGTGTAACCTATATTGTTGATGTGAAGGATGGACAAAAAACGGGCTTTTTCCTCGATCAAAAATATAATCGTGCCGCAATTCACAAGCTTTGCGGCGGTGCCGACGTTTTGGATTGCTTCACCCACACCGGCTCCTTTGCATTAAACGCAGGCATTGCTGGGGCAAAAAGCGTATTGGGTGTTGATGCCTCTCAGCTTGCCGTAGACCAAGCCACGGAAAATGCCAAGCGCAACGGCCTTGAAAATACCGTCCATTTTCAGTGCGAGGATGTGTTTGCCCTTTTGCCCCGTTTGGAGCAGGAAGGACGGAAGTTTGATGTCATCATATTAGACCCCCCTGCCTTTACAAAATCCCGCAGTTCCATTAAAAATGCCGTAAAGGGCTATCGTGAAATCAATTTACGGGCAATGAAGCTGCTCAAGGACGGGGGATTTTTAGCCACCTGTTCCTGCTCTCACTTTATGAGCTATGAATTATTCACACAAACCCTGGGGCAAGCGGCAAAAAATGTGCATAAGCGCCTGCGCCAAGTGGAATATCGCACCCAAGGGCCGGATCACCCCATTCTTTGGGCCGCCGAGGAATCCTATTATTTGAAGTTTTATATTTTTCAGGTTTGCCAAAACCCTTGATTTTTAAATAAAAAGACAAACAACGGCTACGTTCAAGAAGCCGTTGTTTGTCTTTTTGAGGGGAGAGGTATCTATGTTAATTTATATGAAAAAGCCTTTCGGCTTGTCAGCAACTTTATGTATATAAGATACCAAATAAATTTGAAGAAATCATGGACAAAAACCGTCATTTCCCTTAAGAAATCCTATACAGATTCTTAATGGATAACTCTTTGAAATTTTCAGAAAACAATATTTCCAATATTCACCAATAAACCCTGTATTTGCGGAGCTTTTCTGACAGAGTCTATGCAAAAATATGCAAGCTTCCGGTGCAGCAAAAATATTTATTCTAACTTATTTGCAAAAACAAATTTTTCTACAAGAAAACAGCCTATCCCTAAGGCATTAGAGACAGGCTGTTTTTTATTTTGTTTCCTCTTGACGCAAAAGGGAAATTCCCTTTTCCAAGCGGGAAATAGACTCTTCCTTGCCTAAAATATCCGCCAATTCGATGGCACCGCCGGGGGAAACCGGCTCGCCGGATAAGGCTGTTCTCACCGGCCAAAGCAGCTGACCGTTTTTAATGCCCATCTCCCCCACCAAGGCAATCAAGTTATCATGAATGGAGGTTTCATTCCAATCCGCAAGTCCCTTTAAAACAGGAATTGCCGCCTCTAGGCTTGTTAGGGCAATGGCATCGTTGGTTTTCATTTTTTTATGGGTGTATAATTTCGTTCCATACACAGGCAGCTCCTTGAAAAAGGCAACCAAGGCCGGAATATCATTTAAGGTTTCCAATCGTTTTTGCAAAAGCGCGGCAATTTTTCTGCAATCCAAGGAGGTCTCTCCTAAGGCCTCTTTCAGCTTCGGCTGAGAAAGGGCATAGAATTTTTCAAAGTCCATGGCCTTCAAATATTCGCCGTTCATCCATGTTAATTTTTTGATGTCAAAAATCGCAGGGGATTTGCTTAAGCCGGCAATATCAAACCGTTCCTCCAGCTCCTTTAAGCTGAAAATTTCTGTGTTATCGGAGGGACTCCAACCAAGGAGGGCAATATAATTCACAATGGCCTCTACCAAATAACCCTCCTTCACCAAATCCTCAAAGGATTTATCCCCATGGCGTTTGGAAAGCTTATGGTGGGCATCCCGCATTACCGCAGGCAGATGCACATACACCGGCGCCTCCCAGCCAAAGGCCTGATACAGCAAATTATACTTGGGTGTGGAGGATAAATATTCGCTCCCTCTGACCACATGGGTAATTTTCATCAAATGGTCGTCCACTACGTTGGCAAAATTATACGTGGGGAAGCCATCGGCCTTCATCAAAATTTGGTCATCCAATTCTTTATTTTCCACGGTGATTTCACCATAAACCATATCCTGAAAAACAGTGGTGCCTTCATCGGGCATTTTTTGACGGATCACAAAGGGCTCTCCCGCCGCAAGCTTTGCCTGCACCTCTTCCTGGGGCAGGTGATAGCAGTGGCGGTCATACTTGGCAAAAGCCTCTCCCTTGGTGGCCTTCAATGCCTCAAGGCGCTCTTTGGTACAAAAGCAATAGTATGCCTCTCCCTTTTCTACCAATTCCTTGGCATAGTCCATGTACATTCCCATTCTTTCGCTCTGCACATAGGGGCCGAAGGCACCCCCCACATCGGGGCCTTCATCATGGTGCAGTCCCGTCATTTTTAAGGTGTTATAAATAATATCCGCAGCACCCTCCACATAACGCTCCTGATCTGTATCTTCAATCCGCAGAATAAACTTTCCGCCTTGGGATTTTGCAATTAAATATTCATATAACGCCGTGCGTAAATTCCCGATATGCATATATCCGGTAGGGCTGGGCGCAAATCTGGTTCTAATTTCCATTTCTAATACTTCCTTTCCCATAGTTAATCATACTTATTCTAGTTTATACGCAAACCTGTCCAGTGTAAAGCCCTTTTCTCAAGGGTTCGGAGGATTTTTTGAGGAGAATATGAAAATCAGACCGCCGTAATTTCTGTATACGCCGTATATTTTGTTCCCTTACTTTATCCTTTCGTTTCCGCCGTTGTTTTCCCACAATAACAGAAAGCCCGGATGCAGTGCATAAATCATGCACCCTCCGGGCCCTTCCGTTCCATCTTATATAGTCCGTTCTATGACGAAAAAAGGATATTTTTCAAACAAAAAACTTACTGTGCTACAGAGGATTCTGTCTGCTCCGCATCATACTTCTTATTCATAATCTTTACATAGAATAAAACCAAGCAAGCGATGGCAAAAACAATGCCTGCGGGATAAGAAATGGATTCGCTTAATTTAAAGCCCTCCGGAGCCATCAAAATATATGTAAAGCTTACGGCAGACATAAAGGTTGCAGGAATTGCTGCGACCCAAGGCAGGATTTTATTCTTGCGCAGATAAGCAGCCGCTGCCCAAAGAGCGATCATAGCCAAGGTTTGGTTGCTCCAAGAGAAATATCTCCAAATAATGGTAATATCTACTTGAGAAAGCAGTGCACCAATTGCCAACAAAGGAACAGTAACGGCAAGTCTTGTTTTAATTTTATGCTGATCGATCTTGAACCAGTCAGAAATAACCAAACGTGCACTTCTGAAGGCTGTATCGCCGGAAGAAATAGGGCACGCAATAACGCCAATCATAGCGATGACTGCACCGATAGGTCCAAGCAATGTGTTACAAATTTCATAAACAACGCCGCCCTGTCCGCCAAGTCTTGTGATTGCTTCCTGCAAGCCGCCTGTGCTTTCATAAAATGCAACACCTGCTGCTGCCCAAATCAAAGCGATGATACCCTCGCCAACCATTGCGCCGTAGAAAATCTTCCTGCCGTCTTTTTCGCTGGCCATACAACGAGCCATCAAAGGAGACTGGGTTGCATGGAAACCAGAAATTGCGCCGCAAGCTACGGTAATAAACATAAAAGGCCAAATTGCCTGCCCATTTGGATGAAGGTTGCTCAGTGTAATTTCAGGAATGGTATATCCCTGCAATACAATGCCGCCTGCCACGCCAATGGCCATTACAATCAGACAGATACCAAAGAATGGATAAATTTTACCAATCAACTTATCAATAGGAACCAATGTTGCCAAGAAATAATATGCAATTACAACAACAAGCCAGAAGGTTGCGTTTAATGCATCCGGTGTCAGCATTGCCAAAAGAGACGCAGGGCCTGTTGCAAACACAGTACCTACCAATACCAGCAAAACAACAGAGAAAATACGCATTACCGTTTTCATAAAGGGCCCCAAATAGATGCCTACAATTTCAGAAATACTGGTACCCTTATGTCTCATGGAGATCATACCCGAGAGATAATCATGCACACCGCCGGCAAAAACTGTACCAAAGGTGATCCATAAGAATACGGAGGGCCCCCATAAAGCACCTGCGATAGCCCCGTAAATCGGCCCCAATCCGGCGATATTTAACAGCTGGATCAAGAAAATTTTAGGGTTGCTCATTACAACGTAGTCTGTCCCATCCGCCAAAGCTACAGCGGGGGTTTCTCTATCGTCGGGCTTGAAGGTTCTTTCAATATAAGCACCATACAGCAAATAGCCCACAATGAGAATTACAAGACAAACAAAGAAACTAATCATACTAATTCCCTTCCTTCCTTCAAAATACATTATTGTATAATTTCTTTTGCCTCGTGCCCTCCGGAACGCCCCAGACGACACGAGAAACACATTTCCTTAGAAATATGCTTCTTGAGAAAAGGATAACGCAATTTCATTGTTTTGTAATGCTTTTCTGTGTCACTGGTTAGAAATACGGCATAAAGTGTGAAATTCACTGTGCAAAATACATTTAAATTTAATTGTCAAATAATAATCACTGTTAAATTCGTATATTTTTTATATTTTTTCCCATCATTCTTGCAACTTTCCACTCACAGGGGAAAAATTTGTGCTTTCTTCCTTGTAAAAAAGCTCTGCCTCCATACAGCGGCAAAGCCTTTTTTACAGTATTACATACTAAAAAGCCGTTTCAGCTCTTTAATTTGATTTCTTCCTACAGTTAATATTTCCTTTTCGTAGCCCTGCATTTTTACACAGGTGGTATTATTAAACCATGGATAAATTTCTATCACATACTTTAGGTTGATCAAAAAGCTCTTATGAATGCGGAAAAACCCGCTGTCCTTCAGCCGTTCTTCAAAGGAATTCATAGAACTGGCCGCCGTATAGGATTTTCCCTTGGTATGCACAATACACACACGGTTCCCCGTTTCAATATACACAATATCGGAAATGTCAATTAAAATCATTTTTTTATCGCAGGTAATGGATACCTTTGAGAGGGCATTTTTTTCCTCTTCCCGCAGCCCCTCTCTGGCCTCATTCTCCTGCCCCCGCTTTTTGCGATACCGCTGCAAGGTCTGCTCAATCCGTTTGGGATCAAAGGGCTTTAAAATATAGTTCAGTGCGTCAATATCAAAGGCTTTTTCCGCATAGTTATTGTATGCTGTGGCAAAAACAATTTCAACCCTGGGCTGGGCCTTTTTGGCCATGGCCGCCACGGTTGCCCCATCCACATCACCCAAATTCATATCCATAAAAATCAAGTCGAAATCCTCTTTTAAAAACAGCTCCATAGCCTCTTCTCCTGAGCTGGCTTCCAAAATCTCCGCCTTCGGAACATACTCAGAGATTAAGTGCCTCAATTCGCTTCTGGATGGCCTTTCATCATCCACAATTGCTATCTTCATCGCCCTCCGCCCCCTTATTTAATGGAATTTTTATAATAACCTCCGTTCCTTCCGAAAAAGTACGAATATCCAAGCCATAGTTCTGTCCATAAATACTCCGGAGCCTTTTATTCACATTGGAAAGCCCTACCTTGGAGCTGTCCAGCGTATCCTGATGCAGGGCATCTATAATCTCTTGGGGGATGCCATACCCGGAATCCTTTACAGAAATAACCACCTGCTCCTCCGTTTGCCTTGCCTTTACCGCCACACTGCCCGTGCTGCGCTTCATTGCCCCATGCTTCACCGCATTTTCCACAATGGGCTGCAAAATAAAGCTCGGCACCTGACACTGCAAATTTCCGGGAACGTCCATGGTCAGGGTCAATCTATCCTCAAAGCGGGCCTTTTCCAACTGCAAATATGCATTCACATGGGAAAATTCATCATAAATATTGATCATATATTGATTGGTGTTTAAGGTATTGCGAAAATAAGTGCTTAGCACAATGAGCAATTCCCGGGCCTTATCCGGCTTTTCGCGGCAAAAAGCAGTAATGGTATTTAAGGCATTAAACAAAAAATGAGGGTTGATTTGAGACTGCAGTGCCTTAAATTCCGCCTTATGCAAAAGCTCTCTCTGTTTTTGGGCCCCTACCAATTCCAGCTGGGTGGACATAAGCTTGGACAAGCCATCGGCAAAATCCTTATCTGTCTGAATGGAAAGCTTGAATTTTTTGGTAAAAATTAAAATAACTCCAACCACGCTTCCCTTGCTGCGCAAAGGCGCCCCCACAATGGTAAACCGCTTCAGCTGGGCATAGAACAAATCCTCTTCCTTCGCCCCTTGGGCAACGATCACCGCATCCTCCTGAATGACCCTCCGGGCAATTTCCGGCAAAGGATTTTCCTCAACGTTCCCCCCCAGTGGCACAACATCACACTGATAGCTTAAAATTTTCTCCGTATCGGTAATAACCACACCGCCGTCGTTGGAATTTTCCAAAATCATCTTCGCAACCCGGTCCATATTTTCTTTGTGATACATTCCTTTTCGCAGATAGGGAAGGCATTGCTCGGAAATATCAAAGGCCAGCTTGATTCTTTTTGCAGATTCGTTATCCTGCTCAATAAAAATGGAGTTAAATATAGATATGAAAAACACCATGCCCACAGAATTAAACAAAATCATTGGCAGGGCAATGATCTTCACCGTTTCCAAGGCAGCGGCATAAGGCTTAGCCACCAGCAGAATAATCATCATCTGAAAAACTTCTGCTAAGGCGGCAATCAAGAAAATATCTATTTTTCTCCAATTATTCCTTTTCAGATGCTTTGCGCATAACACAGCCATGACCCCTTCCACGAAGGTGGAAATGGCACAGGCCAAGGAGGTAAAGCCCCCTACGTCAAAAAAATAGCGATGCAGGCCGCCGATGATTGCCGCCCCCATACCCACAACGGGCCCACCGATGATGCCGCCGGACATAACGCCGATAACACGGGTATTTACAATGGCACCGTTTACATCTGTGCCGGTATAGGTAGATAAAATACTGATAAGGCCAAAAACCACAGCCATGGCAAGCTGAGATCTGATATCCGTTTTGTAGGAAAACATAAATTCTTTGATGAATGTTGTTTTTGTCAAAAACTGGGCGATAATCACCAGCATGGAGAGGTTCAATACTAAATTTTTAAAAATATCTATTGTCATTGGGGTTCCGTCCTTTGGTCTGCTGTCATTTTCTGTGAATAGAATACTACATCCGGACAGTGCGGTCAACCTTCGGGCAGGGGTTTTCCTTTGTCTGCCTCTATTTGGCAAAAGGATGGTTCCCCGGCGGCCCCCGGGTTTATTGCTATTTCCCCCGGTACATGATATACTATTTGTCGTCCCATAGATATATACGGAAGGGAAACCTTTCTTTTCAAAATACAAAAAACATACTGCCAAACACTGAAGGAAGGTGTAAGAATTGGAGCTTGACCGTAATACGCTTCGCAAAATCAGAGGGCTGATTGTATTTACAATACTGGTTTTAATCGGCCTGTACCGCTTTGAAACCGTACTGAGTGCAGTGCGCTTTCTCCTGCACATTTTGTTTCCGTTCATTCTGGGCTGTGCCATTGCTTTTATACTCAGCGTGCCTATGGAACGGATACAAAAAATGGTTTTTGCAAGGCCTTTAAAAAAAGCAACGGGGAAGAAGGCCCGGCGCCTTGAGAAGCTGACCAATCCCGTCAGCCTCCTGCTTTCCATTCTTTTTGTGCTTGCGCTACTGTTCATTGTAACGGCGCTGGTTCTGCCGCAGCTTGCCTCCACCGTGACGGATTTAACCCAGTCTATGCCAAAAAAAATCAACCTTTTGGCAGAAAGACTGCAAACCCTGCTTGCCGCTTATCCCGAGGTCTTGGCTTGGCTTTTAAGCATTCAAATTGACTGGCAGCAGCTTATATCCGGCATTGCCGACTTCTTTCAGTCCGGCGGCGGCAATATTTTCGATTCCACCATTGGTGTTGCCAAGGGCATTTTAAGTGCATTTACCACCTTCTTCATTGGTTTTGTTTTTGCCTGCTATATCCTGCTGCAAAAGGAAACCCTGGGACGGCAGTGCAGAAAGCTTCTTTTTGCATTTCTTCCCGAAAAATATGCCAAGCGCACGGTGGAAATTTGTACGCTGACCCATGGCATTTTTGCAAGCTTTCTAACGGGACAATGCTTAGAGGCAGTCATTTTAGGATGCCTGTTCTTTCTCTCTATGAGCCTTTTACGCCTTCCCTATGCTTTGCTGGCGGGTGTGTTCATCGCCTTTACTGCGCTGATCCCTATTTTCGGCGCATTCATCGGCTGCTTGGTGGGTGTATTTTTGATTTTAACGGTAAACCCTGCCCAAGCCCTTATCTTCCTGATTCTTTTTTTGGTTTTACAGCAATTAGAGGGGAACTTAATTTATCCCCATGTTGTGGGCGGCTCTGTGGGCCTGCCCTCCATTTGGGTTCTGGCTGCGGTGACCATCGGCGGCAGTTTATTTGGCATCATTGGTATGCTTGTATGCATCCCTATCGTTTCTGTCCTCTATACCCTTCTACGAGAGGCCACAAACCATCGTCTTAAGGAGAAGCAGTTAGAGATCACCTAAAGGGTACGCTCTCAGGGGTATAGCTCTCAACATAAAAGAAGCCGGACTGCATATTTATGATAATTATTATAAATATGCAGTCCGGCTTCTCCGTTGATACAGAATTGAGTTTCTCCTTTTTACGCCTATTGTACAGATCAAGCCCTGTTGGCTTCCAAGGATTCCAAGTATGCACATATGCCCTGGTAATAGGCCCGTGCCGCCTTTTTACAGCCTTCCTCCGTACCAAATTGATCCACATCCTGCTGATTTGTGACAAAGCATTGCTCCACCAAAACCGCAGGGCACTTCATATTTTTCAGCATACCAAAGGTATCGTAGGTATAAACCTGGGTATCGTTGGACTCCACCAAAAGCTTTGACTCGTTGCCCCCCGCATCGGGCACATAATAGCCAAACCGAATGCCATCGATCCCCCGCAGCCTTGCGCCGGCAGCTTCCATCTCCCGGGCGATGGAATGGGCAAAGGCCACACTTTCCTCATGATTCTCCTTGCCCGGCGGGGAGGGGTAGCATTCAAACCCAAAGGCCGACCCATCTTCGCCGGCATTGGCATGGATAGAAATTACCAAATCGGGCTTTGCTCTTTGAAAAAGCTTATTTCTATCGGTAACACTTTTTCCTTCCCCTTCCTCTCGGGAAAGCACAATCCGAAAACGTCCGTCTTCTTTTAAAAGCTCCGTCAGCATGGCCGTTGTTTCCTCTGTCAGTGCCACCTCTTCTATGACACCCACAGCCCCTGTATCAATGCCGCCGTGGCCCGCATCCAACCCGATGACATAAGGCTTGCTGTTGTGGAAATAAAATACAAACCCAAGATAGCCAACGACGAACAAAAGTAAGGAAAGAATCAGCTTTCTCAAAAAACCGCCTGTTCTGCGACGGTGACGTTTTCTTTGCTTTTCTGCCGGCCCATATTCCCGCCAATTTTTGCCCTTCATACTGTCTCACTCCCAATTTGCCCCAAGGAAAGCCATGTATCTATCAAAGAGAAAACTCTTGATTTTCTTTGGTGATGATTATGATTTTATCCCCATAGGGTTTTTCCGCCAGCTGATTGCAAACGTCAAACCTGCCCCAAAAATGCATGGGGAATACGGCCTTGGCTTGCACCTTTTCCATAAAATAATCCGTTGCCCATGAATATTTATCTTCCAAGCGGGGATCCGCCGGTACAAAGGCAGCATCAAAATATCTGCCCTTGATCCGGGCAATTTCCTCATGATAGCTCTTGGCAATTCCGTCATTAAATTCCTTGCTTTCTCCGTTCCAATGCCACCAATTTAAGTCTCCTCCATGGTAAATTTTTGCGCCGTCTCCTTCCACCGCAAAGGCAACACCTTCATCGTTGGAAAGCAGGGTCTCGATGGTAAGGCCATGGAAGGTATAGGTTTCATGGGGTTTTACAAACAACACCTCGCCCTTAAAAGCAGGGTCAAGCACCACATCCTGGGAAAGAATGTAGGCGGCATTCTCCGCCCACTGCAAAATCCTTGTATCAAAATGGTCGCCATGGTTATGGGTTACAAAAAAAAGGATTTCCTTCCCTTCATATTTATCTGGATGAAAAAAATCAAAGCGTCCCCCTTGGGAATAATAATCAAACACCAGTACCTTGTTCAACGTTTCTACCAAAAAACCGCTGTGGTTAAAATAAGTTATATGCATAGTACCCTCCCCGATGATTGTATAAAGCAATATGCTCTTTTTCCATTGTAACATAGTTTTCCAGAATTTCTATGTTCGTAAAAAAGACTTAAGATTCTAAAATACCGTATTTTTCTGTTTCGGCCCTCGGAAATACCGGCAGCCTTACTCTTCCGTCAATTTTCCCTGCAGCGGAAAGCTGACTTGGGACAAAAGCTCCTTGGCGGCCTGCGTATCATAAAGCCATGGACGAAGCTGGTTCTCTTCCAAAATCAGGGGCATTCTGTGATGCACCGCTGCAATTTCCCCTTTGCTATGCGTGGTCAAAATAATAATTTCCGTTTTTTCTCCCTGCTGTCTATAGAGGGCGGCAAAATATAGCAGGGTCTGCGCCCTTGGAGAAAATAAGAACTGCCGGTGTTCTGTATCCCATTCAAAAAAACCATGGGCGGGAACAATGCATCTGCCCTGTGCAAAGCACCCCTGAAACATCCCCTTGGACAGCACCGTCTCCTGCCTTGCATTGTAAACCAGCTTGTCCATGGATAATCGAAAGCCCCATCGCCCCAAGGATGCCGTGGTTTTCCCCCCATCCGATACAAAAAGATAAGGGATTTCCGCTGAGGGATAGGCAATTTCAGACAGCGTTTTCTCCGGAGCCTTCCTTCGTATTTCCGCCATAATCCTCCCCACGGCTTTATTCGTATCCATCTGCCGCCACAAAAACTGCCTACACATACTTTACCGGGCGCATACTGCCTGTTTCGGGGTTCATCACAAACCCATAAACCTCCACACCCTTATGAATTAACGGATGCTTTTGGATGATTCCCACCGTTTTTTCCACGGCACAGCATACATCGCCAAATCCGGTCAGCCATTCCACGGGGTTACGGTGATTGCGCTCCGCTTCGTCCAAGGCCTCTTGGGTAATGCCCTTCGCCCGCATCTTCTCCACAATTTTTGCCCCGTCCAAAAGACGTCCCCCGCAATCATCATGGCCAATGACCAAAACCGTATCCACGCCAAGCTCATAAATGGCAACCAACAGGCTGAAAATCACGCTCCCGTAGGGGTGGCTGATCTGCGCACCGGCATTTTTAATCAGCTTCACATCCCCGTTTTTTAAGCCCAATGCCGCAGGCAGCAGCTCTGTCATTCTGGTATCCATGCAGGATAGAATGGCAATTTTTCTATCGGGAAATTTTGATGTTGCATATTTTGAGTAAAGCTCATTTTCCACAAACACCCGATTATATTCTAATATCTTTCTCACACGCTCATTCACCCTTTGTCCTCCTCTTTCTTTTCTCCCCGTTTCAGCACGGCACATACCAATAAAAACCACAAAATAACAAGGCCCAATGCCACAAAAGGGATATGCTTTACTAAGCTATCCGCCGAAAAAAAATGTATCCATAAAAAAAGCCCCAAGGATACAACAATAAAATATACACCCGAGATCATTTGCAGACGAAATTTATAGTCCTTCATTTTTCCTGCTCCTTTACTAAAATGATTTTAAAAAATCCCCCAAGCCCGGTATGTCTGCCAAATTTATGGTTGGCGGCATACTCCGTTTTTTGGAGGAGGTTCCAAGCAGCCCGAAAAAGGCCTTCCAGTGTTTATGGAGTTTAAGAGTATGTATTGTTTTTATCTTTTTATAAGAATACTCTGAAACCCACATAAAATCAAGAATTTTTGTGGTGAAACCCACTGTCTTATGCAGCCCTATTGCGCCAAATATTGGTGAGCAACGTAAAAGCCTCCTAAAACTAAGGGTTTCAGAGCCTAGCAGATAAAGAAACCACTACATTTTAATGAAATAAGCACCTTAATATGGTATATTGATAGTATTCATGATCAGGAGGAGATTTCATGTTGAAAATAGCTATATGTGACGATGATAATTATATATGTGTATAGAAATTGAACAAATGATTCTTGATTATAGTATACAATGTAACACAAAAATTGATATTGAAGTTTTTTATGATGGAAAAGAATTACTTAACTACATTGAAAATAAGCATTATTTTGATTTAATTTTTCTTGATATAGAGCTAAAAAGTACAACCGGTATTGAGGTTGGAACTAACATTAGAAATAAACTGGATGACTATATTAGTAAAATTGTATTCATATCATCAAAATCAGGATATGAAAGACAGCTATTCGATGTTCAGCCATTCAATTTTATGGACAAACCCATTGACAAAGATAAGCTAGTAAAATGTATTCATTTAGCATTGAAACTGTTAGACAAAGAAAAAAAAATTTTTAAGTATAAAGTTGGGCATGAATTTAAACAAATCGCAATTCAAGATATTTTATATTTTGAAAGCAAGCTTAGAAAGGTAAAAATCACTACTTTAAATGGAACAGACGAATTTTACGGAACCTTAGAAAATATAAAAACGCAGCTCCCAAATAGCTTTGTGACTACCCATGTTTCATATGTCGTAAACTATAATTATATTGAAAAAATTTCGGCTGAAACCATCCTAATGATCAATGGAGTAACCATTCCTATTAGCAAAAGAAACTTAAAAGATATACATCAGTTGCAAATCCAATTTATAAAGGAGCTTAGAGATGTCAATTTATGAGATTATATTCATTTTAACAACTCCTATCTATGTAATATCAATTTATAAATTAAATAGATGTTTTTTGGGTGAACGACTCAGTAACAAAAAAATGAAATGCTCTCCTATTTTTTATATGCTGTATTTTTAGTTGTGCTTTATTTAACTACAAGAAAACCAATCGTATTTTTAATATATAATCTTTTATCCTTTTTCTTATTATCATTTCATTATGATTCAAATATGATAAGAAGAATCGTTCATGCACTTTTTTTGTATTTATTTCTATTTATCATTGAAGCATTGCTATGGAGGATAACCGGTTATTTTAGAATAACGGCTTTTGAGAATAGTAAATTCAGCTCTATTATAGGTATCGTTTTAATGCGATTGGTTATGTTAATCCTCACCTACCTGATACATAAATTCAAAAAATCGAAAATTAAAAATTATCCAGTTCCATCCTTCTATTATGTCGCGCAGATTCTTATTTTGTTCGGTACATTATATTTTTTTCTCATGTCATTTGAAAAAGAGCATATTTCAATCACGCAAGTGATACTTAGTAGCGTTATCGTATTACTAATAGATGGAATGATTATATTTGTTGATGAGAAAATTTACGACGCTATGATTTTAAGTAATGAAAGGAATTTATTGAAGCAACAAAATATTGCATATGAAAATCAAGCCGAAATTATAAACCGGTCCTTGTCCACAATCAAATCTTTGAAGCATGATATAAAGAATCATATATTAGCATTACAATCAATCTATAGAAATCAGCAATATGAGGATTTTGAAGCATATACAAATAAAATATTGTCCGAAATTAATGGTGATCAGAATTTTACATATTCCGAAAACTTTATTGTAGATAGTATTATAAATTTTAAATTAAGAGCATTGAACAAGCAGGAGGTTGACATTAAACTGGATATCAGGATACCCCAACATCTTAATATATTAGCTTTCGATCTAACTGTTATACTTGGGAACTTACTGGATAATGCAATAACAGCCATTAAGCAAACAAAAGACAATAAAATATTACGTTTATATATGCATTGCACCAAAGGAAGCATGGTTATTTTGCTTGATAATTCATTTAACGGGAAGCTTAATATAAAAGATGGTATTCCCCAAACAACAAAGTCCTCTAATATAGAGCATGGAATAGGTATTCAAAATATCCTCCAAACAATATCAAATTATAATGGTGAAATACAAATGAATCATACGGGGGATATGTTTTCCGTTGTTGTTTTGATTCCAGATATAAATTAAAAACAACCAATTATTACATAAAAACATACCAATTATTACAACTGCCCGCACAGATGGACAAAATATGATACCATACGGATATCAAAAAATTATGTTTCAAGTATAAGAAAGGAGGAAGTGAAATGAGGAACGGTGCTTATAAAAACTTTATGTATTCTTTAGGAGGGGTGGTTGCTTCCCTAGCTTTGATGATCACAACTCTAAATGTAAACACTACGTGCTTGTATATGGCACATCAGCCAAAGCTACCGGACTCAGCTAAGAAACTGCGCAAATTCTAATGTTTACGAAGCAAATGGAAAATCTTGCAGATGTACTGATTAAAAGCGAGATATCTCAAGGACAAGACAAAGATGTAATTGTATATGGCCTCTCCGCTGGAATGGAGTTAGCTTTGAATATTCTCACGACAGTCATTTTAGGTGTTATGTTTGGATTGGTGTTAGAAAGCCTTATATTTCTTGGGTCTTTCGCTTTTATTCGTACATATGCAGGTGGGTATCACTGCAAGAAGGCAATAAATTGCTATTTGATGTCAAATGGATTTATCATATTGGTGTTAAGTGTCATAAAGTTTACACCCGAAGGGTATATGTTTTATTTAGGTGTTGCTATGTTACTTATAGCTATACCGGTTCTTCTGAAACTTGCCCCTGTGGAAACACCTAGTAAACCACTTGATGAAGGTGAACAAAAATACTATTACAAAAAAACTGTTGTTCATTTAGGCATTGAAAGTGCTGTAATAATTATTTTGTTTTTACTGAAACAAAATAGGTTTTCTTTTTTAGGTTGCATAGGAATTGCATTGTCCGCGGGTTTAGCCTTTGCTCAACAACAGCAGAAAAAGCATGAAAATGTTTGATAATCCATAATTTGTTGGTTTTGGTGTAAATAGGAAATGGAGTTTTTAAAAACATTTTATGCTTTTTAGGAGAGGTGGTTCTATACTTGCTGTGGTAAAATGTTTACGAAACAGATAGGAAAATTTTCAGATGTATGGATTAAAAATGGGATGGCTAAAGAGCAAGACAAAGATGCAATTGTTTATGGACTTTACGCTGGAGTATTTCCAATGGAGTAGAGTTAGCTTTTAATATCATCATAACAGTCATTTGGAAAGATTATTAGAATTTTATTTTTTAGTGAGTATATAATGGTTATGTTAAGTACTTAGGAATTGAGATGTCAACTAGTTGTCTATAAAAAACAAATTATAGGAGGGATTTTTATGTTTAAAATGAAAAAACTTTATCTATGGTACTAGCAGTGGGTATTATGGCTAATATGGGGACAACAGCATTTGCATATAGTAATTCTGACGAAATCACAAATGATGGCGTGGAAGATTATGACGTATCTAAAATCGTTGCCGATGATCCTGCTACCTTATTGTTATTAAATACTGAGTTAGAAGAATATCTAAAGGAATTACAACCTTATTTAGAAGCCGAAAATTTACGTATGAATATTAACGATACTGAAACTCATAGTTATGTTACGTCTAATGGTAATACGTATACAGTAGAAGTTGAGACTTATCTATCTGATAAGTCTGGGAATCAGTTGCCTACTCTTAAAAGTACAAATACAAAATATACTGTTTCTGAGGGAGATATATTAACAACAACATATACTTTTCATTTTTCTGCACCTTTGGATGGTAAAATTGTTACTAAGACAACATATAGTATTGACAGAATCAATAATGGTTGGGTTGTAGATATGACTGGTACAAAAGCAACTATATCAGTAACACCACCTCAACTTTATGGTGTAGATTCTAAAGATTTCGATTTTACATTAGATTCTGGATATGATATTAAAGCAGAAGGCTATGTTACATTGAAAGCTTCTTCAAGTGGAAATATATATCTTAATTACTATCCTGTAACATGGGTGTATGGTGTTGGAACAGGTACTAATAAAATTTCGATAAATACTTATATGGATTGATAAAATGTATAACATGATTAATTTATGAAGGGCGTGTATTACATGATTTTATCATTATTGCCTACGTTATTGATATTATTCCAGTTAATTATACTTATAGGTATAATTACAATTGTAATTCTTCTGATTAAAAAACGCAGGTAAATTTATTAAAAAAGTATATAAAAATGAAAATTGGTTTGGTATTTATGTAAAATAAGTATAGTAACTTATATTTATCTCAGAACGTCAAAGAGGCCCCATTTTGGATTTTAAAAAATGGAGTTCTTTTATATTTTGAAAAAGATGATTGACTTTGTTGTTTCAATTAGAGTATTGATTTTTTCACTTGCCTTACCACTGTCTTATTACAAATGGATGGCTTTTCAACCTAAGTTTAGAAAAATTTTATTTTCTATTAGGGCTTGTTTGTAAAATAAAAGTTGCGCAAAAATAAATATAACTGTAAACTAGAACAATGAGACGATACGAATTAACCAATGAAGAATGGAACAGAATAAGGGACCTGCTACCACCTGAAAACACAGGTAAAAGAGGTAGACCCAGAAAAAATAATCGTACCATGTTGAACGGTATGTTATGGATAGTCCGCAGCGGCTGCCAATGGAGAGAATTGCCTGAGCATTATGGTAAATGGCAAGGAGTA
>DCDZ01000044.1 GCA_002316675.1 Tyzzerella sp. UBA1042
CAAAGCCAACATACTCTCCCGCTTCATCCCGGTAGCCATAGGGCGGATATTCTGCATCGAAGCCCACGACTAATTTGGTGCGCTCCTGCGCCTGCGTTTCCTCAGCAGGCGGAGCCTCCTCCTTTTGACCGCAACCGGCCAGCATGGAAGCACCCAATACCATTGCAAATAACAGTGATAAATATTTTTTCATACATCATTTCCCCTTTTACGTTTATTGGGGCTCCCCGCCCCGATCTCTTTATTATATTACCACACTACCACGCTAAAGTAAAGAGATTTTTTACAAATTATTCACTCTTAGTTTCTTGCTTAGGGAAGAAAAAGAGCGCACCTATAAACGGCTAACAAAGGATAAAGCTTTTTTCGTAAGCAAGGGGTTTCAACAAACGTCAACCGCAAACACACTCTCTTTTTGGCTTGTACATAGAAAAGGAAACATCTTAAGAAACTCCTTAAGCTAGAAATTTTCTCGAAGTAAGGGCTGTAAAGCAACGATAGCGTAAAAAATAAGCCTTGCCTCTATTGAAATCATAGCAAGGCTGTATTTTCACCTTCTTTCCACACCAAAGCAACCACCGCCAAAAAAGACGGTGGTTGCTCCAATACTTCTACCCTTCTCCACATAGAAACAGTCCTATCGAGCCATTTTTACAATTAACAGCTTTTGCCCGGGATAAATTTTATCCGGGTCTTCAATTTCATTGACCATTAAAATGCGTTCAATGGTAGTATCAAAGCGTTTTGCAATGGTCCAAAGGCTATCCCCCGGCTGCACCATATAAATGACGGCACTGGCAACGGGTCTTTGGGAACCATCGGTATCCTGCAAACGAATATCAGTAACAAGCTGTGCCGTTTCCTGCCTTTCCGACTCGGCTTGCAAAAGGACGGAGGCAAGAAGCTCTCCTTCCCGATCTGATAGGATTTGGAAATCGATTTCCTCTATCCGCCCCGTTACATCCACCTCGTCCTCAGGCAGAACGCCCTTCATTTCAATTCTCTGGCTGAAGGGAATCCCCCTGTTTATCATACAAATGGCATGGTCATCCTCTTGGCAGAAATAGAGAATCTCCGCATTCAAAACACCCTCCACCTGAATGGTATCCTCTTGGGCGTTTACCTCCTGAATTTGCAGGGTCCCCCATGTTTTTCCGGCTTGCAGCATGGGCCGTTCCTCTTCTGCCAAGGTAATCCGTTCTTTCATGGTAAACTGATTTTTTGTTCTTCCGATAGAAACAGGATAGGTTACATTTTCCCACACAACCTCTGTGTCCATACCGGGGGCATAGGCGTCGGTAACCACATTTTTTTCTGTCTCATCCCATGCAGACATTTCTCCGGCAATGGATGCATTGACATCTAAAATTCTTGGCTCTCCGTCATCATCCAAGCCGGTTTTGACAGAGGCATCCTCCACAGTCAAATCTACCTCTACGGTGCTTTTGGGGGTGATCCCCTCTGCATCTAAATATCCATTGAAAGGGATCTTTTCATTCCAGATATGTACCGTTCCCGTGCCCTGGTCGTCCGTATATAAAATATCTACACATAAATTGCTGCGAATCATCACCTTCCCATCCATAGGGCGCACCTCTTGATCCGACAAGTAGAAATCATTGCTTAAAATTTCCCCTGCGGCCGGCACTGTTTGAGGCAATGTCACTTCTTCTTTCACGGTAAATTCTTCTTTTTTCTCAACCACCACTTCTTCCATGCGCAGTTTGTCTTCCAAAAAAGCCATGCCATTGCCCTCGGTGGATACAACAACATTGACTTTATGGTTCCGCTCTGCATTAGCTGTCAGCCCAATCACCGCTTTGATGCCCAGCTTTCTGTCATTGATGACTTGGCAATCAAGATGCTCCAGTGTGGTTGCCAGCTTTACCTGCATATCTTTTTCCAGTCCGTCCATATAGAGAATATCCTCAATGGGCAAACTGGATCTCATCGCATATATTGCGTCTTCGCCTTTTTCTGAAGAATATAAGATGATTAGGTCCAGCTCTCCCGAAAGATTGATGCGATCGTCCCCCACCCGTACATCCTTCATTTTCACTTTTCCGTGGCAACACAAAACTTCACTTACGTCCGGCTTGCTGTCAGGTGCGATGATATCCCCTTCCAGCAAGATCTGAGAGGCTTGTTTCCCACCCTGCTGTTTTAATATGATTTCCTTTCTTTCCCATTCCATCGGCACATAAAACCTCCTTCGCTATTCTTGCGGCAGTTTTCAGACACTGATTTCGGGCTTTTCCCTTTTCTCGGTCACCATCCACCCTTTGTCTATATATAAATATATTGGATTTCTGTGATTGTATTCCTAAAACCGAAGGGTTTCGGGAAAATCTTCCTCCAGAAAGCATGGAAAAAGGATACAAAAAGACCCTTCTTGCATATAATCCCATAGAGTTTATGCTAAAAGAGTCTTTCTTAGAACCAGATTCATTTTATACTGCGCCCTGAAGGGAGGGAAGCGCTCTCCCTAGGGGTAATTCGTTGTTAAAAAATACGTATCTCACCAAAGGGAAACCAGCGAAATATCACCTTTCCCGTTAAATCCTTGCAGGAAATGACACCCATTTGACGGCTGTCATAGCTTACATCTCGATTGTCTCCCAGAACAAACACCGTACCCGCAGGTATGGTCATATCCACCAGGCCATTGGTTGGCTCTTGGATATAGCTTTCTTCAAGAATTTCTCCGTCAATTTCAATAGAACCATCCCTAAGCAAACGGATATGCTCTCCTTCTGTGGCAATAATGCGTTTCAATACCGTTTTTGTCCGGCCGCCTTCATGATATTGAAAAACAACAATATCGCCCCTTTCGTACCATTGCATTTGAACCAAAAAACGGCTCATGCAGACCAAATCTTCATCATTGAGCGTAGGGTCCATAGAGCTTCCTTGCAGCCTGACAGGCCACAAAAAGAAGAATAGCAAGGTCAAAATAAGTGCGGCCCTGAAAATGACATTTCCCCAATCCTTTAATACTTCATTCAAAGCAAATTACCTCTCTGTGCCTTCTTATACTGTGCCAAAATTTTATGTCTCTCTATCAAAGTATACGAATTTCTCCAAAAAATAGCAAGAGAAAAGAAAAGGTAAATTCCTCCATACGTAGAATTTCCTTGGAAATTTCCCTTCATTTTCTGTTCTCTGTCGTAAGCGGCCTAATTTCCGGCTGTTATTTTTACCTTTTGTATTAAGATATGCAATCGAAATAAAATAAGAGCTTTCTGCTTCTTGAAAGTAAATTCAGGAGATTGGAAAGCTCTTTGTATTTTAAATATACTCCATCCAGAGAAAGGTTTATGAAAGTCGTGGGGCTGCATTGGCAAAGTGCCACCCAGCCTCAGCCAAGGCACCTTGCGCCAAAGAGGCTTTTTCTTCCTTTATAAAAATATAGTCTGTGTCAAAGGTGGATATGGCAAAGATGCTGATTTGTTTTTCTGCAAGGCAGGCAGATATTTTTGCAAGAATGCCCACCAAAGAAAAATCCATTTGCTCTTTTACACGAAAGCATACCCATCCATCTTCCCGGCACTCCGCATCCTTTGGCAGGCGCTCTGTAGGACAGACCAAAGAAAGCTCGGCCTCCGTTCTTGACCAAAAGCTGAACAGGCCCAAGTCCTCAATCCGGCGCTTGCCCATCCATTTTGCCACGGTAAAGCTTGGCTCTAACCATTCTAATATCATGAAATACCTCACATTTGCTTTCTTACTGTTTTATATTCATCTTCCAGACGATAATATGGACACGCTCGGTATTCATCCCTTAAAAACCGTTCCATTTCGTCTTCATCTAAATTTACTTGACAATAATATTCGTTATATTCTGCGTCATAGCAAAAATATAAGCAAGTCTCACAGCGTGAATTCATTTTATTTCCCTGCCTATACTGATTTTTTTATGGAAACAAAAGCAAAACCACCTCTTAAAAAAGAAGTGGTTTGAAAATGGGAGTTACAGGGCTCGAACCTGTGACCCTCTGCTTGTAAGGCAGATGCTCTCCCA
>DCDZ01000022.1 GCA_002316675.1 Tyzzerella sp. UBA1042
GTAAAGCTGATTTTCCTCCTGCGAGGACAGGTCAGAGAAAGTCACTTCGCGTAGCTGTTGGCGCTTTGTGTCCCTGTGGGCGTTGACTGCTTCGTTTTTCAACGCCCGTTTGCAATAGCCGTTAAAGGCGCAACGGATTTGCCATTGGGTACGAACAGGTTCATTCATGGTACTCACCTCCTTTCGCAACCGCGAAAGCGGGTGATGATTTCCCCTTTCGTAAACCCTCAACACCGGGCATTTTGGAAATGCCGGAAATGTTGGCTGTTTTTTCAAAAAAACTTTTGAGAAAAACGCAAAAAAGCTCGGCTGCATAAAGCGACCGAGCAAAAGGGAATTATTGGCATTTATATGGTGATGTGTGTGTTCATGTTGATGGTTAGAATATCCCGTTAGTGGATAAAGACTTTTTTTGACAAGTAGAATGGTATCAAATTATGTAGAAGGCAAATAAACACGGCGGCATCCTCCTTTTGCCGCCGTGTTCTTAAAAAAGGGCAAATTTAATACACCCTCCGCTATCTAATTTTTTGAAAAGAAAACGGCGGCTTTGATTTATTTCAAAACCGCCATCGAACGGATATGTACTACATTACCGCCAAACAACGGTCTTGTATTTGCTGCCGCGTAGCACGATACAGTCACAATAAAAGAAAGAGCCGACAACTGCGATTTCCATTCACGGTTATTGGCTCTGCGTCTTAGCGTCTGGCTCTTTGATAACTGACATATTTAGTTGTCGTACATTGATTAGCGTTTCCTGTTTGCACTTTGGACAGAATAGCGGGAAGTTTTCAAGTATTGTGTCTCCACGTATCCTAATGCGAGTTTTATTTTTGCAGACAGGACATAATAACCATCTACTTTGCTCCATGTCTGTACCTCAATAATTCTCATTTTCATTTCTTTTGCTACTTACAGCTTTGGATAACATGCGTATAAATATATTTTTTTCTTCCATGTCTAATTTTTGCAACATATCCTCGAAAATTGCATATTCGATGTTGCGATGTTCATGTTGAGCTTGCAAACCTACTTCCGTTAATTCTAAATTGTAGGCTCGCTTATCCTCTTTGCATAGATTTCTTTTAACTAACCCCTTTGATTCAAGACGATTTATTGCACTTGTTAAGGTGCTTTTGGGAAGTTCTAATTGACTACTAATTTCCTTTAGCATACAGTTAGGGCGATTTTCTACAACTTGAAGAATACTTAATTCCACCATTGATACACCCAATATAGCTGGATATTTCCCGCTATTCATCTCCGCTTTCATACGCATACCTACTATATGCCATAAGTCATTTAGCTCTTTTACTTTATCTATTGACATAATTCCCTCCACATGGTACGATAATCGTACTATTATAGTACGACATTCGCACTAAAATGTCAACAGAAATAAGGCGGTGTTTTATATGGACTTTCAAGTTATTCGTGCAACTAAGGACAACGCTATTGAAATGGGCTTTGTTCATTCACAATCATGGCAAAAAGCATATAGAGGGATTATAGCAGATGAAATAGTAGATAGTTTTACTCCGGAAAAAAGAGCAGAAATATTTGCTGACGCTATTTCTACACGCCCCGAAGAATACTATCTATTTAGGGTTGATGGACGTCCTGCGGGGATAGCATCATTAAATAAGAGCCATGAAGAAAATGCTCCTGACTATATAGGTGAGATTTATTCAATATACTTTCATCCTGAGTTTTGGGGAACCTCTGCTACACATAAGGGATTGCAATTTTGTGTAGAGCGGCTAAAATTACTGGGATATACTCAAGTCAAAATATGGGTATTAAAAGACAACTTTCGTGCACGCAGTTTCTATGAAAAAAATGGTTTTTATTTTGACGGTTTTGAACAAGAAATAAATATAGGTAAACCATTAGTAGAAATACGTTATTCAAAGAAAATATAGTATTTCCCTAATCTAATCTTTTACCGGGCAGTTAAAATTGCCCGGTATTTTTGTTGTTCAAATTTATGCTCTATTACAATCAATCATATGATATGTGTACTCATATCTAAAAGAAAAGGTGAACAGTAAAATGTAGTAGGGTGAAATATTATGAAGCGAGAAGTCAAGAAATACGATTTTAAGGCTTTCGGTCAAGCCATAAAAGCAGCACGAAATGCAAAAGGAATATCGAGAAACCAATTAGCAGACCAAATGCACATTGCCCCTCGATACATTGCGTCCATTGAGAATAGCGGACAGCACCCAAGCCTGCAAATCTTTTATGAGCTTGTTATCCTTTTGGACATATCGGTAGACCAATTCTTTTTTCCAGACAAGGAAATGGACAAATCCACGCAGCGCAGACAGCTTGAAAGCCTGCTTGACGATATGAGCGACAAGGGATTGCGGATAGTTACCGCCACGGCAAAAGAGATTAAGGAAGTCGAAACAGAGGACGAATGAATGTCCAGAACAGAATTGAATATTAAATGAGAAGCGTTGCAGCCTTTTGAGGATTGCAGCGTTTTTTCTTTTGCTCCTGTTTGGCAAATCTGCACTTTCCGTTGTTGTAGGTAGTGAGAGGAAAGTTTCTTAGCAAGCATAGGAAGCGGGTACCCGCTTCCGTATTTTGCCCTGCAAAATGCTTGTTGGGAAGTATCCCAAACCCTCTAAAAACGGAAAGGAGCGGCAATCTGTGGACGGACGAAAAAGGACAGTGCAAATCAAGTTTCGTGTGACGGAAGAAGAACGCACATTGATAGAGAAAAAAATGAAGCTCATACCCACCTGCAACATGGCGGCGTATCTGCGAAAAATGGCAATCGACGGGTACATCATTCAGATAGACCATTCCGACATAAAGGCAATGACCGCAGAGATACAGAGAATCGGGGTCAACATCAATCAGATAGCGCGGCGCGTCAATACAACGGGCAGCGCATATCAAGAGGACATAGACGAGATAAAGGGGGCGTTAGATGAAATATGGCGGTTACAAAGGTTAAGCCTATTAAAAGCACGTTGAGCAAAGCCCTTGACTATATCCAAAACCCGGAAAAAACAGAGGGGAAAATGCTTGTGTCCTCTTTCGGCTGTTCCTTTGAAACGGCAGACATTGAGTTCGGATTTACCCTTTCGCAAGCGTTGGATAAAGGAAACAACCTCGCCCACCATTTAATACAATCCTTTGAGCCGGGAGAAGTGGATTATCAGACCGCCCATGAAATCGGGCGGCAGCTTGCCGACGCTGTTACCAAAAGGCAGCATGAATACGTTTTGACGACGCACGTTGATAAGGGACACGTCCATAACCACATCATTTTTTGTGCGGTTAATTTCGTAGACCTCCACAAGTACAATTCCAATAAAAGAAGCTACTACGGCATACGGAACATGAGCGATAAGCTGTGTAGAGAACATGGTTTATCCGTTGTCGTTCCGGGCAAAGGCAGTAAGGGAAAAAGCTATGCAGAGTACCAAGCGGAAAAGACGGGTACAAGTTGGAAAGGTAAACTGAAAACCGCCATTGACGCGCTTATCCCGCAAGTGTCCGATTTTGAAGAATTATTGAGCCGATTGGAAGCAGCAGGCTATGAAATCAAGCCGGGAAAATATATATCATGCCGCGCACCCGGACAGGAACGGTTTACCCGTTTAAAAACCCTCGGCGCAGACTATACAGAGGAAGCCCTAACAGAACGTATCAAGGGCAGACGTACCCGCACCGCCAAAGCCCCACGGACAGAGAAAAAGGGCGTTTCCCTGCTGATAGACATTGAAAACAGTATCAAGGCGCAGGAGAGCCGGAGCTATGAGCAATGGGCGAAAATCCACAATCTGAAACAGGCTGCTAAGACCATGAATTTTCTTACAGAAAATCGTATAGAGCAATATGCAGACTTGACTGCCAAAATTGCAGAAATTGTGGCAGAGAACGAACAGGCTGCTGACGCATTAAAGACCGTCGAAACCCGGCTTGCGGACATGGCGGTGCTGATTAAGAATATCACTACCTACCAAAAGACAAAGCCCGCCTATGACGCATACCGCAAAGCAAAAAACAAAGAAAAATATCGCGCAGAGCATGAAAGTAATATTATCCTGTATGAAGCCGTAGCCAAAGCATTACGAGCGGCGCAGATCGGCGGCAAGCTGCCCAATGTTGCCGCCCTACAAACGGAATATGCAAAACTCC
>DCDZ01000018.1 GCA_002316675.1 Tyzzerella sp. UBA1042
ATTTCTGCTATTACCGGTTAGCCTAAGACTGTCTTTCTAATTTCTTCAAAAAGCGACTGATTGGTACTTTGAGTAACTGCCTTTATTTTTCTGTTACAGTTTGCGGAAACTCAAGGATGGTTCCATGAAAGTTTTGAGGGCAAAGGTAATGCATGGGTTTATTTTGTAGCATATTTTGTTTGAAAAAACAATCTTTTTCTCATTTTTTGTTAGGATAGGATGCCATTTGTTTCTTTTCCGTTGCTGAGGGCAGAAAAATTTTGTAAAGGCGTGCCTTTATATTAGGAAGAAGTAAAAAATGCTTGTACTTCATTGCAAGCTTTCCATTTGTATTATTTTAAAAGCTTCTTTGGAAAAAGAATCTGTATGCTGTATATTTTAGTGTGCTGTCAAGGTGCTTGAAGCAAGAATTCCTCCGAAAAGGGTGCTGTCCTTTCCAGAGGAATTTTTTAAATTTCTGAATTTATTTATCCAGCCTTTGCAGAATAAAGTCTTTGAATTTTTCAACAGCGGGAGGCAGATACCGGTTTACCACATAAGCCAGATAAACCATGCGCTTGGAATAAGCGGTGTCAAAATCCAGCTTGATTACATTATAATTTTGTAAGGTGGGATTATCCGTTACAATTGCAATTCCCTGATTGGCCGCAACCAAACCCGCCATGGAGTTGACATCCTCAAATTGGCATAATATGTTTGGCATAATTTGCGCCTTAGAAAATAAATCGTCAATAATGCGGCGCATACCGCTTTCTTTTGTATAGCAAATCAGAGGGTATGGGCAGATATCTTGAATTGTGACCTTCTTTCTTTCCGCCAAGGGGTGATTTTCCGGAACAAGTACAACTAAGCCCTGTTCAAATATGGGGATAAATTCCACATCGCTCTCATTTTCCACCATGGAGCAGAAAACCAAATCGTATTTTTCGCGTTTCAAATTATAAAGCAAAGTTTTTGTGTTTCCTTCATAGCAAGAAAAAGAAATATTTTTGTTCTGGGGATCGTCCAAAAATCCGGCAATGATTTCCGGCACATAGTTTGCCCCCACAGAGGTCATATATGCCAAGCCCACATGGCCACCCCCTACGGTAATCAGTCGTTCAATTTGGTTTTTGCCAAGCTCCAGCTGCGTTAAAGCATTTTCCACATAGAACATATAAATGCGTCCGTATTTTGTTAAAACTACATTTCGCCCCTGCTTTTCAAAAAGATTTGCCCCCAATTCTTTTTCCATTGCAGCAATTGAATGACTTAATGTTGGTTGAGAAATATTTAATTTTTCAGAAGCTTTTGTATAATGCTCCAACTCAGCCAACGTCTTAAAATAATACAATTGGTTTAAATTCATCACTTCACTCCTTCTTCTCTTCAACCTCTTCGCAATTATTATAACAAAAATATAGAGACAATCTATATATTTTTATATTTTCGTCATAATTAATAAAAAAAAATAATGAATATTATAATTTTATATAAAGGGTTGTTCCGAAATTGTTATTTTTACCACAGATTAGCCAGAGTTTTTTGGTTATGTTTTGTTTATTTTGGTGAGTGGCATTAGAAGGCATTTGTCATAAAGAATCCATGGATTTGAAGAAAAAAACAAGATAGCTCTTGAAAATAAAAGTTTGGAAGAAAAAGAGAAAGGAAAAAGAAGGGCGGGGAATACTGCTTTCATACAAATATCAGATAAAAAAATTGCCATGGATTTAACAAAGTGATTTCGTACAATCAAAAAACTGAAATCACATAAAATAAGACTATTATTTTATAAAAGAAAACTATCTTTTTTAAGAAAAAGATACGAAAAAATTTCGTTGACAATGGGAAAAAGCCATGCTAGAATCTAGGCATAGATTATATGACTGACGGAACAGTGGGTTTAACCACGTGAAGTATAATCGCCAAAACAGCCGACCGTCTGGGCAGAAAAAGCCCGGATTGTCGGCTTTTTCTATTTCAAAAAAATGAATTAGAAAGAGGTGATTATATGCAGAAAGGCAGAATCCATTCCATGGAATCCATGGGGTTGGTGGATGGACCTGGTATCCGCACTGTTCTTTTTCTGCAAGGCTGCGGACTGCGCTGCAAGTATTGCCATAACCCAGATACTTGGGATATCCAAGGGGGTCGGGAGATGGATGTAAATCAAGTATTAAACAGGCTAAAACGCTTTCGTCCCTATTATGGGGAGACGGGAGGCCTCACTTGCTCCGGAGGAGAGCCCCTTTTGCAGATGGAATTTGTGTTGGAGCTGTTTCAGGTCTGCAAGAAAGAAAAAATTTCTACCTGCCTGGATACAGCAGGTTACGGTTATGGACAATATGAGGAACTTTTAAAATTCACAGATTTGGTTTTATTTGATGCAAAGCACTATATTCCCGAGGAATATAAGCAGCTGACAGGGGGCGATTTTTCTGCGCCATCGAAGTTTTTAGAAACTGTGGAAAAGAGCGGTACCCCCTTGTGGGTGCGCCATGTGGTTGTTCCCGGTTTGACGGATAGCGAAGCGCATATCCGTGGCATGAAAGAATACATCAAGGAGATTCCCAATGTGGAAAAGGTGGAATTGCTGCCGTATCACGCCTTGGGTGTGGAAAAATATAAGGAAATGGGGATGGACTATCCACTAAAGGATGTCATGCCCATGGACAAAGAAAAAACAAAACAGCTGCAAAACATGGTTTTAGATACGATTTTGTAAAAACAGAGAGGGGATTAAGCATATGAATACAGTGGCATGGCAGGGATTTCGTGAGGGAACATGGAAGGAAAGTATTGATGTTCGCAATTTTATACAGAAAAATTATGCTTTGTACGAAGGTGGCGAATCCTTTTTGGAGGGCGTTACTGAGAAAACAGGAAAGCTTTGGGATCAATGCCATAAATTGATTGTGGAGGAAATGAAAACCGGCGTTTTGGATGTGGAAACGGATATCATTTCCGGCATAGATAATTTTGCACCGGGCTATATAGATCGGGAAAATGAAGTGATTTACGGCCTGCAGACGGATGCGCCTTTAAAACGCATTGTAAACCTGTACGGCGGATTAAAAATGGCCGCAAGTGCCTTGGAGCAGTATGGCTATAAGCTGAATGAGAAGGTGGAAAAAGGCTTTCATGCCTATCGGAAAACCCATAATGAAGGAGTTTTTGATGCGTATCCCGAAAGAACAAAGGTGGCCCGCCATGTGGGCTTGCTGACCGGCTTACCTGATGCATATGGTCGGGGTCGGGTCATTGGCGATTACAGAAGAGTTTCTTTGTATGGTGTGGATTTTTTGATACAGGACAAAAAGAGAGAACTTGCGGAATTTGATGGCACTATGACCGATGAGCGTATTCGCGTCAGAGAAGAGCTTTGTATGCAAATGAAAGCTTTAAAAGAGATGAAATCCATGGCACTAAAATATGGCGTTGATATGAGCGGGCCGGCGAAAAATGCACAGGAAGCGGTTCAGTTTTTATATATGGCCTATCTTGCAGGGGTGAAGGAGAATAACGGTGCCGCAATTTCCTTGGGACGTACCTCAACTTTTTTGGATATTTATATCGAAAGAGATTTCAAAAACGGCATCTTGACGGAAAAAGAGGCCCAGGAGCTGATTGATCAGTTTATTATCAAGCTGAGGCTGGTGCGCCATTTGAGAACGCCGGAATACAATGAATTGTTCGGCGGTGACCCCACATGGATTACCGAGGCCATCGGAGGAATCAGCATCAATGGCGCTCCTCTAGTAACCAAAACCTCCTTCCGTTATTTGCATACCCTGACCAATTTGGGCACAGCGCCTGAGCCGAATATGACTGTGCTTTGGAGCAGGGATTTGCCCGTTGCCTTTAAAGCATACTGCGCAAAAATGAGCATTGCAACAGACTCCATTCAATATGAAAATGATGATGTTATGCGTCCGCTGTATGGAGATGATTATGCAATTTCCTGTTGTGTATCCGCAATGCGTGTAGGCAAGCAAATGCAATTTTTCGGCGCAAGGGCAAACATTGCAAAATCCTTGCTTTTGGCCATCAATGGCGGCGTGGATGAATTGCAGAAGGTTCCTGTTGTACCCAATATTGCACCCCTGCAAGGCGATGTTTTGGAATTTGACGAGGTGCTTGCACAGTATAAAAAAGTGTTGGACTATGTGGCGGAATTATATGTGGATACCATCAATATCATTCATTATATGCATGATAAATATGCATATGAAGCAAGCCAGATGGCATTGCATGACAGAGATGTGGAGCGGTTGACGGCCTTTGGGATAGCAGGCATTTCTGTGGCGGCGGACTCTCTTTCGGCAATCAAATATGCCAAGGTACAGCCTGTGCGTGACGAAAATGGTGTGGTGGTAGACTTTCATGTGGAAGGAGATTTCCCGAAGTATGGAAATGACGACGATAGAGTGGATGATATTGCCGTTGAAATTGCCACCTATTTTTCCAATGCATTGAAAAAGCACCCCATTTACCGTAATGCAAAGCATACGCTGTCTGCGCTTACCATAACCAGCAACGTGATGTATGGCAAAAAAACAGGAAGCACGCCCGATGGCAGAAAATTTGGCGAGCCCCTTGCTCCCGGTGCAAACCCGATGCATGGGCGGGACGAAAACGGCGCATTGGCCTCCCTTAATTCTGTGGCCAAGATACCCTATAGAAATGTGTGCCAGGACGGTGTTTCCAATACCTTCTCCATTGTTCCCGATGCACTGGGCAAAGAAGAAGGGCAGAGAATTGAAAACTTGATTCAAATTTTAGACGGCTATTTCGTGCAAGGCGCCCACCATCTGAATGTAAACGTGATGAATAGAGACATTTTGGCGGATGCAATGGAGCACCCGGAAAAATATCCTACCCTTACCATTCGTGTTTCCGGCTATGCGGTGAATTTTAACCGCTTGACAAGAGAGCAGCAGCTGGAAGTGATGAAAAGAACCTTTCATGCTTCCCTTTAATAAGGAAGGGATATAATGGAATTAAAAAGCAGCAGGACATAGAGAAGTATCTATATTCTGCTGCTTTTATAAATTGGGGGAAGGAAAGCGCTATAGAAACAGTTTTGCAATGCTTGCAAATAAAATGCAGGTGATGACGCCCAGAACGGCAGGGATCGCAGCCGCAAGGGCAGTCCATTTCCAGCTGTTGGTTTCTTTTTTTATGGTAAGCAGTGTTGTGGAGCAGGGCCAGTGCATCAGGGAAAACAGCATGGTGCTGATTGCTGTGATCCACGTCCAGCCATGGCTGACGAAAAGGGCCTTCACTTCAGCCAAACTGTCAAGCTCCAAAATGGTTCCTTGTGCCATATAAATCATGATGATAATGGGAATGACAATCTCGTTTGCCGGAAAGCCGAGAATGAATGCCAAAAGAATAACTCCATCCAGCCCCATCAGTGTTGCAAAGGGGTCTAAGAAAGCGGCGCAATGGGTAAGCAGGCTTGCGTCGTTTACGGTGATATTTGCCATCAGCCATATAATCATCCCCGCCGGGGCCGCAACGATGACAGCCCTGCCCAGAACAAATAGGGTTCTGTCAAAAATAGAGCGAACGATTACCTTGCCGATTTGGGGCTTTCTGTAAGGGGGCAATTCCAGTGTAAAGGAGGAGGGCACCCCTTGGAGCACTGTTTTAGAGAGAAGCCTTGTGACGGCGAAGGTCATAAAAATACCCAGCAGAATAAAGGCTGTCAACATTACGGCAGACAAAACGGAGGCGAAGGGGCTTCCCGAGGTACCCACAAAAAACATGGTGATCATGGCAATGAGCGTGGGAAATCTGCCGTTACAGGGAACAAAGTTATTTGTGAGGATTGCCAGCAGGCGTTCCCTTGGGGAATCAATAATACGGCATCCAATGATACCGGCGGCATTACAGCCAAATCCCATACACATACTCAAGGCCTGTTTTCCGCAAGCACAGCAGCACTTAAAGGTTTTATCCAGATTATAGGCAACTCTGGGCAGATAGCCTGCATCCTCAAGCAGTGTGAAGAGGGGGAAGAAGATTGCCATGGGCGGCAGCATGACCGATACAACCCAGCCCAATACACGGAAAACTCCAAGTACAAGGATACCATGCAGCCATTCCGGTGCGTTCATATATTGGAAGAAAGCTGTTAAATGGTTTTGCACCTCAAAAAAACCATTGGATAATAGCCGGGAGGGGTAATTGCTTCCTGTAATGGTCAACCAAAACACCACTGCAAGGAGGGTCAGCATAATCGGATAGCCTGTGGCTTTACTGGTGAGTATTTTGTCTATCCGTCTGTCGGAAGCGTTATAGCTTTTGTCCTCAAAGGTAACGGTATCCCGGCAGAGCTCTTCGGCTTGGGCAACAAGAGCTGCAACAATTTTATCTTTCAGTCTGTTTGCGTCAATATGGTATTTATTCAGAATTTCCTTTGCCTGCTGTGTTGCGTCAACCAGCTCCTGGTCTGCAAGGAGATCAGTGCCTAAATAAGTATTGATTTCTCGTAGGAGGGAGGCATCCTCTTCCAATACCTTTAGGCTTAACCAACGGCTGTTGATTTTGTGGCCAAACTTGCGCTCAAGCACCGGCACAAGGGGATCTATGGCTTCCTCTATTTCCAGCTGGTATTTTACGGAGAGGGGGTTGCAGGGCAATTTGCCAAGGGCTATCTTGTCAACCACCTCCATCAATCCCTCAAGGCTTTTCTTTTTTCTTGCAATGACGCCGATAACTGGTACGCCAAGCTTTGCGGAAAGCTTTTGTTCATCAATTTTGATTTTCTTCCTTTTTGCTTCATCCATAAGATTGATACATACAATCACATTTTTTGAAATCTCCATGGTCTGCAAAACAAGGTTCAAATTGCGCTCTAAGCACGTCGCATCACATACAACAATGACCCCATCGGGATTGCCGAAGCAAATGAAGTTTCTGGCTACCTCCTCCTCGGCGGAATGGGCCATGAGGGAGTAGGTTCCGGGAATATCCACAAGAACATAAGATTGCGCCTTTGTTGCACAATAGCCTTGGGCACTGGTGACGGTTTTACCCGGCCAATTTCCGGTGTGCTGCTTCATACCGGTTAAATTATTAAATACTGTGCTTTTGCCTACGTTGGGATTGCCGGCAAGGGCAATTACCTTATCCTCTGCAGCTTGCTTTTTGATTTCCAACCCGCTGTCAATGGCCTTGATGCCGGTGGAATGATTGGTCAGCCCCATTTTACAAGTCCTCCTAAATGAATGATTATTTGCGTGTTACAAGGATTTGTTCACAATCTTCGGAACGAATGGCAATGACAGCGCCCCGAATCAAAAAAGCTGTGGGGTCGCCGCCGGGGCTTCTGCCCAGACATTCAATATCCGTATTTTCAACCAAACCAATATCCAACAACCGGCGACGCATACTTCCAGTGGAAAGTAAGGCATTTACAACTGCGCATTCACCGGGACCAATTTCGTTCAGACAATTCATATTCATAGTGATTCCGCCTTTCGAATAAATTTAGGGTAAGGAAACTTTCTAAGAACATAGTATTCCGGAAAAAAAGAATTGTGACTGGGAATGAAAATATGATTTAGGGGGACTGGGGAATGCACAAAACAGAGGGCTTTTATACGCTGAAGGGATACCAATTGAATGAAACACCGGAGCTGACCACTGCCATGGAGGATTATTTGGAAATGATATGCCGTACAGAAAAGGAAAAGGGGGCTGTTCGGGTAAGGGATTTATCTGCCATGTTAAATGTAAAGCCGCCTTCGGCGACGAAAATGGTGCAGCAGCTGAATCAATTAGGGTATGTCAATTCCCAAAAATACGGGCAAATCCAGTTGACGGACTTGGGAAAAGCGGAAGGAGAATACCTGCTATATCGACACGATGTGATTTCGCAATTTTTATGCATTTTAAATCGATCGGACAATGAATTGGAACAGGTGGAGAAAATAGAGCATTTTTTAAATCGAAAAACTGTGGAAAATTTAAGTAAATTGACCCAGTGCTTGCGGGAAAAACAGAAATGCCCTGAAAGGCCCTTCCTTTGATGGGAGAATGAAAATATAAAAAAAGCTGTGCAAAAAATATGAAAATTTCTGAAAACGTTTTATAATTTTATGGTTCTTTTTCTTGAGTTTCTGCGAACTGTAACAGAAAAATAAAGGCAGTTACTCAAAGTACCAATCTGTCGCTTTTTGAAGAAATTAGAAAGACAGTCTTTGGATTTGATCTTTTTAGAATCCTCGTGCAGCTGATCCACAACATC
>DCDZ01000019.1:0-1319 GCA_002316675.1 Tyzzerella sp. UBA1042
AATCGGCATAAGTCTTCAGCTGTTGAGTATACTCCGCCTGCTCCGATCATATTTAAAGTTTCGATAGGTGTTTCTTCTTCATTTATAAATGTTCTTGCAAGACGATTTCTATCAAAGTCGTCTTGAGGTGTTTTGGTATTAGTCATGCCAAGAGGTTCCGTAATATTTTTCTTTATAAATTCTGAAAAACTCATGCCGCTAACCTTTTCAACAACAAGCTCTGCCAGGGTAAATCCGTCATTGCAATAAACGGAAAATTCTCCTGGATACCCCTTTAATTTTTGTTTGGCAAGCTCTTTTAAAAAATTATCATGATTAAGTGTAGTTGGGTAATCATACATTCCACTGTTAACATAGAGGCTGCCCATTATTCCCGAAGAATGGTTTAAAAGCATCCTTACAGTTATTTCTTTATAGCGTTCATCTGCCATTTTAAATTCCGGAAGATAGGTTGCGACTGGTTCATCTAAGTTCAATTTACCTTGATCTGAAAGCAGCATTATGGCAGTGGCAGGAAACATTTTGCTTATTGAGCCTATTCCCAATATTGATTTATTATCTAAGGTCTTGACATTAGCTTTGTGAAAAATTCCGGATGTACCTGAAACGACAATTTTCCCATCAGAAATCAATGCATACTGAACTCCGGAAACATTATAGTCATTTACAAGAACTTCAGCCAATTCATTTGCTGATTTTTTGACATCAGTATAAATATCGTTTTCAGCAAATGCAATGCTTGGAAACATCATAAATATTGCCACCACTACATAAAACCAAGGTGTTTTTAGTTTTTTCATACTGTTGTCATCCTCCGTATTCCTTTTCTTTTTCCAGTTATCCTGGTTCTAGCCGCAGCAATCGCCCAAAATTGCCAGCTGTCTTTGCATTATATTACCAGGCTAACAAAAAGGCAACAAATTTAACTAAAGAATGCGCAAAAGATGTTGACAATAGGTAATCGTTTGATCTGTGTAAAGAAACGCGTTTTAAATTTTCGCTGTACCGTATTAAAAGAATAGCTGCCAAAGACCACTTGCATTTCAGGGATGATGGAGGCCTTCTGCTTTATAGACAATACTTTGCGGCTTCCTCATAAATTTCGTGATACCTGATTCTTTTCGCAGTAGCCCAAAGTGCTTCGAAATCTGATAAGTATTCTCCTTTGTATAGGGATAAAAGATTTTTTGCTTGCACTTTGGTATTATGAAGCTTAAATTCTTCATATATCCTTTCAAAAAGGTCGATATCGCACGCAATTTCGTCCCGGCAGATAAAATAGCGGTTTTCCCGGTATATGACTGATTCCATTATGCCGG
>DCDZ01000019.1:1523-4245 GCA_002316675.1 Tyzzerella sp. UBA1042
ATATTATTGGATTCCGATTCCCACCAAATAGCGTTATATATTTGTTCTTTTGTAGCCCCCTGGTCGCCTGCATCGAGCAGAAAGGCCAAAAGTTCACGTTCCTTTTTCGACCTAAATTTTAAAAGCTTTTGCTTGCTTCTGTCTTGATAAACGGTAAAGGCTCCCAATGTTTCAATATATACTTTCTTTGGTCGGTATCCGGCAAATTCTATCATCTGCTTGGTAAATTCAGGCTCTATTCCGTAGTTATACGCAAATTCCAGGACTGGGTCGTAAGCCTTTCGCAACCTGAAATATTCATAGAAACCATGGTCGGAGCAAAGCTTAAGATAACGCCCTGTCAGGCTGGTCGCCTTTTCATGATCCTTTGTCTCGATTGCCGCTCTTACAAGTACTCCGTATGCCAGCGACGCATGAAGGAGCATACCGGAGCTCTCTCCTGTCTCTATGCACAGGTTCGCACATTTAACCGCGTTCGGATAATCGGATATGGCGGAAAAATACCCCATAAGTCTGGCCAGGACAAGGCTTTTTAAATAAGCTCCCGCCTGGTCAAGATTTTCAAAGATTTCCCGAACAATGTCTTCCTTCGGGTCATCCGTAAAAATAAGGCTGTAGGTAAGACGCTGCATTTTTGCCCAATGCATCTGAAAATTAGTTTTACGGTAAAGAGGCGCATACTCGTCCGCCAAGGTAAAATACTTTACGGCGGTTTCATAGGATGCGTTTTCGCCGTTCATTTTATCAATAAAGGTATTCTGAAAGTGAATTTCAGCTGCCAACAGGTAGCCTGCCCACATTTCCTCATAGTTTCCGGTATTCCTGAGCCGTTGAAGCTCCTCCGACAGTGCGGACAGTGAACGGCTTCGTTCTCCCAGCATCTGATAAGCCTTGGCCACATAGATGCCCGTACTGTGCATACCCAAATAGTTCAGTTCATCCTCGGGAAGCTCAAGGGATTTTTCGTAATAGTAAACCGACTCCTTCATCCTGCCGGCAAAAAATTGAATTGTGCAAAGATACCTTTCAAACCAACGCATGATCTTAATATTGCCGACATGGGCGCAGCTCTCTATCATATGCCGTGCAAGAGCATAGGCCTCGCCTATCTGCGAATTCCAGCACAGGTTGTACAGCTTTTCGATGACTACAGAATATGCCAGTTCCCCAGTCGGATCGTCAAGCTTGGCGATCAACTCATCAAGCAGCCTGTTTGATTCCTCGAATGAAACGAAATTACGGAGAACCCTTGCCTTATGCATCATAGCCTCAAAATAAAGCTCCTTATCGTCTCTGTTCATTAAGGGTATCGCTGCCTCAAGGCATGCTTTGGCCTGTACAAAATTTCCGAGAACGGACAGAAAAGCACCCTTGGCCACAAGAATTCTTGGATTTAGTTCGACCGCCGCATCATTAAGCGCCCGGAACCATATCCGAAGCTCATTGTAATTGCCGGCTTTTACGTAATCTCTGTAGCATGCGAGGATTATATTTTCCAGAAGTTCGTCATCCTTCGAATCAATGGCGTACCGGGCCGCCCTTGAATACTGCTTATGATCAAAATAGTACCGGGCGGCTTTCTGCCTCAGTAAAGGCATTTGGTCCTTATCTCCCGTTTCCAGCAGGCCGCTTCTGAAAAGCGCGTGGTAGCGATAAAACCCGTCGCCTGTTTTGATGGTGAATATATTTCTGGATACAAGGCTTTCCAGCATGAGTCGTGTATTTTTTTTATTCAGGACATTATCCAGCATCTGTGCGTCCAGCACGTCAAAGCAGGCGGATTTTTTAAGGAAATCCACCATGTCGGAGTTCAGATTGGCTATGCATTCACGGAAAAGGTAGGCATACAAAGTTTCATTGCCGTAGGAAGTAATGTCGCCAATGGATATACCGTTCTCCAGCAATACCTGGAAAGAACGGATGGCCAGAGGCCACCCCTCCGTGGAACCGTAAATGGCGGGATCGTCAAAACCCAGGATACCGACGATTTCTTCTCTTGTAAACGCAAGCTCCTTTTGGGTCAGTTCTGTGATCTTGCCCTTTACTTTAAACGATAAAAAATCCTGCCAAGGAGCCTCTCTGCTGCCGAAACAAAGCTTGGCATTGTTAGGGAGATACTTGATCAGGCAGGTGATAAGCTTTTTGACCTCATCTTCTTCTATGGTATGCAGATCGTCCATGATGGCGACAAAATCACCGGAAATATTTTCAATGCTGCAGATCAGTGCACCCGCAAGCATGGAGATGAAATTGTTCTTTTCGGAAAAGGGCAGGTATTCCGAGGCGGAGAAGTCAAATTCCGGGAAAGTCTGCTTTACAGCCTCGCAGAGCGTATTTATAAAGGTAAAAATATCGTTTTCTCCGTCCAGAGAAAGCCAGACGACCTTTTCGGTGCTGTTTGCAAATTGCGACAGAAGGGTCGTCTTGCCGTGACCCGCGCCGGCATGGATATACACAAGCTTTGTTGGACTGTTAAGGACGGTATCTATTAAATTTTGGCGTACGATTTCTCCTGCGGCGGCTCGGGGAACCGTCAGCCTCGCGCTTGGTATATTGAACATGCACATACACTCCACAACTAATATATGATTGACTCTACTGCAAAAACCCCTTTTGTTGCATGAGGGTTGCATAAATATACAAAGCGAGCGTTGGCGAAGCATGGATGCAGCACCCGGCGAAGGCGAGCAGGCGAAAGGGGGCGAGCGACAGGACGTCGCGA
>DCDZ01000016.1:0-12222 GCA_002316675.1 Tyzzerella sp. UBA1042
ACAATTACGGTAACAGAGGAAGTATAGATAACACAGAGTTTATTTATTGTTAAAGTATGAGATGAATTAATAAGGGAGGTCCTTATACCTTTGGTATACAGGACTTTTCTTTGTTATTTTGTTTTATTCTGAGATTTAGAACAAAGCGTCTTAAGGCTTAATGTAATAACAATTATTTACTTAATTGACTATGTTAAAGAACTTAAGTATAATTTAATAAGGAAAATATATTTTTTAATTTTTATAAAGCTATAGATGAGAAGAAAAAGGAGACCACCATGACCACTGAACAAAAAGCCCTACGTCTGCATTACGAAATGCAAGGAAAAATAGAAGTCATTTCCAGAAAAGAAATCACCACCAGAGAAGATTTATCCTTGCTTTATACCCCGGGGGTTGCGGAGCCCTGTCGCGTGATTGAGAAGGATTATGAGGAATCCTTCCGTCTTACCCGCCGCTCCAATTTGGTTGCCGTTGTCACCGATGGTACGGCAGTGTTAGGCTTGGGGGATATTGGCCCTGCGGCAGGTATGCCTGTGATGGAAGGAAAATGCGCATTATTTAAGGAGTTCGGCGGCGTGGATGCTTTTCCTCTTTGCATCGACTCCAAGGATGTGGATACCATCGTAAATACCATTTATCTCATCTCCAAAAGCTTTGGTGGCATTAATCTGGAGGATATTTCCGCACCCCGTTGCTTTGAAATCGAACGAAAGCTGAAAGAGCTTTGCGATATCCCTGTATTCCATGATGATCAGCACGGAACTGCCATTGTGGTTGCCGCAGCCATGCTGAATGCCATGAAGGTGGTTGGCAAAAATATGGGAGAAATGAAAATCGTCATCAACGGTGCAGGGGCCGCAGGCATTGCCATTGGAAAGCTTTTGATTTCCATGGGCTTCGGCAACATTGTAATGTGTGATTTGAATGGTATCATTTGTGAGGGTGACGAAGGCCTGAATGCAGGGCAAGAGGAAATCTCGCATATCAGCAATTTAAACAAAGAAAAAGGGAAATTAGCAGACGCAATGAAGGGTGCAGATGCTTTTGTGGGTGTTTCCCGCCCCAACATGGTTACAAGGGAAATGGTGGCCTCCATGAATCAAGGGATTGTATTTGCTATGGCGAATCCCGTTCCCGAAATTATGCCCGAGGATGCGTTGGCGGCAGGTGCGGCTGTGGTTGGGACAGGCCGTTCTGATTTCCCTAATCAGATTAACAATGTGCTGATTTTCCCCGGCATCTTTAAGGGTGCATTGGCAGTCCGTGCCAAGGAGATTACAGAGGGCATGAAGCAAAGAGCGGCTTACGCTATTGCCTCCATGGTTCCCGAGGGGCAGCTGAACAGCGAAAATATTATTCCTTCTGCATTGGATAAAACTGTTGCCGATGCCGTTGCAAAGGCCGTTGCAGATGTGGCAGTAGAGGAAGGCATTGCCAGAGTGAGGACTGTGCTTAAGAAACAAGTGCATTAAAATAGAACGCAAAGAAGGGCTGGTTTCATCGGAAAACCGGCCCTTCTTTATAACTGCTTTGCTATTTTAACGCTTTTTCTAAGGTTGTGGAAAAAGAGAGATCATCCTCTTTTTTTCGTTTACGAATATGTCCGCTTCGTCCTTTTTTCTGCCTGCGCATTTCTCGGGAAAGATGACGCTCAAAAAGCATACGTTCAATGGTTTCTGCCGTATAGAAAAAGCCGTTGGGGTGGAGTGCCATGGCTTTTTTGGCTAAAATCAGCGTGGCAAGGCCATAATCTGCAGTTACGCAAATATCCCCGGCTTCGGTGCGGTTGGCAATGGCCAAATCTGCGCTGTCGGCGCCTTGGTCCACGGTCACCACATGGACATTTTCTTGGGGGTAATATAAAATATGAGAATGATCTGTCACCATATATACTTCGATTTCATGCTTTTCTGCCGCTTCTACGATGATTTCCTTCACCGGGCAGGCATCTGCATCCACTAAAATTTTCATGTTAAGCTCCTTTAGCGCACTGCGATAGTTTGAAGGGTCGTTTTATTTTATGCAGAGCGCCGAAGAGGGGCATTAAAACCCGAATTCTTCTCCGATCAGAATGACTTTGATTCGTTTGGCGGGCTTGCATATTCTGGTAATCAAAACTTGGGCACAAATGCAATCCGGTGTGGTGCAGTTGTGGCAGATTCCTGTTGAGATACATGGGGTTTTTCCCATAAAACGGAAGGCATTGATTGGCGCGGCTACATTTCTTGCCCGGGCGATGGCCACATCAAGATTAGGCGCCACTTTATTGATTCCGCAAAGAATAATGACGTTTTTCGGACCGAAGCTCATAGCGGCAACACGGTTACCTGTGCCGTCAATATTGACTAAAATGCCATCTTGAGAGAGGGCATTTGTGCTCGTAATGAAAAAATCAGACAAAAGACCTTGTCTATGTAAATCCGCCACTTCTTCCGGAGTTTTCCCTAAATCTCTGTCGATGACGTTAAAATCCCCATCGTGAAAGGCTTGTGTCAGCCCCATGCTGCGGATAGTCATAGATCCGCCCCAGGAAACGGAGCTTTTTTCCGGTACCAAGGAAAGGGCTTTTTCCAATGCTTCCTTTGCTGTGGGACAGTAATATGCCTCAAAATATCTGCCTTCTAGTTTTTTCACTACGGCATTTCCTAATATTTCCGTTCTCATTTCAATCGGTGTACTCATTCAAAAATCTCCTTTCTCATTCTGGTGTTATTTGTATTTTACCATATTTTTGTGAATTTCAGTATACAAATTTAGATTTCTGCAAGAACAATTTTTGGGGACGCCTTTCCTGTACCATGAAAAAGCCTCTCTTATTTTGTGGTTGCATCCCACGGAGCTTTCGTATTATGATAGAGAAAGCATTTAGAAAGCGAGGGGAAATTATGGCAACGAGGATTGAGAGCCATCAAAATAAAATATTGAAATGGATAAAGGGGTTAAACCAAAAAAAACACCGAGATAAGGAAGGTGTTTTTATTGCGGAGGGCTTGCGCTTTATTTCTGAAATTCCCATGGATTGGGAGGTGCGTCTTTTTGCGGCCTCTGATACTTTTTCATTAGAAAACGATATGGCTGTCTATGCGGACAGGGCGGAGACTTATATTATGAGCGACGCGTTATTTGCGGTGCTATCCGATACGGAGAATCCCCAAGGCATTTTAGCGGTTTGTAAAAAACAGCCTCTAGGGCAGGAAAAAATTTGGGAGAAAACAGCTCCTTTTTTTCTGTTGGCGGAGGAATTGAATGATCCGGGAAACCTTGGAACAATCATTCGTACGGCAGATGCCAGCGGGGCGGATGCCATTTTTCTCTCTAAGGGCTGTGTCGATATTTATAATCAAAAGGTTTTGCGGGCTACCATGGGCTCAATTTTTCATGTGCCCATATATCAGAATATTTCCTTAGAAGAAGTGGCACATAAAATGAAAGAAAATCATGGTTCCTTGTATGGGGCTCATCTCAAAGGTACGTGTACGCCCTATTCTCTTCCATTAGAGGAAGGCTGTGGTTTTTTTATTGGAAATGAAGCCAGAGGTCTTTCGGATGCAGCCGCAAGCTTATGTGACCGCTGGGTGAAAATCCCTATGCCCGGGCAGGCGGAATCCCTGAATGCTTCTATTGCGGCAGGAATATTAATGTATGAGGTTGTTCGGCAGAGGTTAAATAAGCCTTTTGAAGGAACGATGTAATGGGATAGAAGGGCGGCAATCCTAGGATTTCCGCCCCTAAAATAGCATAAAGAAAGCATCGTGGTTACAATGTTTTTTTATTTATTGTTTTCGTTTTGATTCATTTCGTCGGCGGAGACTGTGGCCAGATTGGAAAGATTATTGTCCTCGGTGCCATCCGGGATGGATTTCAAATATTCCGTATCCTTACGGTGGGCAATCCCTACGCTGGCAATATTTCCATGATTGGCCATTTCCAAGGCTTGATTTTTGTCAATCACTATGTTATCGGAAAGGCGATACCCTGTGATTTTGCCGTTCTGCTTCACAAGCCCGGTGATTTTTTTGGCATTTGCCTTTGGGGATGGAATGTCATCCAAAGTATTCTGGGCTAGTGCGTCGATAAGGTTATTTTTATCAAGAGTCACATTCATGTCAACACCTCCCCGTATTATATAAAAGTAGTAGTTATTAGAGTTTTTTCCAAGAACTTTGAAAAATTGCTGCACTGTAATGGATGCTGTGGATTGGTTCCACCTCCTACCGCTGCGACGGTTTCCGAAAGGCTCCAACCACAGACCTTTACGAGTTTGTTAATGAGTTAGATACTGCCAGACGGTTTATTTAGAACGAGGTTACAAGACGTAAAGTGCCCTGTGGGTCCATACAGTATCAAAATAAATAACGGGGGTATCATTATGGTTTTTGCCGGGATTGATGTTGCAAAGGACAAGCATGACTGCTTTATCGTAAATTCTGATGGCGAAGTGCTGTTTGACGTATTTGCCATTCCAAACAACATGAAAGGATTTGAAGATTTACTATTTAAAATTAAGGGTGTAGAGAAAAATGTGGACAACATAAAAGTAGGACTTGAAGCCACGGGACACTACAGCTGCAACATTCTCGGATTTTTGAAAAACAAGGGTCTAACAACCATCGTAATCAATCCGCTGTACACCAGTCTAAGCCGGAAGAGCATCAGTCTGCGTAAAACAAAAACAGACAAGGCAGATGCTCATACAATTGCAAGTATAATAATGTCTGACGTGAGCTTAAAGCCCTACTCAGACCAATTGTACCACAATGAGGATTTAAAATCACTCACCAGATACAGATTTGACAAAGTTGCCCAGCGGGCAAAACTAAAACAATCCATATCAAGGCTTGTAAATATACTTTTCCCAGAGCTTGAAACTTTGGTGTCTACTCTGCACGGAAAGGCTATTTATGAGCTGCTTCTTGAATTCCCAAGTGCACAGCACATTGCATCCGCAAACTTAAAGCATCTTACCCATTTGCTAAACACTTCTTCCAAAGGTCGTTTCAAAAGAGTTACAGCAGACGAAATTCGTGAAGCTGCAAGGCAATCTATTGCTTCCTATCTTCCAGCCAAATCTTTAGAGCTAAAACATACCATCAAGCTCATTCGTGAGTTAACTTTAGAGATAAGCGAAATCGAAGATGAAATTAAAAATATTATGGATGCCATTGGTTCTCCTATCCTTTCCATTCCTGGCATTGGTCAGAATCTTGGTGCAATGATTATCGCTGAAAATGGTGATTTCTCTCGCTTTGACAATGCAGACAAGATACTTGCTTTTGCAGGCTGTTCGCCCTCCACTTATCAATCAGGGCAGTTGTACTCACCCCATGCCAAAATGGAAAAGCGCGGCTCAAGATACCTCAGATGGGCACTGATTAATGCTGCAAGATTCGTCTGTAACTGGGAGCCTACCTTTGCGGCTTATCTTGCAAAGAAGCGTTCAGAGGGTAAGCACTATTACGTTGCGCTTTCTCATGCTGCGAAGAAACTCGTGAGAGTTTTGTACCATCTTGAAATAACTGGTGAGCTATACAGACCTGCCAATTAGCTATCTTTTTATGCTGTGTTTTTTTACTTTTGTTTTTTTATATGATTTTTTTACCTTTTTATCTTGACATTTAATAGTTAGTCTTTCCATTAATCTGTCCATTTTGATGAAAAATATTGCCCGCTGTAAAGCTAAAAAATGCTGACTCTTTTTTTGCCAACAAATTTATGCTAATCATAATTTCTTAATAACATACACCATGACAGATGAGATAGAGTATTGTCTATTATACATAAAATACATAAAATATATGAAATTCATTAGAATTTATTCACGAATTGTGATATTATATAAGAGATAAAGGTGAGAAATGGGAAAAAATTTATGCTTTATTAAATTTTGCCTTTGCATGGATTTGACCATTTTTCTGTTTTACATAGCAATGCCTTAAAAAAAGAAATGTAAATTCATTTTTATGCAAAGGCAAGCTTTTTACTGAATATAAGCCTTAAAATGTCGTTTTTTTATTTTAATAGATACAATTTTGTGTATATTTCATAAATTCAATCCTCAAGTATAGAATTTTTTTTATGTATTAAGCCTTTACATACAAATGTCTTTGTGGTAGTATGGTTTAAAAATAACCCAATAAAAATGAATTGTGAAAGAGGTTGCGAATATGAATCAGATTAATTTTGCTGCAACTACATACTTTTACTTTTACCGTGTTTTCAGAGATTCAAAGTGAATTTTACTGTGAGAAAAGACGGTTCGTTTTGATGGTTTTTTCTATAAGGAAGCCTTATACAGACTTCGCAGTGAAATTCGCTGCGGAGTCTTTCTTTTTATATTGAAAAAACCAAAAAATGTAAATCGAGTGTGTGGAACTTTATATCAGTCAATATCTTTCAAAGCTAAAACACTTTTTGTAGGTCGTTAAGGAGGTAATCACATGATTGTAGTATTAAAAAATGGTACGAAGCAGGAACAGATAGAGAATTTGAAAACATGGTTGAAAAGTATGGGTATTGACACCCATCTATCCGTAGGGGTAAACCACACAATTGTCGGCTTGGTAGGCGATACGTCCGGCGTGGACATGGATTTGGTGCGATCTCTTGATATTGTTGAGAATGTGCAGAGAATTCAAGAGCCCTTCAAAAATGCGAACAAAAAATTTCATAATGAAAGATTGGTTGTAAATGTCAACGGTGTAAAAATCGGCGGCGGCGAATTCCAAATCATTGCAGGGCCTTGCTCTGTGGAATCCAGAGAGCAGGTTTGCTATGTTGCGGAGAGCGTAAAAAAATCGGGGGCTGGCTTCCTAAGAGGCGGCGCGTTCAAGCCCCGTACCTCACCTTATGCGTTCCAAGGTCTTCTGGGGGAAGGAATCGACCTTTTGCTGGAAGCGAAAAAATTAACCGGCTTGCCCATTGTTTCTGAAATTATGAATATCACCCATTTGCCTTTGTTCGATCCTGTGGATGTTGTGCAGGTTGGCGCAAGAAATATGCAGAATTTCGAGCTTTTAAAAGAGCTAGGCAAGACAGATAAGGTGATTCTCTTAAAGAGAGGCTTGGCGAATACCATTGATGAATTGCTTATGAGTGCGGAATACATCATGTCCGGCGGCAATGAAAACGTAATCCTTTGCGAGAGAGGAATTCGCACTTTTGAAACAAGAACCAGAAACACACTGGATTTATCCGTTATCCCTGTTTTAAAGAAATTAACACACTTGCCCATCGTGATTGATCCAAGCCATGCCCTCGGCTATTCTTACATGGTAAAGCCTATGGCGTTGGCGGCGACTGCCGCAGGGGCTGACGGCTTAATGATTGAGGTGCATAACGATCCCCCTCATGCATTGTGCGATGGGGCGCAATCCTTAACACCGGAAGCATTTGATGATGTGGCGAAGGCAGTATTTCAAATAAGACCTTTTGCTTGTAAATTTGACGATTAAGCAGCAGCCGTGAAACCCATGAGGAATTCACTGCTAAGACAGAAAATTGAGGTGAGAATATGCGTATTGGGGTAGTTGGTATGGGGCTGATTGGCGGCTCCATGGCAAAGGCAATCAAACAAAAAACAGAGCATACCGTCCTTGGCTGGGATGCGTCGGAGCAAATACGTTATAGTATGATGCTGGCGGAAGCGGTACATGGCATTCTGGAGGAGGGCGATCCTGCGGATTGCGATTTGGTCATCATTGCCTTGTATCCTGAGGCAGTGGTAAATTATGTGAAGAAATTTGCAGATAGGTTTAAAAAAGGAGCAATCGTTGTGGATTGTGCGGGTGTTAAGCGTGAGGTTTGTGGGCCGTTGCAGGCGGTGGCGGCGGAGCATACGTTTCTTTTTTGCGGCGCCCATCCCATGGCTGGCATTGAGCGCAGCGGCTTTACCTATTCTACACCAACCTTATTTGAAGGGGCAACCATGATTTTAACACCCTATACGGGAACGGATATTGCCCCTATGAATGACCTAAGCTTCTTTTTTAAAAGCCTTGGGTTTGCAAGAATGCAGGTGGCAACGGATGTGGAGCATGACCGTATGATTGCCTACACGTCCCAGTTGGCTCACGTTGTTTCCAGTGCATATATTAAGAGCGAATTGTCCCCGAAATTCAAAGGGTTTTCAGCGGGCAGCTTTCATGATATGACCCGTGTTGCCAAGCTGAACGAAACCATGTGGACAGAATTATTTTTAGATAACAGCGATTTCCTTGCCGATGAAATTGATGGCTTGATTCTTCGCTTGCAGGGCTACAGCAAAGTGATACGGGAAAAAGAGAAGGATAAGCTAAAGGTTTTGCTGAAGGAGGGCAAGGAAAAACGTCTGGCGGTAGATGATGTAAAGGAATTTGAATGAGGTTATCTATATGAAAAAAGTGAAGGTAAGTGCGTCAACGGAGTATAACATTTTAATCGGGAAGGGACTGCTTTCTCAGGTGGGGAAGGAAGTTAAAAAACGCATTTCTCCCTGCAAGGCGGCAGTGATTACGGATAGCAAGGTGGATACCTTATTTTCCGCTACAGTATCTCAATCTCTTTTGGATGAAGGCTTTTCCCTATGTAAATTTGTATTTCCCAGAGGCGAAGGCTCTAAGCATATTGGCACCCTAAGTGAAATTTTAGAGTTTTTGGCGGAAAATGAAATGACCAGACAAGATTGTATCATCGCCTTGGGGGGCGGTGTTGTGGGCGATATGGCAGGGTTTGCCGCTGCGGTTTACCAAAGAGGCATTCGTTTTATTCAGGTTCCCACCACATTTTTGGCGGCGGTGGATTCCTCTGTAGGCGGAAAAACCGCCATAGACTTAAAGGCAGGCAAAAATATGGCAGGGGCTTTTTATCAGCCCCATCTGGTGCTTTGCGACACCAATACATTGCTGACACTGCCAAAGGATGTTTTTGCCGATGGTGTTGCCGAAACCTTGAAATACGGCGTCATTGGGGACAAAGCACTGTTTTCCAAGGTGGAAAATCTTACATTTACACAGGAATTAGAAGAAATTATCGAAACCTGTGTCACAATGAAGCGAGATATTATCATGCGGGATGAGTTTGATTATGGAGAGCGGCAGCTGTTAAATTTGGGGCATACCTTAGGCCATTCCATTGAAAAGCTAAGCCGGTTTTCTATTTCCCACGGCCATGCCGTTGCCATTGGGTTATCGCTCATTGCCAATGCCGCAGAAAGCAGAGGCATTGGCGAAGCAGGCATGACGGAGTGCATTCGCAAGGCCCTTAGCAGAAACGGTTTGCCTGTAGATACTGAGTATACTGCAGAGCAAATTGCACAAGGAACATTGATGGATAAAAAGCGCAGGGGCGATGCAATCAGCTTTGTTTTCCCCGAAAAAATAGGCCGATGCCGTATTGAAAAAATTTCTGTTGAGGAAGTGGAGCAATTGGTGGCGGAGGCAATGAAAAGCAGGTGATATGATTGAATATTAAAATAGGAAAAGGCAACCTGAAAGGAATCATCAAGGTGATTTCCTCCAAGTCAAATGCTCATCGCCTGCTGATTGCGGCGGCATTGGCAGACCGACCCACAAAGATTTTTTTGGAAGGCTGGTCTGATGATATTGAGGCGACAAAGAATTGTATGGAGGCTTTGGGGTGTAAAATCCTGCGGGAGGAGGGTACCGTAGAGGTTTCTCCCCTTTGGGCGGCGGAAACAAAGGAGGCCGTTTTGGATTGCGGAGAAAGCGGCTCCACCCTGCGGTTTTTGCTGCCTGTTGCGGCGGCCTTGAGTAAGCAGGTTTTTTTTGTTGGCCACGGCAGGCTTCCGGAAAGGCCCATCGGTGTGCTTTTGAAGGAATTGCGGAGCCATGGCTCCCTTGTAAAGGGAGACTCCCTGCCCTTGGAAATGACGGGAAGCATTACGGGGGGCATTTATACCCTTCCGGGAAATATCAGCTCTCAGTTTATCACAGGGCTTCTTTTCGCACTGTCCCTTCTAAAGGAAGACAGCGAAATCCGGCTGACTACAGCAATAGAATCCAGAGGATATATTGATATGACACTGGAAACACTGAAGGATTTCGGTGTTGAGATAGAAGAACGAGAATGTAGTTTTTTCGTAAAAGGCGGGCAAGCCTTCCGTTCTCCCGGTGAAATTTGGGCAGAAGGGGACTGGTCCGGCGGGGCGTTTTGGGTGGCCGCCGGAGCCATTGGAGGCGATATTACCTGTAAAGGACTGCGGCAAGCATCTTGTCAGGGGGATAAGGAAATTGTCAGCTTAATGAAGCGCTTTGGCGCAAAGATTCTATGGCAAGAGGATGGTGTGCGGGTTTTGGCGGGAACCCTAAAGGGAATTACCATTGATGCGGCTCAAATTCCCGATTTGGTGCCCATATTATGCACAGTGGCGGCCATGGCGGAAGGCACAACGATGATTTATAACGCAGGAAGGCTACGTATGAAAGAAAGTGACCGCTTGCAGGCCATGGCGGAGGGGTTGCAAAGCCTTGGTGTGGGTGTAACCGAACAGCCGGAATCCATTACCATTACAGGAGGAACTCAACCGCCCTCGGAAGCCGTTGTTTTAGATTCTTATGACGACCATCGCATTGTCATGTCCTTAGCCATTGCGGCGGCGGCTTTGGGCGTGGAGGCGGTCATTGAAAGAGCGGAAGCGGTATCCAAATCCTATCCCACGTTTTTTGCGGAATTCGTCAGGTTAGGAGGTGCTGCGGATGTCTTCTAATTATGGGGAAAAAATAAAAATCAGTATTTTCGGACAGTCTCATTCCGATGCAATTGGTGTTGTTATGGATGGATTGCCCCCGGGAGAAGAAATTGACTTAGAAAAAGTACAGCGATTTTTGGATCGCAGGGCGCCGGGGAAAAACGCCTATTCTACACCGAGAAAAGAAGGGGATCAGGCACGGGTGGTTTCCGGCTTATTCCAGGGAAAAACCTGCGGGGCACCGCTTTGTGCTACGATAGAAAACACAAATACCCGCTCTAAGGATTATGACCAGCTGAAGGATATGCCTCGGCCGGGTCATGCGGATTTTACGGCGGAAATCAAATATGGCGGTTTTCAAGATCATCGGGGCGGCGGACATTTTTCCGGCAGGCTCACAGCGCCCCTTTGCTTTGCGGGAGCCGTTTGTCTGCAAATATTGGAGCGCAGAGGCATTACCATAGGCGCCCATATTCTCTCTATCCATACTGAACGAGAGGAAGGGATAGACCCTGTTCATATTATTAAAGAAGAATTGGCACAAATTGCAGAAAAAGCCTTTCCCGTTGTTGAGGATACAGCAGGGGAAAAGATGCAGGAGGCTATTCAAAATGCAAGAGGGCAGGGAGACTCTGTGGGCGGCGTTATCGAAAGCGTTGCCTTAGGTTTGCCGGTAGGCATTGGGGAGCCCATGTTCCATGGCTTGGAAAGTAAGCTTTCCGCCATACTTTTTGCAATTCCTGCAGTCAAGGGTGTGGAATTTGGAGAAGGCTTTGGCGCAGCTCGTCTTTTGGGCTCAGAAAATAATGATAGCTTTTATATAGAAGAAACAGGTGCGGTGAAAACCAAAACCAACCACCATGGGGGAAGCTTGGGCGGCATCTCCAGCGGAATGCCCTTAGTGATTCGCACCGCAATCAAACCCACACCCTCCATTGGCAAGGAGCAGACTACCGTAAGCTTGGGCAAAGGGGAAACTACCCCATTAAGGGTAACGGGACGGCATGACCCCTGCATTGTTCCCCGGGCTGTTCCCTGTGTGGAAGCGGCCATGGCCATTGCCCTTTTGGATTTATACGAAATAAATCGAAAGTAAACAGAGATATGGCTGAACAATGCGTTGACAGACAAAATTACAATAAGAAACTGTGCGGAAATAAGGAGGAACCAAAGATGGATTTAGAAGCCTTAAGAATCAGAGTGAACGAAATCGATGATCAAATTGCAAAGCTGTTTGTTGAGCGTATGCAAGCATCGGCAGAAATTGCGGATGCGAAAAGTGAAAAAGACCTTCCAATTTTGGATAAAAAGAGAGAAAATAAAGTTTTACAGCGGGTGATGGATACGGTTGGTGAAAAGTTTGAACTATATGTCAAATCCCTTTATCAGACCATGTTTGAGGTAAGCAAAAGCTATCAGGCGGGGCTTTTGACCGAGGAAACACCCCTTTCCAAGGAGATTCTTTCCAATATTCAGGATACGAAACTAGAATTCCCCAGAAAAGCAGTGGTTGCTTGCCAAGGGGTAGAGGGCTC
>DCDZ01000016.1:12325-18652 GCA_002316675.1 Tyzzerella sp. UBA1042
GGCTCCTATGCGGAAAGAGCCTGTGGAAAGCTGTTTGCCATGCCCAACACAATGTATTTCAATAGCTTTGAAAGCGTATTCAATGCCGTTGAAAAAGGCCTTTGCCAGTACGGTGTATTGCCCATTGAAAATAGCTCTGCCGGTTCCGTTACAGAAGTGTATGACTTAATGATGCGTCATAAATTCTATATTGTAAAAAGCTTGAAGCTCCATATCAACCATGCCCTTGTTGCAAAAAAAGGCATCGCTCTTTCTGATATTAAAGAAATTATTTCCCATGAGCAGGCATTGCAGCAGTGCAGTGAATTTTTAAAGGCCTTGCCCAACGTAAAAATCACCGTATTTGAAAATACGGCAACAGCGGCTAAGTATGTTGCCGAATGCGACCGTACAGACATTGCGGCGCTTTCCTCTCCTGAGTGCGCAAAGCTTTATGGCTTGGATATTTTAAAAGAGGACGTACAGAACAATCAAAATAATTATACCCGTTTCATTTGCATTGCCAAAAATATGGAGATTTACGCAGGGGCAAATAAAATAAGCTTGATGCTTTCTATTGCCCATGAACCCGGTTCTTTGTATGAAATGATCGGCAAGATAGCTTGCCAAGGCTTCAATCTTACCAAGCTGGAAAGCAGACCCATTCCTGGTAAGGATTTTGAATTCCGTTTCTATTTCGATATTGAAGGCTCCGTTTATTCTCCCAGCGTTTTAACGCTGTTAAAAGACATGGAAATATCCGCAGAAAAGCTGTCCTTTTTGGGTTGCTATTCTGAAATGTAAGGGGCGAAGGGCATGAAATTACTTGTAGTGAACGGCCCGAATTTGAATATGCTTGGCATTCGGGAAAAAGGAATTTACGGAAGTGAGACCTATGAGGACCTCCTCCGTTTGATTCAGGAAACAGCGGAGGAAAACGGTGCGGAAGCGGAGGTTTTTCAATCCAATCATGAGGGTGCCTTGATAGATCGCCTTCAACAGGCATACTTTGACGGTACCCAAGGAATTGTGATCAATCCGGCTGCCTATACCCATACCAGTGTGGCAATTTTAGATGCCCTAAAGGCTGTCAATCTGCCTGCGGTTGAGGTGCATATTTCCGATGTGCGCCAAAGGGAGGACTTTCGTCAGATTTCTTATGCCGGGAGAGCCTGCATAAAGACAATTATGGGCAAGGGCTTTTTGGGATATAGGGAAGCCATACAGTTTTTAATACAAAACGCAAAGGGGGAATAGCGTGTGATTTCAAAAAATATGAAGGCTTTGGTGGAGCAGAGTGCGGCTATCAGCGCATTATTTACCGAAGGGAAGCGAATGCGCCAAATTTTGGGGAAGAAAAATGTTTTTGATTTTGGCATTGGCAACCCCAATGTTAAGGCACCCCTTTCTGTGAATAAAACAGCCATTGAAATATTAGAGACCATGGATTCTTTGGCATTGCATAGCTATACGGACAGCGCCGGCATTTTCTCTGTGCGCCAAAGCATTGCGGAAAGCCTGAACCGTCGGTTTGAGGAGGAATATACGGCGGAAAATATTGTGATGACCACAGGTGCAGCCGGAGGGCTGAGTGTCATATTAAAGGTTTTGTTGGATCAAGGAGATGAAGTGCTAACCTTTGCACCGTATTTTTCCGAATATGACGTTTACACTGCCAATGCAGGCGGAAAATTGATTGCAATTGCACCGAACCTTCCTTCTTTTTTACCGGATGCAACAAAACTTGAGGAAGCAATCACACCTAAAACCAAGGCAATTCTCATGAATACGCCCAATAATCCCACAGGCGTTGTTTATGATGAGGAAACCCTCAAAAAGATTTCAGGGGTTTTGCGGGCAAAGGCCTGGGAATTTGGCACGACGATTTATTTGATTTCCGATGAGCCTTATCGGGAGTTGGTCTACGATGGTGCCGTTGTGCCGTATATTCCCAAATTTTATGAAAATACCATTGTGGCCTATTCCTATTCAAAATCCCTTTCTCTGCCGGGAGATAGAATTGGATATTTAACCATCCCTTCTTCTGTGCAGGATTTTGAAGATGTTGTTTTTGGCGCAGGGGTAGCCAATCGTGTGTTGGGCTTTGTGAATGCCCCTGCATTGCAGCAGCTGGTGGTGGCAAAGTGCTGTGATGAGAAATCGGATATTGCATTTTATGATAAAAACAGAGAACTGTTGTACAATGCTTTGACTAAATACGGCTATACGTGTGCCAAGCCGCAGGGCGCTTTTTATCTGTTTGTAAAGGCGTTGGAGGAAGACGATGTTGCCTTTGTAAATAAAGCAAAGGAATTCGGCATTTTGATGACACCCGGCCGCGGCTTCGGCTGCAAGGGCTATGTGAGAATTGCTTATTGTGTGGCGAGGGATACCATTGAGCGCTCTTTGCCCTCCTTTGAAAAATTGGCAAAGGCATACAAAGAATAGGGAAGTACAGTGGGGAATTTTTAGTTTCATACCGGGGAAGCTGTATGTTTATAGAGTGTCCTCACATTGATAAAGAAAATATGAAACTTGCGGGTATTGCGAAAGCAATACCCTTTTTTTGTTTCCGTGGCGGAAAGTGGAGGAGAGAGTGGTGGAAACAACCAGATGCCTGCAAAGAAAACGGTGAAATCTTAGGGCATAGAAATGGCGTTTATAGGGAAAAATGTCGATTTTGATATAGCTAGTACATGAAAAAGAAGGAATTTGTGAGTTTTCAATGTTTCTTTCATAAAAAACGCAAAAGATTTTACAGAATGGGACTTGCCTATTTCTGTCAAATATATTACAATGTGGTTAATAGTGGTGGGAAGTGGATGGAAATGGTTTAAAATGTCCGTAAATCCCTCAAATATAGAAGGGTGGTGACGCAAAATGTTTTTAGGTGAATTTCAGCATTCTATTGACTCCAAAGGCCGATTAATTGTACCTGCAAAATTTAGAGAAGGCCTGGGGGAGCATTTTGTTGTGACCAAGGGCTTGGATAACTGTTTATTCGCCTATCCCCAAAGCGAGTGGATAATTTTTGAAGAAAAGCTGAAACAGCTGCCCTTAACCAGCACAGGCGCAAGAAAGTTTGTCCGTTTTTTCTTTTCCGGCGCCATCGAATGCGATCTGGATAATCAGGGAAGAATAAATTTGCCTGCAAATCTAAGAGAATACGCAGGATTAAAAAAGGACGTGGTTTCTATCGGTGTAAACAACCGGGTAGAAATTTGGAATAAGGAAAATTGGACTGAATATAACGATGAAGAAAATTTCATCAGCAACGAGCTTGCTTTTGAAATGGAAAATCTGGGAATTTAATTGTTTCAGAAAGGATAGGCCAACCCTAAGGGGAGGTTCGAGGTGCCAAATTGGAATTTCATCACGTTTCCGTACTTCTTCGGGAGTGCATTGAAAATTTGAATATTAAGCCAGACGGAATTTATGTAGACGGAACAATGGGTGGCGGCGGACATTCCTTGGAAATCGCCAAGAGGCTGACCACAGGAAGGCTGATTTGCATTGATCAGGATTTAAATGCCCACAAGGCTGCAAAAGAGCGGTTAAAGGACAATTTGGATAAAATCACCTTTGTACATGATAATTTTGGGAACATCGGCGGCATTTTAGATTCCTTGGGAATTGATAAAATAGACGGAATGCTTTTGGATATCGGTGTTTCTTCCCATCAGTTGGATGAAGCGGAAAGAGGATTTTCCTATCAGCATGATGCACCCTTGGATATGCGCATGGATACGACGAACCCTTTTACTGCCTATGCGTTACTAAACGAATATTCCGAAGATGCGCTGAACCGTGTAATCTTCTCTTATGGTGAGGAACGCTGGGCCAAAAGAATTGCTCAGTTTATTGTGAATGAAAGACAAAATAAACCCATCGAAACCACGGGGGAGTTAGTTGAAATCATTAAAAAGGCCGTTCCCAAGGGGGCGCGAAAGGACGGGCCCCATCCTGCAAAAAGAACATTTCAGGCCATTCGCATTGAAGTCAATGGAGAACTGGAGGTTTTGCAGCAAGCCATAGGTAACGTGGCCCATCGTCTAACGCCGGGGGGCAGGCTTTGCATCATTACCTTCCACTCTTTGGAAGACCGCATTGTGAAGGAAGCCTTTCGCACACAGGAAAATCCTTGCACTTGTCCTCCCCAATTTCCCGTTTGTGTTTGTGGGAAAAAACCGGCAGGTAGGGTGATTACAAGAAAGCCCATTGTTGCAAGCGAGGGAGAATTGGAAGAAAACCCCCGGGCAAGAAGCGCAAAGCTTCGTGTTTTGGAGGGGATAGAATAAGAAACGGAAAGGGGTATTCGGCATGGCACGTTATGATAGAAATCGAACTATAAACAAAGGGTCTTCTTACTATGCATATGGCAACGTAGCCTATGATGTTCAGCCGGAATACCTCCCATATGATACCGATGGGGCTGACAAGAAAAAACGCATTGCAGAGGAAAGAGCCCAGAAGCTTGAAATCAGAGAAAGCAGAATTACTGCATTTAAGTTTATTATGATTGTTATTCTTTTGTTTGCCGGCAGTATCGCCTTCATGGGAATGAGTGTAAGCGTTGCCAATGAGCGGGTGGAGCTACGGAAGGAAAAAAGTCAGTTGGCAGAGTTAAAACAAAACAATGTGATTTTGCAAGCAGAATTGACAGAACAGATCGATTTGGATTATATTAAAGAGCAGGCAACCACTCGCCTAGGCATGGCGGAGCCCCAGCCCTATCAAATTGTTTACATAAATGTTCCGAAGCAGAGCTATACCGTGCAATATGCTGCGGATACTACAAATGAAGAAAATCAGTCGGGTTTTTTAAAATTTACAAGTCGGTTTAAAAAGGATTGATGTATGATGAAGAAAAGTTCAATGGGAATAAAGGCAAAGGGTAAATTTGCTTTTATTCTTTTTGCGTTTATTGCCATATTTACCATTTTTTTTGCAAGAGTGGTTTATCTGAAAGCAGTGCATGGTGAGGAATATGAGGCGGCAGCAAAAAATCAGCAGATCAATCGCTATGACACTGTGGTTGCGCCAAATCGAGGCAGTATTTTAGATCGAAATGAGCAGGTTTTGGCAATTTCTACAGCCGTTTATAATGTGGTTCTGGATCCGTTGGTTTTGGCAGAGAATAAAGAGGCGGAGCAGGAGAAAACCCTGACTGCATTATGTGAACATTTTCCGGAGCTGGACTATGCAACGTTAAAGAGTTATATCACAATGAATGAAGCAACAGGGGAAATCAACCTGCCCAATCATTGGAAATACTTAGTAAAAGAAATTGACCGGGAGTTGAAAGAAGAACTGGAGGGCTTAGATCTCAAAGGAATTTACTACGAAAAAACAACGAAACGTTCCTATCCGTTAAAAACCTTAGCCTGCCATCTTTTGGGCTTTATTCGAGGGGACGCACAATGGGGTCTGGAAGGAAAATATAACGACTATATGGTAGGAACCCCCGGCCGCTCATTCATTCTTTATGACGGGGCTGACGGCGTTTCCTATCAGGATTATCCTGCTCAAGATGGGGATACAGTGATCACCACCATTGATTATACCATTCAGCAGTATGCTGAGGAGGCAGTGCGGGAGACAGAGGCCCAGTGGCCGGCGGAAAATATTGCAGCAATCGTCATGGAGCCGAATACCGGCGAAATTTTGGCTTTGGCAGAGTCTCATAATTTTGATTTGAATAATCCCAGCGTACCGGTGGAGGTTGAAACGGATGCAGCGTTTAAAGCAGAATGGGAAGCCAAAAGCAATAAAGAACAAATGGATTATTTGAATAATATGTGGAAAACCTTTAGCATCAGCAGCACCTATGAGCCCGGGTCGATTTATAAACCGCTGGTTGCGGCGGCGGCCTTGGAGGAAGGGGTCATCACTCCGGAGACCACCTTTTTTTGCGGGGGGTCTATAGATGTAAGCGGTACCCCCATCAATTGCCACTTAAGAACGGGGCACGGCACGGTAAACGTAAAGGATATTTTAGCACAGTCTTGCAATGTGGGTATTATTCAGATTGCGCAAAAATTGGGTGCGGAAAAAATATACAGATATCAAATGGAGTTTGGCTTTGGACAGCCCACGGGGATTGATTTAACCGGTGAGGCGGATGCGGCAAATGTATTGCACTCCTTATCCGGCATTGGCCCTACAGAATTGGCAACCATTTCCTTCGGACAAACCTTTAACTCTACCACAATCCAAATTTTAACGGCATTTTCTTCCCTTATTAACGGCGGAAACATTATGAAGCCATATGTTGTTTCTCAGGTAATTACACCGGAGGGAGAGATTGCATATGAAAATAAGCCGGAGGTGGTAAGAAGGGTGATATCC
>DCDZ01000016.1:18765-19193 GCA_002316675.1 Tyzzerella sp. UBA1042
GGTGGTAAGAAGGGTGATATCCAAGGAAACCTCTGATTATTTGCGCATTGCTTTAAAGGCCACCGTAGAGGAAGGCACAGGTAAAAAAATTCAAATTCCCGGGTACTCCATCGGCTGCAAAACAGGAACTGCCGAGCAGGGCTCAAGACAACGGGATGACCTTTGGACGCTGACCCATATGGCATATTTTCCTGCAGAGAACCCGAAATACATTGTCATGTCTGTCATTCATTTACCGGAGGGGTATGCCGATGGACTGCAAAGCACTGCCCCCATGACAAAAGCCCTAATGGAAAAAATCATTAAATATAAAAGCTTGGAGCCCACGGAGGAGACAGAAGAGGCAACAGCTTTAACCACAAAGGAAACAGTAAAGCTTCCGGACTATGTTGGCAGCACTGCGTATGATGTTGTTTCCGATTTGGATG
>DCDZ01000016.1:19358-19913 GCA_002316675.1 Tyzzerella sp. UBA1042
AAAGGAATTGACCTATAAGGTTGTGGGCACTGGCAACACCATTACGAATCAGGTGCCGAAAGGCGGCGCCACAGTGGAAACAGGCAGTGAAATCATACTCTATGTTGAAAAATCTGCCGAAGATGCGGGAACTGCTTCTGTTCCTCAGGTTGTTGGCAAAAGCTATGAGGCGGCAGCAAGAGCCTTGACAGATGCGGGATTTGAAGTGGTGTTTGAGGGAGAAACCGATGGGGTTGTATCCTCTCAGGATCCGAAATATGGCGTTTCGGTGGAAAAGGGTACGGAAGTGAAAATTCAGCTTGAAAAAAAGGCAGATGGAGCAACGCCATAAGGGAAATAAAATAGCATTTTGAAAAATACCTATGTTGAAATGAACGCATACACGCCCTGTTTTTTCCATATATTCTTTATAAATGGAGAAGGCAGGGGTGTTTTTCATGGAGCGTCCGCCCATTAGTGTTAAAAAAAAGCTGTTGGTTTTTCTACTGGGGGCAATGCTTGGCTTTGCCTTGCTGCTGGGCAGAATGATTTATATTGAACTATTTCGTGCGGAGC
>DCDZ01000016.1:20079-55848 GCA_002316675.1 Tyzzerella sp. UBA1042
TATTGAACTATTTCGTGCGGAGCAGTGGCAGGAATTGGCTTATGAACAGCAAACAAGAGACAGGCTGATTATGCCGAAAAGAGGAAGTATTTTGGATAGAAACGGTGTGGGAGTTGCATTGACGGAAACCGTAAATGCTGTTAGTGTTATTCCTGTACAGGTAAAGGAAAAGGAAAAAACAGCCACCTATTTGGCTGAAAAGCTGGATTTGGACTATGAAACTGTTTTAAAAAAGGTGCAGGAAAATGTTGCATTGGTTCGTATTAAAACAAAGGTAGACAGTACCCTTGCGGCGGAAATTCGTAAGGCGGAAATACCGGGGGTTATGGTAGATGAGGATGTAAAACGTGTCTATCCCTTTTCAGAAATGGCAGCCCAGGTAATCGGCTTTGTGGGAAAAGACAATCAGGGTATTTTGGGCCTTGAGGCAAAGTATGATACCATGCTGGAGGGCAAACAGGGAAAAATATTGACCCTTACGGATTCCAGAGGCAATGAGGTTGACAGCCAACAGGAGCGTATTCCGCCGGAGGATGGCAAAAACCTTGTAACCACCATGGATGTGGTGCTGCAGCAATATGCGGAGCAGACCATTGCCAAGGCGGTGGAAACGAAAAATGCGGATCATGGCCTAATTATTGTATTAAACCCCCAAAATGGGGAAATCTATGCTATGGCGAATTATCCGTTTTTTGATTTGAATGATCCTTTTACCATTCAGGATGAAACCTTAGCGGCAGCTTGGGATACCTTTACAGAAAAGGAGCAAAATGATTATTTGAATGCCATGTGGCGCAATACAGCCATTAACGATACGTATGAGCCGGGCAGTACCTTTAAAATTGTAACCTCGGCGGCGGGGCTTGAGGAGGGTGCGGTTACACCGGAAAGCACTTTTCAGTGCAACGGATTTTACATAGTCGGCGACAGGCGTATCAAATGCTGGCGGTTTCCCCGCAGCCATGGTACGGAAACCTTTGTGGAGGGGGTACAAAACTCCTGTAACCCTGTTTTTATGCAGGTTGCCGAACGTTTAGGTGCAGAAACATTTTTAACCTATATGCAAAAATTTGGTTTTGACCAAAAAACAGGAATAGATCTGGCCGGTGAAGCCGTAGGCATCATTCATAAGCTGGAAAACATCGGCCCCGTTGAATTGGCAACCATGAGCTTTGGCCAGTCCTTTCAAATTACACCGCTGCAGCTTTTGAGAGCCGCTTCTTCTATTGTAAACGGCGGGTATTTGGTTACGCCTCATTTTGCAAAGGGTATTGCCGATGAAGAAGGGACAATGATTGAAGAATTTCAATACGAAAAAGGAGAACAGGTGCTTTCCAAGGAAACCTCAGAAACCATGAAAAAAATTCTGGAAAGTGTGGTTTCCGAGGGAACAGGAAGCAAGACCTATATCCCCGGCTATCGCATTGGCGGCAAAACTGCCACCTCTGAGAAACTGCCCCGTAAGAATGGAAAATATATTGCCTCTTTCATGGCATTTGCCCCGGCGGAAAATCCGCAGATTTTGGCTATGGTTTTAATTGATGAGCCCCAGGGTGTTTATTACGGCGGAACGGTTGCAGGGCCTGTGATGCAGGAATTATTAAAAAACTCTCTGCCTTATTTGGGCATAGAGCCTGTTTACAGTGAGCAGGAAGCCGAAGAGGCGGCAAAGGAGCAGGCAATTATGCCCGATGTGATTGGAATGACAATGCAGGAGGCAAAAAATGCCCTGCAGAAAGAGGGCTTACAGGTGAGCACCCGGGGCGAGGGAGAGGCTGTACAAAGGCAGCTGCCGCCCAGTGGGGAAACAATCAATAAAGGAACGGAAGTTATTGTTTATTTAGAATAAAATGGCTAAAATAATTGGTAGGGCCGCATAAATGTGATATACTTTTTCCAAGTGCTTGCATAGGCCTTGATCTATGGAAGGCTTTTGCGAACGCAGGGCATAAAGCTTATCGGGAATGATTTCTGGGGAATCGGCAGAAATATGTAATAAAAGGGTTGTAATTCTCCTCCAATCTATTTAAAATGATGAGTGCTTTTATAGAGTGAAACAGACGAAGGGATGCATTTGTATATAAATTTAATGCAGAACTTCGTTTATCCAAAGGAGGAAACAGCAGTGGAATTGAAAAAGCTGTTAAAAGGGGTTTCCTACGAAATTTTACAAGGAAATCCGGACATTACCATAAATAAAATGGAGTATGATTCCCGAAAAATGACAGCAGGGGATGCATTTGTTTGTATCACAGGGTTTCAGACGGATGGGCATACATTTGCAGAGAAGGCTGTGGAAAACGGCGCAGTGGCCATTATTTGCGAGCACAAGCCGGAAGGCTTGAATAAAAAAACCACTGTTGTTCAAGTTAGAAATACAAGGGAAGCCTTGGCTGTATTGGCGCAAAATTACTATGACAATCCTTCCAAAAAAATGCATATGCTTGGTGTAACGGGAACAAACGGAAAAACCACTACCACTTATTTAATCAAATCTGTGCTGGATCACATTGGGAAAAAAGTGGGTGTTGTCGGAACGATTGAAAACCGCATTGGGGACAGGGTGCTCCATACAGAGCGTACTACGCCGGAATCCAAGGAATTGCAGAAATTATTGGATACGATGGTGCAGGAGAACGTGAGCCATGTTGTGATGGAGGTATCTTCCCATTCGTTAGACTTGCACAGGGTGGACGGCATTGCATATGAGATCGGTATTTTTACAAATTTAACCCAGGATCATCTGGATTATCATAAAACCATGGAAAATTATAAAAAGGCGAAGGCAAAGTTATTTGAGCGGGCGCAAAAAAGCGTCATCAATTTGGATGATGCCGCAGGCGCCTTTATGAAGGAAAAGGCACAGGGGAAAGTCTTGACCTTTGCCGTTGACCGGGAGGCGGATTTGCGTGCCGTAAGGATTGAAATCACTGCTGAAGGCACGGCGTTTTCGCTTGCTTGGGAAGGCAGGGAGTATGCTGTACATTTAAGCACACCCGGCAGATTCAGCGTATATAATGCTTTGGGCGCCATTGGTGCGTGCCTCCTCTTGGAAATCCCCATGGCGGATATTATTGCCGGCTTGCAGGAAAATCATGGTGTGGCAGGTCGTTTTCAAGCGGTGCGCAGTAAAAAAGGCTATCAAGCAGTGGTGGATTACGCCCATACACCGGACGGCTTGGATAATATTTTGAAGACCGCACGGGAGTTTGCAAAAGAGCGGATCATTACCATTTTTGGCTGCGGTGGTGACAGGGATAAAACAAAACGGCCCATTATGGGTGAAATTGCAGGACGAGGTTCCGATTACTGCATTATCACGTCTGATAATCCCAGAACGGAAGACCCGTTGACCATACTGGATGAGGTAGAAGCCGGGGTTTTAAAAACCCCTTGCCCATATGAAAAAATTGCGGATCGGCGGGAGGCCATTTTGGCAGCCGTAAAAATGGCCCGGACAGGGGACGTGATTATCATTGCTGGAAAGGGTCATGAAACTTATCAGATTTTCAAGGACCGTACCATTCATTTTGACGATATGGAAGAGATACGAAAGGCTTTTGGTGAGGATTGCATATGAAAAAAATGACGATTAGAGAGATCATGCAGGCAACGGAGGCGCAGGTAATTTCCGTGGAAGCCCTAGATGAGGTTTTGGAGAGAACAATTTCACATATTACTCAAAGTTCAAAGGAAGCAGGCAAGGACAGCTTGTTTTTTGCCATACAGGGAGAGCGCTTGGACGGACACCAATTTATAGGGGAATGCTTTGAAAAGGGTGTGGCCGCCTGCCTATCCTCCAAGGTGATTGCCCCGAAAAAGGGCAGTGCTTTGCTTTTGGTGCCCGATGTAAAAAAGGCCTTGCTAAAGCTTGCGGCTCATTACAAAAATAAATTTCATATTCCGTTTATCGGTATAACGGGAAGTGTGGGAAAGACAACAACCAAGGATATGGTTGCTTCTGTTTTGGCGCAAAAGTATGAGGTTCTTTTTACACAGGGAAATTATAATAACGATATCGGTGTTCCTTTAACCCTCTTTCGCTTGGAGGAGCATCACGAAATTGCGGTGATCGAGATGGGCATGAACCACTTTGGGGAAATTCATGCGTTGGCAGAGGTTGTTCGTCCCCAGTTGGGGCTGATTTCCAATGTGGGTGTGGCTCATATTGAATATTTGGGCAGCAGAGAAGGCATTCTCAAGGCAAAGTGCGAGATGTTTGATTTTGTGCCCCTGGACGGTGTGGCGATTTTAAACGCAGACAACGATATGCTTGTGACGTTAGAGGGAAAGCTTCCTCAAAAGCTGCGCTGGTTTGGTTTGGAGAATAAGAAAGATGTTTATGCGGACAATTTGCAAGTGCTGGGCATGGAGAAAACAAGCTGTCATGTGCATACGCAGGAAGGCTCCTTTGCGGTTGTGATACCCTTGCCGGGAGAGCATATGGTTTTAAATGCCCTATCCGCTGTGACTGTGGGGTTGGAAATGGGAATGAACCTTGGGGAGATCAAAGCCGGAATAGAAAACTTTGTGCCTACAAAAAACAGAATGAACGTAATGAAGCTTGAAAATGGAATCACTGTTTTAAACGATGTTTATAATGCAAATCCCATCTCTATGAAGGCATCATTAAATATTCTTGCCAATGCGCAGGGGCGTAAGGTTGCCATTTTGGGCTTTATGGGTGAGCTTGGGGAGCAAGCGTCTCAAATGCATGAAGAGGTAGGTGCCCATGCAGCGGAAAAAGGGATTGATTTGCTTTTTTGCATCGGCAAGCTGAATGATTATATGGCTCAGGGTGCAAAAGATGGAGGCGTAAAAGAGGTTTATTGCTTTGACAGCCAAGAGGACTTTTGGAGCTTTGGCTTGAGCAGGCTGAAAAAGGGCGATGCCATTTTAGTAAAGGCATCCCACAGCATGGCATTTGAAAAAACCGTAGAAAAAATACAGGGAGTGAACTAAAGTGGGGTCTTTGGAACAGGCGGTATATGCAATCATTATTTCTTTCGTGGTAGGGGTTATCCTTTGTCCGGTTTTGATTCCTATGCTGCACAAATTGAAATTCGGGCAAACTGTGAGGGATGACGGGCCCCAGAGCCATTTACAAAAGCAAGGGACACCCACCATGGGCGGCATTGCGTTTCTCATTGCGTTTGCCGTTGCCGCCGCTTTTTTTATGAAGGGGAATGCAGATGGAACCGTGATTCTTTTGGTAACGGTTGCTTATGGCATCATCGGATTTTTGGATGATTATATTAAAGTGGTAAAAAAACGCTCTTTGGGCTTACGGGCAGCCCAGAAGCTGCTGCTACAGCTTATCGTAACCGGTATTTTTTGCTGGTATATATTTCAAAGCGGCATTGGTACCCGGGTATTTCTCCCCTTTGGGAATGGCGCAAGTATTGATTTGGGTATTCTTTTTATCCCCTTTTTATTTGTGGCTGTATTAGGCACGGTAAACGGGGTAAATTTAACTGATGGATTGGATGGCTTGGCAGGCGGCGTTACGCTGATTGTGGCGGCCTTTTTTATGATTGTGGCTTGGGGGGCAGGCAGCAGTATTTCCCCGATTTGCGGGGCGATTATCGGTGGATTGCTTGCATTTTTGATCTTTAATTCCTATCCCGCCAAGGTTTTTATGGGGGATACAGGCTCTCTGGCCTTGGGCGGATTTATTGCATCCACTGCATTTTTGTTAAAAATGCCTATTTTTATTTTGATTGTTGGCTTTATTTACCTTTTAGAATCCATCAGTACCATGCTTCAGGTAGGATATTTTAAGCTGACGAAACGGAAGTATGGCGCCGGAAAAAGGCTGTTTAAAATGGCGCCGTTCCACCATCATTTGGAGCAGAGCGGTTGGAGAGAAACAAAGGTGGTTACACTGTTCTATGTGGCAACAGCCATGCTTTGCTTGATTGGGTTTTTAGGCAGTAAAAATATCTTTTAATTGGAAGGGCAGATATATTCTGCGGAGGAAAGAGGGATTCTAAATTGATATATAAAGACAAAAGAGTTTTGGTGTGTGGCATGGCAAAAAGCGGGATATCTGCTGCCTGCCTTTTGAATACTTTAGGGGCAAAGGTTATATTGCAGGATAAAAAGGGAAGAGAGGAAATAAAGGCACCTGAGGCTTTGGAGCAGCAGGGAATTTCTTTATTTCTTGGCAAAAATCCAGAGGAGATTGTAGAGGCACAAGATTTGGTTGTGTTAAGCCCTGGAATTCCCAGTGATCTTCCGTTTATTTTGCAGGCTGAAAATGTGGGCATTCCTGTCATCAGCGAGGTGGAACTGGCCTATACATTAACCCCTTGCCCCGTTACCGCAATCACCGGAACAAACGGAAAAACTACCACAACGACCCTTGTGGGGCAAATTATGCAGGAGACAAAACCAAACACAGCGGTGGTAGGGAATATTGGAGTTTCCTATAGCGGTGAGGTCTCTCGGCTTAAGCCGGCGGATTGGGTTGTTGCGGAAATCAGCAGCTTTCAAATGGAGAAGGCCAAAACCTTCCGGCCACATATCAGTGCTGTTTTAAATATTTCTCCCGATCATTTAAATCGCCATAAAACAATGGAAACTTATATTGCCATGAAGGAGCGGGTTTTTATAAACCAAACTGCGGAAGATTTTTGCATTTTAAACTATAATGATCAAATTTGCCGCAGCATGGTGGAAAAAGCAAAAGCAAAAGTCTTTTTCTTTAGCAGTCAAGATCCCTTAGCAGAAGGGATTTATTTAGCAGGGGACACTATCCATGTTCGTTGGGAGGGTTTGGAGGAAGCTTTGCTTTCTGTGCACGATTTAAAGGTTTTGGGTACTCATAATTATGAAAATGTGATGGCGGCGGCGGCTATGTCAATCGTTGCAGGCGTGCCTTTGGCGACAATCAGAAAGGTTTTGGAAAACTTTGCTGGTGTTGCGCATAGAATTGAGTATGTTGCCACTGTGGATGGCGTAGAGTATTATAATGATTCAAAAGGCACCAATACAGATGCCTCCATTCGTGCCGTGTTAGCCATGAAAAAACCCATTGTGCTCATTGGCGGCGGGTATGACAAAGGAGTTTCCTTTGATGCATGGACAAAGCTTTTTGCCGGCAGGGTGAAGCATTTGGTTTTGATCGGTGTGACTGCGGCGCAGATTAAAGCCTCTGCGGAAAAGCATGGTTTTCATGAAATCTCGCTTTGCAAAACCTTTGAGGAGGCTGTAAGCCTTTGCAGAAAAAAGGCGGCACAGGGGGATTGCGTGCTGCTGTCTCCTGCCTGTGCAAGCTGGGGTATGTTTGATAATTATGAACAGCGGGGCGAAATGTTTAAAGAACTGGTAAAAAAATTTGAAAAATAAGAAGGCGGTAGCCACGGCAGAGCTGCGTTGCTTGATATTTTTAAAGCCTATAGCAATTTTGGGAGTTCAAATTAAAATCGTAAGAAACGGAGTGAGAAAATGGGAAGAGAGAATAGTCATGGAAGGCCGAAAATTGCAAAAAAAAGACGAATAAAGCCCGACTCCTTTGACTTTACGGTTTTGTTTGTGGCATTAACACTGATGCTCTTTGGTGTTGTAATGATTTTTAGTGCCAGCTATTATACAACAATGACCAGTGCAAAATATAAATATGATATGTTCTATTTTTTAAAACGGCAGGGCGTTTGGGTTATTCTTGGTACAATGGCAATGATTTTTTGTATGCACGTTCCCTATAATTTTTGGAAGCGTTTTGCGTTGCTTTCCTATTGGTGCTCTAATTTTTTTCTGCTTTTGCTCCCCTTTATCGGAATTGAGGCCGGGGGGCAGAAGCGGTGGCTTGGCGTTGGTATGCTGCAGTTTCAGCCCTCAGAGTTTACCAAGCTGGCCCTGGTGCTTTATTTATCCCTATACATAGTCAATCATAGGATGGAATTGGCAAATTTGAAGGGATTTTTGAAAGCGGTGGGCATTTTGGCTTTGCCTGTGTGTTTGATTGCCGTTTCAAACTTTTCTTCGGCCCTGCTGATTTTGCTGATGGGGCTTACCATGTTGTTTATTGGCAGCCCGAAAATTTGGTACTTTGTTGCAAGTGCCGCCTTGATTGTACCCGCAGGTGCACTTGCGGTTGTTTTGTTTCCTTATCGTATCGGGCGAATCCGCATTTGGCTGAACCCATGGTCAGACCCCACGGGGAAAGGCTTCCAAACTATACAAGGTCTTTATGCCGTTGCCTCCGGGGGGATTTTCGGCCTTGGTTTAGGGCAAAGCCGGCAAAAGACCTTCGTGCCGGAGTCGCACAATGATATTATTTTCGCAATTATTTGCGAGGAACTGGGAATCATAGGGGCGGCGTTGGTGATTATATTGTTTGCAGTTTTAATTTGGCGGGGAATCAAGATTGCTATGAATGCCAAGGATACCTATGGTACACTAATGGCAACGGGCATTACCTCGGTCATCGCATTTCAGGCAATTATTAATATCGGTGTTGTTACAAATACCATTCCTAATACAGGTCAGCCCCTGCCTTTTATCAGCTATGGCGGTACCTCCCTGTTGTTTTTAACTATTATGATTGGCTTGCTTATGAATATTTCCCGCTACCAAAAGGAATGATCCGGTAAATAGTCCATACATTTATTTTTAAAAATGCAAAAACGCCCAAATTGCTGCGTGATATTTGGGCTTTTTCTATTTGGCAAATAGAGTTTCGGCAGAAGCCGTTTTGAGGTATGGGACACAAAAATCAGAGGCTATAAATCCCATTGATATTCAAAACAAGAAATGTGGTATCGGAATTTTCTTTTTCCCCGACATGGGAAACCAGCTGGGGGCCGGAAATATTCATACAGCTTGGCGGCAAATCCTTGATTTTGATGGTTTCTACGGCTAACACCTCGTCGATCAGCAAGCCTAAAGGGTCATTTTTTTGATCTCGCACTACAATATACAGCGCTCTGGCATTGTCAACCAAAATGGTTTTGGCCTCGTCCAATAACTTTACAACAATGTCCTTATAAATGTGGGCATTTTCTTTCAGCTCTTCCCGAAGGCACTTTTCCCGCTCACAATCATCGCATTCTCTGGGACACTCAAAGGCAAGATGTGCTGCTTTATGCAGCTTTTTATGGGGCTCGTCTATTTTTTTTAAATGAAAGGATAGAATTTGGTTATTTGTATGAAAATTGTCATACCATTTTCCGAAGGCGCATTTATGGGGGTCGGTTGCTAATGTAAAGGTATCCTCCTCATCAAGGCAGCGTTCCATCTCCTCTACCCAATGAATATGGTCAAGCTTTCTTTGTTCCAGCATTTTTGCAAGGACAGCCTGCTCTTCCTCCAGAGTTTTCAGCCCAAGGGCGGCTCTCATATTGATTAGGGGGATAACATTTCCTCTTACATGAATAATACCCGGTTTTACATTCGTGCTTTCCGGCATCACACTAATAGGCTCTGTTAATTGGGAGATAGACTCCACATAAGAGCTGTCAATGGCATATCTCTGTGAACTAAGCTTTATGATAATCCACAGCTTAGCATCGGTAGGAGATTTTTCTAATTTGTGAAACATATTCATCACTCTTTTCCGAATATTTGGTAGTAAGGCAATCAGTATGTGTTCACGGTGCATATTGGGAGAAACAGTGTCAATACTGCTCTTCTGATGTCTGCCCGTTGTGGAATATTGCTATCATCATCATACAACAATCGTTTTCATATTTCAACAAAAAACATGGCAAAAGCAGAAACACTATTTTTGTATACTGTTTTTATAAATACGGCATTTTTAGAGGAAATTTCTCGTTTTTAGGCCGATTCCGCCCTATATAAAAAGATTTTAAAAAAAGATGCTTGACAAAGCTTGGGGAAATGGCTAAAATCTTGTGGTATAGAAACTGTGAAAGACATTGAAAAAGAGGAGTATGTGTTGGATCATTGGCAGAGAGAAAGGGTCATCGGCTGCAAGCCTTTTCCAAGAGAAGATACAGAAGGTAGCTTTTGAGTTGTTTTGCTGAAGGGTTATTCTGCGTAGGCAAAAACGGTTGACCCCGTTATCGGTTTATGAGTGTCTGTCTTTTTGGCAGAAATTAAGGTGGTACCGCGAGCTTTCGTCCTTTATCGGATGGGAGCTTTTTTTGGTATGTACAATGTATTCTTTTAAAAACAATAAAGTATCCTCTTTTATGGTAAGTTTTATATACAAAAGGGCATAATTCTGAAAAAGAGAGGGAACAGGTTCGTTGCTTGAACAATGGGAGTGAATGAGGAATATTAGGAGGAATGTGCTATGAAGGAATTGGCGAAAAGCTATGATCCGTCTACGGTAGAGGAACGGCTTTACCAAAAATGGATGGAAAAGAAATATTTTCACACTGAGGTTGATAAAAGTAAGAAACCATATTGCATTGTTATGCCGCCCCCCAATATCACAGGGCAGCTGCATATGGGTCACGCCTTGGATAATACACTGCAAGACATTTTAATCCGTTGGAAAAGAATGGCGGGCTTTAATGCCTTATGGGTACCGGGGATTGATCATGCCAGCATTTCCACGGAAGTGAAGGTGGTGCAGAAAATGGCTTCTGAAGGCTTAAGCAAAGAGGATGTAGGCCGAGAGGGCTTTTTAGAACGGGCTTGGGCATGGAAGGAAGAATATGGCGATATTATTTTAAATCAGCTCCGCAAATTAGGCTGTTCCTGCGACTGGGACAGAGTTCGTTTCACCATGGATGAAGGCTGTTCAGATGCCGTTTTGGAGGTATTCTGCCGTTTATATGAAAAAGGCTATATTTACCGCGGAGAAAAAATAATCAACTGGTGCCCCGAATGCCAGACCACGATTTCGGATGCGGAAGTCAATCATATTGAACAAGCAGGACATTTTTATCATATTGATTACCCTGTTGTGGGCTCTGAGGAAAAGCTGCGCCTGGCAACAACAAGGCCTGAAACCATGCTTGGAGATACAGCCGTTGCCGTTCATCCCGAGGATGAAAGGTATCAGCACTTAATCGGAAAAAAATGCATCCTGCCTTTGGTGAATAAGGAAATCCCCATCATTGCGGATGGATATGTTGACCGTGAGTTTGGTACCGGTGTTGTTAAAATTACACCTGCCCATGACCCCAACGACTTTGAGGTTGGGATACGTCATAATTTGCCCCGCATTACTGTGATGAATGACGATGGCACTATGAATGCACTGGCTGGTGAATATGAAGGCATGAATCGTTATGAATGCAGAGATGCCATTGTTGCCAAGCTGAAAGAAGAGGGCTATTTGGTTCGCATTGAGGATATTACCCATGCGGTAGGCTGCCATGAACGGTGCAATGTGCCCATAGAGCCTATGATTAAACTGCAGTGGTTTGTAAAAATGGATGAAATAGCAAAGCCTGCCATGGAGGTATATGAAAATCAAAAGCTGCATTTTGTACCCGATCGGTTCGGCAAGGTTTATATGCATTGGCTGGAAAATATTCGTGATTGGTGTATCTCTCGTCAGCTTTGGTGGGGACACCGTATTCCGGCGTATTATTGTGCAGACTGCGGCCATATTACCGTAAGCAAGGAAGCGCCGGAAAAGTGTGAAAAGTGCGGTTCAGTCAATCTGAAGCAGGATGAGGACACACTGGATACTTGGTTCAGCTCCGCATTATGGCCGTTCTCCACTTTGGGCTGGCCGGAGGATACCGAGGAAATGCGCCATTTCTATCCCACAAGCACCTTGGTAACAGGCTATGACATTATTTTCTTCTGGGTTGTAAGAATGGTATTCAGCGGCATGGAACAAGTGGGAGAGGTTCCCTTCCACGATGTACTTCTGCATGGCTTAATCCGGGATGAGCAAGGGCGTAAATTCTCTAAATCTCTGGGCAACGGTATTGATCCGCTGGAGGTAATTGCAACAGCCGGCGCCGATCCGCTGCGCTTGATGCTGATTTCTGGAAACGCACCGGGGAATGATATGCGCTTCCATTGGGAAAAATTAGAGAATTGCAGAAACTTCTGTAATAAAATTTGGAATGCAACACGTTTTGTAATGATGAATTTGGACGAGAAGGTAGAAACAAAGCTTTTAATGCTGACCTCTGCGGATAAGTGGATCATTTCAAAGGTAAATACCTTGGCGAAGGAAGTTTCCGATAACATGGAGCATTATGAATTGGCTTTGGCTGCCCAGAAAGTATATGATTTCCTTTGGGATGAATTCTGCGATTGGTACATTGAAATGGTGAAGCCCCGTTTGTATAATAAAGAAGATCAGACAAGAGAGGCTGCACTTTGGACGTTGAAAACGGTTCTCATCAACGCCTTAAAGCTTCTGCATCCCTTTATGCCTTTTATTACGGAAGAGCTGTTCCTGCATATTCAGGATACGGAAGAAAGCATCATGGTATCCGATTGGCCCGTATATAAGGAAGAATGGAACTATAAGGAGAACGAAATTGAAATTGATACAATTAAGGAAGCTGTACGCAATATTCGTAACCTCCGCGGAGAAATGAATGTGGCACCCTCCAAGAAGGTTCAGGTTTATGTTGTTTCCGAAAATGAAGAGGTTTCCCATATTTTCGAGCACGCCAAGGTTTTCTTTAAAACATTGGCCTATGCCAGCGAGGTTACGGTACAAAAAACAAGGGAAGGCATTGACGAAGATGCCGTTTCCATCGTCATTTCCAATGCAACCATTTATATGCCTTTGTCTGAGCTGGTGGATGTTTCAAAAGAAATTGAACGGCTGGAAAAAGAGCGGGAAAAGATGCTTGGAGAAATTAACCGTGTGGAAAAGAAGCTTGCAAATGCGGGATTTGTTGCAAAGGCACCCAAAGCTGTGATTGAGGAAGAAAAAGCAAAGGGTGAAAAATATAAAGCTATTTTGGAACAGGTGGAGGAACGCTTGGCGCAGATGAAAAAATAAGAGCGATAGCTCACACAAGCTCAGTTTCAGTTTAAAATTAACAAAAGAAGCAACCGAAAGAGAGGACTTTGTCGGTTGCTTCTTCTTCTGACAACAGCATATTTTGGATTTTTTGTTTCCTGTAAGGCAGGTATAACCTAGAATATTAACACCCTAACCCCGGCCAAAGGCCGGGGAAAGCATGGGGCTTTTATGATATTATCTGCAATTACATCTTTTTTTGTTGGTATTTCCGGTGTTGGTGGTGCAGGTACAGGTACAATTACAGTTGTTATCTGTGGTTGCGCTATCTACGGCGTCACAATTTGGCGAGCTGTAATTTGCACTATAGGAACAGCAAGATTTTCCTTCTTCCGAAGGAGTAAATGCCTCCCAAGGGAAGCTCATTGCGTCAAAGTTGCCGCAAGGATCGCCGGACTGTAAAGGAGAGACACAAGGCTCTGCAAAGCAGTTGCCTAAGGACTGAATCATCATATTCACAGGGCGATAGAGTTTCACAATGGTAAATAAGCCAATGGTTACGTTTACAGCGATAGGGTCAACATTTGCCGAATCGGTGCAGGAAGAGTTGCCGCTGTCGCAGCAGCAGCAATCACAGCAGCAGCAGGAATTTTTTCCGCCGGGATACTTTAATTCGGCAGCCAAAGCCAAGGCCTTGCCTTCTGCTACGCAGGAAGGGCCGCCACCGGTGTAAAGGCCGGAATTAAATATATCATTTACAGAGGTTGTATCTGCTGCGGTGGAACCGAACAATGTGATTTTAAGGGTGTAGCTGCTTGTTGCATTTACGCACCCAATAAAGCATCCGTCCGAACGGCGGAACTCCAAGGTATAGTCGAAAACATACCTAAGTTCAATATCCCAGCATCCGGGCTGCAGGGAATTGGGTGTTTTGCGGATAATTTCAATTTTTCTAAGAACAAGGTTTCTGATGATAACATCTGTGGCATTGCTGGGTGGGATGATAATATCACCATCACAAAAAACATCGTTGCAGCAAGAACCTTGATTATTTGCAGCTCTTGCGGGGCCTAAAATATCAGGGGTTAAGCATTTCTGAATACGGCACTGGTCGAAGATTTTTTGGGCGATGATACAAACCTCTCCGCTTCCTGTATTGGAGCCACGACCACAGCTGTTATTTCTGGTGCTGAGTTCTGTGTTATTATTAAATTCAAAAGCTCCCATAAGATTGCCTCCTTTTAAGTTGTATAATGTTCTTATATATAGTATGTAACAGGCCCAAATGGGTGATAGCCGTAAAAAATATATTTATTGTATTTTGTATTTCCGGTGTTGGGGGATTTTACCCGGATTGCTGTATGAGGGTAAAATAAATTTATCTATATTTACAAGTACATTTTTTGTCCTGAAAATGGTATACTTTGCATATAGGAAATCAAGCGAAGGTATATTTTTGCTAAATCTGCAATAAAGAAGCTTTGGCATTGGTGAAATTGGGACAGCCCTTTGATTTATACGGCTTTCTGTGAATGCTGAAGGGGGCTCCCCGGGAAAAGGATGGGAGGAACAAAGGATGGGTTTGGATTTTAGTGAAATCAGCGCAGTGGACGCTGAGGTGGCTTCGGCAATCGAGGCCGAGCTTACACGTCAGCAGCATAATATTGAATTGATTGCATCGGAAAATATTGTTTCCAAAGCGGTTATGCTGGCAATGGGCACACCATTAACCAATAAATATGCGGAGGGCTATCCAGCAAAGCGTTATTACGGCGGATGCGAGAAGGTTGATATTGTTGAAAATTTGGCCAGAGATCGAGCCAAGGAGTTGTTTGGCTGCGATCATGCTAATGTTCAGCCCCATAGCGGTTCACAGGCCAATCAGGCGGTTTATTTTGCAATGCTGGAATATGGAGATACGGTAATGGGAATGAATTTGGACCACGGTGGTCATCTTACCCATGGCAGCCCTGTAAACCTTTCCGGCAAATATTTTAATTTTGTGCCTTACGGTGTCAAGGACGATGGATTTATCGATTATGAAGCGTTTCGGAACAAGGCGTTAGAGGTAAAGCCCAAAATGATTGTGGCCGGTGCCAGCGCTTATGCAAGAACCATAGATTTTGAATTTATGGGTAAGGTAGCAAAAGAGGTTGGGGCTTATTTTATGGTGGATATTGCCCATATTGCAGGCCTTGTGGCGGCAGGCCTTCATCCGTCGCCCGTACCCCATGCGGATTTTGTGACAACAACAACGCATAAAACATTGCGGGGCCCTCGTGGCGGTATGATTTTGTGCAAAGGGAAGTATGCGCAAAAAATTGATAAGGCAATCTTCCCCGGAATCCAAGGCGGCCCTCTGATGCATACCATCGCCTCCAAGGCTGTTTGCTTTAAAGAAGCGTTAGAGCCCTCTTATAAGGAATACATTGCACAGGTGGTTAAAAATGCGAAGGTTTTGGCCGAGAGCCTGCAAGCGCAAGGGGTGCGCATTGTCTCCGGTGGTACGGATACCCACTTAATGCTGGTGGATTTGCGTTCTCTCAACATTACGGGGAAGGAAGCAGAAAAAATATTGGATGAGGTAGGCATTACAGTCAATAAAAATACCATCCCCAACGATCCACAGTCGCCTTTTGTGACCAGCGGTATTCGCATCGGAACCCCTGCCATTACCTCAAGAGGTATGACAGAGGCGGATATGAAGGAAATTGCTGTGGTCATTGCCATGGTTTTGAAGGACTTTGCAGGGACAAAGGAAGAAGCGACAAAACGTGTCAGAGCTTTGACGGACCAATATCCCATTTATGCGAAATAAATAATACGCAGAAGCACAGCCCTTTGCTCAGTTGGCAGAGGGCTTTTTCTTGGACAATCAATAGCATTTTTATGGGAGGCTTTCGGACTTTCTGAACCTGATAATTGCAATAAACCGGAAGAAAATAAAAGTATTTTATTACCAGAAAAGAAAATTCAAAATAAGAATTGCCACAAAGGTGTTTTTAATTTAAAATAGTGAATAGCCTTATTTTTTTGAGTTTACTCTGTTTTATGAAAGGAAATCCTTGGGGTTGTTTTAATATGTCAACGAAGAAAGGCGTATGAATGGTGAGGGATATGTATGAAGCAAGCAAATAGAAAATATAAATTTTCATGGGGGTTAACCGGTGATGTTCAGCTGGGAAGGCCGAATCTGGGGCATACAGCACGTGTGGAAGTTTATCGCCTCATGCAATATACGTTTCGTGATGTTGCCGAAAAAATGTTCGGCGCAGAGTTGACGGACAAGATTTTTTACGATGCCGGAAAATTGGCCGGCGCAGAGTTTTACAAGAACATTATGCCTCCCATATCAGAGCCTGCCGCGTTTATAAGCACATTGCAGGAACTGCTGAAGGAGCTGGGTATTGGAATTTTGCGTATTGAAGAGATGGATCTGGATCAGGGGCTGTTGGTTCTAACCATTGCGGAAGATTTAGACTGCTCCGGGCTGCCGGAAGGCGGAGATGCCATTTGTATTTATGATGAGGGATTTTTAAGTGCCGTGCTTGAATGTTTTTGGAAGAAGCCTTTTGAAGTAAAAGAAATTGATTGCTGGTGTACCGGAGACAGAATTTGCAGATTCAAGGCAAAGGCAATCCAATGAGTCATGATACAAAATTAGGAGGAAAATATGAACAATGAGCAGAAGATTATTGAATATATTCAATCACTTCTTTTTGATATTAGGATAACAGAGGATTTGCCTGAGGAATTAGATCAAATCAAAGGTATGAGAGAAATCGACCATACCCTGCGGCGCTTTCGCACATCAATCAAGTCTATTGGAACAGGAGATTTTTCTGAAAATATTGAAGGGAAGGGGTATATTATTGGTGTGACAAAAACCCTGCAATCTGTGCTTAAAAATCTTGTGTGGCAAACAAAAGCAATTTCCCATGGAGATTTTTCCCAAAGGGTGAATTTTTTGGGTGAATTTTCAGATTCGTTTAATGAGATGACCAATAAATTGGAAACAACCATTTTTGATTTACGGGAATCAAAAGAATTGTTTCAAATGCTTTTTGACACCATTCCCGATGCAACGATGATTGTTTCTTTAGAAAAAAGGACTATTTTAGACTGCAATCATGTTTTTGAAGGGTTACTGGGGCGCCCCAAAGCGGATTTTCGGGGGAAAAAATTGAGTGAAATTTCTTTTTTTAAGGATCGTCAGCAGGAATATGCTTTCTTTCAGTCATTTTATCTTTCCGGCGGGGGAAACTGTGTTTTTATAGAATTAAAGCTCCATGGCGAAAATGAAGTGTTCGGCCTCTGTTCCTCGGCTATCGTCACAATTAAGAATGAAAAGTATATTTTGAGCGTAATCAAAGATGTTACCAAAATGAAAAAGTTGGAACAAAGCTTGAAAAAGAGCGAGAAGATACATCGACTTTTGGCGGACAATGCCAGCGATGTGATTTGGACCATGGGTTTAGACGGTAAATTTACATATATTAGCCCTTCCGTAGAAAAGCTGAGAGGCTTCAAGGTGGAAGAAGTTTTTGCACAAACAAAAGAGGAGTTGCTGGTCCCTTCCTCAAGAAGTTATCTGGATCATGTTTTGAAAATGGCAACAGAAATGGTTGAAAAAAATTTGCCTTTTGACGCATTTCGCAGTGATATTGAATTTCCGTGTAAGGATGGTTCTACTGTGTGGACGGATTCAACGGTATCGGGGATTTACGATAATGAAAATCATTTTATGGGACTGCTGGGGGTTTCAAGAGATATTACAGAAAGAAAGCAGATGGAGGAACAGATCAGAAAATTATCCGAAATTGACAGGCTGACTCAGTTATATAATCGAAGTAAGATTGATGCGGTTTTGAATGCAGAGGTGGAGCACCTGTCCAATAATGTGGGAGTTTGTTCCGTCATATTATTGGATATTGACTATTTTAAGCGTGTGAACGACACTTGGGGGCATTTGGTGGGGGATGCTGTCCTCAAAGAGATTGCGGGCATTTTAAGAACGGAGACCCGGGAGAGAGACACAGTTGGTCGTTGGGGCGGAGAAGAATTCCTCATTATTTTACCCTCTACCGGCTTAGAGGAGGCAATTGCTTTCGCAGAAAAAATAAGAATAAAAATTTCTGAATTTCATTTTTCTGAGATCAATCATCTTACGGCCAGTTTTGGTGTTGCAGAAACCACAGGTCGTCTGACACCTGTTGAAATACTGGCAAAGGTGGATGGGGCACTTTATCATGCCAAAAGAAGCGGCCGAAACTGTGTGTGCTCTATGGAGCAATAAATCCTAAGGTAGGAAAGTGTTTTTATGAAAAAAACCGAGAATATGCCTGTTCTTCTATATTATGCAACAAAGGGGAATGTATTTTCTTCCCCATTATTTTGGAATAGGGGGATAGGCCTGTGTATGGCATATCAATAAGATACAACGAAAATAGAAATAAGAGGCAGCGGCGCATAGGAATTGCCATACTTCGCTGCTTTTTTTATTGGGAAAAGAGAGGCCATGTATGCCGAAGAATGCGGTAAGGGGAAGCGGAAGTATGAAATTTTATAAAATGGGAATTTGCGCAAAAAACGATGTAGGACTGCTTCCGTCAACGGAAGGTTTCCTACATCGTTTCATAAGAATGGGCCAAAATAATTTGTTACAGATGACTAATACAGCAGATTTACTAATGCGGTGGAAAACGCAGGAACATAGGTAATCAGAAGTAAGTCAATAATCAACAAAATGTAAAAGGGTACGGCTTCTTTAATGAAAGCGGCAGTTTTACACTTTGTAATGCCGCAGGTTACAAACATCAATGTACCCATAGGAGGGGACAAAGCACCAATGGCATTATTAAAAATATAGATCATCGCGAACTGGATTTCATTGATTCCATAATTAGCTGCAATGGGTGCCAGTAAGGGAACCAAAATAATCATGGAAGCATTGCCTTCAATAAACATACCTACGATTAAAAGGAAAATATTGATGGCTAACAAGAAAAGATATTTATTATCAATGGTGCTTACAATCCATCCTGTTAATTGCTGTGGGATACGCTCTTTTGTTAAAATCCAAGAGAAGGCGCTGGCAGCAGCAACAATCAACATAATAGAGGAGGTTGTGCAAACAGTTTCTCTCAGCCCCTGAAATGTATTTTTCAAATCAAGCTCTTTATAAAATACGCCCAAAAGTACAGCGTAAAGAATTGCAATGGCGCCTGCTTCTGTTGCAGTAAATACACCCAAACGAATACCGCCGATAATAATAATGGGCAGACACAAAGGCAGAATTGCAGGCTTTATAGCCGCAATAAATTCACTTCTTGGAACTTTTTCTGTATAAAGAGGTTGATATCCCCGCTTTACAGAGATAAAACGCACCAGAACCATCATGGAAACACATAATAATGTACCGATCCCTAAGCCGGACATAAACAATTTACCGATGGAAACGTTGGCAATACATCCGTAAAGGATCATCGCAATGCCGGGAGGAATCAATGGGGTAATCATAGAGGATGCTGCCGTTACAACGGTAGAGAATTCCTTAGAAAAGCCTTTTGCTTCCATTTCGGGAACCAACATTTTTGCTTCCATTGCGGCATCGGCCAAGTTAGAGCCGGATAAACCGCCCATTAATGTGGAAAGCAATACGTTTACCTGTGCCAAACCGCCAGACATACGTCCTGTAAGTACGGAACAAAAGTCCATAATTCGTTTTGTAACGCCCGTATAGTTCATTAAAATACCGGCGCATACAAAGAAGGGGATTGCCAACAAAGATATACTTTCAACACTGGTGATTGCTCTTTGAGCAAACATTATGGTGTTTATTGTCGGATTCAGAATGAAATAAACGGCTGACCCGCCTAAAACAGACAGATATACAGGAACTTTTAAAAATAAAAGCACCAGTAAAACAATGGCGGAAAGCGCAAGAACACTATTCATTTACTACCGCCTCCTTTGCTTCAGATTTTACACCCTTAATCAGGGCATAGAAGTAGTTAAGAATCATTAAGATGTAAGATACCGGCGCAATGCCATAGATAAGTGCATAGGGAATTTTCAACATAGGGGTGGATCTCCCGCTTTTGATAAATAGCTGTATAAATCCAATGCTTTGTACAAACAAATAAGAAATGACTGCAACAACAACAACGGATATAAAAATTGAAAAGTATTTTTGAGCTTTTTCGGGAAAAAGGTCTACAATCATTTCAATTGCAACGTGATTGCCGTAACGGAAGGCGGCACCGGCAGATGCAAAAACAATCCAAACCATGCACGCTAACTGTACTTCCTCCAACCAGGTGAAGGGTGCGCCAAAAAGACGACGCCAAATAACACCTAAAAAGGTGAGGAAGATCAACATTGCCAATACCACAGCGGCAACAAGAACATCTATATTTATGATTAAGGATAAAATGCTGTTATTTTTTTTCATTTTCGCTCCCTCGAATCTAATTCTGAAAAGTACGGCGGGAGGATTCCCTTCCGCCGCAACTTCAGATTTATTATTGTGGATAGTGTTATTCTGCACCCATAGCAGCGCGAACTGTGTCATAAAGACCTTCGGACCAACCGAACTTGTCGCCCATGTCATAGAATGCCCGTGCTTTTTCGCGGAAACCATTCATAACTTCTTCTGTAGGTTCTACCACTGTTACACCTTCGTCCTTCATCATCTGCAGATACTCTGCTTCTGCATCCTGCTGAATTTCGTTGTTGTAGATGCCGGCTTCTTTCCCTGTTTCTAAAAGGAGGTTCTGCTGTTCTTCCGTCAAGGAGTTAAACCAATCATTGGAGCAAACCCATGTTGTGAAGTTCAAAACGTGAGCATCAAGAATCAAATATTGTGCAACCTCGTGCAGCTTACGGCCATACAGCGTTGCAAGAGGGTTTTCCGCACCATCAATGGTTTTTGTCTGTAATGCCTGATAAACATCACCAAGGCTCATACCTGTGGAAGCAGCGCCCAAAACATCAAAGCCAAGGGACTGAATCTGATTGCTGGGTACGCGGATTTTCATACCGGCCAAATCATCAACGGTGTTTACAGGTTTATTTGTCAAGGTGTGACGTGCGCCATATGCCCAGTTGGAAGCAAGAATTTTCAAGCCCTTTTCTTCCAGCTTGCCTTCTTGTTCCTTATACCAATCGGATTCAATCAGTGTCCAGCACTGATCCCAATCGTCAAACAGGAAGGGGCCGAATACGATACCAAAGTCAGGCACACCATAATCTGCATAGAAAGCACCGTCAGCTAAGGTTGCCACATTTTCCCCCAACAGCATGGAATCGATCAAATCTGTCTTATTTCCAAGTTGAGAATCGGGATAGAGTACGATCTCCATGGAGCCTTCAGATTTTTCCGCCAATAAGTCTGCCCATTTCTGCAAAGCTTGTCCGACGGGTTCAGTCATAGAGTTTTCAAATCCAATTTGCAATGTTACTTTTTCCTGAGGTGTTTCTCCCTGGTTTGCAGAATCATCTGCTGGTTTACTGGAACAACCTGCAAGAGAAGCTACAGAGAGTGCCGCAATACACATAGATGCAACTACTTTTTTCAATTTCATTTCTTTTTCCCCTTTCAAATTCTTGTTTTTCCATTTTTATTTGAACACACCGCAATTATGATTGGGTGAAATCCAACACGACCTTCAGCATTTTATCAGCGTTTTTTGAAAAATCCTCAAGGGCTTGTGCGCCGTCTGTCCATTTGTAACGGTTTGTTACCACCTTATCTAATTTTACATCATGAGTGCGCACTAAGTCGATTAATTCTATAAAATCTTTTTTCAATGCGTTACGAGAGCCGTAGATATTCAGCTCTTTTTTCTGAATGATTGTAAAGAAGAAATCGTCTATATTTTTCTTGGAAACACCAATGAGCACAACTTTGCCCCCAAAGCAGGCAGCATCAATGCAGTTTTGGAAGGTGATAGGTAACCCTACCGCTTCAATGGTTACATCAAAGCCATTCCCGCCGGTCAATTCCGCCACGCCCTTTTGGAAGGCCTCCGGTGAGCTGTTTAAAAGCTTATGCTGAATTTCAAAGGTTTCATAAGCATACTTTAATTTTTCTGCCGCAACATCGCAAATGGTTACTTCTGCGCCCTTGGCTTTTGCCGCAATGGCAGCTAAAACACCGATGGTTCCGGCACCCATGATTAAAACCTTATCCCCGGGCTGAACCTCCCCCCGAGAGACACCATGGTAGCTGATGCAGAATGGTTCAATCAAAGTCAGGGTTTGTGCGTCCAAGCCCTTGCCATCATAAATTCTTTCCACCGGCATAGTGATATATTCAGAAAATGCTCCCTCACGCTGCACGCCCATTGTTTGATTGTCGTGACACACGTTTACTCTGCCTTTTTGGCAGGAGTAGCATTCGCCGCAGTTAAAATAGGGGTTACAAGTTACAATCATTCCCGGCTTTAAGCCAAATTCGTTTTCCCCAACCTCAACAATTTCTGCCGAAAATTCATGTCCGGGAATACGAGGATAGGAAACATACGCATTTGCACCACGGTAGGAGCTTAAATCACTGCCGCAAATCCCGCCGTACAAAAGCTTTAACAAAGCTTCTCCTTTTTTAGGAACAGGCTTTTCGATTTCAACAATAGACACCTCTCCGGGTGCATTAATTCTAAGTGCTTTCATAATTGTTAATACCTTCCTTTTTCCACAGTAAAAATCACTGCTTCTTTTGATGTATACATCACTCTATATGAGGAGTATAATTGTTTCCTGTAGTTCGTGTCAACTTAAAAATAAATTATGGCTCAATTTTCAATAGTATAAACAATTTTGAGGGTGATTTTTTAAGCATAATACACAATAAAATGAAGCGAATTATGATTTTTCAATTTTTTTAGCTATTATTATTTTGGAAATTAATAGGATATTTGAAGTATTTTGTAGAATGATGTATCCAAAGAGAGATATGGGAACGTTTATGGATTCTTTTAAAATTCTCTTTTTCGCTTCCTTTCCATCGTTTCTGTTGAAAAAGATGCCGGGGCTATATAAATATAGGGATTGCGGCAATAATGCATAGAAAAAGCATTGTATGCCATATTGTCTCTATACAAAGGGAAAATTATGTAGTATACTTTATGCAAATTTTGGGGAGGTACAAGGAATGCCTGTAAAAGAAAGTCTGAAACAGAGAGCGTACCATGAGATTAAAGAAAAAATTATAACTTGCGTATATGCACCGGGGGTGATGCTGAATGAGGAAGCTTTGCGGGAGGAGCTTCATGTAAGCCGAACCCCCATACGGGATGCCCTCAGCCGCTTGGAGCAAGAAGGACTTATTTCCATACTCCCCAAAAAGGGGATTGTTGTTTCCGGGTTATCGATCAATGATATTAATTATATTTTTGAAGTGCGTTTGCTTTATGAGCCTTATGCATTGTTACATCATGGCCCTAAAATGCAGGATGAAGCCATTCAAAAATATTTTGATGCCTTCTCCTTGCCTGTTCAGGCACATAGCGAAGAGGAATATTATGCTCTGGACGATGCGTTTCATGTTGCAATTGTTGATGCAATTCAGAATCCTTATTTATCGAAAACATATAATTGGATTCACAATCAAAACCTGCGTTTTCGTGTGATGACGGCGCAGTTTATTAAAGCAAGATTGGAGCAGACAAATGAGGAGCATTTAGCCATTGTAACGGCCTGCTTAAAGCATGATTGGTCATTGGCGGCCAAGGAAATGGAGAACCATCTTCGAGCCTCTAAAAATGCCACCTTCGATTTAGCATTGTGCAGCAGAAACGGTGATTTGCAAAAAGAAAAGTAAGGGCCTCAAGCTTTTTGCCGTCAGTTTATTTTTAAGCGGCAACATTCATTCTTTTGCATAAAAGGAAAGAAAATATGATAGATTAAAGTATGTCTTGTAAAAAAGACATACTTTTTTTGTGGTTGAAGTTTGTATACATCATTTTCTATAAAATCATCGAAGAACTACCTTCAAATTGCACAAAAAAATGGAATGGATATTGTTTTGAATCACCAAAAATTGATTATTTTTATTTTTGTTGTATACAACATAGGGCTTTGTGTTGTATACTGTCTTAGAATTATCTTAAACCAGAACAATTTTGGAGGTACAAGGTTTATGAAAAAAATAAATGAAGTATTGACTCCCCAAGCTCCGGCTTTCAAGGAGAAGGTGTTGCAGTTCGGAGAGGGAAATTTTCTTCGTGCTTTTGCCGATTGGATGATTAACAGAGCGAATGCGCAGGGGCACTTTGATGGCTCTATTGTGTTGTGCCAACCCATTGCTCAGGGCATGGGAAAAGTGATCAACGGGCAGGATGGTATGTACACATTAGTTATGCGCGGCATTGAAAATGGGCAGGCTGTAGAAAAAATTGAACCCAATACATCTGTTTCTCGTTGCATCAATCCTTATGAGGACTACGAAGCATTGCTTGCGATGGCCCGTTCCGAGGATTTGAAAGTGGTGGTTTCCAACACCACAGAGGCGGGAATTTCTTATAAAGCAGGGGACAAGCTGACAGATCGACCGGCACAGTCTTTCCCTGCAAAGGTTTGTGCGTTTTTATATGAAAGATACAAGACATTCAATGGTGCCGCTGACAGAGGCCTTCTGTTTTTACCCGTTGAGCTGATTGATAATAACGGGGCAAACCTCTTACGCATTGTTTTGCAGTATGCGGAAGAGTGGGGCTTGGAGGAACGCTTTCAAACATGGGTGAAGGAAAGCAACCATTTCTGTTCCACACTGGTTGACCGTATTGTTACAGGCTACCCTGGGGATGCGTTAGAATACTTTTATAATAAAATCGGCTATGAGGACAAGTGCCTTGTAACCAGTGAAGTGTTTAACCTTTGGGTAATCGAGGGGAAAAAGGAATGGGCTGAAATTTTACCCATCCATAAAACTGATGCCAATGTCATTTGGACAGAAGACGTAACACCTTACAAAAAGCGTAAGGTCAGAATTTTAAACGGCGGGCACACCTCCACAGTTTTGGCGGCTTATCTGTCGGGACATAACATTGTTTTGGAAATGATGCAGGATCCGTTGTTTGAAAAGTTTTTAGATCAACTGCTTTACGAAGAAATTATTCCTACCTTGGATTTGCCCAAGGAAGAGCTGATGCAATTTGCTTCTGATGTAAAGGATCGTTTCCGCAATCCTTATATTAAGCATAAGCTGCTTGATATTTCCCTGAATTCCTGCTCAAAATGGTGCGCAAGATGTATGCCCAGCCTTCTTGGCTATGTAAAAGAGAAGGGCGAATTACCCAAGGCATTGGCATTCTCTTTGGCTGCATTTATCCGGTTCTATAAGGGCACAATGAAAGATGGCAGCTATCAAGGCATACGCAAGGACGGAACCGTTTATACCATTAAGGATGACGGAGAGGTTTTGGCATACTTTGCAAAGCTTTGGGCGGAAAAAGAGGAAGAGGATATTGCTGAGGCTGTTTTATGTCATAAGGAATTCTGGGACGGCACGGATTTAAATGCCGTTGCGGGGCTGACTTCTCTGGTTGCCTCCTACTTGAAGGCATTGAAAGAAAAAGATGTGAAGGAAGTTTTGGCTTCTCTTCTGGCGTAAGGAGTGTTACACCATGGAAGACACGATGATAATTGTAAATCCCGAGGATAACGTAGCCGTTGTCCTTCGTGATATAAAAAAAGGGGAGACTTGTCGTTCCGGCGAGATCACCCTGAAAGCGATGGATGATATTCCTTTCGGACATAAAATTGCCCTTTTTGCAATTAAAGAAGGGCAGAATGTGATCAAATACGGAAGTCCCATTGGACATACCACAACAGCCGTTGAAAAAGGCCGGCACGTGCACGTGCATAATGTGAAGACCAATTTGGCTGAAAGCGGGGAATATGCATTCCGCAGCACAAAGGAATATGTTTGGAAGCAGCAAAAGGATATGTTTATGGGCTACCGCAGAAAAGACGGCCGTGTTGGCGTGAGGAATGATATTTGGATTGTGCCTACGGTGGGCTGTGTGAACAAAACTGCAGAACGGTTGGCAAAGGAAGCTGAAAAAATGGGCATTCCTGTTTTACCCATTACCCATCCTTACGGATGTTCGCAGATGGGGGAAGACCAAACCATGACACAGAAATCCTTGGCGGCTTTGATCAAGCATCCCAATGCCGGCGGTGTTCTGGTTTTATCCCTGGGATGTGAAAACAACAACTTAAATGTTTTTCAGCCCTTTTTAGAAGCGTACGACAGCGAGAGAATTCGCTTTATGATTACACAAGAGGAAACGGATGAGTTAGCGGCAGGTTTAGCCCTTTTAAAAGAACTTGCCCTGCTTACCGAAAACGACAAAAGAGAAGAGATCCCGCTTAGGGAACTGATCATTGGGTTTAAGTGCGGTGGTTCCGATGCTTTTTCCGGTATCACCGCCAACCCCCTTTGCGGCCGCTTGACAGATTTGCACACAGCGGCAGGGGGAAGAGCGATTTTGACAGAAGTGCCGGAAATGTTTGGCGCGGAAGACAGCTTGTTTGCTCGTTGCGAAAGCAAAGAGGTATTTGAACAGGCAACCGCAATGATCAATGAATTTAAGAACTACTATGTGAGCCACAATCAAGTGGTATATGAAAACCCATCTCCTGGAAATAAGGCGGGGGGTATCACAACACTGGAAGAAAAATCTCTGGGGTGTATCCAAAAGGGCGGGCAGGCCGCTGTTACTGATATTTTAGGCTATGCAAAGCCCGCAAAAAAGGCGGGGCTTTCTCTATTAACAGGTCCCGGGAATGACATGGTTTCCTGCACCAACCTTGCGGCTTCCGGTGCCCATATTATACTGTTTACCACAGGGCGGGGCACGCCCTTTGGCACAGTGGTGCCTACGCTGAAAATTTCCTCCAATTCTGCCCTTGCCGGGCATAAGGCGAATTGGATCGATTTTAATGCGGGCATGATTTTAGAAGGTAGATCCTTTGACGAAGCGGCGAAAGCGCTGATGGATTTACTCAAAGAAACAGCAAGCGGTAAGCCTGCTAAAAATGAAGAAAACGGTTACAGAGAAATTGCTATTTTTAAAGACGGGGTGACATTATAATGATTCAGTTAAGACCAAAAGAAAAATGTATGTTTGACCAGGTATCCTTAGGAGAAGTAATGTTGAGATTGGATCCCGGTGAGGGCAGAATCAAAACAGCAAGACAGTTTCGTGCATGGGAGGGCGGCGGTGAATATAATGTTGCCCGTGGCCTTCGCCGTTGCTTTGGCTACAAAACAGCCATTGTAACAGCCTTTGCAGAGAACGAAATCGGCCGTCTGATTGAAGATTTTATTTTGCAGGGCGGTGTAGACACATCCCTCATCAAATGGCTTCCCTATGACGGCATTGGCAGAACTGTGCGTAACGGCATGAATTTTACAGAAAGAGGGCATGGTGTGCGTGGCGCCGTAGGCGTTTCCGACCGAGGAAATACGGCCATTTCCCAGATAAAGCCTGGTGAATTCGATTTTGAGTATCTCTTTGGCACATTGGGTGTGCGCTGGCTTCATACAGGCGGTATTTTTGCGGCTTTGTCTGAAAACAGTGCGGCAGTAACCATCGAAGCGGTGAAAACGGCAAAAAAATACGGTACCATTGTTTCTTATGATTTGAACTATCGTCCTTCCATGTGGAAATCCATCGGCGGGCAGAAAAAAGCCCAAGAAGTCAACAAGGAAATTGCAAAATATATTGATGTTATGATTGGTAATGAGGAAGACTTCACAGCGTGCCTCGGCTTTGAAATTGAAGGCAATGATGAAAACTTGGTTTCCTTAAATCTGGATGGCTACAAGAAAATGATGGCGAAGGCCGCAGAAGCATATCCAAACTTCAAGGTAATGGCAACTACATTGAGAAGCGTAAAAACGGCAACGGTAAATGACTGGGCCGCAATGTGCTGGGCAAACGGAGAAATTTATTTCTCTAAAAAATATGACGGCTTGGAAATTCTGGATCGTGTTGGCGGCGGCGACAGCTTTGCCTCCGGCTTGATTTTCGGCCTGATGGAAACAGGCGACCCTGCGGTAGCCGTAAACTATGGTGCGGCTCATGGTGCCTTGGCTATGACAACCCCCGGAGATACCAGTATGGCAAGCCGTAAGGAAGTAGAAGCATTGATGGGTGGCGCAGGCGCCAGAGTACAGCGCTAAGGAGGAGAATAGATATGACAGTTGCAGATAGAATTTCTAAAATTGGTGTGGTACCGGTTATTAAGTTGGAACGTCCCGAAGAGGATGCTTTGCCTTTGGCAAAGGCCCTCATAGACGGCGGTCTCCCCGTGGCGGAGCTTACCTTCCGTGCGGAAGGTGCCGATAAGGCGATCAAGCTGATGCGTGAAAAGTATCCTGACATGATTGTCGGCGCAGGCACCGTGCTTTACGAAGAACAGGTTGATAAAGCTTTGGCGGCAGGTGCCCAGTTTATTGTGTCTCCTGGGTTTAATCCTGCCATTGTGGCTTATTGCAATGAGAAGAATGTGCCTATTTTCCCCGGCTGTGTTACACCCACGGAAATTGAGGCTGCCCATGCTCTGGGCTTGACCACGTTTAAATTTTTCCCCGCACAGCAGTATGGCGGCTTGGCAACCATTAAGGCTTTGTCCGCACCGTATCATCAATTTCAGTTTATGCCTACAGGCGGCGTAAGCTTAGATAACTTAAAGGAATATCTCTCCCATAAAAGCGTTTGTGCCGTTGGCGGTTCCTTTATGGTAAAGGATACATTGATTAACGGTAAGAAATGGGAGGAAATTACTGCCATTAGCCGTAAGGCGGCGGATATTGTTGCCGAGGTTAGATGCTGATTGATTTCTGTATGAGAAGGAAATATTTGGGATGACTTTCTATGCATTGTGAGAAATATTGAACGAAAGGGAGGAAACATCTTGGGGGTTTCCTTGCCGGGGAGTATTAAATTCAAGAATGTGTAATTTTTCTCTGCTTTTGCAAAACCGTTTTTTGCACAGAGGGTATCATGAAGAACTGATGTATCTATTTTAGGCGATGCATCAGTTCTTTTGATTGCATACAGGGTTTTAGGCTGCCATTTTTTACTTATGTATTATTTCCTATTATAATAGACGGCCAGTTTGTCATTTATGCTTGGGAAGGAAACAGCTTGAAAATCAACTTGGTATAAAAAATAAGTTTTTTTGTCAAAGAATATTTGCATAGTAAATACGGTTGTGCTAAAATATAACGATGTCTAAATTAAGAAACGATTGGAGCTATTTATGGAACAAAAGATTGAAAATATTAGAAACGTGGCAATTATTGCTCATGTTGACCATGGCAAAACAACACTGGTGGATCAGCTATTGCGCCAAAGCGGTATTTTCCGTTCTAATCAGGTGGTGCAGGAACGTGTAATGGACAGCGGTGATATTGAGCGTGAAAGAGGCATTACCATTCTTTCCAAAAATACAGCGGTTAATTTTAAAGACAAAAAAATCAATATCATTGATACCCCCGGCCATGCGGATTTTGGCGGCGAGGTTGAGCGTGTTTTAAAAATGGTAGATGGCGTTGTTTTGGTTGTGGATGCTTTTGAGGGCCCTATGCCTCAGACAAAATTTGTTCTGCGTAAGGCGTTGGAGTTGGATCATCCCGTGGTTGTGTGCGTGAATAAGGTGGATCGGCCGGAAGCACGCCCCAATGAGGTTGTGGATGAAGTGCTTGAGCTTTTTATGGAGTTGGATGCCAATGACAAACAGCTGGATTCTCCTTTTATTTTTGCATCGGCCAGAGGAGGCTATGCCTCCACAGACCCTTCTGCAAGAGAAGGAGATATGATGCCTTTGTTTGATGCTATTTTAAACCATATTCCGCATCCTAAGGGAGAACTGAATGCACCTTTACAGGCATTGATTTCTACCATTGACTATAGCGAGTATGTAGGACGCATTGGAATCGGGAAGATTGAAAATGGCACAATTCATGTGAATGATGAAGTTGTTGTTTTGAATATGCATGATGAAGACAGCTTGAAGAAGCTGCGCATCTCAAAGCTTTATCTTTTTGAAGGTTTGCAAAGAGTGGAAGTGAAAGAAGCCGGCGTGGGCAATATTGTTGCCATCAGCGGCATTGAAAATATTATGATTGGGGATACTATCTGTTCCCCCCAAAAACCGGAGGCTTTGCCCTTTGTCAAAATTTCCGAGCCTACATTGTCTATGAATTTCTCCGTCAATGACAGCCCCTTTGCCGGGCAGGAGGGGAAATTTGTCACTTCCCGTCAGGTCAGAGAGCGTTTGTATAAAGAGCTGAATACAGACGTAAGCCTTCGTGTGGAAGATACAGAGTCTATGGATTGTATGCGTGTTTCCGGCAGAGGCGAGCTGCATCTGTCTATATTGATTGAAACCCTGCGCCGGGAAGGGTTTGAATTTCAGGTTTCCAAGCCGGAGGTTTTATTGAAGGAAATCGACGGAAAGCAATGTGAGCCTATGGAGGCGGTAATCATTGATGTGCCCGAAGAGTTTGTGGGGAATGTCATTGAAAAGCTTGGCTCCAGAAAAGGCGAAATGACAAATATGTATCCCTCCAAGGGGGGATACACCCGGTTGGAATTCACCATTCCTGCCAGAGGGTTGATCGGCTACAGAAACGAATTTTTGACAGATACCAAAGGAAATGGCATTTTAAATTCAGTGTTTGACGGGTATGAGCCCTATAAGGGTGAAATCCCTGCTCGTGCCCAAGGCTCCTTGGTTGCCTTTGAAAGCGGAGAGGCCATTACCTATGGTCTGTACAATGCCCAAGAAAGAGGCAGCTTGTTCATCGGTGCTGGGGTAAAGGTATACGAGGGTATGATTGTGGGCAGAAATGCTCGTGTGGATGATATGGATATTAACGTGTGCAAAAAGAAGCAGCTTACCAATACCCGTTCCTCCGGTTCTGATGATTCCCTCCGTTTGACACCGCCTATCCAGATGTCTTTGGAGCAGTGCATGGAGTTTATCAGTGAGGATGAGCTGTTGGAGGTTACACCAATCAATCTGCGTATGCGTAAGAAGGTGTTGGATAACAACCTGCGCAGAAAGAACAAAGCGCGGGGTAATTAAGTTAGAAAAACAAAAGGTATGAGGTGTGATATGGAAGAAAGAGTGAAAAGAAAGACTTCCTTTGTCAAGCAGGCCGCCATTTTAGCGACGGCCAGCATCCTTGTACGCTTTTTAGGTTTTATATACCGTGTTCCGTTGACGAATATGATTGGGGATTCCGGCAATGGAATCTATAGTGCAGGGTATTATATCTATACTTTTTTGCTGATTCTTTCCTCGGCAGGCCTGCCTGCAGCCATTTCAAAAATGGTTTCGGAAAGAATTGCCGTAAAAGAGTATCGCAATGCCCACAGGGTGTTTCAGAGCGCCCTCATTGTATCCGGAAGTCTCGGTTTGGTTTTTGCAATTCTACTTGGTGTTTTTGGCCAGCAAATTGCCAACCTTTCTAATACGCCCGAAAGCTATTACTGCATATTGACTCTTGCACCCACACTTTTTATTGTGGCAGTTATGTCGGCGTTCAGAGGATATTTTCAAGGCATGAATACCATGGTGCCCACGGCGATTTCGCAAATTGTGGAGCAAGTTTTTAATGCTTTTTTCAGCGTATACCTTGCATATTTATTCTTAAGCTATGGCATGACCGGCGGAGAGAAAAATATTCCCATGGGGGCTGCCGGCGGAACCATGGGCACAGGCATTGGTGCTTTGGCAGGATTGCTTGTTATTTTGTTCAGCTATTTGTTGATTCGTCCCACCATCAAAAAAAAGGTTGGCAAATGCCGTCAGGCTTATGAAGAAAGCCGTAGGGAGACAGGCTTGCAGCTGATTAAAACAGCCTGGCCCATTATTGCGGGAACAGCAGTTTTTAGCATTACAAACCTGATTGATATGAATATGGTGATTCGTATCCTGGAAAACACAGGGTTTCCTCATGAGGAAGCCCTCCGGCTCTATGGTCAGCTTTCCGGGAAATATGTGACATTAACCACACTGCCTGTTTCTATTTCCACAGCCTTTGCCACAGCCGCTTTGCCAAGCATTGCAAAATCGGTGAAATTGAAGGACTTTAAGCAGGTTCGCAGAAAAATGAATCTAACCTTCCGCCTCTCTATGATTGTCTCTGTTCCGGCAGCCGTGGGCATTGGTGTTTTGGGCGACCCCATTATACACCTTTTATTCCCCTTGGCTTCGGGGGGCGGGGCATTATTAACCATTGGTGCCGTTTCTATTTTATTTCTTGCCCTTTGTCAGACGGCTACGGGGATTTTACAGGGCATCGGCCACATTAAGGTGCCTGTTGTTGGTGCCATTTTGGGTGCCATTGTAAAAGTGATACTGAATTATGTGTTGATCGGTATTCCGTCGTTAAATGTCCTCGGCGCAGTTTTATCAACCACCGGATGCTATTTGGTGGCAGGGGTTTTTGATGTGGTTATGCTTTCAAGAATCACGCGGGTGAAATTTGATTTTATGGGGACATTCTTCAAGCCCCTTGTGGGCGCCTCTGTTATGGGTGTGGCGGCTCTGGCGGTATACCATATCCTTTATATGCTACATCCAAGCAACGGAGTGGCAACCATTGGTTCCATTTTGTTCGCCATGGGGATTTATGGTATGGTAATGCTTTTTATTGGCGGTATTGCAGAGGAAGATTTAAAAAGTATGCCCATGGGCGCAAAAATTTTGCGGTTCTTAAAACGGTTTCGGTTGGTATAAAACCACAGAAATTGTTGCATTGCAGCTTCTTTGAGACTTTTAGGATTACTGATATGCGTATGTTTTTCAATGAGGGAGGGTTTAGCCGAAGGGCTTAGCTTCCCTTTTTTCGAGGCTCGCTGAGGGTATTCCCCCAATATTAGAATGCTTTGTAGTTTCATATATGGTGAAGCCTTTTCACAGTAATAGAAAAAATCATAAATCACTTTCTATTTTTGCGAAAGTATTTTATAATATAAACAGGTAAGAGAAGAGGTCCGAATTCTCCAAAAGAGCCCCTTCTTTTTTCATTTTTACAGTTTGGTTGGAAGTTTTGCCCGTTTCGAGGCGTGCTTTTCTTTCAAATCGGGGCATAGGCTTGTATAGAAGGTGATGAAATGTTTGACATCAGTGAGGAATTAAAAAAATTACCCGCAAAACCCGGTGTCTATTTGATGAAGAATGACAAGGGCGAAATTATTTATGTGGGAAAAGCAATCAGTTTGAAAAACAGAGTGCGGCAGTATTTTCAAAGCAATAAAAATTTGACTGCAAAAACCAAGGCGATGGTACCTCAAATTGCAGAATTTGAATATATCGTTACCGATTCTGAATTGGAAGCATTGATTTTGGAATGCAATCTCATTAAGCAGTATGAGCCTCATTATAACATTATGCTGAAGGATGACAAAACATATCCTTATATCAAAGTTACCGTGCAGGAGGCCTTCCCCCGCATTTTTATGACACGGCGCATGGAGAAGGATAAAGCCAAGTATTATGGGCCTTATACCGATGTTTTGGCGGTGAAGGAAACCGTAGAAACATTGCACAAGCTTTTCCCCATACGTAAGTGCAGAAAGAATTTACCCAAAGAAATCGGGAAAGAACGGCCTTGCCTGAACTATCATATCGGGCAATGCTTAGCGCCATGCAGCGGTGCCGTTTCTGCCGAGGAATACGGGGTGTTTATTAAGGATGCCATGGATTTTTTAGAGGGAAAGCATGATGGCATCCGCAAGCGGATGGAGGGCGAAATGGCGGAGGCCGCCGCACAAATGGAATACGAGAAGGCCGCTGCCCTGCGGGATAAAATTCGCTCCATACAAAGCATTGCCCAAAAACAGAAAATGGCAAACATGTCTGTGACAGACGGAGACGTGATTGCCATGGTGCGGGCCTACCAAGAATGCCTCATTCAAGTTTTCTTCATTCGTGACGGAAAAATGACTGGGCGGGAAAACTTTACAATGACGGCCTCGGAGGAGCAATCAAGAAGTGAAATTTTGACAGCCTTTGTGCAGCAGTTTTATACGGGGACTGCCTATATTCCCCGGGAAATCATTTTGCAGGAGGATCTGCTTTCTGAGGAAAAGGTGCTTTTGGCCCAATATCTTTCGGAAAAGCGGGAGGGTAAGGTTGTATTTACCGTTCCGTTAAAAGGAGAAAAGCTGCGGTTGGTGGAGCTTGCCCATAAAAATGCAATGCTGATTTTTGAGCAGTTCGGGGAAAAGCTCAAAAAAGAGGAACAGCGGACAAAAGGGGCCATGGACGAGCTTCGGCAGGCCTTGGGCTTAAGCCAAACACTGCGGCGGGTGGAGGCATACGATATTTCAAATACACAAGGGTTTGAATCTGTGGGCTCAATGGTTGTGTTTGAAGAGGCAAAGGCGAAAAACAGCGATTACCGCAAATTCCGTATCAAAACCGTAATTGGCGCCAACGATTATGCCTCTATGAAAGAGGTCATCACAAGGCGGCTGAATCATGCTTTGAAGGAGAAAGCCGAAGGCAAGACCAGCAGCTTCACAAGATTGCCGGATTTGATTTTTATGGATGGCGGCAAAATTCAAGTGTCGGCGGCGGAGGAGGTTTTGCTTTCCTTTGGTATGAATATTCCGGTTTGCGGTATGATAAAGGATGAGAGGCATCGCACCAGAGGCTTATATTTCGGCGGCAAAGAAATAAAAATCTCCTTTACCTCGGAAGGGTTTCGCCTGCTTACCAGAATACAGGATGAGGTTCATCGCTTTGCAATTACCTACCATAGAAAGCTGCGGCAGGATGCCGGACTGCACTCCGTTTTGGAGGATATCAAAGGCATCGGCGAGATACGCAGAAAGGCATTGATGCGGCATTTTGGCTCGGTGGAGGAAATTGCCCGGGCGGAGGTTGGAGACTTATTGGAGGTAATTGAAATGAATATCCCTGCGGCGGAACAGGTTTATGCCTTTTTCCATCAGGAGGAATTGCAAAAGTAACCTTTTTCGGTTATGATAGCAATAGATACAAGTCTGATGCGTAGGGAGGTTTTCATGTACAGCGCAAAATTAACAAAAATAGTAAAAGTATTTCAATTGGAAACAATTTTACCGGAAATAGATATTACGGGGCGGGTGATTACCCGTAAAGAAATCAATCGGCCGGCGTTGCAGCTCACAGGATTTTACCATCGCTTTGATAACGATCGGTTGCAGCTTATTGGCCGTGTGGAGCATGGATTTTTGCAGACCTTGGATGCAAAAGCCAGGGATGAAGCAATTTGCCAATTATTTGAATACCATATTCCCTGCCTGATTATCTGCAAAAATCTGGAGGTTTTCCCGGAGATGATTTATTACGGCAGAAAATATGAAATCCCCATTTTTAGAACCAGCAAAACCACCACAGATTTTGCCGCAGAAATGATTATGTGGCTGCGGGGAGAATTGGCTGACCGGGTGATGATGCACGGTGTTTTGGTAGATATTTACGGGGAAGGTGTTTTTATCACCGGCGCCAGCGGAATCGGCAAAAGTGAGACGGCGTTGGAGTTGATCAAAAGAGGGCATCGTTTGATTGCGGATGATGCGGTGGAAATCAAGAAGATTGCCGATCAGACCCTTGTGGGTTCCTGCCCGGAGCTCATTCGATATTTAATTGAATTAAGAGGCATTGGTGTGATTAATGTGAAGGAATTATTCGGCATTGGTGCGGTGAAGCAGTTTAAATCCATTGATCTTGTGATTAAGCTGGAAATTTGGGACGGCAGCAAATGCTCCTATGACCGCCTAGGTTTGAGCGAGGAATATATTGAGATTTTAGGGAATAAAGTACTTTGTAATACAATTCCCATACGACCGGGCAGAAATGTTGCGGTCATCTGCGAATCAGCGGCCATCAGCAACCGC
>DCDZ01000016.1:56094-100332 GCA_002316675.1 Tyzzerella sp. UBA1042
ATGCCGTTTTAATAAAGGAGCCTATGCGGGGGCATACTACCTTTCATACGGGCGGCCCGGCGGATCTTTTTGTGATACCCGGCAGTCCGGAGGAGGTACAGGCCAGCTTAGCAATCCTGCGGGAGCATAAAATCCCGGTTTTGGTACTGGGAAATGGCAGCAATCTCTTGGTGGGGGACCGAGGGATTCATGGAGCAGTTCTGCACATTGGCAGCAGGATGTCTGAGATTGCGGTGGAAGGCGAATGCATAATTGCCCAAGGGGGCGCTTTGCTCTCGGCGGTATCGGCAAAGGCTGCGGAGCATAGCCTGGCGGGACTGGAGTTTGCCTCGGGCATTCCCGGCTCATTGGGCGGCGCAGTCACCATGAATGCCGGTGCCTATGGGAACGAAATGAAGGATGTTTTAGAAAGTGCGATTGTGCTGACGAAGGAATTGGAAATTCAGACAATTTCTGCCCAAGTACTGGCATTATCCTACCGCCACAGCAGCTTGCCGGAAAAAGGGTATATCCTTTTAAGCGCCCGGCTAAAGCTGAAAAAAGGCGAGGCGGAAAGCATCAGAGAAAAAATGCGGACTTTAGGGGAGCAACGGCGGGAGAAACAGCCCCTGCAGTATCCCAGTGCAGGCAGTACCTTCAAACGTCCGGAAGGGTATTTTGCAGGAAAGCTGATTCAGGATGCAGGGCTAAAGGGAAAAACCATTGGCGGTGCCCAGGTGTCGGAAAAACACGCAGGCTTTATTGTAAACACCGGCGATGCCACAACCCGGGATATTCTTGATTTAATTACTTTTTGCCAGAAAGCAGTGTATAATCAATTTGGCGTTTCGTTAGAAACGGAAGTGAAAATTGTTGGGGAGCTATAGGAAGGCTACGAAGGAGAAGATGCTGTATGAGGTTTGTCATTGTTACGGGAATGTCCGGGGCTGGGAAATCCTCGGCACTGAAATTTTTAGAGGATATTAATTTTTTCTGTGTGGACAATTTGCCTCCGGCCTTAATTCCAAAGTTTGCCGAGCTTTGTTATGAGCAGGAGGGGGAGATAGAACGGGTTGCCATGGGGGTGGATATCCGCGGCGGCCGGCTCTTCAATGATTTATTTCATGTATTATTTGCTCTGGAGGAAAAAGGGTATCAATACGAAATTATTTTTTTAGATGCCTCGGACAATGCGCTGATCAAGCGGTATAAAGAAACCCGCCGCAGCCATCCTCTTTCCAGAAAGGGTTCCATAGAAGATGGAATTTTGCAGGAAAGAGAGATACTGAAAGAGGTGAAGGAACGTGCTACCTATATTTTGGATACTACAAATGTGCTGACACGGGAATTAAAGGAACAAATCAATCGGATTTTTGTAGAAAATCAGCAGTTTGATAATCTTGTGATTACGGTTTGCTCCTTCGGTTTTAAATACGGCATTCCCGTTGACAGTGATTTGGTTTTTGACGTTCGCTTTTTACCAAATCCCTTTTATATTCAAGAGATGAAGGAAATGACCGGCAATGATGCACCGGTCAGCGACTATGTTATGTCTTTTCAGGAAAGTCAGGACTTTCTGAAAAAATTGGTGGAAATGGTAGAATTTTTATTGCCTCTTTATGTGAAAGAGGGGAAAAATAGTCTTGTCATCAGCATCGGATGCACCGGCGGCAAGCACCGCTCCGTTACCTTGGCCAATGCATTGTATAATGCTCTGGATAAAGACAAGCATACCTTGCTGCTGAAGCATAACGATATTGAAAAGGATGGACGGCATAAAAAACAACCATAATTGTGTTTGTGTAAAGAATGTGCAAGGAGGCTGAAATTTGTCATTTTCATCTAAGGTAAAACAGGAGTTGTTTGAACATTTTGGGAATGGAAGACATTGCAATATTGCTGAGCTTTCAGCCCTTGTAAATATTTGTGGTGATATTGCAGTATTCAATGATGGTTTTTGTTTAAAAATACAGACTGAAAATTATTTTATTGCGAAAAAGTCCTTTACATTATTGAAAAATACTTTTAATATTAATAGTGGAATAATTATCAAATCTGGCGGTAAAAAACGCAAGTCAAGGGTCTATGTTCTTTTTGTAAAGGATGCTGACCAGATGGAAAGGGTACTTCGTGCAACGGGTATTTGGTTGACTGAGAATGGTACGACAGCCATAAGAAATAAAATGTATTCTCCGGTAGTCAGCAGTGTGTGCTGCAGGCGTGCTTATATTCGCGGGGCTTTTATTTCCGTTGGTTCGGTAAACAATCCTGAAAAAAACTATCATTTAGAGTTTGTTTTGCCCTCCTATGAATTAGCTGTACAGCTTCGGGACTTGGTGAATACCTTTGATCTGGACGCTAAGGTGGTGGAACGAAAGGAGCATTTTGTTGTTTACCTAAAAGAAGGGGAGCAAATTGTTGATTTGCTGAATGTTATGGGGGCTCACCGCGCACTGATGGATCTGGAAAATGTACGCATTGTAAAGGAAATGCGCAACGACATCAACAGAAAAGTGAACTGTGAGACGGCAAATCTCAATAAAGTGGTACTTGCTGCAGTTAAGCAATTGGAAGACATTACATACATCCAACAAACGATCGGGCTGGATAAGCTTCCTAAACAATTGGAGGAGGTTGCACGGCTCCGAAGGGAGTATCCTGATATGAGCCTAAAGGAATTGGGAACTTATTTATCCGAGCCTGTAGGCAAATCTGGTGTAAATCATAGACTGCGTAAAATCAGCAACTTAGCAGAGACGCTTAGAGAGGGTAAGGGTGAAGAAAAATGACACAGAGAACAGTAACAATCAAAACAACTTTAGATGCAAGGCAGGCTGCTTTTTTTGTGCAGACCGCAAGTAAGTTTAACGCTGAAATACAAATCAGCATTGAAGAAAAAAAGATCAACGCAAAAAGCATCATGGGAACCATTGCACTAAACATGAAGGAAGGGCAAACAGCGACCATCATAGCCGATGGTGCCGATGAGACTCTGGCTGTTGAGGAATTGGCAGCGGTATTGTGTTAAGCTATTATTTTAATTTATAATTCTTTGCCCTCTGTGTACAGAGGGTTTTTCTATTTCATGAAAAAAGAGCAATGTCAAAAAAAGGACATTGCTCTAAGGTATCGGCAAAGCTGCTGCTTTTGAAAAAATAGGGAAAATCCCCTCGTTTTGCCATAGGAAACATCTTCAAAATACCGTGTTTCCCTTTCTTCCCAGTGGCTTGCATTAGAAAAAAATCCGGTTTAACCCATTTCTATTTTCTTAAGCCCGGGGTTTTCTTGGCCCCTCGAACTGATAATAATCTGTTTTGATTCGCCCATTAAAAAGCTTTCTCTTCCGATTCGCTTTTCTTCCAAACAATGTTTCAAAATATTCCATGGAGGTAATCACATAGGTAGACCATGTGGGGTCGCTTTTCATTGTGGTTCCCAATGCCCGATACATTTCCTCCACTGGTTTTAACTCACCGATACGCTCTCCATAGGGCGGGTTGGCAATCAATATGCCATATTTACCCGGCAACACAATTTCCTGAGAAGCCTTCACTTCAAAAGTAATACAATCGTCCACACCGGCTTTTTCCGCATTTTCCTTGGCAAGGGCAATGGCGGCGGCATCAATATCACTGCCGTAAATTTGCGGGGTTACGTCATAATCAATGGCCTGGTAGGCTTTGGTTCTGGCTTCTTTCCACAAGTCTTTGCCAATCCGTTCCCATTCCTCAGAAGCAAACTTTCTTTGCAGACCGGGGGCGATATTTCTTGCCAGCATGGCAGCCTCAATGGGGATGGTGCCGGAACCGCAGAAGGGGTCCAATAAGATGCGATCCTTCCGCCAATAGCTCAGCTGTATCATGGCGGAAGCCAAAGACTCCTTCAGCGGCGCATCCAAGGCATTGGCACGATACCCTCTCATATGCAGGCCGGACCCGCTGGTATCTATGGCCAAGGTGACAACATCCTTTAAAATACCTACCTGTACGGTATAAGAAGCACCGGTTTCATCAAACCAATCTGTTTTATATTTATCCTTTAATTTTTCAACAATTGCTTTTTTTACAATGGATTGACAATCGGGCACACTAAAAAGGGTGGATTTCACAGATTTTCCGACCACAGTAAATTTTCCGTCCTCGGGAATCCAATCTCCCCATGGTAAAGCCTTTGTGCCCTCAAACAATTCTGTAAAAGTGACTGCGCGAAAGGTACCCATTTTTACCCATACCCGTCCCGCACAGCGAAGCCAAAGGTTCGCCGTTACAATATCCTTCTCCTCTCCCATGAATTCTACCTTGCCGTCAGAAGTATTTATATTTTTAAATCCAAGGGCTTGGCACTCACGCTTTACAACAGATTCTAACCCAAAGGTGGTACTTGCAATTAATTGTATACTCATTTTTAAACTCCGATCATTTTTTCAATATTTCATTTTGCCGAAAACTTATAGGGAAGATGCCCCTAATCAACAGAAAGCATAACATCAGAAAGGGTTCCTTTTTTGTATTTTGCCCAAATTGCGTTCAGTAAAAAACAAATCTAACTATAGCTTCACAAAAGCTGATTATAAAAAAGAGGGAACCATCCTTTTATATCAGAACTGAGTTATTATACCATGTGCCGGGAAAAAACAAAAGAACTACCCTGATATTTTACATATTTATCCGAATTTTCTTGATTAAAAAACGGAAAAACGGTATTATATAGTTTACGTATTAAAAACAGAAGTGAGGAGAATTATGTATAAACTAATAAAAACTTGCCAAAGAGCGAAGCGAGGAGAATTTCATACACCCCACGGAGTGATTCAAACACCGGTATTCATGAATGTGGGTACCTTGGCGGCAATTAAAGGAGCCCTCTCCACAGAAGATTTGGCGCAATTAAAGTGTCAGGTAGAGCTTTCAAATACCTATCATTTGCATTTGCGCCCGGGGGATAAAATTGTAAAACAACTGGGCGGGCTTCATAAATTTATGGTTTGGGACAAGCCGATTCTAACAGATTCCGGTGGATTTCAGGTTTTCTCGTTGACCTCTCTGCGGAAAATAACGGAGGAGGGTGTATTATTCAACTCCCATATTGACGGAAGAAAAATATTTATGGGGCCGGAGGAAAGTATGCAAATTCAGTCAAACCTTGCTTCAACCATAGCCATGGCCTTTGATGAATGCATCGGGATTCCTGCGGAACGCCCTTATGTCGAAGCCTCCGTTGCCCGCACTACCCGTTGGCTGGAGCGGTGTAAAAAAGAGCTGAACCGATTGAACACCCTGGAAGATACCATTAATAAAAAGCAGATGCTGTTTGGAATCAATCAAGGGGCAATTTATCCGGATATTCGTATTGAGCACGCCAAGAGAATTTCGGAGCTTGATTTAGACGGGTATGCAGTGGGCGGCCTTGCGGTGGGGGAATCCCACGAGGAAATGTATCATATTTTAGAGGAGGTTGTTCCTTATCTGCCCCAGAACAAGCCCACTTATCTTATGGGGGTAGGCACACCGGAAAATATATTGGAGTCGGTAGAGCGGGGTATTGATTTTTTTGATTGTGTGCTTCCCGCAAGAAATGGCCGGCATGGTCATGTTTATACAAACGATGGCAAATTGAATTTATTAAATGCCAGATTTGAGTTGGATGACACACCCATTGATGCAAGTTGTAATTGTCCCGTTTGCAAGCGGTATTCCAGGGCGTATATTCGCCATCTTTTTAAGGCAAAAGAGATGTTGGCTATGCGTTTATGTGTCATGCACAATCTTTATTTTTTTAACACAATGATGGAAGAAATCAGGCAGGCGCTGGAGGAGAATAGATTTCCGGCATACAAAAAAGCGAAGCTTGCGGGATTTCAGTATACAAAGGCAAATAATTCCTTGACGCAAAAATGATTTTTATATATAATTGTCTTATTGCATAAACAAGACTTGAAGCAAAATGCATTTTTATGCCTCAAGTCCAAAGAAAATACGTTAGGAGAGATACAAATGCCATTCGTACCATTTTTATTAGATTCAGGCACCACAATTTTGCCCAGCAGCGGAGACGCAGCTGCACAGACTACTTCTTCGGGCGGCAACATTTTTGGCGCTTTTGCCTCCAGTAATCCCGTAATGCTAATTGTACTTTACTGCATTCTTCTTGTGGGTGTTATGTATTTTCTTTCGGTTCGTCCAAACCAGAAAAGAGAAAAACAGATGGCTGAAATGAGAAGCTCCATTGCTGTGGGCGACTCCGTGATTACCAATAGCGGATTATTCGGCAAGGTAGTAGATATTACCTACGAATGTTTCATTGTTGAATTTGGTATGAACAAAGGTGTGCGTGTTCCTGTTGCAAAAGGAGAGGTTTTTGGGAAAAGAGAACCGAATCTGTCCAATGAAGCACCTCCTCAGGCGGAAGCACCCGCAAAGAGAAGGAGCCTTTTTGGCCGTGGGAATAAAGACGGAGAATAAAATCTTTTTGTATCAAATTTAATTTCAATAGCCGATATTTATGTTAATGTTATTCTTTAAGGATTCTCAAATTATTGAGAATAGAGCCCGATTGCTTAGGAAAACTTTGCAACGCGGGCTTTTTTTATAAACCCGTTTTGTAGGAAACAAATTTAAATAGAAGTTTTTTTAAAGTATTTTTTATAGATATGCATGGATGGAACCATAAAAATTAGAATTAATAAATATTTGCTTAAATTTTCACAAAATATTATTTTTATTTTTGGACGGTATACTATAAATTTACAAAGCAAAAAAGAATTATAAAATATTATCGAACAAACCATACAAAACCATTGCAAGATAATGGTAATTTATTGACAAAATTGAGCATTCGAGGTAAAATATGCATATGCATTGGCGCGTATTTTTGGTATGCCTTTGTACATTGTATTTTCAAAATATGGGAAAAGAAAGGGAGAAAAACTATGAAAAAATTGCTTTCCATGCTTCTCACTTCTGCACTGGCGATTTCTATGCTGGCCGGTTGCGGCAGTGATGCAAACACAGACACAGATAACACCGATGCTGCTGAGGGAGAAGCAAAGGTTTATAATGTGTGCAACTTGGTAAACGGTACTTTGGGGGACAAATCCTTTTTTGACTCCGCAGAGGCCGGCTTGGCAAAATTAAAAGAAGACGGCAGAATTGAGTACACAACCATTCAAATGGGCGGTGAAACAGAGGATCAGGCAAAGTGGCAGAGTTACTTGGAAGAGGTTTCCGCTTCCGGCGAATATGATTTGATTATTTGCGGTACATATCAGATGCCTGATTATTTAAAGAACGTTGCAGAGCAGTATCCGGATCAGAAATACCTTATTTATGATGATACCACCCATGAAATACCTAACGTTGCAAACTTAAGCTATGCGCAGAATGATTTAGGCTATTTGGTTGGCGTTTATGCCGGCGCAATGACAACAGAAACAAGTATTGAAGGAATCAATGAGGACGCCATCGTTGGTTTTGTAGGCGGTATGGACGGCCCTGTAATCAATGACTTCCTGTATGGTTTCATTTTAGGCGCACAGAGCTCCAACCCTGATATTAAAATTGATACAAGATATGTAAACAGCTATGTTGATCCTGCAAGGGCAAAAGAATTGGCAGAATCTATGATTAATGATAAGAATTGCGATATTATCTGGGGTGTAGCGGGCAACGCCGGCAACGGTGCTGCAGAGGCTGCTTTGGAAACAGGCAAAGCTTATTTCATTGGCGTTGACTCCGATCAGGAATTAACCTTTAACCCTGAAACCGCAGCAATCACATTGACTTCCGGCTTAAAAAATATTGGCAATTCCCTTGTATGGTTCTTTGATGAATGGGATAAGGGCGTTGAGCATTTTGGAGAGCATACATTGTTAGGCATGAAAGATGGCGGCATTGGCATAGTTACGGATAAAAACTATGACAGCAAAACACCTGAAGCTGTAAAAGAAAAAGTAAATGCTGCAATTGAAGGCATTTCCAGCGGCGAAATTGTTGTTCCCACGGCAATCGGCAACGAATCCGGCGATCTTGAAAAGTTAAGAGAATCCGTAAAACCTTGATGATTTTTATCAAATCGTTTGTATGATGGTAAAATGTAGGGGAGCTTTTATGCTCCCCTTTTCCTTGAAAGAAATATTTCCCTCAAATTTCCTTTTTCTCAAATCGTATTATTCTGGTTCAAATGAAAGAAGTATCCTGCAGCTTGAAAAAAGTGCTTTTGTGCCATAGGGGGCAACAAAGAATTTTTTTGAAGGTACATGGTAAAATAAGGCCAACAAGCTTTCAAATGAAACCAGTGTAATGCAAAAGAGGAGGGGAACCGCAATGTCTGACAACGAGTATGTTGTTCAAATGAAGGGTATCACCAAGGTCTATCCGAATGGAATTGCTGCAAATCAAGGGGTGGACTTTCATGTGAAGCGCGGTGAAATTCATGCGCTTATGGGTGAAAACGGTGCCGGTAAATCTACGTTAATGAAAATTCTTTTTGGCTTTGAGCAGCCGACAGAGGGAGAAATTATTGTCAATGACGAAAAAGTGTCGCTGTCCTCTCCTACTGTTGCCATTGCAAAAGGGATTGGCATGGTACATCAGCACTTTATGTTGGTACCCAACTTAACCGTAGCCGAAAATATGGTTTTGGGTATGGAGCCTAAGCAGAAGAATAAATTGTTCATTCATTACAAGAAAGCTGTGGAAATTACAGAGGAATTTTCTAAAAAATATAATCTCTATGTGGATCCCCATGCAAAGGTAAGGGATATTCCCGTTGGTATGAAGCAAAAGGTGGAAATATTAAAGGCGCTGGTGCGTGGGGCCAAAATACTGATTTTAGATGAGCCAACTGCGGTTTTAACAACACAGGAAACAGAGGAATTATTTAAAGAGTTAATTCATTTAAAAGAGCAGGGTTATACCTTGATCTTTATTTCTCATAAATTAAATGAAATTAAGCAAATTACAGACAGGCTTACCATTATGCGCAGCGGGAAATCCATGGGTGTATATGATACAGCCGAAATATCCAAGGAAGAAATTTCTCGCTTGATGGTGGGACGTGATGTTGTACTTACTGTGGAGAAAGAAAAAGCCCAACCGTCTGATTGTATACTCAGCGTTAGAAATTTAGAATACACCAATGAATGGAATAAAAAGATGCTGGATCACATTTCCTTTGACGTAAGGGCCGGTGAAATATTAGGCATTGCCGGTGTGGAAGGCAACGGGCAGAGAGAATTGGTTGATATGCTCTTCAACCTAAGTGTTCCGGATCGTGGGACGGCCACGGTAAACGGAAAGAGTATTATTGGCCGCCCCCAGAAGGAAATTCGTAATCTTGGCGTATCCTTAATTCCGGAAGACAGAATGACATTTGGCATTGCCGGCGCAGGAACCATTGAAGAGAATTTAATGAGTGACCGTGCGGAGGATAAAAAATATAACAACGGGCTGTTGTTTAATTTAAAGGCGATGCATGAAGACAGCGACCGGCTGATTCAAGATTATCAGGTTCTTTGTAAATCCCGCAGACAGCAGGTGGGTATGCTTTCCGGAGGAAATATTCAAAAGGTTGTGGTGGCAAGAGAGTTTTCCAGCGAGCCGGTTTTGATCATTGCTGACCAGCCTACCCGAGGCATTGATGTTGGCGCCACCGAATTTATTCGTAAAAAATTAGTTGCGTTGAGCCGAGCGGGGGTCGCAGTGCTTTTGGTTTCTGCGGATTTGAATGAAGTTATGGAGCTTTCGGATAGTCTGATTATTATGAACAACGGAAAAATAACGGCTTATTTTGAGGATACGGCTGTTTTGGATGACGCCATGATGGGTGAATATATGTTGGGCATAAAACAACAAAGTCCGGAAGAGATAGGGGGCGTTGTACATGGAAAATAAACGTCAAAGTATGTTTGAATTCTTTCGGGGATTTGCTGCCATTGCCATTGCAATTTTAGTCGCTTTTATTTTGATTTTAATTTGCGCCGATGATCCGGGGAAGGCCATGGAATGCTTGCTTGTTCGGCCGATTTTTAGCAATGGCGCAATCAACTTAAAATCAATCCTTACCATTTTTGCACGGATGACGCCCACTATTTTTACCGGCTTGGCAGTTTGTGTTATGTTCTCCGCAAATCAGTTTAACCTGGGGGGCGAAGGTGCCGTCATGTTGGGTGGTTTCGTTGCGGCACTGATCGCAATTTATATTCCTTTAGGCGCCGGCGTTCATATTTTGGTTGCAATATTGGCGGGTACAATCATCGGCGGCTTGGTCATGATTGTTCCGGCAGTCATTAAGGTACGGTTAAAAGCCAGCGAGATGGTTTGTTCCTTGATGATGAATTACGTTATTATGTATGTTGTTTTACATTTTTTGAATAATGTTTTTGCCGATAGAAGTAAGGGGGCAACCCAGTCTTACCCCTTTATGAGTTCAGCTGTTATTCCTAAAATGATCTCCAATACGGAATTGTCCTGGGGTTTTGCCATTGCGATTATCGCAACTGTGACGGTGGCATTTTTTATGTATCGTACACGCTGGGGATATGCCATCCGCATGATCGGTATTAACGAGTCCTTTTCCAAGTATTCCGGTATGAAAGTTGGCGGAATGATTGTTTTATCTCAAGTAATCGGCGGTATGCTTTCGGGTATGGGTGGCGCAATTGAAGTTTTGGGGCGGGATAATACCTTTTTGTGGTTGAATTTACCCGGTTACGGTTGGACAGGCATAACCGTGGCAATTTTGGCAAAAAATAACCCAATTATGATTCCCTTTGCGGCACTCTTTATTTCTTATTTAAATAGAGGCTGCGAGCTGATGTCAATTTATGCAGGGGTTCCCTCTGAAATGATAGACATCATTCAGGCTGTCATTTTCCTGTTCTTTGCGGCAGAGCATTTCTTGGCAGGTACCCGCCAGAAAATTGTTGTGAAGGATGCAAAAGAAGAACTGCAGAAAAAAGAAGTGGCAGCAGCAGGAGAAGGGGGAAATAAGTAATGTTTGAACAGCTTATTAACATGGTTTTTTCAGCCAGCTTTGGCTATTCCATTATTCGTATCACCTCCCCGATTTTATTTGCGGCTTTGGCGGCGGTTGTTGCGGAAAAGGGCGGCGTTGTAAACATCGGTTTGGAGGGAATTATGATGATTTCCGCATTATTCGGTGTGCTTTTTTCATACTGGACAAACAGTTGGATTCCTGGTGTCATTGGGGCGGTAGTCATTGGCGTTTTAGTTGCTATGATTATGGCGGTTTTTGCTTTGAAACTGAAAACCGATATTATTTTGGCAGGCATTGCGGTGAATCTTTTAGGCGGCGGCGGTACGGCCTTTCTGCTGTATCTTTTCACCGGCTTAAAAGGGAACACTGCAAGCATGACGACACCCAATATGCTGACACCAAAGGTGCATATTCCTTTACTGAAGGACATCCCTGTCATTGGCCAGATTTTTTCGGGTCATTCAGTGCTGACATACTTGGCATTTCTTTTGGTCTTCTTAGTATGGATATTGTTGTATAAAACCGCAATGGGCCTCAGAATCCGTGCCGTAGGAGAAAACTCTAATGCTGCGGATAGCGTTGGCGTCAGCGTACTGAAAACAAAATATATTGCCTTGGGGATATCAGGTGCTTTGGCAGGCTTAGGCGGCGCCTATATGTCTATGTATTATTCCCAGAGCTGGAATATTGGCATTGTTGCAGGCCGTGGGTTTATCGCTTTAGCGGCGCAAGCCATGGGACAGGGGGAACCGGTAGGAGCCATGTTATCCTCCCTGCTGTTTGGTTTCGCCAGTGCCTTGGGCAACAAAATGGAAGGGATGCAGGGCTTTTCTTCCTATCTGGTGGCGTCCATTCCCTATTTAGTTACCATTTTAGGCTTGGTGGTATATGCCATGAGTACCAAGAAGAAGATAAAACGATTTAGAGAAAATGCAAAATAAGACAGAGAGGGCTGGAAGGGCGGATTGATTTGCCGGCTTTCTCTGGCATGAAAAAAAGATGGAGGTTGCTATGAAAAGGATTCCTATTATTTTGGACGGTGATCCGGGACATGATGATGCCATTGCTTGGGTTTTGGCAAAAGCCAGCCAGATGTTGGATATTCGTGCCGTTACTTCTTGCTGCGGTAATCAAACAATTGAAAAAACAACCTATAATGCACTGCGCATTTGCACCTTGATTGATTTGCATATGCCTACGGCAAAAGGCCGTGTGCGTCCTTTGATTGCAAAAGCAATGGCTGCCCCTACGGTTCATGGGGAATCCGGTTTGGATGGTCCTGCGTTGCCGGAGCCTGATTTTGATGTTGTTCCTATGGACGGGGTGGCTCTCATGGCAAAGGTGATTGGGGAAAGTGCGGAACCCATCACCATTGTCCCTACTGGCCCTTTGACCAATGTGGCGGCACTGCTTTTGGCTCATCCGGAGCTGAAAGATAAAATTCAGCAAATTTCCCTGATGGGGGGCGGCGTGCAGCATGGAAACTGGACACCGGCGGCAGAATTTAACATTCTGGTTGACCCCGAGGCGGCAGATGTGGTTTTTCGATCAGGCATTCCCATCATTATGGCCGGCTTGGATGTTACCGAAAAAGCCCTGATTTTCCCGGAGGATTTTGAACGTATTCGTGCATTGGGAAATCCTGTTGCTGGCATTGTGGCGGAATGGTTGGAATTTTTCTATCAATTTCATAGAACGCTGGGATATGCGGGTGCCCCTGTCCATGATGCCGTGGCAGTGGCGGCCTTACTGAAACCGGAGATTATGGAAGCAAGGGATTTATTTGTTCAGGTTGAAACCACAGGGGAATTTTGCAGGGGTGCAACAGTGGCAGATTTTAACGGCGTTTTGGGAAAAGAGCCTAACGCAAAGGTTTTGATGGGCATTGACAGACAAGCTTTTGTCGACCTTTTGGTTGAGGCAATGCGCACATATGGGGAGGTGGCAAAATGAATCGTTTTCCGGTAATCATTGACTGTGATCCCGGTGTTGATGATACGGCGGCATTATTATTGGCAAGTCGTCTGGAGGAATTAGATATTCGTGGAATTACAACGGTTGCAGGAAATGTTGGGGCTGAGAAAACTACGGCCAACGCAATTAATGTGCGCCATGCAATGGGGAAAAATATTCCTATTTTTAAAGGTGCTGATCGGCCTATGTTTCGAGAACCGATAACTGCCGAAGGGTTTCATGGGAAGGATGGCTTTGGCGGTGTCGCCTATCCCATGAAGGTTGTCAATACCGCCATTGAGGAAGAAAAGGCGTGGGATGCAATTTATAGAATTGCAAAGGAATGTAATGGAGAATTGGTGATTATCGCCATTGGCCCCATGACAAATCTTGGGATTGCCTTGGCAAAATATAACGAGCTGCCAAAGTTCCTTCGGCGCATTGTCATTATGGGCGGGGCTGCCGTTGGCGGCAATGTCACCCCGGCTGCGGAGTTTAATATTTATGTTGATCCCGAGGCGGCGGATATGCTGTTTTGCTGCGGCGTGCCTGTTTATATGTGCGGGTTGGATGTGACGCTAAAGGCCTATATGACCAACGATGAAATAGAAGAAATCGGTGCCTTGGGTTCCTTTCAGGCCAAGCTTTTCAGAGATGTGATGCAGGGCGGTTTGAAGAAATATCTGGGTTGGGGCTACAAAGGTATTGCCTTGCATGATCCGGTGGCTGTACTCTATGCCGTGGATGACAGCCTGTTTGAAACCCATCCTGCGGGGATTCGTGTTGAAACAAGGGGGAAATTAACCCTTGGCAAAACTGTGACGGATTTATATAGCGACAAACAAATGGAGCACAATGCCTACATTGTGACGGAGGTCAACAGAGAGGCTTTTTGTGCAAAGGTGAGGGCAATCCTGTCTCGGTTTTAAAGAATGCCAAGGTGGCCTGAATTTGAGTTGGCCAAAATCCCTTTTAGTAGAGCAAATAAGACGAATCAAAGGGGTTATTTTCTTTGTTCGGAAAGAAAACAGGGGAGAATTTTGCATTTATAGCGAAACTATGATATACTATTCCTCTAAGGATGCCATATTCTTAAACTGGTATCAAACAATACGTTTGGCTTTGCAAAGGCAAACATTGAATTCTAAAATTTTGGAGTCTTTAGCTGTGATAGATAAAATGGAGGTAGTGTGGAAAAACTATGAAAATTTTAGCAGATACCCATACCCATACTTTGGCCAGCGGTCATGCCTATAGCACAATACAGGAAAATGTTAGAGCGGCGGCAGAGAAGGGGCTTCAATTAATTGCTTTGACAGAGCACGCACCTGCAATGCAAAATACAACCTCTCATGCGTATTTTGCAAACCTTCATGTAATCCCAGAGGAGCTGTTTGGTGTACGGGTATTAAAAGGTGTTGAACTGAATATTCTGGACTTTGGTGGAGCCATTGATTTGGATGAGAAGACCTTGGAAAGGTTGGATATTGCCATTGCCAGTCTGCATATTCCCTGCATCACACCGGGAACAGAGGCGGAAAATACAAGGGCTTGCATTTGCGCCATGGAAAATCCTCTCATTGATATTTTAGGGCATCCCGGGGACCCTCGATATCCCTTAAATTATGATGAAATTTTTAAAGTGGCCAAGCAAACGGGAACATTATTGGAAATCAATAATGCATCCTTGGTACCCGATGGTTTTCGGGCAGGCAGCGAAGAAAATATTTTGGGTCTTTTGAAAATGGCCATGAAAGAGGATGTACCCATTGTGGTTGGCAGTGATGCACATTTTTATACAGGCATCGGCGAGATTCCCTATGTGGAAAAGCTGATGGATAAAATCGGATTTCCTGAGGACTTGGTTTTAAACACAAATATTCAGAAGCTTTTGTACGCCATAAAACGCAACCGGAGGACTAAAAATTAACGGAAAAGCCCTTTACTTTAGCACTTTAGTATGTTAATATATATAGGAATTTTAGTGCAAAAGAGGTGGCCTTTGGAAATGAATAAAAAAATTAAAACTGAACTTACAGATAAGCTTTTTCAGAGTATTTTGAGTATGAATACAATAGAAGAATGTTATCAGCTTTTTGAGGATCTTTGTACGGTAAACGAGATTCAGGCCATTGCCCAGCGTATGGAAGTTGCTGCCATGCTGGATGCAAAATGTACTTATGTTGAAATTGCCGAAAAAACCGGCGCTTCAACTGCAACGATCAGCAGAGTCAATCGATGTCTTCACTATGGAACGGATGGTTATAAACTGGCAATAGATCGCGTGAAAGCTTTAGAGCAGCCGGAAGAAAACTAAGTTACACGAACAATAAAGCGTAAGGCTGATTATCGAAGAAGCGCAGCAAAAAAGCTGCCTTCCTTGGTATCAGCCTTTCTTGGTACTTTCCAGCAAATGCCTCGGTTTTTCGGTGAAGCTGGATTTGGCTGCAGTATTGTTTTATATATAGCCGTATCGTAAATAGGGGAACAGTGTTTATTTTGAATAGGAGAGTTTTATATGATAGGGTTTGAGCAGCTTAATGATATGCAGCAAAAAGCAGTATTACAAAAGGATGGTCCCGTATTGGTTTTGGCAGGGGCGGGCAGCGGAAAAACTGGCGCATTGACAGTGCGTATTGCCCATTTATTGGAAACCGGTGTAAAACCTTGGAATATTCTTGCCATAACCTTTACAAATAAGGCGGCAAAAGAAATGCGGGAGCGTGTGCTCAAGCTGGTGGAAAATGACGCAGAGGATATATGGATCAGTACGTTTCATTCCACCTGCGTGCGTATTTTGCGCCGTGAAATTCATCATATCGACTATGACAATCAGTTTTCAATCTACGATTCCGGTGATCAAGAAAAATTGATGCGTGAGGTTTTCAAGCAGCTGGGCTTTGACCCCATGAACAAATCCTTTTCCGTAAAGGCGGCTATATCTTTCATTAGCGGCTTAAAGGAAGAAATGGTTTCATGGGAGGACTATGCCAAAACTGCCGATCGGGGAGACGAAAAGGCAACCAAGATTACCGCTGTTTACAGAAACTATCAAAAACGCTTAAAGGAAAATAATGCGTTAGACTTCGATGATTTAATTTATAAAACAGTTTTTCTTTTCAGAAACCATCCAGAAATCTTGGAAAAATATCAAGACAGATTTCGGTACATCATGGTGGATGAATATCAGGATACAAATACTTCACAATACGAGTTGGTTTATATGCTTGCGTCCAAATATAAAAATTTATGCGTCGTAGGGGATGATGACCAAAGTATTTATGGATGGCGTGGGGCAAACATACGCAATATTTTGGAGTTTGAAAAGGACTTCCCCGATACTGTCGTCATTAAGCTGGAGCAGAATTACCGTTCTACTAAAAAAATTCTGGAAGCTGCCAATTCTGTCATTCACAACAATCATACCCGCAAGGATAAGGCCCTTTGGACAGAAAATGACGGCGGAAGTATACTTCATATCTATAAGGGGGAAAATGAATATGATGAGGCACGCTTTGTTGCTGAACGTATTCACGAAAAGCTTGCGGAAGGCAGGAGTTTTAAGGAAATGGCGGTACTTTATCGCACCAATGCCCAGTCCCGGGCTGTGGAAGATCAGTTTGTAAAAAAAGGAATTCCCTATCGTCTTTTTGGTGGTACTAGATTTTATGAGCGTAAAGAAATACAAGATATTCTTTCTTACTTGAAGGTCTTGGCAAACCCTGCGGATACCATTGCCCTGCGGCGGATTATTAATGTGCCAAAAAGAGGCATCGGGGAGGCCTCCATCGATAAGGTTGCGGCTTTTGCCGAGCTGCACGATATTTCCTTGTATGAGGCCTTGACAAGGCTGGATGAAATTACAGAATTGAAAACCCGTGTGTCAAAATTCAGAGATTTTTATGGCATTATTGTAAGCCTGCAGGAAGTTGCGCCCACCCTTTCTGCGGCAGAACTGATTGATGCCGTGGTGAAGCACTCCGGCTATATGCAGCTTTTGATGAGCGAGGGAACAGAGGAAGCTCTTTCCCGCCTGCAAAATATAGACGAATTTGTAAGCAAGGCCGTAGAATATGATAAAAATAACCCTGAGGGTGGCTTGATGGGCTTCTTGGAGGAGGTATCCCTTGTGGCGGATATTGACAGCTATCAACCCGGTGAGGATGCCGCAGTGCTGATGACTTTGCATAGCGCAAAGGGCTTGGAATTCCCTTTTGTATACATGATTGGTATGGAAGAGGGGATGTTCCCCAGCTACCGTGCCGTGGTATACGGCGGGGAAAAGGAAGTAGAGGAGGAACGCCGCCTTTGCTATGTGGGTATCACCCGGGCAAAGGAAGAATTATATCTCACCCATGCAAAAAGCAGAATGCAGCACGGCATTACACAATATAATCCACCATCACGCTTTCTAAAGGAGATTCCGCAGGATTTGGTAGATATGCCCACAAGAGAAATTTCAGAAATCGCAAAGAAATATGCCATGAAAAACAGCATGAAGCTTGCCCCCATAACCTCCTTAAAACAGCAAAGAGTTGGGGGGAGAGGTACGGGTAAGCCTGCATCCTTTATCGCTGCCGGCAAGGGGAATCCGTCTATGCCCGGGCCAAAAGAATTTAAGCTGAACTATAAAGAAGGGGATAAGGTTCGTGCGCCGAAATATGGCATTGGTGTGGTAAAATCCATACAAAATGGCGGTGCAGATTACGAGGTTGAGGTGTCCTTTGGAGAGAAAGGCACGAGAAAATTCATGGCAAGACTTTCCAAATTAATTAAAGTAAATGACTAGGGCGTTTCAGAAACCCCTGAATGACTATAGGAGTTGAAGCTGCATGATTAGCCGGATCAAGGAATTGGTTTCTCTTTTGAATAAAGCCGCTGCGGCATATTATCAAAGGGATTTTGAAATCATGTCCAATCAGGAATATGACCGCCTGTATGACGAATTGGCGGAATTAGAGAAGGAAAGCGGTATTATTCTGGCAAACAGCCCTACCCAGCGGGTAGGGTATGAGGTTTTAGGCAGCTTAAAAAAAGTGAAGCATGACAGCCCCATATTATCCTTGGATAAGACCAAGGAAACAGGAAAGCTGAAAAGCTTTTTGGGGAAACAGCAGGGGCTTCTGTCTTGGAAGCTTGATGGTTTAACCATTGTGTTAAACTATGAAAACGGCATATTGGTGCAGGCAGTTACCCGAGGGAACGGGGAAATCGGCGAGGATGTCACCCATAATGCAAAGGTTTTTTCAAATTTGCCTCTGCGTATACGGTTTCAAGGCAATTTGGTTCTCCGTGGGGAAGGAGTCATATCCTATTCTGAGTTTCTTCGTATTAATGAAGAGATGCAGGAGGAGGAGAAGTATAAAAATCCCCGCAACCTGTGCAGCGGCACCGTGCGGCAGCTCAATAGCGAAATTGCCGCCAAAAGACGAGTGCAATTTTATGCCTTTACATTAGTCAGTGCCGAGGGTGCACCTTTATCCAACAGTAAGGCGGAGAATTTGCAGTGGCTTGCAAGCCTTGGGTTTACCGTAGTGGAGCATAAGCAGGTGACGGGGGAGACGGTTGCCGATGAGGTCGCTTGGTTTTTAGAGCATATCAAGGAAAATGATATTGCATCAGATGGCCTTGTTTTGACCTATGACAGCATTTCCTACAGCGAAAGCCTGGGGCGTACGGCAAAGTTTCCCAAGGATTCCATTGCATTTAAATGGGCGGATGAAATGGCTGAAACCACACTGTTGAAAATTGAATGGAACACCTCACGCACAGGGCTGATGAACCCCATTGCGATTTTTGAGCCCGTTGAGCTTGAAGGCTCTACGGTCAGCCGTGCCAGTGTGCATAATGTAAGCATTTTGCGGGAGCTGAAGCTGGGCATTGGGGATAAAATCAAGGTTTATAAGGCAAATATGATTATTCCACAAATTGCGGAGAATCTGACGGGATCCGCAACGGCGGAAATTCCCAAGCAGTGCTTTGTTTGCGGCGGTGAGACACGAATTAAAATGCAAAATGATGCCGAGGCATTATATTGCACAAATCCCGATTGCGCTGCCCAGCGAATTCGCCGGCTCACCCACTTTGTTTCCCGAGATGCCATGAATATAGAAGGGTTTTCCGAGGAAACCATCAAAAAGTTTCTTGAGAAAAAATTAATTGTCCAATATCCTGATATATTTGACTTAAATAAATTTCGGGATGAAATTACAACCATGGAAGGGTTTGGAGAAAAATCCTATGAAAACTTGATTGCATCCATTGAAAAAGCCAAAGACGTGGAGCTTCCGAATTTCATTTATGCTTTGGGCATTGACCAAGTAGGCTTGCGAAATGCAAAGCTTTTATGCGGATACTTTGCGTATAATTTGGAGCGGATTTTGGCGGCTTCGGAAGAGGAGCTGCAAGAAATTGATGGGTTCGGAAAAATCATTGCCCACAGTATTCACAGTTATTTCAGTGATGAAACACATAAAAAGCTGTTATTTGAAGCTTTAAAGCATTTGCAGATTCAGGCGCATACGGTATCCAAAACCGAGGATTCCCCTGTCAAGGGGCGTACCTTTGTTGTAACCGGGGATTTGGCTTTGTTTGAGAACAGAAAAGCCCTTGCCTCCGCCATTGAAGCACAAGGTGGCAAGGTGACAGGCAGTGTTACAAAAAAAACCGATTATTTGATTAATAATGACGTGTATTCAGCCTCCTCAAAAAATAAAAAAGCCCAAGAGCTGGGCATTCCCATTATAGATGAAGCAGGCTTTATTTCTGCCTTTGGCCTTTCGCCGCAGAAAGAAAGAGACAGCTGATCGAAATAAAAAAACCCCTTTGTTTGTAATTGAAAAAATCATACAGACAAAGGAGTTTTTTTTATTGCTGCCACTTTAAGCACTTTTTTTCTATCCAGGCAATGCCTTGATACATAAGGGCCGCTAACACAGCAAGGATGACAACGCTGAGCATCACCCAATCCAATTTGAAAACCTGGCTGCCGAAAATAATCAGGAATCCCAAACCGGACTTGGCAACCAAAAACTCTCCGACAATAACACCAACAAAGGAGAGGCCTACGTTGATTTTCAGTGCATTTAAAATGCAGGGAATGTTTGCAGGAAAAACCACTTTTTTCAGCACCTGCCATTTTGTACCGCCGAATATCTGAATTAATTTTATTTTTTCGGTATCCACCTGTAAAAATCCGTTTAATACACCCATGACCGTAACAACCACAGAAGTGAGCAGAGCAACGGCAATAATGGAGGTTTGATTGTTTCCCAGCCAAACAATGATAATGGGCGCAAGGGCTGTTTTTGGCAAAGAATTTAACACAACCAAATAAGGCTCCGCCACTTCGGAAATGAATCGGTTCCACCATAGCAAAATTGCCGTTGCTGTACCCAGAAGAGTGCCCAGCAAAAAACCGGCAACGGTTTCCCAAAGGGTGGTACCGATATGGGCCCATAAGGAGCCGTCCTTCCCCATTTGCATTCCGGCGGCGAGCATCCTGCTGGGTTGGCTGAAAATAAAAGGGTCTATCCAGCCAAGCCTTGCGGAAATTTCCCATAGAAAAAAGAAGCCAATCAAAAGTACCCATTGTATTCCATGAATGGCATTTTTTCTCCGCTGCAAACGGTTCAAAAACGCCGCCTGTTCTTTCGACAAAAATGCAGTGTCCTTTTTATGCCACATGAACATCCAACTCCTTCCAAATTGCGTTGAAATATTCCCGAAACTCCGGTGCTTCTCTTGCCTTCATCGGGCTGTATGTGTCAAGGGAAAGGTGAATGTCATAGATTTTCTTCACTTGTGCCGGTCTGGAGGAAAGAACCACCACCCGATCCGCCAGGCTGATGGCCTCTGCGATATCATGACTGACTAAAATTGCAGTTTTGCCCTCTTTCCGAATAATACTCCCAATTTCATCGGAAACAGAAAGTCTGGTTTGATAGTCTAAGGCAGAAAAGGGTTCATCCAACAGCAGTATATCGGGACGGATGGCTAAGGTGCGGATCAATGCCACTCTTTGCCGCATTCCCCCCGATAGCTGGTAAGGATAATGGTTTATAAAATCCTTCAGGCCATATTGTTCAAGTAACGCTTCAACAAAGGCAATATTATCAGGAGTGAGCTTATTTTGTATTTCCAAGCCTAACAGTGCATTATCCCGAATGGTACGCCATTCCAAAAGATAATCCTTTTGCAGCATATACCCAATTCCTCCGTTTACGGAGATAGCACCTTCGGACGGTTGAATCAGGCCTGCCAGCATGGAAAGAATGGAGGATTTTCCGCATCCACTGGGGCCGACGATACTAAGGAACTCTCCAGGCTGCACAGAAAGAGACAAATTGCAAACAGCCAAGGTTTCACCGTTAATGCTGTGATAACGAAGGCTGACATTTTCTAATGAAACAATAGGGCGCATGGAAACGACCTCCTTATAGATTTATACTCCTATAATATTATTTATAGGACAAAAAGTGCTTTTCCCACCAAAAGAAAATCAAGCAGAGCAAATGTATTTTCCAATCAAATTTTGAAGTCTTCTTTGGGCTGGACTGCCGCTGGTTTCCAAATCAACAGAAGGCAGTGCCGCGTTTCTTTATGTTACTGAGAAAAAACTTGATATAACCTTTTGTTTTATAGAAGAATAGCCCCTTTGCCGGAGGAGAAAAAACGTATCACAGCAATGGGGCTATTCGGTTTTCTAGGGGTGGAGAAATTTACGGGACAGCCCCTTTCTGGTGAAGCTTTTTAAATTGCAGAGTTTCTATTGCTGTTCCCAGAATGAGATTCCCGTGCCTGGTGATGCCCAGAAAGTCCTCCGTTTTTTGGATTATCTGTTGCAGCACCGGCAGGTACATCTTATGTTGCATCTACAGCAACATCTTCTGCAGCGGCAGCATCGGCCTCCTGCGCATCTGCTGCAGTTGGAGAATTGTACTCTTGTATTCATTCTTTTTCCTCCCTTCATACAGATAGGAATGTATAGACAATTCTATACAATACAGAGTATGAAAAGATGGACAAATTGGTGAATGGCAGAAAAGATAGCCGATTATTTGAAAAAGGGATTCATACCCATCAGCCCGTTGTATAAAAAGAGAAAGCCCATAGAAGGATGAGCTGTTTTTATCTGAAGTTTTTCCTACATATTTGATGTTGGTTAGGCACTCAAAAAAGAAATAAAGCCACCAAAATTCACACAAAATATTTCCGCTAAAAGTATAAAATTCTTGGTTTGCGACATAGGTTTTCCTTATTTTCAACTTTGTTGTTGCTAAATATTGCATTATATGTGTTAATATGATACAAAATGTAGAAAATTCCTACCATCCTTGTTATAATTAAAAGTAAATAATTTTTTAAAAAGTGTCTTATGGTTTTTATGAAAATTTCCATGATAGTTGTTTCTTCAACAGGTGCGGGAAGGCTTTGGCTATGTATGCCCCTTAGGTTTTGTGTAGAAATATATTTTTTATAATAAAGAAGGTATTGTGTTTTTTTCGATGATCCGGTTGCCTATATTTTTTGAATGCAGCTTTGCTTTTTTGCTAGAATGAGGTTAGGGGGATTACGATGAACAGCGAAATTTTGAGAAACGCAGGCATTGACTTTGACAAGGGGGTTGCACGTTTTCTCGGAGACCGAATGCTGTATGAGCGTATTCTAATAACCTTTTTAAGTGATACCACCTTTGCCCGAGGAAGGGCTGCTTTTGAAAAAGAAAATTATAAAGGCCTTCAAGAGGCGATACATACAATGAAAGGGGTTGCCGGTAACACGGATATGGGCGTTTTGTTTTTGACTGCGGCCGTGTTGTGTGAGTATTTAAGAAAACATGAAATCCCCGAAAAGGACAAGGTGACTTATCTTTTTTCTCTTGTGGAAAAAGCGTATTTTGCTGTTATTTCCGGCATTTGTGCGGCAAAGGAGGTGTGAATGTTTATGAATATGGATGGAATGAAAAAAACAATACTTATTGTTGATGATGCGGAGCCCAATCGCCTTCTTTTAAAAAAAATATTCGGTGCTGAATATCATGTGGAAGAAGCGAGCAACGGGCAGGAGGCACTGGAAAAGCTCCATAAGCTGGAAGAGGTTGCAGTGCTTATACTTGATATTGTAATGCCCGTAATGGATGGCTTTACCATGCTGGAGACCATGCAAAAGGAGGAATGCTTGCGCAATATACCTACGGTTATGATTACGGCAAACAATGAGGAGCAGATTCAAATTCGTGCACTGTCCTGCGGTGCTACTGATGTTATGACGAAACCTTTTAGCCCGCAAATTATACTCCATCGCATTAAAAATATCATGGCACGGAAGGAATCCGAAAAGCTGGCGGAACAAAACAGAGCCTATCGGCGAGAATTACGGTTTATGGATACGGATGACAAATCGGGGCTATACAATAAAAATGCATTCCACCGGTATACAACAAAAATGCTTGAAAATCATCCGGATAAAAAATTTATATTAATGCGTTGGGATATTGATAATTTTAAGGTATTTAATGACTGGTTCGGTATTGAAACCGGGGATTTATACTTGAAAAAAATCGGGGATTTCTTTCGTGAATATGAAAAGAAAAACTCTGCCTTGAAAATATATGCAAGGTATGATGCGGATCATTTTGTTTGCTGCCAAGAGGCAGAAGGGTTTGACCCTGAAACAATTACAGAAATGATTAACGATTATATAACCCATCTGGCGCTGGTTGATTTTGAGTATACCCCTAGGATGGGGCTTTATTTGATTACCAATTCATCCTTGGATGTAACCTTAATGTGCGACCGCGCATTGCTTGCCTTGCGCTCTATCAAGGATAGCTACGGAAAGCGCTTTGCCTGGTTTGATGACTCCATGCGGGAGACACTGATGGAACAGCAGCAAATTGTAAATGAAATGGAATTTGCATTGCGGGAAGGGCAGTTTATAACATATTTTCAGCCCCAATATAATTATGCATCCGGTAACATCATTGGTGCAGAGGCTTTGGTGCGTTGGGAGCATCCCCGAAAAGGGACGATTCTACCCAACAAATTTATTCCTTTATTTGAGCGCAATGGGTTTATTTCCAAATTAGATGAATATTTGTGGGAACAAGTCTGTATATTGCTTCAGAAGTGGAAAAAAACCGGAATGCCTCTGGTACCGATTTCTGTAAATGTATCCCGCAGAGATGTTTACAACCCCCATTTGGTTGGTACTATTCTGGCCCTGCTGCAAGAATATGATTTAAACCCGGATCTGCTGCATTTGGAAATCACAGAAAGTGCCTACACGCAAAATGCAGAGCAGCTGGTAAACACTGTGAATCTTCTGCGCAGGCATGGCCTTGAGGTGCATATGGATGACTTTGGCAGTGGGTATTCCTCTTTGAATATGCTGCAAAACGTCCCTGTTGATATTTTGAAGCTGGATATGCGCTTTTTGGGGGGCAATTTTAAGACAGAAAGAAACGGAAATATTTTAAATGCTGTGACCCGCATGGCAGCTGCTTTGGGCCTGCCTGTGTTAGCCGAAGGGGTGGAAACCGAGGAGCAGGCAGAATTTTTAAGAAGTATCGGCTGTCTGCTGATGCAGGGATATTTATTTTCCGTGCCCATTCCTGTAGACTCCTTTGAAAAGCTTCTTGCAGCTGCAAAGACGAGAAAAAATATTAGGTAATATGAATGGTATTTCTTTGAAGGTGCGCTCAGTTTTTGTAACGAATAGGAAACTGTTGATCACCAAAATGGACGAAAATAATTATGATACCTGCTAATTTTGGAAATATGAATGCAATTTTTGGCATTTCTTTATTTTTCATTATAAAACGTGCTATGATGGACAAGTACAGATTATTCCAAATTATTCTTAAAGAAATGGGGTGTTTTTTTATGAAGAAAGAAACAGGAAAATTTAAGGTAGAGTTGTGGAAAATGCTTGCATCCTTGGCTATGGTGATTACTACAATCTCGGTGAACACGACTTGTATGTTTGAGTATTACCAGCCAAAATTACCTCAGGGAAGCGAAAAACTGAGAAGAGATTAATCAAGTGGTATTCGGGGTGATGACAATGACAGAGAAATTGATGGACGGAATTTGGAAACAAATGCAACTGTCAAATGGGCTGCGGGAAGACGATAAGGATATTTATGTATTCGGCGTTTACCAAGGTGCAATATTGCTTTTGAATATTTGTACTGCTCTGCTCATTGGAGTCATCCTGAATATGATTATTGAAATGATTGTGTATTTAATTTGTTTTTTACCGTTGCGTATTTTTGCGGGAGGATACCATGCTAAGACACAGCTGAGATGCTACATCATGTCTAGCGTTACGGCAGTATTTATCCTCTTTGGGATTCAATTTTTGCAGCAGCAGGAAAGCATTTGGGAGTTCATCTGTTTTATGGTTTCTTTTGGTATTATCTGGAAATTTGCGCCGGTTCCCGATGCAAATAAGCCTTTGCAAGGCAATGAGCAAGTAATTTATCAAAAAAAAGTGCGTAAGATCTTGTTGGTGCTTACAGGGGTATCAGTAGCAGCCTTTGCTTTAAAGCTACAACTGGTTTTGGCAGTGATTGAAATTTCCGTCTGTTTTTTAGCTGTTATTTTGCTTATGGGTTTGCTCAAAAATAGAAAAGCAGCAAAAAATGAGGAGTTTGCAATGCCGGCCAATTAAATAGAGTTGACAATTTTCATTAAATTTACCGGGTTCTGAATAGATTGCTTCAGAGCCTTTTTTATTTCCTTTTATACTTAATTGCTATGTCATATTTTAAAAATTAATAGAGCAATTTTGCATTGCGTATTTATAAAAAGATGCAGTGCTTACAAAAATAAAAAAAGAGAAAATTGGGAATTTTTATGCAGTTAAAATATAGTTTTATAATAAAAATATGCAAAAATAGAGTATTTATGAATACTTTTTGCATATATAGCAATATGAAAAACACTTGACAGCAAAAAGATATATCATTATACTTAACTATATAAATGCAAATCATTACTATTTGTAAGTGGTCTGATTTTTTAAAAACTGTGCAAAAAAAATTGTACTAGGGAAAAATGCAGATACACTGGCAAAACCTGTCACAAAAGTACAATTTTATCCCTATAACCTTTGCAAAGACGTTTTGCAAGGAACTTCCCGCAGGGTATGGAATACGCAATAACAAAGTATAATAAAGCATAACAAAGAGGATGTTGTTTGTATGGAAAATTTAACTGTGGCTTGCAGAAAGAAACGCCTGCACTTGCAGGTGTTTCTTTGCGTATAAAGAATGGCATTGTTTTCATGGGGCAGACAAACAGTATAAGCCTAAGGTCAATTTCAATTGAATGTCGAACATAGAGGAAGGCGGAGACGAATGCTGCTTGTTATAGCTAACATCGGAAGACGATTTTTAATGCTGCATTTATGTATTTTTAGGCATGAAACCCCATGCTCTTGAATATCTCTTTTTGTATTGAGCATTGTCTGTTGCCTTCGCGGAATCGCTGCCATTTTTGTGCTCCTTTGCTTAGCCGGTTATGCAGAAGCTTGAAATGAGGCAGAGTCTTGTCTATAATCAGAGGGAGTGCTTCTGTTTCAATGAAAAACAAATAGCTTACTTGTGAATAAAAATATAGTTTCGGATGGTGATTGTGTGGAAAATAGCAAATACAAAGAAATTTTTCGTAAAAATAATATGAAAGTGACAAAGCAGAGAGAATGGGTTTTTCATATCTTAAGGCATGAAAACGTCCCGCTGACTGCGGAAGAAATTTATCTAAAGCAGATAGAAGAAGAGAGTAAAATCAGTTTATCAACAATATATAGAATTCTTGATGTTTTTGTATCGAAGGGACTGATACAAAAAAGCAATATCTCTGACAATAAGGCGGTTTATGAGGTCAGCGGCATTGGGCACAAGCATCATTTAATTTGTACCTCCTGCGGAAAGATTATTGCTCTGGATCATTGCCCCATTGAAGAGTATGAGAAAACGCTGGAGGAGAATACAGGGTTTGAAATTACCAGCCATAAGCTTGCTTTTTTTGGATACTGTCCGGACTGCAAGGGCGAAAAGAAAGGATTGTGATTCCATGATAAAGCTTGATATTATATCTGGTTTTTTAGGCGCGGGGAAAACAACGTTGATTAAAAAATTGTTAGAAAACAGTACAAATCAAGAAAAAGTTGTCATCATTGAAAATGAATTTGGAGAGATGGGCATTGACGGGAGCTTATTGGAGCAAACCGGCGCTTCTGTGCGGGAGCTTTATTCCGGCTGCATTTGCTGCACCCTTTCCGGGGATTTTAAAAAAACCATTACTGAAATGATACATAAATTTTCTCCTGATCGCATCATCATTGAGCCTTCTGGGGTCGGCAAGCTGTCTGAGGTTTTAAAGGCCTGCGAGGGTATTGTAAAAAAAGAAAACATACAAATCAATATGCTGATCACTGTGGTGGATGTACTGAAATTTCAGATGTATCTTACGAATTTTGGCGAATTTTTTGAAGATCAAATCAAGAATGCGAAAACCATATTTCTGAGCAGGACAGAAAAAATTTCCTCGGAAGCCCTTGAAAAGGTAACAGCTGAAATTTCCAAATTAAACGAGGAAGCAAGCATTGTAACCACACCGTGGGATCAGCTTACGGCGGAAAAAATTTGCTCCATTGCGGAAGGAAAAAGGGAAGCCCTTCTTGAAAATCTGGCTAGTGAAATGAACCTTTCCGAGGCACCTTCCCATGAGGAGGGTATGAAGAAAAACCTATCCGCCAGAGGCTGCCAAAAAGGGGGGAAGCTGCGTCATTACAGAAAACAGGAAAAGCATTGTGGCTGTAGCCACGGAAGTCATCATGATCATTCCGCGGACGAAATCTTTGAGGCATGGGGCGTAGAAACACCCCTTACTTTTTCCCATACAGAGTTAGAAAAAATTTTGACGGCGTTAGAGGATAAAGAGCGTTTTGGCCTGATTTTAAGGGGAAAAGGCATTGTTCAGTTAGAGGCTACCCAATGGGCCCAGTTTGATTATACCCTTGGAGAAATACAAATAAGCACTGCCGCACCGGAATATACCGGCAGAATTTGTATTATCGGCAGTCAAATAAATAGAAATGCGCTGGAGGAGGTATTCCTTGGCGCAAAATAATGGAGTGTGGCCATGAAAACACGGGTAAATGTGATTACGGGATTTTTAGGTGCAGGAAAAACTGCCTATATAAATGCTGTACTTCAAGATGAAAAACGAAAAAATGAAAAAATTGTTGTGGTGCAGTTTGAAGAGGGGGAAGCCGCTGTATGCCCGGAGAAGGGGGTGCAAAGCGTTATTCTGCTTCATGGACTGAAAGAAAATAAAACCTTGGACGCAGCTTTTTTGCAAGCCCTTTACATGGAGCATACGCCGGACAGAATTCTTATAGAATTAAACGGGTTGCAGGATTTAGAGATTATTTTTCAGCTTTTTGAGCAACGTTACATAAGAAAGAATTTCCTCTTAGAAAATATTATATGCCTGGTGGATGCCGTATCATTTATGGTATTTCAAAATAATTTGGGCGAAGTATTTCAAAAGCAGCTTGCATATGCTGACCATATTGTTTTAAATAAAGGAACAGCTTTGCAGACAGAAGCTTTGCTTCAAATTGAAAAAGCAATCAAAGGGCAGAATAAAAAAGCAAAAATATTTCACGTTGGTGTCTGGAAGGATGGATTTTCCGAAAATTTAGTGCAAGAATTTCAAGAGGCATCCTTTTATGGAAGAGCTCTTGGTATGAAGCCATCAACGGTGGTTTCCGCAGCTTTTTTGCTATTTGTTTTTGGATATTTGGTTTTCTCGGTAGTACGAGGAATCAATTTGCAGGGAATGGAGATTGATTTTATAGGGTTTGAGGCATTTCAAATGGTGTTTATCAGTATATTGATGCAAGCCTTTCCTTTTATGCTAATTGGGGTGTTTCTTTCCGCATTGATGCAAGTGTTTTTATCCAATGAAACGATTATTAAATGTTTCCCCAAAAAATATGGCCTTGGCTTTGTCACCGCCATGTTCGGCGGCCTGTTGCTTCCGGTGTGCGAGTGTGCCATTGTGCCCATGGTGTCAGGCTTGGTGAAAAAAGGCGTATCGTTGCCTGTTGCGATCACCTTTATGCTCTCTGCCCCCATTATCAATCCTATTGTGATTTTCTCTACACTGTATGCATTTCCCGGCCATCCGGAAATCACCATGTACAGAGTTTACTTTGGCCTTGTGATCGCCCTTGCCGTTGGGCTGGTGCTTGCAGTTTTCCCCGAAAAAAATGAGGCCATGTTGGAAAACACTGTCCTTGGTACAAGCTGCGATTGCCTATATTGCAGCGGGTATGGGGAAAAGGAGCAAGGGTTCTGCAAAAAATTCCGCCTGATGTGTTTGCACGCTGCGGAGGAATTTTTTAGTGCGGGAAAATATCTTGTATTAGGTGCGGCCTTAACAAGCCTTTTCCAGCTTGTGATTCCAAACGATATTTTTTTGCGCCTTTGGAATAAAGAGGGTCTATCCCTTGTGGTTATGATGGCTACGGCGTTTTTCTTCTCTTTATGTTCAACCTCGGATGCATTTATTGCAAGAAGCTTTTGGAATAGCTTTTCCACAAGCTCCATCTTAGGGTTTTTGGTATTTGGACCCATGATGGATATTAAAAATGTTCTTATGCTTTTTGGTGTCTTCAGAAAGGAATTTGTCCTAAAGCTGGTTGTCTTGATTACTTTCATTGCATTTATCATGTTATATTTTATGACATCTTTACTATTATAGGAGGCATGGATTATGAAACGGATGGGAATGCGGAATTATACAATCAGTGCCGCCCTAAGGGCTTGCGTATTGTTGGGGTTTGCCTTGTTTTTCTTTTTATCTATACAATCCGGCAGAGCATTAAAATACGTTCATCCAAGGAATATACCGGTTCTTCAATTTGCCATTGTGGCCATGACCTTGTGCGCCATCTTTCTGTTTATAGAAGCATGGAAGCCCCGCAGAAGGTTGCGAAGCTCCCGTTCCCTTTGGGTATTCATTTTTCCCTTGGTGGCTGCTTTTTTGCTGCCGGCGGGAAGTACGAATGCAGTGTCCCTGGCCTATGCCAGCTTTAACCTTGGCGGTAGCGCAGGAGAAAATTTGTCTGATAATGGTACTCCTTCTCAAGCTGCGGGCAATGGCTTGGATGAAAACACGTATTTGGAAGATACCTATGATGAAGAAGAATTTTATAAGGAAAACTTTTCCGATATGTTTGGTGCCAAGGCTCCGGAGGAGGGCGAAAAGGAAGCCGATCAGGGCATGATTGTCGTAGATACAGACAATTATATCACATGGATGGACGATATTTATGATAATTTGGAGAAATACAAAGGCAGACGAATTCAGCTTACTGGCTTTGTATATAGGGAAGACCAGTATAAAGAGAGCCAGTTTGTATCGGCAAGGCTGATGATGGTTTGCTGTGCGGCGGACCTTCAGACCGTGGGATTTTTGTGTAAGTACGAAAACGCCGCTGCCTTGGAAAACGACACTTGGGTGGAAATTGTGGGCACCATAGAAGAGGGTGAATTTGATGGCAGCCCCTTGGCGATGGTTTCTGTTGAACAAATTACCCCTATAGAAGAGCCGGAACGCAGTTATGTGTATCCCTTTTAAAACAATGATAATATGGGAGGACGATGTCCTCCTTTTTTGTGTAAAAACACAGGAATCAATCTTGCGGAATCATGCAATCATTTCATAAGTTATATCTATTTCTGCTTCTGTTTTTTCTTTTTGAGAATGCTTAGTATCTTTCAGCTTTTCAACACAAGAGGATTGTTTTCCCTAAATTTCCCTTAAAAAAGGAGATTTTGCTTAACGAATATATAACAAACTGTTTACAAGTCTTTGATAGTGGCAAAAAAGGGGGCTTGTTATAATGATTCCGAAGAAAACGAAACTTGGTTGCAATGGAATGATGGAGAGAATATATATGAAAAGGTTTGAACCAATCATGAAGCGGTTTTTCAATATGAAAAAATTTCATAGAATCATGGAGCAGTTTATTTTAGAACGAAAAAAGCGATGGAAGAAAGGAAGCCTGCATTTTAGAGGATTTCCATTGAAAAATTTTCAAATTAAAAATTTTAGATGGAAGGATTTTAAATGGAATAACTTAAAATGGATCGTAATAAAATTAAAACGAATTTCATTACCTCGTACCGATTGGAAATTCGGCGACAAATTAAAAATTCGCCACAAGCTCCATTTGGTTTCAGGCATTGCCATTGGAATGAACGTGTTATTGATTATAATTGTTTTCAACACCTTACAGACTGCAGAGCATAAAATGCAGTCCTTTTATGATACAGAATATAAAAATAGCATTTTGCAAATGCAAATTCGTAATGATGTTGCTATGTTAGACCATGAAATTTTAGCCGCAGTTTTTAGTGACGATTATCAAAAAAGCAGCCAGACAGTGGATATTGCTTTGCAAAAGACTGTTGCGGATGTAAATGTTCTGAAAAAAAGTTTTTTTGAGGAACAGTTAATGAAAGAATTAAATACTGCGCTGAATGCCTTTATTACAGAAGAGATGAAGGTAATGTCCTTTGCTTTTGCAGGCCATACAGAAGGGGCAATGAAAGCCATTAACGGAGACTATGCCCAGAGTGTGGACACGTTATATAAAATTTTAGACACCGTATCTGTAAAAGCCGATGAGGCCGCAGAAACAGCCCTGTTAGAAACTGTGCGCCAGAGAAAAAGCATGACGCTTTTATTAATATGCTCTATGGCTGTCAGCGGTGTTATTTTGCTTGCTGCGGCAGGAATGCTGGAAAAGACGATTAAACAGGCAACGAATAAAATTTTAGAGATTACCCAACGCATTAAAAAAGGCGAACTGGCTGCTTCGGGAGAAAAGCATACTCCGGGGGATGAACTGGATGAGGTTATTTGTGCCTGTGAGCAAATGTCCGGAGAGTTACATACCCTTATTTTTGATATCGGGCATATGCTGGAAGAGGCATCCAAGGGGAATATGGTTTACCAAACACAAAACCGACAATCCTATGTGGGTGAATATAAACAGCTGCTGCTTGCCGCTGAAACGATGCAACAATACATCAATATTGCGTTGAATAATGTAAACACTGCCACTCTAAAGGTGGAGGAACAGGTAATGAGCGTTTATAATGGGGCACAGCAGCTTTCCGCCGATGCAGTCAAACAGAATGATTCCATTTCGCAGCTTTCCGCCACCCTTACGTTCATTTCGGAACGAGCAGGTCAAAATGCAGAGCAAATACAAAAAATGAGCAAAGCTTCTGCGGAAATGAACACACAGGTGGATATTACAAACCAATATATGGTAGAAACAACCACAGCCATTCAAGATGTTTTGGGGCATACTGCGCAAATTAAGCGTATACTGCGTACCATTGACGAAATTGCCTTTCAAACGGATCTTTTGGCACTCAATGCCTCTATCGAAGCGGCAAGGGCCGGTGTTGCCGGCAGAGGCTTTGCTGTGGTGGCAGGAGAGGTGAGGGCGCTGGCAAAGAGAGTGACGGAAGCCTCCAAGGAAACAGCAGAATTACTGGATAATGCTATGAAATTGACAAATCATTGTGCAAACACCGTTTCTTCTACGGCCGAATCTTTAGAGGTGGCTGTGGAACGCACAACGGATATTACAAATATGATTACCTTGGTTTCCGATGCCATTCAAAAAGAACAGGAGGACATTGGAAATATTGCAGAAGAATCAGAAACTATTAGAAATATCGTTTGTATGAATGCGGAAACGGCAAAACAGTTTGCTAAGGGCGGAGAGGAAGGCTATCGCCAGGTGAATATTTTAAAAGAAGAAATGCAGCAATTTATTTGGCAGGAGGTAAATACTGGTGATACTGAAAAAATCAGTTGAAATAAAGTTTCTACAACTCAAGAAGGGATTCATCAATAGGGAGGAGAGGCAGTTGTATGCGAATAAAATAAAAGATTTATTTACAATATTATCCATCGGTGCCATTAACACAGTATATCAACCCATTGTTTCTCTGGAAAACGGAGAAGTTCTTGCCTATGAAGCCCTAAGCAGAATTGCATTGCCTGCTTGTAAGCTAAATATTGAAGAGCTTTTTCATTTGGCCTCGCGGGAATTTAAGCTTTGGGATTTGGAAAAGCTGTGCCGGACAAAGGCCCTTGAAAATGCAATCCATAAGCCTAACAATGTAAAGCTGTTTATTAATGTTGACCCCAACGTGATTCATGATCCAGAGGTTTTTGCCGGCTTTACACAAGAGAAGCTCCAGCAATATGGTTTGCGGCCCGATGACATTATATTTGAAATTACAGAAAAAAGCGCCATCAGTCACATGGGTACCTTTACCGCAGCAGTAAACCATTATCAGCAGCAGCAGTTTAAAATTGCCATTGATGATTTTGGTTCCGGTTATTCGGGAATGAACCGGGTGTGTGCATTCTCCCCCAATTACCTAAAGATTGATATGCAGTTGATAAGAAATATCGATTCAGACGCAATGAAAAAATCGGCAGTGGCGGCAATTGCAAAATTTTGCAGAGAATCGGGTATTGCCACCATTGCTGAAGGAATTGAGACAGAGGCTGAATTGAAAACGCTGATCGATCTAAATATTGAGTATGGACAAGGCTACTATTTGGGACGACCGGAACAAAAATTTCAGGAGATTTCTCCGGCCCTTAAAATATATATTGAAAATATAAATTACGGAAAAAATATGTCGGGGATACTGGGGGAAATCGGAGCACTTGCCATTAAGAAATACTGTGTGGCGGAAGGAGATAACATCATTGAAGTCTTTACTGCAATGAAAAATAATTCGGAAATCACCGAGGCCTGTGTTTTGAACGATAAAAATAAAATAACGGGTATGCTGACCCGAAGCTTTATTTTTGAAAAATTCAGCGGACAATTTGGCTATACGCTTAGTAAGAGAGTGAAAGCAAAGAATTTTACCCAGCAGGATTTTTTGGTGGTGGATAGGAAAACCCCCATTGAAAAGGCGGCAGAATTGGCCATGTCTCGTGCTTTTTCTCAGGTGTATGATGCCATTGTGGTGACTGAAAACAAGGAATTTTTAGGTATTGTGACCATACAGGATCTTCTAAATGCCGCCATCAGTATTCAGGTCAGCAGAGCAAAATCCTCCAATCCACTGACGGGATTACCCGGAAATACAGAAATACAAAGGCGTATTTCTTCAAAAATCGGTACGCAGCAGCCCTGCTCTTTTATCTATATAGATATAGATAGCTTTAAGCCGTATAATGATGCCTATGGCTTTACCATGGGAGATCAAATGATTATTGCTTTAGGCAATGCCTTAAAAGAGTGTGCAGAAAACGGAGATTTTGTGGGGCATATTGGCGGGGATGATTTTGTGATGATTTCCAATCATCATCGTGACGAAGGGTTTTGCCAAAAAATCATTGACTTGTTTTCAGAAAGGACAAAAAGTCTTTATACAAAAGAGGACGTGGAGAAAGGGTTTATTGTCTCAAGAAACAGAAGCGGTTTTACGGATACCTTTTCTCTGGCAACCATTTCCATTGCCGTCGTGACCAATCGGTCAAAAGAATTTTCCGATTTAAACGAGCTGTCAAAAGTGATTGCCCATACAAAAAAACTTGCAAAAATGGAGAGTGGAAATTCTATTATTATTATCTAAGGGGAGGAAATTTGAGGCATCTTATGCCTTGTTCCAAGCTTATGAAAATAATATTATATACAAAAAAGCCCGAGGTTGAGAAGCGTAGAAATGTTTCTCATACGGGCTATCTTGCGTTTGGAAAAAAGCGTAAAAATTTAGGAAAGCCTTTGTACCGCTACAAAAACATCGGAAATTTTGTACCAAGTAGGGTAATTTACCTCGCCGGTTTGAGGTAAATTAAATATTTGCTGAAACACTCTGACAGACTCTGCAGTGTCTGCACCATATTCCCCATCTTCGATCAGCTTGGGTATCAAGGGATAATTATTGGAGATGGCATTAATCTGCTCTTGAATGGTGCTCACTGCCGCACCCGTTGCGCCTATTCCAAGGGTTGTGCCGGGGAAGGACATAGGAATGCCGTCAACCTTTTCTGCTTCTTGTATAAAAATACTGCTTCCATAGTAATTCCGCAAAATTTGCAGGGCATTTAAGCCTTGGTCTCCAAGGTTTTTAGAACCCCATTGGCTCAACCATCCTTCACGGATGACTCTTACGCCATCACAGTATTGTGTAAATAATGGCTGCCTGATATCAGGTCTTGCGATATACGTTGTGAAAATTTCATCCACCACTTCAGAAATTTCTTGAAAAATATTTCTGCCGAAGGTAAAAGCCTGATCAAAGGCAGTACTGTTTGTTATGGTGAAATCAAATCCTTTTCCCCGATACCACTCCGTATACACTCTATTGAGTGTGAAGGATAGAATTACGTGAACATTTGCCTTTAAAGTTTCTCTGGGCCATGTGGCATAAATTTCACTGCTGGCCACATTCTTTATATAGTCTTTAAAATCCACAGTATAGTTTGGTGCGGAGGTATCCTCCGGCCGGCCTGCATGGACGACAACAATACTGGGAATCACCGCTTCCGGCAATACCACCTGGTTGCTGGGAAAGGGCAGCTTTTTGATTTCTGCTTCCGGAATTTTCGGCGGATAGTCCCCAAACAAAACAGGATAAGGTATATTAATATCTGCAAAGCTTGGTGTTAATTTTACCTCCTGCACCGCTGTTGTTTCAGGAAAGATCTGCACATTATTAATGATGGCTTCTTCATAGTCCGGTAGGGAAACACGAACATTATATTGATTGAAAGGACGGGGCATATCGGCTTCCAGGGAGTATTCCAGAGGCGGTGCGCTTAAAGGAATGGGGGAAAGCTCCCCCCAAGCATTGGTCTGTGCTTCCTCAATGATGCTGTTATCATAGGGATCAAAAACGGTTACGGTTGCCCCTGCTGCAGGCAACCCTATATTTGTAAGAAAGGTATTGATGCGGAGCATTCCTGTTCCGCCTAAGTAGTTTTCTCGTAAAAAAAGTCTGCCGTTTGACATAGTTCGCCTCCTGAAAAATTCATTGTAAATAGTAGTTAATGACGGATTCTCTGATGACTGAAAAACTCCCAAATAAGTTTAGCTTTCCATAGCCCCATTTAATATTGGGAAAAACCATATTTTCTTCCCGGGTGGCTCCGCTGATTAAAAATGTCCGTATTAAGTCGCCATCCATAGAAGGAATATTTCCCTGCGCGATGGCCCATTCCAATAAAAGGGCGGAAGCCCCTGCGGTAATGGCCGCTGCCACAGAGGTTCCTGTTTTCGTACCCGCTCCCGTAGGGTATATACCGGCTACATTTACCCCCGGCGCAACAATATCCGGCGCCATACGAGGCAGCCTTGTCGGCCCCCATGAAGAGGAAACATAAAGACTGTTATCATTGCTGTTATAGGCACCGCAGGTTACGGTTCTAAGGGCCGTCGCGGGATAGACAATGGTATATTCCGGCACAGGCTTTAATAGCTCAACATATTCGCTCACCTGTCCGGTAATGGGCAGCCATACAAAATAGTCGCCGCTAACAATAGCGTCTCCAAACAGCGTGATGTCCCAGATTCCCTGAGTGGCATTACGGAATCCGATCCAAATAATATTGCTGACACTTTTATAATATTCAATGGAAACGGTAGTATCTTCAAACACCAGTTTTTCCGTATACCCCAGCCCAACCTTAAAAGGAAGTCTTGCAATGACTTCTCCTGTTGGCGAGGTGATACTGGCGGATATTTTATCATAAGCCGGGCCATATACCGTTAAGGAAAAAAATTCGTTCTGCCTGCCCACATTGACGCTGAAGGTTTCCGTTGCACCCGTGCGCTGCAAGGTTCCTTGAGAGTGATGCCTTGCATTGCTTTCGTTTCCCGCTGCCGCAACAAAAACATAGCCTGCCCTTTGGGAAGCAAAGGAGATATAATCCTCCAGCAGTGTATGACCGTCATGTCCGCTGGAATTGGAGCCTAAGGTGATACACATTACAATAGGCAAAATCAATTCTTCCGCCCGGTCCATTATAAATTTCATTCCCAATATAAAATCAGTAGATTGAAAAAGATTCGGGTTATCCACCGGCAAAAGAAATTTATCAATGTAGTATGGATTCGCCCGTCTCAGCCTTACGGCAATGATATAAGCTTTCGGCGCAGCGCCAATGTATTCTCCGCTCTCGTTGCTGGCGGCAACAGAGGCCATAAAGGTTCCGTGTCCGTCTGCATCAATGGAGGGCACAATGGAGAGGGGATCATCGGAAGCCAAAGCACGGTTGATATCCTCCTGTGTGTAAACAGCGCCGAAGTAAAGATCCTCCGGTCTATCCCCGTCTATAGTTTGATCCCATATATAAAGTATTTTTGAGGAGCCGTCTTCAAAGCGAAATGCTTCTTTTGTATAATCAATGCCGGTATCCACAAAACCAATAATCACATTTCTTCCGCTGAGGTTTAGAAAGGGCTGATTTTGTATTTGTGTGATACCGCTGTCTTCGTTACTTTTACTGTCCAAGGGCGACAATATTTTTGGAAAAAATTCGTTATAATCATTGCCTAATGCTTCAAACAACGGAATCAAATTATTTCTGTGGGTATATACCACAATCAGCTCATTTGCCATCTCTGTTCCAAGCTTCAAGTAAGGCTTGTCGCTCACAAACTGTTTGAATCTGTCTGTATTGATTACGTTAAAATCTACTGTTGTAGGAAGCTTAATGAACTCTGACAACGGCAGGTCAATATCATCTAAATTTGCAGCCAAAAAGCATCTCCTCCTAACTGATATTCTACTAAATAATTCATCGTATTATATAAACAAAGGGTCCCATATCCAAAAGAGGCGTTTGGATAAACAATGCCATCATTTCTTGCCGCTCCTAATCGCAGAAATGCCCGGATACGCTCTCCATAAAGGTATGGATCATTATTATTTATGATGCCCCATTGCATCATTAACGCTGCTGCCCCTGTAACAAAGGGTGCCGCTACACTGGTACCGTTAAAGGTATCATAGCCGCCGCCGCTTCTTGTAGTTAATATATCAATGGCAGGGGCGGCAATATCAGGATAGGATGCGATATTGCCTAGCTCGCCTCTTCCGGAGAATAAGGCGATGTTGCCCACACGGGCATTATATCCCGCAACCCGAACAACCTTATCCGCCGTAGCCGGAATGGTGATGGTATTATATGGATCAGGATCTGTAAAAGCCGTTCCGATGCCTACCTCTTCCACTGTGGGAAGCCATATATGATAATTTCCGTCCACAATGGTTCCCGGAATCAGCCTTAACCTGACCAAGCCCTGAGGCAAAGTCCCTTGGGTTGCATTCATTGTAAAATAAATCTCCTGCGCTGTAGAATAGTGAGAAGGCTGGCCGTAAAATACATTCCAAACAAAGGTGGGCCGTCTAACCGTTTTTGTTTGGCTTTCGATATTAACCACACCGGAAGAATTTCCATCAGGAAATATCATCTCAACGGCAAAAGCATCCGCAAAATTTTTCCAGAGAGAAAGGTAGACGGTTTCCACGCCGGGGCCAATAAAAAATTCCAGATCCTGCACTTCGCCGGTTTGAAGCTGCCCATGAAAATGGTGGCCGGCTGCGCCTTCATTGCCCGTAGGTATAATGATCGAAGTTTTCCAATTTGCAGAAATCTCTGTTATGAAGGTTTCAAACAAGGAATCTCCTCTGTGGGAGCCATTGTTCATGCCAAAGCTCATGTTAATGCAAATGGGCTTTCTGAGTCTCTTTGCCTTATCAATGACATATTTCAGCGCCCGCATGATTTCTGTTGATCTTGCAAAGGACTCATAGCCCCTGTAACCAACCTTCACTGCGATAATATCGGCCTCCGGCGCAACGCCACGGTTTGTGCCTCCGCTGGTTCTTCCATTGCCTGCCGCAATGCCTGCTACCGCTGTTCCATGGCCATTCGTATCCATGCTTCGTACAACCTGATAGGGGGTTTCGGATAAAATGGCATTATTGATCTGCTGATTATTGTATTCTGCGCCGCCTTGAAATCCAACGGGAGGAGTGCCTGTTTCTGTTTGATCCCAAATGAAAAGAATCCGGCTGGTTCCGTCATCATTTTGAAAATCGGGGTGCAAATAGTCAATTCCGGAATCTATGATTGCTACGATTACGCCATTTCCTCTTAAATTGAATCCGTCCGCCCGCTGCACAGAGGGGATACAACTGCTTACCAAGCTGTTACTTACCTCAAAGTATAATTGTTTAGGCAATTCCAAATGCTCAATTTCAGAGTAACTGCTTAAATTGGGAATCTGCGCTCTGTCTATGGTTATAATTGCATAGTTTTCATACACAATTTCTGCTTGTGCACCAAGGGCATTTGCTACCGCTACGATATCCCCATTAAATTTGGCGATTACCTCTAATATGTTGGAATCGGGCTCAACAATCTCTAAAAATTCATATTCATCAAATACTTCAGATGAAAATATGTCTTTTTTATTAGAAGCCGTAAGCTTGCTTCGTCTGGTGGACATAATTTTCACTCCCTGCCTAGCAAAATTCTAAGATATTTGATAACAGTATTGTGCGGTATACCCAAGTTTGGTTCATTTTGATATAACCTGAAAGCTGCTTCTCGTCACAGGCTTTTACTAAGATCCAGCAACTTGTTTGATCCTTCAAGGTTAGGTAAACGATGGTGTCTGTCAGATTTTTTAATAATGGAATATAAGTTTGCGTTAACAGGTGTTTATTTTTGGGAGGATACTTTAATACTGCTTTTTGTGCATCGTTTAAGTGAAATGAATTATAAGGCATAATCGTCGTCCTTTCCGTTGTATTCTTATATTATATTAATAGCACTCCTTAAAAATGCCTGACTTTCTGGAGGGTACTGCCCTGTGATTACGGCGGAAGAGTTTCCTTGCGGCTGCATTTTAGAAGGAAAGGAAAATTTATATGAAAACCGTCTTTTGGCAGAAAAAGAGGATTTTTACCAGACATACAGAGAAAAAAGGCTGTATATAAAAATGAAAGGATTGACAAACAGATGTTAGTTAGTATAAACTAACTAAAGAAAAGAGATACCTTTCGATGAGTTCAAAGGGAATTCACATTGTTTCTTCTGGGGCATAGAGAAGAACTGTGGGCAGTATAAGTGTTTTATGCCGACAAATTTGATTTTGATACTAAGGATATATTTTCTTGATAGAGAACGGGCGGTTTGTGTATGAATAAAAAATCTTCATTTTATAGAAACGGAATCGATTATCATGAAATTATTGAGTGCATCACCAGTGCATTGGATGCAAAGGATGCGAATACGGCAGGGCATTCCAAGCGGGTAAGTGAGCTTTCCTTAGAGGTTTGCAGGCTGCTTGATATGGATAGCAGTGAAAGTGAAAAAATACATATTGCGGCCCATCTTCATGATATTGGCAAGATCGGTGTTCCGGATCATGTGTTAAATAAGGATGGAAAGCTTACTGCTGAAGAATGGGAATGTATGAAAAAACATCCTCAAATTGGTGCTGAAATTCTTAGTAAGTCTCATCATCTGATTGAAGTAAAGGATATGGTGTTATGTCACCATGAAAGGATAGATGGCAAGGGGTATCCCCTAGGGTTAGTGGGCCACGAAATTCCTTTCGGTGCGAAAATCATAGCGGTGTGTGATTCCATCGACGCCATGCTGTCAGACAGAAGCTATAGAAAATCCCATTCCTACGAGTACTGCTATGGAGAAATCAGAAAAAATTTAGGTGTTATGTATGATTTTGAAATTGGCAGCCTGGTGCTGGAGCATTGGGATATGGTGATTCAGCTGTATAAGCAATATAGAAAAGAAATTTTGAATAAAAAGATTATTTAAGTCAGGATTGTTCCCATTCCTGCTGCAAGAAATACCTCTTTTCAGTGAAGGGAAAGGCCTGACCATGGGGAATACCTATAAAAACAGGACGGAAGGCTGCTCCTTAAACTTTGTTTGGTTCTTTGGGTTCAATCAACCGTAAAAACCTCCTTTGATAAAATACAAACGGTTTCCCAACCGCTGAAATATCAAAGGAGGTTTCAGTTTGAAAGCCCATGCAGTCAATCAGAGAAAGCACTCAATCCTTACGTTGAAAAGAGAGGAGAATGAGGGCTGCAATTAAGAAAATGCAGCAGAAAAGGATGGACCTTGCACCAAATGCAGGTGTGACCAGTGCGCCGGTGCCGGCACCTAAAATAAAAACAACTATAACAGCGAAGTATAACAATGCACTTTCGGCCGCTTTCTTATCCTTTTCAAACACAAGATGGACCAGCTGATTTGCGCCGCTTCTTAGATTGCCGGTACACATGGTTGTGGCATAGGGCAGGCCGTGCATGGTTCGGAAGCTTTGCACCTGCATAGAGCAAACGAAGGAAATCAATACATTGGCCAAAAGATTGCCCTTTCCCAGAGGAATATGAGCCACAAAAATCAAAACAATTACTTCAATAAACAGCACAATCTGACGCCAATGAAATTGCTGAATCTGATAAAACCGTCTTTTGATGGATTCAATCAGAAAAATGCCGCTCATAAAAGCCAAAATAGGAATTAAATAATAGAGCGCATTTAAAAAATGCCCCTGCACAAGCTGAATTGCCAATAAAATGATATTTCCTGTCTGGGCATTTGCAAAAATGCCGCCTCTGGCAATATATGTGTAAGAATCGAAAAACCCTCCTGCAAAGGCCAATAATGCGCCGATACGAAAGCTTTCCGACATCTGATCTGTCCAATGCTCCATAAAAATCCCTTCCTTACTATAACAAATATTTCCTGTCTAACGAGCGGTATTGCAAAACCTCCGCCAAGTGAGGCAGGGTAATATCCTCGCTTCCGGCCAAATCGGCAACGGTTCTGGCTACCTTCAATATTTTATGATATGATCTGGCACTTAAATCCAATCGCTCAAAAGCGTTTTTCAGCAGATCCTTTTCTTTTTCTCCTAGGGGACAAAAAGCCTCAATTTGTGCTGCACTCAACTGAGCATTGAAATAAATGCCTTCTTTTTCATATCTTTTTAACTGTATGGCATGGGCCCGAAGAACACGCTCTTTGATTTTGGCGGAGGACTCTCCTTGCTCTGTATTTTCCAAGTCCTCATAGGATACCCCCGGCATTTCTATCATAATATCAATCCGGTCCAGCAGAGGGCCGCTGATTTTGCTGCGGTATTTTATGATTTCATTCATGGAACAATGGCATTTGTCTCCGTCCCCCAAATAGCCGCAGGGGCAGGGGTTCATTGCCGCCACCAGCATAAAATCCGAGGGGAAGGTCAGCGTACCGTTGACCCGGGCAATGGTTACCTGTCCATCCTCCAAGGGCTGGCGCATCACCTCCAGGGCGGCTCTTTGAAACTCCGGCAGCTCATCAAGAAATAATACGCCGTGATGAGATAATGAAATTTCCCCGGGCTTTGGAATTCTTCCGCCTCCTGTTAAGGCAGAGGCTGATATGGTGTGGTGAGGTGAACGAAAGGGGCGGCTGCGAATTAAGGAATTCTTGTTCCGCAGAAGACCGGAAACGCTGTATATCTTTGTGATTTCAATGCTTTCCTCAAAAGTCAAATTCGGCAAAATGGAGGGCAGCCGCTTTGCCAGCATTGTTTTTCCTGATCCCGGCGGGCCAATCATTAAAAAATTGTGTCCCCCGGCGGCGGCAATTTCCATGGCACGTTTTGCATTCTCCTGCCCCTTCACATGGGCAAAATCCAAAAAATCACCCTCCTGTTTTTGGCCAAACAATGTATTGATATCGGTGGAATATGGAGAGATTGCACTTTTTCCCATGAGATGCGCTGCAATTTCCTTCAGGCTTTTTACGGGATAAACATCGATTCCTGCAATCAAGGCAGCTTCGTCCATATTTTCTGCAGGGATAAAGCATTTTTTTACGCCTGCTTGCTTTGCTCCGTAAACCATGGGCAATACGCCGTTTACCGGCCTGACCGAACCGTCAAGGGATAATTCTCCGGTGACAAAATACGCCGCCACAGCTTCCTGGGGGAAAGCACCGCAGGCACAAAGAATGCCCAGGGCAATGGGCAGATCGAAAGAAGCCCCTTCCTTTCGGGTGTCCGCAGGTGCAAGGTTCACAGTGATATGCTTCACAGGAAAGGAAAACCCGGAGTTTTTTACGGCGGTACGCACCCGCTCCCGAGATTCCTTGACTGCCGAGTCCGGCAAGCCTACAATATCAAAAGAAGGCAAGCCACTGCTCAAATCCACTTCCACAGAAACTGGATAGCTGTCAATTCCCTGCAGTGCCGCGCTTTTAATTATGGAAAGCATAAATAACGCCTCATTTCTCTTTAAATATAAAAATATCATATCAATAATTACCAAATTTTGCAATGATTCCTGCAATTTGGCATTCAGAAATAGCTATAATTACTGAAATTTGTATTGATGTTGCATTTTCTTATTGAATTTTTAAAAAAATGGTTATATAGTTAAGGGCGTAACTTGAAGTAGGGAGGTAAGTCAGCATGGAAGAATACTTTTTGATGTGGCTTTCAAGAATTGATGGGGTTGGAATCAAACGTATTCATATGCTTTTGGAGCATTTTCACAGTGCGGAGGCAGTTTGGAAGGCCTCCAAAACGCAGTTGGATGCTGTGAAAGGCATTCCGGAAAAAACCATTGCGGCAATTCTCGGTGCGAAAGACGAAGAACGGCTAAACGCATGGATTGAAGAATTGGAAAATAAGGAAATAAAATTTTACTCCTTTCAGCACCCCCTATATCCAAGCTTGCTTAAAGAAATTTATAGCCCGCCTGTTGGGATTTATGTCAAGGGAGTCTTGCCTGATGACGAAATGGACAAGGTGTCTCTGGTAGGTGCCAGAAAATGCTCTCGCTACGGCGCCGGGGTTTCCTATCAAATTGCCAAGGACTTGGCAAAGGCAAATATTATTGTGGTCAGCGGCATGGCAAAGGGCATTGATACCATGGCACATAAGGGCGTGTTGGATGGCGGCGGCAAAACCATTGCCGTCCTTGGATGCGGGGTTGATCTTTGTTATCCTGCGGAAAACCGTGAATTGATGGAAAGAATTGCGGAAAATGGTTGCTTGATTTCGGAATATCCGCCGGGCACAGAGCCTGCGCCCCATCACTTTCCCAATCGAAACCGCATTATCAGCGGTCTTTCAAAAATATTGATTGTTACGGAGGCCGGCAAAAAAAGCGGAACGCTGATTACGGCGGATATGGCATTG
>DCDZ01000016.1:100461-110118 GCA_002316675.1 Tyzzerella sp. UBA1042
TGATTACGGCGGATATGGCATTGGATAGCGGCAGAGAGGTCTTTGTTGTTCCCGGCAATATCACCAGTGCCTTGAGTGAGGGAACAAACAATTTGCTGAAGCAGGGATGTCCTCCGCTTACAGAAAGCAATGATGTTTTAATTGAATTAGGCATTGCTTATAAAGAACAGGAAAAGCAGATTTTCTCAAATAAGCTGGCTGCAAAGCTATCTTTAGAGGAAAAAGAGATTTATGATCAGATTATTGATCAAGAACCGGTTTTGGCAGAAACCATTTGCAGAAAACTGCATAAAAATATACAGGAAGTGCAGTATATACTTTCCCTTCTGGAAATTTCGGGGCATATCCGAAAAATTCCGCAGGCAGGATATATCAGGGAAGGTTAATTTGAGGTGAAATATGACAAAAGAAATGGAAGAAAAAAAAGTAAAGAAAACAAAACCCTCCGGCAGGGGTGCGAAGGCTTCTAAAAAATATCTTGTCATTGTGGAGTCCCCGGCAAAGGCCAACACAATCGGCAAATTTTTGGGAAGCAGTTATAAAATCGAGGCGTCCATGGGGCATATTCGGGATTTACCCAAAAGCCAGCTGGGGATAGATTTAGAAAATGATTATGAACCCAAGTATATCACCATTCGCGGGAAAGGGGATTTATTGAGCAAGCTGCGCAGAGATGCCAAGACTGCCGATAAAGTGTTTCTGGCAACTGACCCTGACCGTGAAGGGGAGGCAATCAGCTGGCATTTGATGCACGCTTTGAATCTAAACGAGGAGAAGGACATCAGCCGTATTACCTTTAACGAGATTACAAAAACCGCCGTAAAACGCTCCATCGGCGAGGCAAGAGAGATTGATATGGATTTGGTCAATGCCCAGCAGGCAAGACGTGTGTTGGATAGAGTGGTTGGCTATACCATAAGCGATTTGCTTTGGCAAAAGGTCAAAAAAGGCCTTTCCGGCGGCCGTGTGCAGTCTGTTGCCCTGCGCATCATCTGCGACCGGGAGGAAGAAATTCTGGCATTTATACCCACAGAGTATTGGTCCTTAACGGCAAAGCTTGCGGATCAGAACGGCAAGCCTTTAGATGCAAAATTTTATGGTAAGGACGATACCAAGATGGAACTGCCCAATGGGGAAATTACGGAGGAAGTTGTAAAGGGCGTTGAAGGCCGTGAGTTTGTTGTTTCCGACGTGAAAACCGGCGTTCGCCAGAAAAAGCCCGTTGCCCCCTTTACCACCAGCACCTTGCAGCAGGAGGCAAGTAAGCATCTGAATATGGCCACACAAAAAACCATGATGATTGCCCAGCAGCTTTACGAGGGAATTAACATTAAGGGTGAAGGCACCGTGGGTTTGGTTTCTTATATCCGTACAGATTCCTTCCGTATTTCGGATGAAGCCTACACGGCGGTTGTAGCTTTTATTAAGGAAGAATACGGCGAAAAATTTGTGAATCCCGAGCGGATTGTTTATAAATCCAAGGGGAAAACCCAGGATGCCCATGAGGCGATTCGTCCCACGGAGGTCATGCGCACTCCGGACAGCATTAAGGAATCCCTATCAAGGGATCAGTTCCGCTTATACAAATTAATTTGGGAGCGGTTCGTTGCCAGTCAAATGAGCCCGGCTGTGTATGATACCCTTTCCATAAAGTTGCAAGCAGGGGAATATTCTTTTAGAAGCTCCGGCTCCAGTTTGAGGTTTAAGGGCTTTTTGGAGGCCTATAATAAGGGTGAGGATAATGATGAAAAAATGATTCCTTTTTTGGAAAAAGGGGACGTTTTAAAAACAGAAACCCTTTTGCCGGAACAGCATTTTACGCAGCCGCCGGCAAGATTTACCGATGCTTCCTTAATTAAAACCTTGGAAGAAATTGGCGTTGGCCGTCCCAGTACCTATGCCCCCACCCTAACCACTATTTTGGCCAGACATTATGTGGTAAAAGAGGCCAAAAACCTCTATCCTACAGAGCTTGGGGAAGTGGTAAACGATATTCTGAAGGGATATTTTTCAGATATTGTTGATGTTGATTTTACTGCAAATATGGAAAAACGTCTGGACGAAGTGGAAAACGGCCATGAAGAATGGAAGCAAATCCTTCGTGATTTTTATCCGGCTTTTAAGGACTGTGTGGACGATGCCAGAGAGAAACTGGCAAAGGTTGAAATAAAAGACGAAGAGAGCGATGTTATCTGCGAAAAATGCGGCAGAAATATGGTTATCAAATATGGCCGCTACGGAAAATTTCTTGCGTGCCCCGGTTTTCCGGAATGCCAAAACACAAAACCGTTTTTTGAAGAGGCCGGTGTAAGCTGTCCTGAGTGCGGCGGCAAGGTGCTCATTAAAAAGACGAAAAAAGGCCGTGCATACTATGGCTGCGAAAACAACCCCACCTGCGGATTTATGTCTTGGAATAAGCCAACGGGCGAAAAATGCCCTGTTTGCGGCAGCTTCTTGGTAGAAAAGGGCAGAAAGAACGTGAAGATTGTATGCTCGAATGAAAAATGCAGCTACATGAAGGAAGCACCTGTGGAAGGGGAACAATAAAAACACATAACAGCCATTTTCGGCAAAACATTTAAAATTTTGTTGGAAGTGGTTGTTTTTTATATCTGTCTATGATATAATCCCAAAGGTAACTTTAAAACACACGTATCCGTTGCCGGAGAACGGTGCCGACCAGGGTCGGTCTCTCTAGGAAAAAGATGCGGAGGAAAAACCACAGGAGGTGCGCTATGGGCGTAATTTCAATGAAGCAGTTATTAGAAGCAGGTGTTCATTTCGGACATCAGACAAGAAGATGGAATCCTAAAATGGCGGAATACATCTTTGCAGAAAGAAATGGTATTTATATCATCGACCTTCAAAAAACAGTAAAAATGGTTGACGATGCTTACGCGGAGGTTTGCAAGAAAATTGCAGACGGCGGCGAAATTCTTTTTGTTGGTACAAAAAAGCAGGCGCAGGAATGCTTGAAGGAAGAAGCTGAAAGATGCGGTATGTACTACGTAAACCAGAGATGGTTAGGCGGTATGCTGACAAACTTCACCACAATCAAAACAAGAATTGCAAGATTGAAAGAATTAGAAAAAATGCAGGCTGATGGTATCTTTGAGGTATTGCCCAAGAAGGAAGTTGCAACTTTATTGCATGAAATGGAAAAGTTGGAAAAGAATCTCGGCGGTATCAAAAATATGAAAAAGGTGCCCGATATGCTCTTTATCGTTGATACAAGAAAAGAAAGAATTGCAGTGCAGGAAGCGCATACCTTGGGTATTCCCATTGTTGCAATTGTAGATACAAACTGTGATCCTGATGAAATTGATCATATTATTCCCGGGAATGACGATGCAATCCGTGCAGTAAAATTGATCGCATCCAAGATTGCGGACGCTGTTTTGGAATCCAAACAGGGCGAGCAGGAAGAGCCTGCTGCAGAAGAAGCAGCAGTAGCTGAATAAGTTCTTTATAAGGCATTTGCCCGAGCTTCAGCCAACTAACGGGCTGAAGCTCTTTTCATAGTATAACAGAAAATACGGAGGGAAATAAACATGGCTATTACAGCAGCAATGGTAAAGGAATTAAGAGAAATTACAGGCGTTGGCATGATGGATTGTAAAAAAGCACTGGCCGAAACAGACGGTGATATGGAAAAAGCAGTTGAAATTTTAAGAGAAAAGGGTCTTGCCGCTTCCGCAAAGAAGGCCGGACGTATTGCTTCTGAAGGTGTTGTGGATATTTATTTAAGTGATGATAATAAAATCGGCACAATTATTGAAGTAAACTCCGAAACAGACTTCGTTGCAAAAAATCAGGTTTTTAGAGAGTATGTTACGGCTGTTGCAAAGCAGGCTGTAAACTCCACAGCAGCAGATATGGATGCATTCTTTGAAGAAAAATGGGCTTTGGATCCTCAGTTTACCGTAAAAGACGCATTGAGCCAGCAGGTTGCTGTGATCGGTGAAAACCTGAATATCAGACGTTTTGAAAAATTTGAAAAAGCACAGTCCGGCAAGCTTGTTTCCTATATCCATGGCGGCGGCAGAATCGGTGTTTTAATTGAATTGGCTTGTGAAAAGGAAAGCGAAGAATTAGAAGAATTGGGCAAAAACGTTGCAATGCAGATTGCGGCATTGAACCCCAAATTCATCTCCGAAAAGGATGTCCCTGCAGAGTTTATTGAGAAGGAAACAGAGATCCTTACATTGCAGGCGAAAAATGATCCAAAAAATGCAAGCAAACCTGACCAAATTATTGCAAAGATGATTGAAGGCAGAATGAAAAAAGAATTGAAGGAAATCTGCTTACTTGAACAGCCTTATGTGAAAGATGGTGACTTATCAGTGCAGAAATATGTTGATTCTGTAGCGAAGGTTGTGGGCGCGCCCATCGAAATTACACGTTATGTGCGTTATGAAACTGGTGAAGGCTTAGAGAAAAAGGATGAGAATTTTGCTGATGAAGTTGCAAAGGCAATGGAATAATAAATCCCGGGTATGCCTTACGTTTTGAAAACGGAAAAGCCCTTGGCGATCGGTAAAGGCAAAATTTTTGCTCTTACAACATAAAATTGAAAAGAAACGCCAAATTGCTGGCGTTTCTTTTTTTCGGAGATTAGGAATTGTTTATAATACATAAAATATGTGGAAATTTTATTTGAATTGTGTTACATTAGAATGGTAAGGAGGCTGTTGCAATGTATAAGAGAATTATCCTGAAATTAAGCGGCGAAGCTCTGGCGGGTGAGAAAGCGGGCGCTACCTTTGATGATAATATCATTTGGGAGTTGGCTGCCCAGATTAAAGAGCTTCTAAAGCTTGGTACCCAGGTATGTCTTGTTGTGGGCGGCGGTAATTTTTGGCGTGGCAGAAGTGCTGCTTCGGAAATGGACCGCACAAAAGCGGATCAAATTGGTATGTTGGCTACAGTGATGAATGCCATTTATATGGCGGATGCTTTTAGACAAAATGGCATTTGTGCTACCGTACAAACCCCCATCCCTTTCGGAACAATGACAGAGCTGTTTTCTAAGGAGGCCGCATTGGCTCGTTTGGAAAAAGGCGAGGTTCTTATATTTGCCGCAGGCCTTGGGCACCCCTTCTTTTCCACAGATACCATTACAGCCCTAAGAGGAGCGGAGCTTGATGTGGACGGGCTGTTCTTTGCAAAAAATATAGATGGTGTTTATGATGATGATCCCGCTGTCAATCCCAACGCAAAGAGAATCGATATTATTAAATCAGAAGAAATTGTCAAAAATAATCTTAAGGTCATTGATATGGCGGCAGCAAATCTATGTTTTGAGCGAAAAATCCCTGTGGTTATTTTTGGTTTAAACGAAGAAAGAAGTATTATCCGTGCGGTAAGCGGAGAAAAAATTGGCACTACTGTTACAGTTTCGTAAAAATAAGACTCATAGGAGGCAAATGCTATGGCATCAGAATTAATTAAACCGTATGAAGAAAAAATGGAAAAAACCGTTACAACTTTGGTTAGCGATTATTCAACAATCCGGGCAGGCCGTGCAAACCCCCATGTATTAAATAAAATTACTGTGGAATATTATGGCACACCCACGCCCATTCAACAGGTGGGGAATATCACAGTTCCCGAGGCACGTATTATTCAAATTCAGCCATGGGATAGCAGCACATTAAAATTGATTGAAAAAGCCATCAATACGTCGGATTTGGGCATTAATCCCAATAATGACGGCAAGGTCATCCGCTTGGTTTTCCCTGAATTAACAGAGGAAAGAAGAAGGGAATTGACCAAGGAAGTAAAAAAGAAGGCAGAAAATGCTAAGGTAGCGGTTCGTAATGTTAGACGAGATGCCATGGATGCCCTCAAAAAAATAGAGAAGAAAAAAGAAATTACTGAGGACGAATTGAAGGATCTGGAAGAGAAGACACAAAAGCTGACAGATAAATTTATCGCTGAAATTGATAAAAAATGCGACGAAAAGTGTAAAGACATCCTTGCAGTATAAAAAATATAATCGCCCCTCTGGTAAGAAGAGGGGCTTTGTTACTTTGCTTCATGGAGGAAATCTATGTTTTTTCAGAAAAAAAATCAGGCCTTGACCATCGATACGTCACAGCTTCCAAAGCATATTGCCATTATTATGGATGGAAATGGAAGATGGGCGGCAAAAAGGGCCTTGCCTAGAAAAGCAGGACATAAGGCCGGCGCCGAGGCTTTTGAACAATTGATTACAGATGCAAGGGACTTGGGGCTAGAGCATATTACGGTTTATGCCTTTTCTACAGAAAATTGGAAACGCTCAGACGAAGAAGTACAGGCCATCATGGATTTAATGCGTCATTATTTAAAAAACTCTTTTCAGTGGTTTTTGAAAGACAATGTGAAAATGCATATTATCGGGGATATTTCTCGTTTAGATAAAGACATACAAGAGCAAATTAGAGAAGTGGAAGAAAAATCAAAGGAAAAGAATGGCATGACCGTTCATATTGCTTTAAATTACGGCGGAAGAGACGAGTTGCGTCGGTCTATACAAAAAATAGCGGAAAAAGCAGTAAACGGTGAAATTGCGCTACAAGAGATTACAGAAGAAACCATTGGCGACTGCCTTGACACTGCCGGAGCGCCCGATCCGGAGCTGCTGATTCGTACAAGCGGTGAAAAGCGGATCAGTAATTTTTTATTATGGCAGCTTGCCTATACGGAATTTTATTTTACCGATGTATTGTGGCCTGATTTTGGTAAAGACGACCTTTTAAAGGCAATTTATTATTATCAGAATAGAGATCGCCGCTTCGGCGGAAGATGAAATTGAGGTGATTTCCATTGAAAACTAGAATCATTTCCGCAGTGGTGCTTTTACCATTTCTGATATTTGTTGTAGTTTCCGGAGGTTTTTGGCTAAAAGGTTGTATTACTGTTTTGGGTTTAATTGGTATGCATGAATTTTATCAAGCCTTTTCAAAGCAGAATATGGGGTTGCATATGATTGGCTATATCTTTGCTTTGTTCTATGGACAGTTTATGGAACAGATTATCAATGGCAACAATTATTTTAACATTTTTGTTTCTCTTTTTCTTGTGGTATTATTGATTTATACCGTTATTTGCCATGACAGAACAAATGCGCTGGAAGGAGTGACGGGGTTTTTCGGCTTTTTCTATGTTTTTTTTCTGTTATCCCACATTTATCTCATTCGTGAATTTGCCTATGGACAGTATTTGGTATGGCTGGCGTTTATCGCCGCTTTCGGCTGTGACACGGGGGCTTATTTCATCGGTATAAAGTTTGGAAAACATAAATTGATTCCTTCCCTTAGCCCCAAAAAAACCATAGAGGGAGCCATCGGCGGCATCGCTATGGCAACCTTACTTTCCATAGCCTATGGCTTGTGGATTGGGAAGGTGGTTATATTTAAGGACGTCAATTTATTGTTATTGTGCGGCTTGGCTGGCTTTTTTGGTTCTTTTTTAGCACAAATCGGCGACTTGGCGGCTTCCGCCATGAAAAGAATCAATGGTATTAAGGATTTTGGAAAGCTAATCCCTGGCCACGGAGGCGTGTTGGACCGTTTTGACAGTGTTATTTTAACGGCACCTGCCCTATATTACATTATGTTCTTCCTGATTAAAAAATAAAACCTGCAAGCAGTACAAAAAATTAAAGAGGGAATAAGAAATGAGAGAACTGTCAATTTTGGGTTCCACAGGGTCCATCGGAACGCAAGCCCTAGAAGTGGCGGAGCATTTAGGCAACATAAAGATTGCCGCCCTTACGGGGAATCAAAATATTGATTTGCTTGAAAAGCAGGCAAGAAAATTTCAGCCGTCCATGGTTGCTGTGATGGACGAAAACTATGCAAAAGAATTAAAAACCAGGCTCCACGATACGCAAATAAAGGTTTTGGCCGGCATGGAGGGGTTGATTGCGGCGGCCACCATAAATTCTGCGGAAACCGTTCTAACCTCAGTGGTGGGCAATGTGGGATTACAGCCTACCTTTGAAGCCATTTCGGCGGGGAAAAATATTGCTTTGGCAAATAAGGAAACTCTTGTTTCTGCGGGACAATTGGTTATGGATTTGGCTCGAAAAAAAGGTGTTTCCATTTATCCTGTGGACAGCGAGCATTCTGCAATTTTTCAAGCCCTTCAAGGAAATGAGTGCAACTCCATCCGCCGCATTTTGCTGACAGCCTCCGGTGGGCCGTTTCGGGGCAAAACAATGGAGGAGCTAATGCACGTTACTCCCTCCGATGCCCTCAAGCATCCAAATTGGTCCATGGGCAGAAAAATTACCATTGACTCGGCTACTCTCATGAATAAGGGCTTAGAGGTTATGGAAGCCAAATGGCTTTTTGGTGTAACGGCAGAACAAATTGAGGTTTTGATACATCCTCAAAGCATTGTGCATTCGGCGGTGGAATACGAGGATGGGGCAATTCTGGCACAAATGGGTGAGCCGGATATGAAGGTGTCCATCCAATATGCATTCACCTATCCCCGGCGCATCAAAAATGCTTTCCCCAAAGTAGACTTTACACAAAGAACTGCATTGACCTTTGAAAAGCCGGATATGAAAACCTTCCGCTGTCTGGCACTGGCATACAAGGCACTGCATGTTGGGGGGACACTGCCGACGGTTTTAAATGGGGCAAATGAAATTGCCGTTGAAAAATTTTTGGCCGGTAAAATTTCGTTTTTAGAGATACCCGAATTGATAGAACAAACTATGAATGCATATACTGTGAAGTACGACTATACACTAGAAGATTTATTGGAAGCAGATACATGGGCAAGAGGCTTTGCATCATGTCTGAATTTCCGATAACCGAGAGGAGGCAGGAGCTTGTTCTCCATTATCATTTCAGTTGTTTTAATTGGTATTCTTGTGATTGCCCATGAATATGGGCATTTCATCGCCGCAAAAAAAAGCGGTATTTTAGTCGAAGAATTTTCCATCGGCATGGGTGCAAAAATTTTCTCCCGCCAAATTGGCGAAACGGAATTCAGCATTCGCCTTTTGCCCTTGGGAGGCTTTTGCCGTATGCAGGATGAAGAAGAGGACGGCACGGTAGGCCCAAGATCCTTCATGAATAAATCTGTGTGGATTCGTTTTATTGTTATGGCCGCAGGGCCTTTCATGAACTTTCTTTTGGCTTTTCTCATGATTATCGGCCTTACCTCCACCTCTTACACGGCGTTTCCTTTGATCAAAGAAATTTTGCCGGATACTCCAGCTCAGGAAACAGGATTGCAGCCGGGAGACAGAATTTATAGAATCAATGGACACCGTATCCGTATTTATGATGAGCTGGAAGCACAGCTTTATAAAAACAAAGGCGAAGATATACGGCTGGATGTTTTAAGAGAGGGCAGAGAATATTCCTATAAGCTTACACCTCAATATGACGCGGCCCGCAAAGGATATTTAATTGGCTTTTCTCCCGAAATTCAAATTGGCCTGTTTGCGGAAGCTGTTGAGGGCTATGAACGGATTTCTCTGCCGGACACCATGTATTATAGCTATTACGCTATGGTGAATTATGTAAAGCTAACGGCGGAAGGCTTGGCCCGGGTATTTACCTTTACGGCGGATAAGGAAGAGTATGGCGGCCCTATTTCTATTGTAAAAATGGTAGGTGAGAGCTATGAGGCAGGCATGACTGTGGGCCT
>DCDZ01000016.1:110243-119774 GCA_002316675.1 Tyzzerella sp. UBA1042
CAGGCATGACTGTGGGCCTAAAGGAAGCAATTCAAAATGTGGTTTATATTGGTGCCGTATTAAGTGCAAACTTGGGTGTCTTAAATCTTTTTCCCATTCCAGCTTTAGACGGCGGCAGAATCCTATTGCTGCTTGTAGAAGCTATTCGTAGGCGGCCACTAAATCCGGAGCTGGAAAGTAAAATACATTTTCTTGGATTCGCATTTTTGATGGGCTTAATGGTTTTTGTCCTGTATGGGGATATTGTAAAAATCTTTGCTTAAAATTGAATATTAAGCGAGTTACTATGCTTACGAAGGAAATGGCTGATGAATCATGCCGAGCCATCTCTTTCGTAGGCTTTTCTTAACTCAGTTTTTTGATTTTTTCCAATGTACAGCAAAAATGCCTATCCTTTTGTGTTTTTCCATAAATAAAAGCCACAGGAAAAAAGAACAAACTATATCATAAAATAGACTGCTTTTGTGGTATAATAGCTCTGTAAAAGCGTGCGGAGAAATTCTTTGAAAGAAGGCGTGAAATAATGCTGCGAAAAATGACAAGGGAAGTGGCCATGGGCAATCTGAAAATTGGCGGAGGGAACCCTATTATCATACAATCTATGTGTAATACAGACACGCGAGATGTGTCTGCAACAGTGGCGCAGATTTTACGGCTGGAGGAAGCCGGCTGTGAGCTGGTTCGTGTTGCCATATTGGATATGGATGCAGCCAACGCTGTGCGGGAAATCAAAAAACAAATACATATTCCTTTGGTTGCAGATATTCACTTTGATTATCGGCTTGCACTGCGAGTCATGGAATTAGGCATTGATAAAGTGCGCATTAATCCGGGAAATATCGGGGAGGAAGACCGTATCCGTCAAGTCGTAGAAAAAGCCAAGGAAAAGCATATCCCCATTCGTATTGGTGTCAATAGCGGTTCTCTGGAAAAGGACTTGATTCAGAAGTATGGCGGCGTAACCCCCCAAGGCTTGGTAGAAAGTGCTTTGCGCCATGTGAAAATACTGGAAAAGTATTATTTTTATGACATCGTAGTTTCGATTAAGGCATCAGATGTACTTTTTTCCTTAGAAGCCTATCAGTTGCTTTCCCAATCTATGGACTATCCCATTCATGTGGGAATTACCGAGGCCGGCACGGTGTATGGCGGTACCATAAAATCTGCAGTCGGCATTGGCGCCATCCTTGCCGCAGGCATTGGGGATACCCTTCGTGTATCCTTAACAGGCAATCCCATTGAAGAAATCCCCGTAGCCAAAGAAATTTTAAAAAGCTTGGGGTTACGAAAATTCGGCATAGAGCTGATTTCCTGCCCCACCTGCGGCAGAACGCAGATTGATTTGATTTCCATTGCCAATGAAGTGGAGCAGCGTTGCCGGGGAATCCATAAAAATATAAAGGTTGCGGTTATGGGCTGTGTGGTAAACGGCCCCGGAGAAGCCAGAGAGGCCGATGTGGGCATTGCCGGGGGAAAAGGCCAAGGCTTATTGTTTAAAAAAGGTGAAATTATTAAAAAAGTGAAGGAAGAAGAATTGGTTTCTGCATTAATGCAGGAAATTGAGGATTTTCCTTGTAACGAAACTTAGAAAGGAGAAACAGTGTGACGGTGCAAAGCTTTGACTGCGTTTTTCAAAAGCTCTCTTTATCGCAAAAGGTTAAGGAGTCTTTTTTAGATACGCAGGTAAAAAAACTTACAATATTTAAGAAAGAGCGGGCAGTAGATATTCATATCTTTTCACCAAAGCTGATTCCCTTTCAAGCTACACAAACGCTGAAGGAGGAATTACAGCAATCCTTGCCGGGTATTCAGGAGGTGCGGCTGTCTTTGGAATATACCTTAGAAGAGCTTGGGGACGAAAGCTTTATCGCCGATTATTGGGACAATATGAAGGCTTCTATTTCTATGCAGGGCAAAATTTGTGCCGGTGTTATTTCCGGTGCAGCGTGGAAATATCAAGATGGAAAATTAAGTATTCAAGTGAAAAACAATATGGCTTATTATATGGCGCAAAGAAAACTGGATCAAATGCTACAGCAGATGATAGAAAAAGAGACAGGCCGCAGGATTGCAATACAGTTTAAAAATGTAAGCACACCGGAGGAGGAAGCCGCTCTTTTTGCGCAGGAAAAAGAAGTAAAAGCCGCAGAATTTATGCATAAAATTGTTGCGGCACAAACGGCGGCAGAAGAGGAAAAAACGGCTGCTGCTGCGGCAGGCATTTCCGATTCGGTCATGAAGGGCATTTTGTTTGGAAAGGAATGCATCGGCGCCAAAGTTCCCATTGCAGAAAGTAAGACTGTGGGCGAAAGCGTTATCATTGAGGGCAGTATATTCAATGTGGAAAGCAGAGAAATCAAAGGCGAAAAATATATCGTCTCCTTTGATATTACGGATAAAACCGACTCAACCACAGTAAAATTCTTTGTCAAAAAATCCGTTTTTGACGGAGAATTGCAGGATCACTTTAAAATGGGCGCCTGCGTAAGAGTGCAGGGGGATGTGCAATTTGATAAGTATGCCCATGAAATCAATATCATGGCGAAAAATATTAATACGGCCCAGCCTGCGCCGCCAAGAATGGATACTGCAAAAGAAAAAAGAGTGGAGCTTCATTTACATACCCAAATGAGCAGTATGGATGGCGTTACCCCTGTAAAAAACTATATCAAGCGTGCCATTGATTGGGGACATAAGGCCATTGCAATTACCGATCATGGCGTTGTACAAGCTTTTCCCGATGCCATGAATGCCGTGGGAAAGTCTGATTTAAAAGTCATTTACGGTGTGGAAGCGTATCTGGTGGATGATTTAGGCAATGTGGTTACCATGTCACGAGGGCAAAAGCTGGACGAAACCTTTGTTGTATTTGATATTGAAACCACAGGGCTTTCCAAAGAGACGGAGATGATTACAGAAATCGGCGCCGTTAAGCTGCAAAAAGGCGTTGTTGTTGACAGGTTTAGCACCTTTGTAAATCCCGGCAAACCCATTTCCGCTGAAATTACAAAGCTAACAGGCATTACAGATGAAATGGTTGCAGATGCACCCAAAATAAAAGAAATCCTGCCTTTATTTTTAAATTTTGTACAGGATGCGGTTTTGGTGGCTCATAATGCAAGCTTTGATGTAGGCTTTATCCGGGTTGCGGCAGAGCGGTATTGCAATTTGGAAGTAGTAAATACCGTTTTAGATACCTTGGAATTGGCAAGAACCTTACTGCCGCAGCTTGGCAAACATAAATTAAACATTATTTGTGATCATTTGAATATCTCATTGGTGGGTCACCACAGAGCAGTGAATGATGCCGAGGCAACGGCGGAAATGTTTTTGCGGTTTGTAGAAATGCTTAAGGAAAAAGACGTGAAAAATTTAGATGAGGTCAACATTTTTTCCAGCCGAACGGTAAACTATAAAAAATTGCGGGCACACCATGCCATCATTTTGGTGAAAAATGCCGTTGGCTTACGCAACCTCTACGAGTTGGTTTCCTTGGCCCATATTGATTATTTTTTTAGAAAGCCGAGGATTCCCAAAAGCCAGCTTTTGCGCTTTCGGGAAGGGCTAATTTTGGGCAGCGCCTGCGAAGCCGGAGAGCTTTATCGTGCTGTGCTGGATAATGCACCCAAGGAGGTTATAGAAAATTTAGTGCGTTTTTATGACTATCTGGAAATTCAGCCGCTGGGAAACAACCGTTTTATGATTGATTCCCCAAAAGTGGATGCGGTTCGCTCTATGGAGGATTTGATGGAGATCAACCGTAAAATTGTAGCCCTTGGGGAGAGATATCAAAAGCCTGTTGTGGCCACCTGCGATGTTCATTTTATTGACCCCGATGATGGGGTATTTAGAAAAATCATCATGGCGGCGGAGGGCTTTTCTGATGCGGAAAATCAGCCGCCCCTATATTTCCGTACAACAGAGGAAATGCTGGCGGAGTTTCAATATTTGGGAGAAGCAAAGGCAAAAGAAGTGGTCATCACCAATACAAATTTGATTGCCGATGGCATAGAAAAAATTAAGCCCATACCCGACGAAACCTTTCCCCCAAAAATTGAGGGGGCGGATGAGGAGCTTCGGAAGATTTGTATGGATAAAGCCCACTCGATTTATGGCGACCCGTTGCCTGCCATCGTGGAGGACAGGCTGGAAACGGAGTTGAATTCCATTATCAGCAATGGTTATGCCGTTTTATATATTATTGCACAAAAGCTGGTTTGGAAATCTGTGGAGGATGGATATTTGGTTGGTTCCCGTGGTTCTGTGGGTTCTTCCTTTGCCGCCAATATGGCGGGAATTACGGAGGTAAACTCTTTGCCGCCCCATTATGTTTGCCCCGGCTGCAAATATTCTGATTTTGATTCTGAAACGGTGAAAGCATATGCTTTGGAAGAGGCGTGCGGCTGCGATATGCCGGATAAAATTTGCCCTGTTTGCGGTGAAAAGCTGCACAAGGATGGGCATGACATTCCCTTTCAAACTTTTCTTGGGTTTGAGGGAGACAAAGAGCCGGACATCGACTTGAATTTTTCTGGGGAGTATCAGCAGTATGCCCATGCATATACCGAGGAGCTTTTTGGGGTAGGGCACGTTTTTAAAGCCGGAACTATTGGCACCTTGGCAGATAAAACCGCCTATGGTTTTGTAAAAAAATTCTTTGACGAGCGTGAAAAAACGGTGCATAATGCGGAAATCAACCGTCTGGTTTTAGGATGTACAGGAATTAAGAGAACAACAGGTCAGCATCCCGGCGGACTGATGGTTGTACCCAATGATCACAGTATTTTTGAATTTTGTCCCATTCAGCGGCCCGCCAATGACGTAAATTCAAAAATAACCACAACCCATTTTGATTATCATTCCATCAGCGGACGGCTCTTGAAGCTTGATTTGTTGGGCCATGACGACCCTACGGTGATCCGAATGCTCCACGATTTAACCGGGGTAAATCCCCAAACGGTGCCCCTGGGTGACCCGGAAACCATGTCTTTGTTTGAATCGCCAAAGGCATTGGGTGTCACGGAGGAAGCGATTAACTGCAAAACGGGCACCTTAGGTATCCCCGAATTCGGCACAAAGTTTGTGCGTGGTATGCTGCTGGATACAAAGCCAAAATCCTTTGCCGATTTATTAAGGATTTCCGGCCTGTCCCATGGCACTGACGTGTGGCTGGGCAATGCCCAAACTTTAATCGAAAATGGTACCATCAGCCTAAAGGAAACCATTTCTACCAGAGATAGTATTATGATTTATTTGATCAACAAGGGTATGGATAGAAAAAAATCCTTTAAAATCATGGAGAAGGTGCGTAAGGGAAAGGGACTGACCGAGGAAGATATTGCGGATATGAAGGCAAGCAGTGTGCCCGATTGGTATATTGAATCCTGCCAGAAAATTAAGTATATGTTCCCCAAAGCCCATGCGGCGGCCTATGTTATGATGGCATTTCGTATTGCGTATTTCAAAATTCATTATCCCCAGGCATACTATGCCGCATATTTTACCGTAAGGGCTTGTGATGATTTTGATTATGCCACAATGTGCAGGGGGATTGAAAAGACGAAGGAAACCATAAAAGAAATTCAAGCAAAGGGAATGGATGTAACGGCAAAGGATAAGAATAAACTCACTGTGTTAGAAATTATTGTAGAATTTTATGCCAGAGGGTTTCATTTCCTGCCCATCGACCTTTATAAATCCGACAGCAAAAAATTTATTATAACAGAGAACGGGCTGATCCCTCCGTTTAATTCCTTGCAGGGTTTAGGCACAACTGCCGCCGAAAGTATTATTGAGGGCAGGGTAGACGGAGAATTTAACACCTTGGAGGAGCTGAAAAACAGAACCTCTCTGGGGCGCTCTCTGATTGATCTCATGAAGGAAAACGGCGTATTAAACGGCATTCCCGAAACAAATCAGCTCAGCTTGTTTTAACCGGAAACCGGAGCATAGATATTGATGCAGAAAGCAAAACCCATAGTATGGATGTAGGTTCAGCCAACCATGAGATTTTTTCCGCAAACCAAAAAGCGAAGCTTCCCCATAATGGCAGGAGCTTCGCTTTGTTGTTAGAAATAAGAATCCAAAACCATTTCCGCCAATTGCTTTTCTGCATTGGCACGGATGGTAAGGAGTAAGACCAGCAATATTTTTTCAATCTTTTCATCCTGATATTCTTCAATAATTTCTCTGATGGGTGCTTCCGTTTCCCTGAGCCCTACGGTGGGAGCCTGCATATTTTGCTGTGTTAATAATTGGAGCCTGGAAAAACCGCTATAAATTTTCTGTATTAATTTATCCTGTTCCTCCAAAGATTTCACAGAAAGCACAGGCTGGAACAAAAGCCCAATATCCCGAATGGAAAGCACAGATTTTAAGTGGTAGATCATGATCAAAAGCATAATATGGGTTTGGCTGTATTTCTTCTTGATGGGGGCCGGAAAGATTTTTGCCTTGGTGTAATTATTGATCATTGTTTTTGTAAGAATTTTATCCTCTTCAAAGCGTTTATGCTTCCCCAAGGCCTGATCCATAAATGTTGTAACCTGATCCATATATAAATCTATGTTAGGAATATCCTCTATGTCAATACTGCCGGAGTCTTTGATTTTTTGTGTGAAATTTTCAATAATTTTATCTAAAGCTGTCATTGGTTCACCTCAAATACTTTCTAATTTATATCATATTTTTTTATTATATAGCATTTCCCCTTTTGCTTCAAGATGTTATTCCAATTTCTTCTTGCATTATTAAAAATAATATGATAACATATGGATATAATGATATGTAGTATTAATAACTGCATGAAGGAGAGATAAAATGAGTAAACTTTTTTTAAAAATAAAAGACCCGATGAGTGCATTAACACATTTTATCGGCTTTCTGGCCGTAATTCCTTGTTTTATTTTACTGATGCATAAGGCGAAACTGGAAGCTAGTATTTGGCATCTATGGGGCTTTGCTATTTTTGGAGCCTCCCTGTTGCTGTTATACGGAGCCAGCACAATATATCACACGTTAAGGCTATCCCCCAAAAGGGTAAAGGTTTTGCGCCGTATAGACCATATGATGATTTTTGTTTTAATTGCCGGAACATATACGCCCATCTGTCTTGTGTCTTTGCACGGGAAATGGGGTTGGACCATGCTTGTTTTAATCTGGGCCTTTGCTTTGTCCGGCATATTACTTAAAGTATTTTGGATGAATGCCCCCAGATGGTTATCCACATTAATCTATGTTGTAATGGGCTGGCTAGCCGCTATTGTTTTTGTGCCCTTAGAAAAAGCAGTCAGCTGGCAAGGTGTGGGGCTTTTGTTGGCAGGTGGCATTGTGTATACCTTGGGTGCAGTAATTTATGGCTTAAAAAAGCCCAATATTACCTTTAAGAATTTTGGATTTCATGAAATATTTCATGTTTTTGTGATGATTGGCAGCAGCCTTCATATTGCATTTATGTTTCAATACGTATTATAAATTTTTAATTTGACAATTGAAAACAATATGATAAAATAGTTGGGTATCGAATCATTTAGTTAGATACCTAACTATTTTTTTGTCTTTCTGCGGAGGAAGCAAAATCATTTTGACCATCATTGAGAAAAGGAGGGATGTAAATGCATTGTAGCCATGGATTCGAGAGAAAACGAGAAATTTTAGGAGAGCAAGTGACAGACTTTTCTTTTTTAATGCACGTTCTGCTGAAGCTCTATCATATGCATATGATGCATAGTGCCCAAGAGATTGGTCTGTCCGGCGGACAGCCCCATATATTAATGTCTCTTTCGGCAAAAAATCTGCAAACACAAAAAGAATTGGCCGATTTTATACGAATTCAACCGGCTTCTATGACGGATATTTTAAAGCGTATGGAACGGGACGAATTGGTGGAACGTATTCGAGATGAAAATGATTTACGCAGCATCCGTGTCAGTATTACGGAGAAGGGGAGAGAGAAAGTGCACGCTTTTTTTGAAAAAGAGGCTTCCTTGGACGATATTGGTTTGCGAGGTTTTTCTGCGGAAGAAAAAGAGGCCTGCATACATTTTTTAAAACGAATATTAGACAATATGAATGAGGACAGAAACGAAAAGAGGGGAAAAACTTGAGGACCATTTTAAAATATATTTTGCCGTATAAAAAGCTGGCAATTCTGGCTCCATTCCTAATGCTGATTGAGGCCTCTTCGGAGTTAATTATGCCAAAGCTGATGACGCTGTTAATTCACAATGGCGTTACCGCAGGCAATACAAATTATATATTAAAAATCGGAATCAGTATGATTATTGTGGCGGTTTTAGGCATTATTGGCGGGATCGGCTGCTTGATTGCCGCAAGTGTTGTAAGTCAGAAGGCCGGAACGGATTTAAGAAATGATTTGTTTACTAAAATTCAAGCCTTTTCCTTCCATAATATTGATACGTTTCAAACACCGTCTCTCATTACCAGATTAACCAATGACATTACGCAAATACAAATGGTTATTCTCATGTCATTGCGTATGCTAATCAGAGCACCAATGCTTTGTTTTGGCAGTTTGATTATGGCATTTACCATCCACGTCAAGCTGGCATTTATTTTTGTTATAGCTGTTGTGGTACTGTCCTTGGCAACGGTTTTGATTATGAAAAAAGCGATGCCTAAATTTCAGATGGTACAGGAAAAGCTGGATGACGTCAACTTGGTTATGCGGGAATGTCTTTCGGGTATGCGTGTGGTGAAGGCCTTCGTACGTCATGAATACGAAATAGAAAAATTCGACACAGTGAATGAAGCCTATAAAACCACCGGCATGAACGCATTTCGCATCGTGATTCTTATGCTTCCGGCGATGATGCTCATTTTAAACACCTCCATTATTGCAATTTTGTGGAACGGCGGTATAGAGGTTTCTATCGGAACCTTAAAAATAGAGGAGATTATGGCTTTTATCACATATTTGGTGCAAATGGTGCTGGCTGTCATGATGCTTGCTATGGTTTTTATGTATATTTCCAGAGCAGAGGTTTCCATCAGCCGTGTTCACGAAGTTTTGAATGCGGACATTGATATTGTTGATCCTCTTCAGCCAATCAGTCCCGAAAAAGAAGAGGGCGGCATAAAATTTGAAAACGTTTCCTTTCGTTATCAAGGCGGAACGGGTGATCCTGTTTTAGAAAACATCCATTTTGAGATAAAGGCTGGAGAAACCGTTGGGATTCTGGGAGAAACAGGCTCTGGAAAATCAACCTTGGTGAATTTGATCCCCCGCCTTTATGATGTGACAGAGGGCTCTATTTCCATTGATGGTGTGGATGTACGCCAGTATGCCATCCGTGAATTGAGAAGGCACGTTTCCGTTGTATTGCAGGATACGATTTTATTTACCGGGACAGTTCGAGACAATATCAAGTGGGGGAAGAAAGATGCAACGGAGGACGATGTGGTTTCCGCTGCAAAAGCTGCCCAGGCCCATGATTTTATTTTGGAGCTGCCCAACGGCTATGATACAGAATTGGGGCAAAAGGGTGTGAATGTTTCCGGCGGACAAAAACA
>DCDZ01000016.1:119920-127347 GCA_002316675.1 Tyzzerella sp. UBA1042
TTTCCGGCGGACAAAAACAGCGTATCTCTATTGCACGGGCATTGATTCAAAATCCAAGCATTCTGATTTTTGATGACAGCACCAGTGCCGTGGATTCTCTGACAGAAAAAAGAATCCGTCAATCCCTACGGGAGTTTCACAGCAGCTGTACGAAAATTATCATCGCCCAAAGAATCAGCTCCGTCAAAGATGCCGATACTATTTTTGTTCTGAAAAATGGTAGAATTGCCGCACAGGGGAACCATAAAAAACTTATGGAAACAAGCCTCGATTATCAGGAAATTTTTCAATCGCAAATGAGGAAAGGGGTGATTGTTGATGGCGAATGAACATACAAACGCACCATTGGGTGGAAAGAAGCCGAAAAATACCACAAAGACATTGAAAAGGCTTCTGCAATATTTAAATAAATATTGGCTCTATCTTGCCATGTCCATGCTGTGCATCCTTTTTGTGACACTGGGTACGGTCTTTGCCATCCGTTTGATGGGTACTGCCATTGATGCCCATATTGCGGCATTTGATTTTGCCGGTTTGCTGAAAGTCTGTTCCATGCTGATGGTGATTTATCTGGCAACCTCCTTATGTATGTGGCTGCAGGGCTATCTGCTTTTGGTGGTAGGGCAAAATGTGGTTGCCACCATACGCAAGGAGCTTTTTGATAAGCTGCAGAAGTTGCCCTTGAAATATTTTGATACGACCACCCATGGAGAGTTGATGAGCCGTGTGACCAATGATGTGGAGAATATCTCCATGGCTTTAAATAACAGCCTTTCACAGGTGCTGCAAAGCGGGCTGACCTTAGTGTGCACCTTTGCCATGATGGTTTATTTAAGCATTCCGCTAACCATTGCGTCTGTTGTTACCATACCTGTCATGCTACTGGCAACAAAAGCCATTACCACACGCTCTAAAAAAATTTACAAAGAAAAACAAGAGCGGCTGGGAAATTTGAACGGTTATATCGAAGAAATTATTTCCGGCCAAAAGGTTGTAAAGGTATACTGTCAAGAAGAAGAGACGCAGAATTCCTTTTTTCAGAAAAATAATGCCTTATTAAATGTAGGAATTCGTGCGGAGATTTTTTCTGGCGTCATTGCTCCAATTATGATGGCACTCAATAATATCTCCTATGCCTTAATTGTTGCCGTCGGCGGCATGATGATTGTGGCAGGGCTGCCCATGACCTTGGGCACAATTTCCAATTTCATCATTTATTCCAAGCAGTTTACAAGGCCGTTAAATGAATTGGCAAACCAAATAAACGCGATGATGGCCGCTTTTGCTGGCGCAGAGCGTGTGTTTGAGGTTTTGGATGAACCGGAGGAGGCCCTGGATGAACCGGAGGCAATCTCTCTAAACAATGTGCAGGGGAAGGTTGTTTTCTCTGATGTGGACTTCGCTTATGAACAAGGTCACCCCATATTGAAGGATGTAAATTTGTATGCAAAGCCCGGGCAAACCATTGCTTTGGTGGGACCTACCGGCGCAGGAAAAACCACAATTATCAACTTGTTGACCAGATTTTATGATATTAACCGTGGTACCATTACGATTGACGGCCATAATATAATGGAAATACAGCGAAAAAGTCTGCGGGGCAGCTTGGGCATTGTTTTGCAGGATACCTATTTATTTACAGATACCATACGGGAAAATATTCGCTATGGCAGGTTAAATGCAACAGATGATGAAATTATAGAGGCAGCCGCCTTGGCCAATGCCCATGAGTTTATCCGTCGCTTGCCCGATGGATATGACACCGTATTATCTGACGGGGGCGGCAACTTAAGCCAAGGACAGCGGCAAATGTTAGCCATTGCCAGAGCTATTTTGGCAAATCCTTCTATATTAATCCTTGATGAGGCCACCAGCAGCGTGGACACAAGAACCGAGCTGAAAATTCAAGAGGCAATGCAAAATTTAATGAAAGGCCGTACCAACTTCGTCATTGCCCATCGTTTGAGCACCATACGAGATGCGGATTTGATTGCGGTAATCAACCACGGTGAAATCATTGAGCGGGGAGATCATACAGAGCTGATGCACCAAAAAGGATTTTATTATAATTTATACAGCAATCAGTTTGAAACAGAGCAGCGGTTAGAGGAGGCCTTGTAGACTGTATTCTTTTGTAAATCCCCGAAAAACACTTGATTTTAATTCATAAATATGGTATAAATAATTTCATGAATAGACTTTGAAGAGGAAGAGTACAAAAACGCACTGTTTTTTCAGAGAGCCGTCGGTTTGGTGTGAGGCGGTAAAAACACGTTTTGGAACTGGCCTTGGAGTTTTGCCCCGAACGTCAAATTTGATTAGTAAGCGGCAACGGTTGCCACCGTTATCGGTTTTGAGTGTGCCCTTGGGCAAACTAGAGTGGTAACACGGAGTATTTCCTTCGTCTCTAACTGAGACGAAGGCTTTTTTGATTCATGTATTTTTGGGCTTCCCGGTAATAATTTAGCTGAAGGCAAGACAAGCCTATATTGGATTTTGTAAAAACGATAGCGGAATCTAATTTTGATATTCTTTTGAAAAGAGAGAATACTTTCCCTAAAAAATGGGCTATGTTAAGAAATAGAGTTGTCAAGGAGGAGATTGTAATGAACAGTCGCTATGAATTTAGAGAAATTGAAACCAAATGGCGGAATGAGTGGGAAAAGAACCCCATTCATGTAGAGGATGATAAAAAGCCAAAGTTTTATTGCTTGGATATGTTCCCGTATCCATCGGGAACAGGGCTTCATGTAGGACACTGGAGAGGTTATGTATTAAGCGATGTTGTCAGCCGCTATAAAGTTTTACAGGGCTTTCAGGTGTTGCACCCCATGGGATGGGATGCTTTCGGCTTGCCTGCGGAAAATTTCGCAATTAAAAATAATGTTCATCCCCGTATCTCCACGGCAGATAATATCAAAAATGTAAAGCGTCAGCTTCATGAAATCAGTGCGATTTATGATTGGGATAAAGAAGTGAATACCACCGATCCCGAGTATTATAAATGGACACAATGGATTTTTGTGCAGATGTTTAAAAAAGGCTTGGCTTATGAAAAGCAAATGCCTTTAAACTGGTGCCCAAGCTGTAAATGCGTTTTGGCAAATGAAGAGGCTGCTGGGGGCACCTGTGAACGTTGCGGCTCCACCGTTACAAAAAGAAATCTTCGTCAATGGATGCTGAAAATTACTGCTTATGCAGACAGATTGCTTGAGGATTTGCAGAAGCTGGATTGGTCTGATAAGGTGAAAAAGATGCAGTCAGACTGGATTGGCAGAAGCTATGGGGCTGAGGTTGATTTTGCCATAAAAGGAACGGAGAAAAAAATCACAGTTTATACCACCAGACCGGATACGCTGTATGGTTCCACATTCATGGTTTTGGCGCCGGAATATAAAGAGCTTGACGATATTGTGACAAAAGAATATAAAGAGACGGTGCAAAAATACTGTTTTGATGCCTCAACAAAATCTTCCGTTGACCGTTTGACAGATAAAGAAAAGACTGGCGTATTTACCGGCGCATACTGCATCAACCCTGTAAACGGCAAGGAAATACCCGTTTGGGTTGCGGATTATGTATTGGCGGATTACGGTACCGGGGCGGTAATGTGCGTACCTGCCCATGATGAACGTGACTTTGCCTTTGCCACCAAGTTCAATTTGCCTATCGTTCAGGTCATTTTGCCTGAAGGGGAAGAAGAGAAGCCTTTGACAGAAGCCTATGTTGGCGATGGCGTGATTATAAATTCCGGCGATTGGAATGGAATGAAAGCCTTTGAGGCGAAGAAAAAAATCCCTCATATTATGGAGGAAAAGGGAATTGGCAAGAAGACGGTCAACTATAAGCTGCGTGACTGGGTATTCTCCAGGCAAAGATATTGGGGAGAACCTATCCCTATTATTCATTGCGAGCATTGCGGTGCCGTGCCTGTTCCCGAGGAAGATCTGCCTGTATTGCTCCCTGAGGTAGAATCCTATAAGCCCACGGATACCGGAGAATCGCCTCTTGCACATATTGATGAGTGGGTGAACACCACCTGCCCTGTGTGCGGTCGTCCGGCAAAAAGAGAAACAAACACCATGCCCCAGTGGGCCGGCTCCAGCTGGTATTTCCTGCGTTATGTAGATAATCATAATGATGAGGAATTGGCAAGCATGGAGGCTTTGAAAAAATGGGCCCCTGTAGACCTATATGTTGGCGGTATTGAGCACGCGGTGCTGCACTTGCTGTATGCACGTTTTTATACAAAATTCTTATATGATATTGGCGCAGTGCCCTTTGAAGAGCCCTTCCAGAAGCTGTTTAACCAAGGTATGATTACCAAAAACGGCGGAAAAATGAGCAAGTCTTTGGGAAATGTTGTTTCTCCCGATGAGCTTGTTGAAAAATATGGCTGCGACTCCTTAAGAATGTATGAATTGTTCGTAGGCCCTCCCGAATTGGATTGCGATTGGGATGACAGCGGCATTGACGGTGTGTTCCGTTTCTTAAATCGTGTTTGGAAAATGCTTAGCACTTATAAGGATGCACCTGTGCAGGCAAGCAAAGAGGAGGAATTCCTTTACAATAAGCTGATTGCGGACATTACCAGCCGTTTGGAGGCCTTGACTATGAACACCGTTGTCAGCGGCTTCATGGAATCCACCAACAAGCTGAATGATCTTGCAAAAAAACAAGGCGGGCTTTCTCAGAATACCATGGAAACAATGGTAATCTTGCTGGCGCCTTTTGCGCCCCATATTTCCGAAGAACTTTGGAAAGAATTGGGTCATGCAGACTCTGTTTTTGCAGCAAGCTGGCCTAAGGCGGATGAAAGTAAGCTGGTGCAGGATACGATTGAAATTGCACTTCAAATTGGCGGCAAACTGAGAGGCACCATGGAAATTTCTACAGATGCCGGAAAAGATAAGGTTTTGGCACAAGCAAAAGAAGTTTTAAGCGTCCGTATTGAAGGTAAGCAAATTGTAAAAGAGATCTATGTTCCCGGACGAATCGTAAATCTAATTGTAAAATAAAATAATGCAAATGAAAAGCAGGGTTGTATGAGAATGCCTCAAACAGCTCTGCTTTTTGCGCTGTGAGGTATTTTCTATGATACAGTTGATGATTATGGACGCAGATGAATTAAAGCTTTCCCAGAATTTCAACAGGGCTATGGTGCGTGTGGGAGAGGCAAGGCGAGAGAAGGCCAATAGAATCATGGATTCTGAAAAAAAACGGCTATCCTTAGCCGCCGGACTTTTATTGCGGCACGCCTTCCATACCTTGCATTGCGCCGATCTCTATGATGAGATTGCATATACCCCATTGGGCAAACCCTTTCTCCCCAGAGAGGAGTACTATTTTAGTGTGTCTCATTCCGGAAAATTTGCCATTTGCGGGTTTTCAGATCAGCCCATAGGCTGTGACATCGAAAGAAAGCGTGAGAACCTCCCTCGCTTTTCTAAAATTTTTTCGTGTGAAGAGGGGGAAACCTTCACCTCTCTCAATGAAACAGAGAAAATTACGTTTTTTTTCCGCCTGTGGACAGGTAAAGAAAGCGTGACAAAGTGGATGGGGCAGGGGATTACGTTTCCTTTTCGTGATTTATCTGTCATGGAGGGAAAACACTTAAAATCCACCTTGCAGATTCATGGAAAAACGTTGCATTTAAAATCCTTTTCAGTGGAGGAGTATCTCATTTCTGTGTGCGGAGAAGGCGCAGACTTTCCCCGGAAAATAACAAAAATCAGCTGGAATCAGGTGTTAAAAGATTAAAATTTTGTAATTTTTGTTTTAAAGTTGAAACTTGTCATAAAACCTGTATAATATAAGATGATAAATTATGATAATAATGAGGTTTTTAAGATGAAATTTTTGAAAAAAGCTACTTGCCTTGTGCTGTCGTTATTTTTAGTGATAGGGGTTTTTCCCACTTCTATAACAGGTGCTGCCACTGTTGCAGAGTTGGAGGCAAAAAGAAAAACCCTTGCGCAGCAAACTCAGCAGGCAAAAAAAGAGATAGAAAATTTAAAAACAAAACAGCTTTCCGTAGAGGAAGAATTAGACGCCATGGATAAGGTTATGAATAGCTTGCAGACTGAGCTTGATAATGCTCAGTCTGATTTGGATGAATTGACAAACTCCTTGGAAGCGGCGGAAGAGGAACTGGAAGAAGCATCTGCCAAGCGGGAGGAGCAGTTTCAGCTGTTAGGCAGCCGTCTGCGCTTTCTGCAGCAAAAGGGTTCTGCCGGATATTTAGAAATTTTGCTGGAGGCGGAAAGCTTTTCAGATTTATTTTTGAGAATGCAGTATGTAAATGATATTATGCTTTTTGATAAAAATATTCTGGACGAGCTTCAGGCAATACAGAATACCATTCAGGCAAAAAAGGATGAAATTGCTGAAAATCAAGAGGCTCAGGCAGAGGTTGTTGCTGTCCAGAAAGAAAAAGTAGATAGTATGCAGGAGATGCTTTCTGAAAAAAGAGCCTTAATGGAATCTTATGTCAAGGATGTGAAAAAACAGGAACAGCTAATTGCTGCCAATGCAAAGGCAGAACAACAGGTATTAAACTTGATTGCACAGCAAACAGGCAGTTCAACACCGTACTATACCGGAAATGGAACACTGGGCTGGCCGGTTCCTTCAAAAAAAGCTGCTTCCTCAAGCTTAAGCAGCGGTTATATTCGCAGAACTAATCCGGTGACAGGAAAAAGCGAAAACCATAGTGGTTACGATATTCCCGCACCCTATGGCTCGGCAATTGTGGCGGCTGAAGCCGGTAAGGTTACATATTCCGGCTGGATGAGTGGTTATGGGTATACTATTATCATTGATCATGGCGGCGGACTTTCCACCCTTTACGGCCATAATTCTTCCCTTGTTGCATCCAAGGGACAAATGGTAACAAGAGGGCAGACCGTTGCAAAATGCGGCAGTACGGGTATCTCTACCGGAAACCATTGCCATTTTTCCGTCTTGGTAAATGGCTCCTATGTAAACCCGGAATCCTATTTGGGTATAAAAAATGTAGGGTATTAAAGAATACATATTATAAATTAAAACAGACACCCTCAAAAGACGATAGATATCATCGTTTTTTGAGGGTGCTTTTATTCTCGCAAGAATGTCTTTACAATAATTATTTTATGTAAACACATGGCTATGGATCCAGTGAAAGTGTTACATTTTGATTGAAAAAATAAGGACGGTTTATCTATGGAAATTTTCAGTATCTACTAAGGTTTATCATGTTTTCAGATACGACTTATGGCCGTGGCTGAAGAATGATCTCATTTATGCAGTGAAACCTAATTTTTTATTCATGAGGCATTGTTTGAACTTTGAAGAGGAATGAAATACCGAAAGGGTTTTTTCTATGAAAAAAGAAAAAATGACGATATTGCCATGAAAATATACGAAGACGGCTATAACTATTCGCA
>DCDZ01000016.1:127512-130390 GCA_002316675.1 Tyzzerella sp. UBA1042
TGCGAATAGTTATAGCCGTCTTCCCCAAGAGCCATATAGGATGAACCCTGCCTTTATCGTAAAATTATAAAACTGTATAGCAACACCCCTCTTGCAATTTTGATATGCATAGGTGTTGCTATACAGTGAATTTCCCTTTTAAGGAATTAATTTTTTAATGGATTGGAAAAAGGAGTTGTTCCCATTGATTTTATTTTCATTGCCGATGGTACAATAATTTTCTGTGGCCGAAATACTTTTTAACAAATCGCTAAGTTGAGCAATATCTTGATTGGTTGTATGCAGAATTTGAGTTCTTTCCAAAATTTCAGAATCTTTTTCCTCTTCAGAATATTCTTTATGAATGGCCTCATTGAGAAGCTCTATGTTGGTTTTCGGTTGATCCAACCGATTAATTGTTCCAAGGATATATTTGGTCATTTCTCTGTCTGAAATTTCAATGTTTTCTATTTTTTTCCATAGTTTTTTGTATACTTCATATGTTTCTTTTATATTAGGGTCTCGATAGGAATAAAAATAACACAATCCGTTTTTCTGAAAGTTGCAGCCACTGCCATAGGCACCGCCCTTGATGCGCACTTCATTCCATAAAAACTCTAGGCTTAAAATTGTTTTCAATACCTCTATTGTGCCGCAATATTTATAACCGAATTTGGCATAATCTGCCGTAAAAATATTATATTGAACGGCACTGTTTGCAGAAAATGCAATGGACAATGGCCTTTGTGCAAAAGAATGCTTTTGACCCTGTTGTTTTATACCAACTTTTAACCCTTGATAGATATAGTCTTGCAGATATTCCCCTTTCTCAAAATCGCATTCTTCGCAACCAAAAGAGAAATGCAGGTTCTCTTTTGTGAATAAAATTTCCGCAGTTTTTTTCAAATTTTCCACTATGGACTCCGGAGTTTCTAAAAGCATTTTATCCACATCGGAAAGAAAATGATGGTATTCAATACCGTTGGTAAGTTCATTGATTTTCCCGCCGGCAGACAATTGGGCAATGCTATAGTAAATTGCTTCAAAATGAGAATAGTTTAATAAATAATTCTCGCCTTTTATTTTTGCCCCACGAACAATTTTTTGTAGACTTTTCAAAGCAGTAAAATCAGAATTCAACAAGATTTCTTTTATGATTTCTGCTGCTTCCTCGGTATCTTCTTTTAAAAATTTTGTTTTCAATGTCCAAAACCCACGATATTCTTCTGTATTTTTGCTGTAAACATCATTATGAAAAGACAGACCTCCTAAAATTTTGTTTGTCACCATAGGCAATTCCTGATAGGAATATTTTTTGGTATCAATCTTGCCTAAAATATCAGATAAAAGACCGGCGTAAGGCAAAAGCACCTCTGGCAAGGAGTCAATATTAAAATGAATTTTTGCATAGACAATGCCGTTACTATTCATTGGTACATATATTTGTTCCACCCCCCCTTCCCTATTTTTCTTGTATTCAGGGGTTTTAGGGGTTGGGTCAATCTGCTCAATTTTTAAAATGGGAATTTGCTCCAATATCTCTCGAGAGTCTTCCGTTTGCTGAAATTTTTCTAATTTTTCTCTTTCTTCTTCTATTTGCTCCCGATCTTTTTCTGTAAAAGCTACCTGTATGGAGTTCATTCTTTCATGAAAAACATACTGTATCTTTTTTTCCTTTTCTTGATCTGGAGAGAAAACCAAAATATTTTTTTTGCTGTTATTGAATAGATGCCTTTCGATTATACCAAGCCAGTCGTATTCAGGATTTTTAATTTTGTCAAGAAGTTCAAAATGGCATAAGGTAGAGAATGGATTTTTTCCGTGGAGCCAGTTTTTCATAGCTTTCATCCCATAAATGAGCCCCTTGGGTGTTGTGCCATAATCTTCCTCCTTTAATAGGAAGGAAAGCCTTCGGATGCTGGATTCCAACAAGTCTTGATCCAGTCCTTTTTCCAAAATATCCTGCAAGGTTTCCTCAATTACTTTTTCAAATTCCTGTGCTTTTGATACATCGGCACCCTTTGCCACAATACTGAAGGCCATTTCATAGGTTGTGGTATCAAACCACCCTTCCACCTCATCGCAAATTTTTGCGTCCATGAGGGCTGTTTTTACAACGGAAGCATTGGTTTCCAATAAAACATAAGAAATAATTTGTAATGCCATGATAAGCTCCGGGTCGGTGCATAGACCTACATTCATGAAATAGGCCAAATACCCCTTTTCTTCTGCGTTATCCGCAGGAAAGGTGGCATAGGATATTTTTTCTTTTGGCAGTTCTTGCACTGCTTCAATTTCGGGTAAATCTAAGGAACGTGTGAAATCCCTTAAATATTCCTCTCCAATATGGGCTAGGCAGCGCTCTATATCCATATTTCCATACAAATAAATATAAGAATTGGATGGATGATAATATTTCCTATGGAAATTTAAAAAAGCATTATAGGTTAAATCCGGAATGGCAGCCGGATTTCCCCCCGATTCAAAGCCATAGGTAGTTTTGCCAAATAAGCTTCTGGAAATTGAGCTTTGTAATAAGCTTTCGGGGTCAGAAAGCGCACCTTTCATTTCGTTGTAAACCACACCGGTAACATCTAACCCGCCTGTTTTTTGATCGAAAAGATAGCGCCAGCCTTCCTGCATAAAAATTTCCTTTTTTGTGTATATGTTTGGATAAAATACTGCATCCAAATAAACATCCATCAAGTTATGAAAATCTTCCTCATTGCAGCTTGCAACGGGATACATTGTTTTATCGGAATAAGTGAGTGCATTTAAAAACGTATTTAGGGAGCCCTTAGCGAGCTCATTAAAAGGATCTTTCGATGCATATTTCCGGGAGCCGCATAATACAGAATGCTCTAATATATGGGGCGTGCCGCAATCATCCTCCGGGGGT
>DCDZ01000016.1:130547-144220 GCA_002316675.1 Tyzzerella sp. UBA1042
GCCGCAATCATCCTCCGGGGGTGTTTTGAAGGAAATAGAAAAAACCTTATTTTCATCCTCCGATTTAATATACAAGAGCCGTGCACCGCTTTTCAAATGCTCCAGCAGATGCGCCTCTCCTCGTATATCCGGCAAATATTCCTTTTCCTTTATCATAAAACCGTGTACAATAGCACCGGGGGTTAATTCCATATTTGTACTCCTCCTTTGCGTTACTTTTGATTCTTAACCACTGTCCCTTGTGAAAGAAATAGACTTTACTAAAATAGTTTATCACATCCTTCATGGGAAAACTACATATTTAATACGTCTGTATTATTAAAATAAAATAATATATTGACAAATTGCTTCTTGTAATTTATAATTATTATTAATTAGTAAACAATATTAATTTAGGAGGAACTTATTATGAAAAAATTTGTCTGTTCAGTATGTGGTTACGTTCATGTTGGTGATTCTGCGCCAGAGGCTTGTCCTGTTTGTAAGGTTGGCCCAGAAAAATTTGTAGAGCAGGTTGGAGAGAAAACTTGGGATGCGGAGCATATCGTAGGTGTGGCTCAGGGCGCAAGTGAAGATATTATGATGGATTTAAGAGCAAACTTTGAGGCTGAGTGCACAGAAGTTGGAATGTATTTGGCTATGGGCAGAGTTGCCCACAGAGAAGGCTATCCCGAAATTGGCTTATACTATGAAAAAGCTGCTTGGGAAGAAGCAGAGCATGCAGCAAAATTTGCCGAATTATTGGGAGAAGTAATCACTGATTCTACCAAGAAAAATTTGGAGATGCGTGTTGATGCTGAAAATGGTGCAACTGCCGGTAAAACAGACCTTGCAAAACGTGCCAAAGCAGCAAACTTAGATGCTATTCATGATACAGTGCATGAAATGGCCAGGGATGAGGCCCGACATGGAAAGGCATTCGAAGGCTTACTTAACAGATACTTCAAAGCATAAATTACGATATTTTTTAAACCCTTGACAGTAGGAAATACCCTATTGTCAAGGGTTTTTCATTACCCATTGGCAATTTACCTATTGACAATATTAGTTTAAACCGTAATCTCAACAAATACTCATTTTGCTTATTAAACTGGCATTGATATGGCTTTACAAAAATAATTGCCATACATAAAAACAGTAGACTGGCGTTATAATGCCAGTCTACTGTTTTTTCTTCAAGGTTACTGTATTTCCAGAAGTTTAAGCCCTTCTTTTAATCTCTCATCCGCGATTTCATTCTTTCCAAAATAGTATTTACTTGTGGTTTCAATCTTTTTATGCCCCATACGCTCCATTAATTTGGGTATGGGACAGTTTGTAGCAGCCAAGAAACTGGCATGAGTATGGCGTAAGTTATGATATTTAAAGTGTATACTCAATTCATCTTTTATTTTTTTACCCCAGCTTTTCATACTATCCGGTGTAAGAATTTGACCATTTCTCTGTCTATTTATAAAATCTCCACCCACAAGGTCATCATCCTGTCCTTTTTTCATTCGAATTTTGACTACTTCTGTATTCCTGTATGAAGTTCCATAATGAGCTTTGTTCTCCTCTTGTTGTTTTTTATAGGATTGTAAATGAACATATAAAGGCATAGGGATATCTATTATTCTTTTTGCAGTAGTGGTCTTGCAAGGGCATAGCACCCTGTGAGGACTTTGCATTAACATCTGACGTTGTATGGTTATAGTATGTTTGTCCCAATCGATATCGCTCCACCTTAACCCAAAACACTCCGATATTCTCACTCCTAAATAGTATCCGATAAGAAATGCCGTATAAAGATTTGTTTCTTTAATCCTATATATCATCATCTTAATTTCATCCTTAGTGTAAGTGACAATTTCTTCCTCATCTTCATCTTCCTTGGTTTTTGCTGGCATATCTAATTTGGTACCCTTGTCCTCACACATCACGCAATATGTATCTCGACTTATCCACTGCATACGGCGTGCATATCCCCATAAAAGATAAAAGAATTTCAAAAAACCTTCCACATACCCATACGCATAGCTCACTTTAAATTTATTGAATTCTGACCCCTGGTAATATAACTGAATTAAAAAGTTTTTTAGTTCTCCACTACTAATACTTGCTATTGGTCTCTCCCCAAAAGCAGGTTTTATATGATTTTTCCATAGACTTCCTTGTTTTGTTAGCGTAGCATCTCTTTTTTCATAAGAGCCATACTTTACGTAATGTTCATATACTTCTTCAAGCGTAATCTTTGTATTTTCATCATTAATAGACTGTGCCATATTGTCTTCTTTAGTATTAGTTTGTATTTCAGATACAAAATCTATACGTGCTTGCTTTGCCTCTGTCTTAGTATAAAACCCTTTGCGCCTAAAATCTTTGCCATTCCTTACCGCCCTAAATCCCCACGTTTTAGATGCCTTATCATAGAAAGTGCCATCACCTGCGCCACCCTTATTTTTAGGCTTTTCAACTTTATTCTTTACAGCCATATATACACCCCTTAAAATTAACTTTAATCTACAACTCTATACACGAATTTTATCGTGTCATTCAAACTTTATCTATTCTATTTTAACAATTCTATATAGAACCATCTTATATCTTATTATTTCAACGTTTTGTTATTATGTATTATTTAAATTTCTTTAGATATATACTACTCGCCTATTATATACAGACACATGTGTAAATTTATGCATCCCTTTTTGAATTTAACTGCAGTATCTTAATTTCATGTTTGCCCATCAAACATGACTAATTTTTACATAGTCTTTGTCTTTTCTAGCAAATTACGTTGTTTTGCCCTTTGTAAAGTACTCTTTGAAATACCCGTCATCTTACTTACTTGGCAATACGAATTACTCTTAAGAAGTTCTAACGCAAGTTCAATTTGTTCCTTAGAAAATTTCGTAGGCCTTCCTTCTCTATAATTAGGATTTTGCCTTGCTGCAATTCTACCCGCAATAGTTCGCTCTAAAATCATATTACGCTCAAATTCAGCAAACGAGAGTAATACTGTAAAGATTAGTTTTCCGATTGGCGAATTATCTATAATACCCACATTTAATATATGTATTGTCACTTTTCTATTTAACAAATCTTCAATTATTGCAAGTCCTTCACGTGCATTCCTACAAAAACGGTCCATTTTACAGACTACAAATGTGTCTCCGTCTACCAACTTCCCTATTAACCTGTTAAAAACACCTCTATCATCAAAATCCTTAGCAGCAGTAAAAACTTCACTTTCAATTTCTGCCAGAGGATATTTTTCTAAAATTTCTTTTTTCTGCTCTGCCAATGAATTATTATCCTCCTGGCTTTTGCTAGATACCCGAACATATCCGTAAATCATTTTTATCACCTCAATTTTGAACATATATTTTGAACATTCTCTTCTCCCGAAATCACATATTAATCATTCCGTATTCAAAAATTAAAATATTTGACTATCAAGTTAACAAATTACGCATTATTTTTATACGAAATGCTTTTCTATCTTGAAATTTCAATAAAATTTTGCGTATATAATTTCTAAATTTCAAAAGCCTATAATTTCAGCTTTTTAAAGTATTTTAGAATAAAGATTTTAAGAAAATACTCATCATATTTTTTATTTATAGCCTTATAATGATAATCTTTATTTAAGATTAATTTTTTCTAAATATTTTTATCTTTTAGAATGCGATAGTAGGTGCTACGACTGATACCACATAAATCAATAATTTCATTTGCTGAAAATCCAGCAGTCTTTAATTTCCTTACTCTGTTTTTTGCTTCTTTATTAGGCTTACGCCCCATACGGCCATCCGCTTTTGCTCTTTCAATACCAAGTTTTCTTTTTTTCTCTGCTAATGTATCAAATATGGAAAGGGCATCTGATAATACATGGAAGTCTTTTGCATACTCATAGTAATCTTCTTTGAGAGAAACCACGTGAACTCCATATTCACCAAATTGTTTAAGAACGCTGACTACTTCTGCTGGAGTATCACCCAAATCTATTAAACTGCGTACAATTACGGTATCCTCTCCAGCAACGGTGTTCAGCAAACTAATTAGCTCAGGTCGTGCAACATCACCCATAGCATCTATGTAAAACTTATCTTCAGGTAAATCACAATCGCGTATCAGCTTAAAGAGGGGCTGATTATTTACTTCATATAACAAACTTCTATTTTCAAGGACATATGCATACAACAAGCAAGACACCTCCCATTCTTTACAACTAATACGTACTTTTTTATAAATATTGTCCAATGTTTTTATAAATCATGTATCGCCAAATCGTCTCACAAAATCCGAAATAAATGATATCCCAATAACTCTGGACATATGACAAATATCAGAACCCGACACCTTATCAATTATTTTTTTAAATTTATCTTTTTGGGTCAACCTGATTCTATAAATATATATTTTTTTCTAGGTGTGATGATTTTGGATCCAAAATCATCACACTATTTACCGACACCTAAGTCTGTGTCATATTATTAAAAATTTGATAAAATATCTTTTTCTATCAAATAACTAATGTCACAATATCCTCCCTGCATAATTGTAATGTAGTCACTGATAAAATGTTCAAAAAATTCACTTGCCATTTCATAAGATTCAAAATCACCTTTATCTTCTGCAAAACGTTCATGCATTTGATAAATAATGCTACTATCAATTACCATACAAAATCCATATAAAAGCTCATTATTCATTTGGTTAACTATATCCACGACTTCGTCAATAACTACTTTCTTAGCATCTACTATTTCAGCTTCTAATATTAAACGACTTTCAACCTTATCTGCTATTATAGTAAAAGGAGAAGTGCCAAAACTTTGTGGAACCTCTATTACATAATCCTTCATATTACATGTACTATAAAACCCCTTATTATCTAGTACACGACGAACTGCGGCAAGTGCTGTTGCTCCTTTAAATTTATAATCATCTGCCATAGCATTTTCGCTAATTGCTATATTTGCATTGTTACTTTTTAACATAATATAATTCTCCTTCATCGATAATATTTCTTAATCTTGTTTCTTCATCTATAACTTCTTTAAAGAAATCTTTAATAATTTTATCTCTTTCATCTGCAGGCATAACAAGCGGTATATGCCTAAAATAGCGGTAGTACAAATAACCTTCTTCGTATATAATTTTATATCCCACCACTTCGCATAGTTTTCTTACAAGTGTACGTGTACCCTTTTTGCTTGTACATCTATAAATATTTCTTTCATACAATACTGTACAAAAACCACTATTAGCACCTAGTATATCCATAGTCACAGCCGTTGTGAAAGGACTATGGAAGAACACATTTGTTCCGTCTACAAAGCCTGTATATACATTACATGTCTTTGGTGTAAACACTTTTTGAATGTATTTATAAATTGCTTGATACACATCAAATTCATGTGTGAACAGTGTAATACTATTACTGGTCAATATGTTTCTTAACCATAAACTTGCCCATTGATTTAATATATTGGTTTCCTGAAATTCAAGAGCCTTATCCATTATTCCACCTCCTAAAATAAATTTTTAGGCATTAAAAAATGCCGCTGCAAAGTGTAACGGCATCAAAAGGTTCTTATATACCCACAATTTATACCCGATTTACACTTTGCCCATAAATGTGCAATGACCTCATAATCATTGCTGATTCGTGCTTTTTCGTGTATAAATCGTGCTTAATATCGTGGTGTTTTTATTTGTTTAAAAACTATATTTATATTTTACCCTGCAGTAAATCTGAAGTCAATAACCACGAACAGGAAATTTTTCTGAATTAATTTATGCAAAAGGGAATTGGCTGAAATGACAACCAATTCCCTTAAAAATTTTTTTATCAATCTTAACTTAGTAAATTTCCAATTTTACTAATATCCAGAGAATAGTTTTGCTCTACTAAAAAGTAATATTCATCTTCCATTTGAATTTGTAGAACTTCACGCTCTTCTTCATCCAAACCACATATAAAATTGCAGATTAAATCAACATATTTATTTTCTTCTATTTCCAGAGGAATTCCGCTAATATTATCTAGGTAAGTGGCGTGTAATTGCAATACTAAAAAAAGATATGCAATAGTTTTCTCCTTATGAGCATCATCACAAGCGTAACTAGGTGTTGGCTCTGACAAAATATATTCTAAGTCTTTATAGGACCATTTTGTTTCAGAAATTTGTAATTTAATAAAATCACCGGTTAGTGTAGTATTGAATTCCGGAGAATTAAAGTATGTAGATACCTTCTCATTAAATATTGTAATTACATTACCTTTATTAGCAAGAGATATTTTTTCTGCATACTCTAGCACTTCTTCAAAATATCTTTCAGCCCCAGTTCTATCATATTGTATTACACCACTTGCATGAGCACAATCATCTCTAGTGTCAACAAAGTGTTTCGGTCTATTTGCTAGATTATGGTGCATCCCAATGTTTCGCAACGAATGCTCTATAAAATCTTTTTCCTTGATAATTGATGCATCAAAAATAGATACTACTTCTTCAAACTGTCTTTGATTTCTACATAACCGTTCAACCTTACCATAACTGAAAGTTTTTAATATCCAAAATTCTGAATATAAAAACGACATAAACATCATATGAAATGCCATAAGAGCAAACTGATATTTTTCATTTGAACAATTTTCTATAAAAGTATCAATTAATTATTGCCTATACCGAGTGTTATCCTCATCTCCATAGTCAATAGGAAGATACATGTTTAATTTATAAATGTATTCTTCCATAGACTATTCCCCCCAGACTTCTGCTATCTTATCCGCAATCTTCTGTTCGAAAATTGCGATCAGGCGTTTGTTTTGCTCAACAATATCCATTTCTTCATTGATTTGCTCAACAATTTCATGTTGCGTTTCAAGTGGAGGTAATTTAATTTGAGTTTGGGATAAAAGTTCACCATTAAAGTTTGTTTGGTTGACTGCCTGACGAGAATTCCTCATGAAATAACCTGTTTCACGCAAATTGTTAATTGCACACCACGCAAAACTATTATTAACTACATTTTCTTTTTTGTTTCTTAAAGATAATAAAAAAGATGCACTTATATAGTTATCGTCAGTATTATTAAATATGGCAGTTTTTCCAACATGCTTAGGAGCATTTCTCCAATTAAAAAGCAAAGTATTTGGCTTTAATATAAATTTCGAATATTTTCCTTCATATTTGACTTTCCTAATTTTACTTAAGTCTAATGAACCGTCCAAATTCACTTCTGCAGTAGAAATTATTTTAATTCCATTCTCATCTTCATTCTGTGGTATTGAAACTGTAACACCATAACTAATATCATATAAATCACCAATGTTATATGTTTCCCAATTTGGGTCAATTTTGATAGTTGGCTTATAGTTATCTACAATCTGCTTTGCTCCGTCGATAATCTTCTGATACCCCTCAATCTCTACTACAATTTCCTCTTGAACAGAAAGTGGGGGGAGCGGGATTTGAAGTTTCTTAATTATAGCTTGAGATATATTGGGTTGAGCACCACCACTACACAGAGAAATTAAATACTCTTTTTTTGCTTTTAATACTAAGTACAGATATTCGGGTATAAACTTTTCATTTGGTAATATACCGCAGACGGCTTGATTAGTTGTACTAGATATTTTTAAAATTCCAACTTGACCAGCAGTAGCTCCGTACATTGCAACTAAAACGGTGTTTATAGGCAATAATTTTGCAGATGAATTCCTCAATCCCTCGTCTGTAATAAATTTTTGAGTGGCAAATATATGCCCGTTTGCAACTTCACCACTTGTTAGCCAAGGGATATTTCCTCCAGTATAGTATTCTTCAACAGTACTTTTCGGAGTACCGCCTGAAGTTGTTTTACAAATCTCTCCCAACTCAACCATAGGCCAGTCGCTATTTACAACCACAGCCTCTTTATATCGTTCGCCAACTAAAATATAGTCTTGCTCTGCTATTTTTTTCTTGTTAACTATGGTGCAGAACTGTTTTTCTTCTGATGAAAGTTCAATATCTGTATCATCTAACATTTTTAGTTTATACTCAGATATTGCTTTTACTATTTTAGGAATATCATTTTGCTTTATTTCTCTACGTTGGGCACCTAGGTCAAAGCCGTCATTTTGCATTTTCACAAACAAAATATTATCAGAGCATTTTGCTCTTGGCTTATCAAATAGTAAAATACTTGTTTTTACACCGCTATAGGGATTAAATACCCCTGCTGGCAGGGAGATAACTGCATAGAGCAAACCATCTTCAATAAGATACTTTCTAAGTTCCTTATACGCATTAGCAGATTGGAACACAATACCCTCTGGTACAATAATACCCGCTCTGCCGGTGGGGTTTAAGTGCTCTGCAATGTAATACAAATAAAACTTCTGCACGCTTTGCCTGTACTCTATAACGGTTGTGTGGAATGATACCACCTTTTGGCGTCATAAAAGGTGGGTTTGCTAATATAACATCATAACTATCGTCCCATTTTTCAGTACTTGACAGAGTATCATATTCACTGATTTGTGGCTTAGCAAATTGATGAAGATACATATTAACCCTTGCAAGACGTACCATATCGGGAGAGATGTCATAACCGGCAAAGTTATCCGTCAATCGCTTTCTATCATCTGTATTTAAAGTAGATTTACCATTCTCATCTTTGTTGCTTTCTGCGATATGCTTATATGCACTGATTAAAAATCCGGCAGTACCACAAGCAGGGTCAAGAATACTCTCATTCTTTTTTGGGTCTACGATGTTCACAATCATATCAATAATATGTCTTGGTGTTCTAAATTGCCCAGCATCACCTTGACTACCCATAATAGATAGCAAATACTCAAAAGCATTTCCTAAATCTTCACTATTATCATATGTAAAATCACTTATTTCCTTTAAGAACATGTTAAGCGTATCTGGGTCACGATAAGGCACATATGCACCACGGAAAATATCTCTGAACAATTGTGGTAGGTTAGGGTTCATTGCCATTCTATCAATGCCCTCAGCATAAAGGTTTGCTCTTTGCTGACCGCCATTCTCACTTTGCATAATTTCAGTCCAGGCATGTTTTTCATATTCACCTGTAAAGAATTTACGATTACCACCAAACTCCATTGCTTCAATATCCATATCATCCATAAACTTATAAATCATAGCAATGGTGATTTGTTCCACTTGTGCTTTCGGGTCTGGAACTTTACCCACAAGTATATCTCTGAGCGTATTGATTTTACGCTTTACATCAAATTTTAGCATTGTATCCTCCTACATAAATCTTGATACGTTTACATTGTCATTAACATAATCCACTATATTAAGCATATTGTCACGACCAAGGGATTTTAAATCTGTCATTGTATAGGTACTAACTTCTGTACCCAGTAGTTGATATTCACCATCTTCAATGGTTCTACGCACATCTTTATCGGTGATATATGTTTCGAAGAATTGCTTTACATCCCAATATTTATCTTGCGGAATGGTCCTTGTAAGCATATATCCTTCAAATTCATCTTGTACCAATTCCTTTTTACTCTTGAAGAATGGCAACACTCCAAAGATTTTATCTAGTATTTCTTTTGTTGTTATCCTTCTGTCACTACCAATAGCACGACGAAGTTTATCCCAAGTGTAATACTCATTAGGCTTATTCATTATTTTATCATCTATATAACTGATAACCGCTTGATAGTTACCTTGTTCATACTGCTCTTTAGCCACTGGGTCTTCTTTCACAGTTTCCTCAAACTTATCAAAGAACATCCTATCAATCTTCATACCCTCATAGCCTATAACTGTTTCCTTTAAATACACAAGAGGGTCAGGAGCCATATTTTCATAACCATCACCACGTTCTGCAGGTGGAGTATTTAAGTCTGCACCTTTTGAAGATGGTTTAGGTAATTTTATAATTTCATCGTAATCAAATTTTTCCTCAAAATACTCGCAGTTACCAAAGAAGTCAAAGAGTTTAAAGGTTTTCTTTTCCTCTTTATGCTCTGTAATATATCCATTTACTTTCTCCTTGTAGATAAAAGTTGCTTTACGAGTTCCTCTGCCTTTTATCTGTATGAAATCAGTAGGGGAGAATATTGGTCTAAGTAGTCCTATGTTTAATAGGTCTTCACAGTCATATCCAGTTGTCATCATACCCACAGTAACGCAGATACGAGTTTTAGATGATTTATAACTTTCTAAGAAGTTGGTTGTACCGCTCAAATTATTATTTTGAAAGTTAGTGGTATAGGTTTGAGCATTCATAACATCCGATGTTATCTGCATCGCAAAATCAGAATAATATTTATCTGGAAACATCTTGTCAGCATATTCATTTAGCAACTGTGTTATCTTCGCCGCATGCTTTCTGCTTACACAAAAGATAATACCCTTACCAATTTCGCCCGATAATGGGTCGCGTAAGGCATTTTCCATAAAGGTTCTTACAAAAATTCTATTTGTTTCTTCTGAAAAGAATTTATGCTCAAAGTCCTTTGCAAAATATGTTTCTTCTTGGTCCTCGTCCTTTTCATCTCCTTGGTTAATAACCGCATAGCCCTCATCAGCAAGAAGTTTTGTTGTTATGTCTGTTCTTGCATCTACAACAGTAGGATTGATTAAAAAACCATCCTTAACCCCATCAAGCAGAGAATATCTGTATGTAGGCTCGCCACTTTCACAGCCAAAGGTTTTGTAACTATCCAAGAGCTGTCGTTTCTCCCATGCTCTTGGATCCGAGGATTTTAGTTTATCAATGTCTACATTTTTGATATAGTCCTTAGGTGTTGCAGTAAGTCCTAATTTATAACCTAAGAAGTATTCAAATACAGCACGATTATTACCATTAATAGAACGATGACTTTCATCGGCGATGATTAAAGAAAAGTCGGTAGGTTTAAAATATTTCTTGTATTTATTGTTAAACATCAAGGTCTGAACAGTAGATACCACAATTTCTGCTTTACGCCAATCATCAGTACTTTCTTTGAAAATAACCGTATGATAATCTGGTGTTAAGTAATTCTTAAAGTTTTTCTTTGCTTGGTTTTCAAGTTCTATTCTATCTACCAAAAATAGTACCCTATTGGCATTGCCACTTCTTAAAAATAATCGAATAACAGCAGCAGCAGTTAATGTCTTACCTGTACCTGTTGCCATTTCAAATAAAAATCTTTGATTGCCTTGCTTTACGGAATTTTGTAGTGCTTTAAGTGCATTTACTTGATAAGGTCTTAAAAACCGTAAACCTGTTTCAAAAATAAATTTCTTTCTAGTTTCATCATTTTGATATTCAGGTGCATCCATATAACGCGGATTTTTTACAACGGCGATATAATCATCTTTAATTTCTTCATTATATATACGAGCAGGGTCTGCATTCATTGCCTTGCTTTCTTTTATGCTTTCATAACTAGGAAAAGATGTGATAATTTGAGGATTACCCTTATAGATATTCCAGAAATAATGCTGATTACCGTTTGATAGGATAATATATTTAACATATAAAGATTTAGCATATTCTCTGGCTTGTTCTTTACCCACCAAAGGGTCTTTATCTTCTGACTTTGCTTCAAGCACAATAAAAGGATTACCTTTATCATCAAGTAAAAGGAAGTCTATAAAGCCATTCTTTACTTTATCAAAGTTTTCTCCAAAATCATCAAATTGGGTTTTGGTCATCTTTACATTAGGTTCAACCTGAATGTTTGCATATCCCTCTTTGCTATCAAAGAAACGCCAACCAGCATCTTCAAGCATTTTATTTATTTTAATTCTTGCTTTTGCTTCTTTAGCACCCATAACTAATCACACTCCTTACTATCAGGAATATAATCTATTATTTCGCTAAAGTTGCAGTCAAGTTCTTTGCATATCTTTTCAAGTACATCTAAACTAACTTTCTCATCTTTACTGAGTTTAGCTAAGGTTCCAGAACCCATTCCAATAGCATTACGGAGCTGTACCTTACTCATTTTTCTATCTATTAATAGTTTCCATAACTTGTTGTAACTAACTGCCATACTTTCGCCTCCTTATCCCATGGTTCCAGTATAGCACTAAATGTTTTATTTAACCAGATATAGGTTCTATTTTTAGAATCTTAAATTCAAAAGAGGAGTAGGATTATCTGATTTTGATAATCTTACTCCTCCTAATTTAGTCAACAGTCTATTCAGCATATATATCAATAACTAGCCTTGCACCGGCCCTAAACCCATAAGTAAACATCTGCTCTAATTCAAATCCCGCTATTTCCACCTTTAAATCAAGAACATCTTCCAATATTTCTTTTTCCTCTTGATTTAATAGACTATTAAGTCTTAGCAGAAGTTCTTCATAGTTGTCGTTAAGCATACGCCCTTCTCTATCATAAGGATATTTGAACCCTTCGGCAAAAGATGTTGCCTCATTAAACAAATCTTTAATCATACCCACGTTATCACCACCAATCTTTATCAGTCACATGATAACGGTTTTAATATCTGGTATCAAGTCTCAATTTTTTCTTTATTTATCAATGTTTACTTGATGTATTTAACTAATTATTACTAGTATATATACCTCCCCTTATTATTAATAAATAAACTGTAATAATTTATGTCCATTTTTTTCTTATCTGTAGAAATTTTATTTTACACTGTCCGCAAATCGTTTTTTTACAAGTAATGTCAACTAATGTTAACATAAAAAAATTTTGCATTTATTTATCTATAGAGAATGTTTTTTTATTAAAAGATATTATTGTTTTTTCAAATTAGAGTTCACTTGTTTATCATTTTATTGTTATTACGAACTAAATAGATTATATCAAATTGATTTTTTCTAGCTGGCTTTCGAACTGGCATTGTATAGAAAACGTGGCAATGCTCCGCCTAAGAAAGTCATTGTAATATAAGCATAATCTGTTTTTATCATTTTGAATGGAAGTATGCCGAGGCCCGACACGGCAAGGCTTTTGAGGGCTTACTTAACAGATACTTCGGAAACAAGTAATTAGAACATATTGAACCCCTTGACAGTAGGAAATGCCCTATTGTCAAGGGGTTTTTGTATATTTATGAATAGATGGATTTTAAAAATTGTCAATTCCCACAATCATATTTTGAATGCTCAAGAGAATTGGAAGATCACCCATTTGTGGGAAAACTGCCCACCCTTTACGTGATGATTCATCCGGTCAAATCCATTCAATCTCGATTTATAAAAACAGCTCCACCGTTTTTCCTTCCAAAATGCGGTTCGTGGTACGCATAGCACACATTTTACCGCACATAGAACAAGTATCGGGTTCCGTAGGCGGGGTGCTTTCAAAATATTCTCTTGCCTTTTTTCCATCAATGGCGATGCGGAACATTTCTTCCCAATCCAATTTGTGGCGTGCCTCCGCCATTTGGTTATCAGCATTACGGGCACCGGGAATTCCTTTTGCAATATCTGCAGCATGAGCCGCAATTTTACTTGCAATGATTCCTTCCTTTACATCGCTCTCATTTGGCAAACACAAATGCTCCGCAGGAGTAACATAGCAGAGGAAATCCGCACCAGCTGCAGCGGCAATTGCCCCGCCGATGGCTGATGTAATGTGGTCATACCCCGGAGCAATATCGGTTACAAGAGGGCCTAATACATAAAACGGTGCGTTATGGCAAAGGCGCTTTTGCAGCTGCATATTTGCTGCAA
>DCDZ01000016.1:144428-145403 GCA_002316675.1 Tyzzerella sp. UBA1042
GCTGCAATTTCATTCATTGCCATGTGTCCGGGGCCTTCCACAATTACCTGCACATCACGTGCCCAGGCACGTTTTGTTAAATGCCCTAATTCTATCAGCTCACTGATTTGGGAAGCATCCGTACTGTCTGCAATACATCCGGGACGAAGGGCATCCCCTAAGCTAATGGTTACATCATATTCACGCAGAATTCCCAGAAGCTCGTTGTAATGTTCATAAAATGGATTTTCGTTTCCTGTCATTTGCATCCATGCAAACAGCAGAGAGCCGCCTCTGGAAACAATATTCATTTTTCGCCCTTCTCGAAGGAATGCTTCCACAGCGCGTTTATTGATTCCCGCATGAATCGTCATAAAATCAACGCCTTCTTCTGCATGGGCACGGACAACCTTTAGAAAATCCTCCGCAGTAATCTCCTTCAATTCTTTTTCTAAATATCCTACAGCGTCATACATGGGCACTGTACCGATCATTGCAGGTGAGCGGGAGATCAGCTCACGGCGGAAGGTGTTGGTTTTACCATAGTTGCTTAAATCCATAATGGCTTCCGCATGAAATTCAATTGCCAAATCAACCTTGCGCATTTCTACGGAATAATCCTTGCAATCCCCAGAAATTCCAAGATTTACATTTATTTTGGTGGACAGTCCCTCCCCTATTCCGTTAGGAACCAAGGCGGAATGACGTATATTTGCAGGTATTGCGATGCTTCCTTGAGCTACCCTCTGGCATACTGCTTCTTCAGAAATACCCTCTTTCTTTGCTACTGCTGCAATCTCCGGAGTAATAATCCCCTTTTTTGCTGCCTCCATTTGTGTACTGTAATTTCTCATCTAACCATCCCTTCTTAATATGTAGTTTACAAAAACATGATTTTAAGAAAATAAAAAAGAAGAAGCACATGAGGTGCTCCTTCTAAATTATACACAGCAAGCTCCCTACGTTGGCATTACCCACATCAGGTTAAAGGGTCGA
>DCDZ01000028.1:0-520 GCA_002316675.1 Tyzzerella sp. UBA1042
GAAAAAGAGTTTATCAGCAGTATTACAAAAGGCACAACAAGGGGCGGTGTGGGTGCTGCTGCGGTCGGCGGTGCGTTGCTCGGTCCTGCGGGATTGGTAGCGGGTGCAGTAGTCGGCAAAAAGAGAAATCAATCTGAAACGAAAAACAAAACGAAAAATCACCTGTATTTCGTATTGAAAAGCAATACGCAGTACGGCGAGATTGCTTTAGAAGTAAGGAGCAAGGGCAAACTGCGGAGGTTTGTAGATATGTGCAACTCTGCCCTGCTTAGATAAAGGAGCGGTGAAAAATGATAAGAGAAAAAATATGTGCTTACTGTCGGGTAAGCACTAAGGACAAGGAGCAATTAAGTTCCTTTGAAAATCAGATAAGCTATTTTGAGCGGGAGTTTGGCGGCAATGATAAATATGAGTTTGTAGAACTCTATCCCGATTATGGGCGTAGCGGTACGAGCCTAAAGCGTCCAGGCTTTGACAAAATGATTGCGGACGCTGGCATTGACAAGAGCAAAATGGACGG
>DCDZ01000028.1:655-67749 GCA_002316675.1 Tyzzerella sp. UBA1042
ATTGACAAGAGCAAAATGGACGGCGATTTATACCTCATTACAGGTAAGCCGAAGTTCAACCGCATACTTGTGAAAAATACGAGCCGTTTTGCTCGTAATGTTAGTGCCGATATGCTATTGAAAACTCTCACGAAGAACGGCGTGTATGTTGATTTTATAGACACAGGCTTATCGACTGAACGAGCCGCCGACATTATGACCCTACAAGTGTTACAGGTGCTTGACGAAAACGAAAGTCGAGATAAAAGCCGTAAGGTGCTGTTCGGTATCGAGGAAGGCATAAAGCGGGGCAATATTCATGCTCATGGCAATATTTATGGCTATAACTATTATCCGAAGCCTGAAAACAGATTAGAAATTATCGAGGAAGAAGCTGAAGTTATACGGCTCATTTTCGATTTGTACGCTAATAAGAATATGGGTGTTCCCCGCATTTCGAGGTATTTAACAGAACATGGTATATTAGGACGAAGCGGAAAGCCTTTTGGTGTAAGTAGTCTGATGGTTATAATCAAGAATGAAACCTATACAGGGCGGGGAGTTCGTAAAAAGTTCAGCAATGGTCTAATCTTCAACAAGCACTCTACCAGAGAAACAGGACACGCCGTTATATTTGAAACCGATAAAGTTCCTGCTATTATTGACATGGAAACCTTTGAAAAGGCGCAGAAAGCCTTAGGCAGTCGTATACAGCACAGCGGGAAAAAGGGTATCTATTCGGGCAAGACACTTTTTGCAGGCAAGATTATCTGCGGTTGTTGCGGTAGCAAGTATTATGCTTCTGGTAGCGATATGGTCAAATCGGCTGGCGGCATGGTTCGGTCATATGCTTGCAAAACAAAGCGGACAATGCACAGGGATAAAGACGGTAACAGGGTTATGCTTTGCAATAATCCTAATGTATCGGAAACGGCTCTAAATCAGTTCATTTACGGCAGTTCCTATGCTTATAACATTTGGGAGAAAGCAGAGTTCGGCGCATTGGCTCTTACTTCGCTCACCGTAGCACTGATGACGAGAATAAATAAGCAGGATATTACAGCCATCAATAGTCTAAAACAGCAATTAGAATCAGTGCAGGAAAAGAAAAATAAGCTGTTGGGACTGTATCTGGATAACTCTTTTAGCAAGCAACAGCTTGACGCTTATTTAGAGCCGTTGACAGCCGAAGAAAAAGAAATCGGCTCTAAAATCAATGCACTATCCAAAAGTAATGATGAAATATATTCAGATATTGCGGAAATTGAGGAAACCATCAGCTATTTGAATACTGTCAGAGAGAAAACAAGTCGAGAACTGGAAACTGGCAACTTCACCGCTACAAAAGAAGAGATATTAGCAGATATTGACCATATCACTGTTGGCACAGATGGTAAATTATCAGTACGCTATAAGGCATTTGAAGAAATCGAAAGGCTAATGGATAAGCATAGGCACTTCATTCCGATAGAAAAACAGATACAATACGGTATCGCTCGGAGGGTGTCATAATGAAATACTATGATTAAGAAGTCGCTTCTGCAATAGGAAGTGGCTTCTTTCATTCTGCGGAATAATTCTACCGTTGAAATGTACTACATATCGTTCATGTGGTGGGATAGCGTAGATTGGGACATTTCAAATTTCTCTAAAATCATGCAGGCGCAAAGCTCTCCGCAAGAGAGCATATCCACAATCATGGCTCTTTTGGGATCACCCAGCGCCTTGAATATTTTTGTATATTCTAAATAGTTTTCCATAGGGACACCTCACATCTATATTTTTCAATATGATCATTATAGGAGTCAAATCGAAGAATGTCAATATGAAATTATTTTATAAATACGCAACGCCATGGGTGAAGAAATGATGGAGAACTTCTTTAACAGATTTCTGGATTTCAGAAACAGATATGGCATTCGGAGGTTGTCTGAAGGATTTGGTTACGACAATGCATAAAAAGTCGCTGCATATATTTTGCATTCCCGCCCCAATCACGGCCCGTTTGCAGCATAAGCACACGAAATTCATAAAAACTAAGAAGAATACTTCAGGCAAGGGAAAAGCTGCATTTTTACTGGGAATGAACCAATGAAAATGCAGCTTTTTTCATATCAAAAACCCTATTGAAATTTTGCGGTGTCCGAACTTTTTTGCTTTAAAGGCTTTGAAAGGAACAAACGAATTGTGACAATTCTTGCAGGAAAAAGTCACTCAGATAAGTACTGAAATACGACTGGCGGTGTATGTGCACGATAATACTCGTGTAACTTGGGCTCATAATTCGTGAACGTAATTGACAATGGGCATGATCGTTGCTTTATCCATAAAGCTCACCGATTTACCATAGGTTGCAAGCATTTCCTTATCCTCTTTTCGCAAGGAATTAGGCTCCTTTTTTGCAATCATTTTGTGAAGCATTGCCATCATTGCTTTATGGATAACACCCAGCTTTTTATAGTCTATGGCTCCCCGCAGATGGAACATCTTGATTTTATCCTGCATTTGCGCCGTAAGAACTTTACCGAGACTTTTTTTAATATGATCTGTATTGCTTGTGTCCGTAGGATCGGCTAATCCGCAGGTAAACAATATCAGATTTTTATGGCACAGCTTATCGAAATTTTTTGTGAACAAATCAATTCCGCTTACACCACCGGCATAGAGCCCTCCGCCAAAAATAATCGTATGATACGATTCCAAATCCGTAGGTTTTATAGTTTCACGATTCAATATATCACAAGATAATTCCTCTGCAATCCACTGTGCATATTGCTTTGAAGAACCATATTTTGATTGAAAGACAACCACCGTTTTATTCACTGTTCTCCTCTTTTCTCAATCTCGTTTCTCTGATATAGAGATATTTTTTATGAAGTATACCATGTCTTTTCCATAAAAAAAGACATCTTTTTTTCTGGCGGAGAGCTTATTTTTTTGCGATAAACATTACTGCTTATGCATTCTTATTTGCAGCAATACATTGAAAGGCTCTCCTATCAATTTCTGTGAATCTGTTTGACGGAAGCAATATGAAAACGCTACTACTATGCTTTATGATATAAAAGAAGATGGTTCTTCTCCTTAGAGCAAACTCCATGCCTTTCGTGCAGAAGTTGGTTCATTTAGATTGCACTGTGAATCACAGAACGTTGTCGTTTACCACAAATTTGAACATAAGCCGATGCAATCAAGAAGCATCAGCTTATGTTTTTGTTCTTCGGAAAAAATCCAAGATTCATGAACTTATTTATCGAAGGGCCTTCACTGCCTTGATTTTGTTTAGGCCTTCTTCCATCATGCGGATTTGGTATCCGATAATCAGCGCACTTTCATAGCGCATTTCGGCAGAAGTGTCTTGCGTGCTCAAACCTTCAAGAATGTCTATATTTCTGTGTGTGTCGCAATAATCTCCAAATATATCCTGCAGATTTTTTAATAAAGCAATGGTATCCCCACGTTTAAGCGTAAGTAGGGGGTCAAGTATGCTGAGGCTGTAACGGAGCTTTTTGATGCGGATGCGCAGCTGGTGGATTGCCGTATACTCATTATCCGTGATTTTTCCAACGCCGGCATTTATTTTTTTCAGCTGGCTGCTAATCCGTTTTTGGCAAAAGGCCGCAAACGACGTTTCCTCTTCCTCAGTTGCCGCAACTGCCGCCGAAGGCAATACATCCTCTACCCATGTTAAAACATGGAAAATAGTCGAGGTGATGGCCGCCTTGTCGGCGCAAACCAGATCCTGCTCCTTTTGGCGCTCGGACAAAAGGGCAGCACTCAAAACGCTTGCTCCTTCATGTAAAAGCGGATATACTTTTAAGAATTTGCTCCACTTTGATTTTAAAACGTCCAGTTCCCGCAGACGCCCCATTTGATTTGCAAGCTGCCGCATTTGCGCCTGCACGGCTGTATATTGGGTGGGGTCTAACAATGGTTTCATAAAGGACAGGGCGGCTCGAAACGTTCGGATGCTTATACGGAACTGATGGACGGTTGCGGGATCACCGGGTGTTTCAAGAAATTTTTGCAGTAACCGAAAGACTTCATGGCAATGGAAGCGCAGAATCTTCCGAAATTCGGGGACAGCTGCTGCACAGGGCTTGATTTTAAGACCCTTCGGAAGAACGGTCTCGGGTAACAGCGTCCATTCCGGCTGGGCGCCCAAGGGCTCTTGCGATGTGATGCGAAAGCCTACGGCACCGCCTTTTCCGAAGGGAATCCTAAAGCCGCAAAGTCTACGGCTCCACTCGCTTAGGTGAGGCTCATGGCCTACCACAACAAGGGTAAAAGGGGGAGCAAGCCTTTGATACGCTTCCAACAACCCTTCGTAATTTCCGCTTTCCACCCAGTCAACCTGTTCAAAGGCTTCTATTCCCATATGGTTTGCAATGAGCGCGGCAGTTTGGGCGGCACGCGGCAACGCACTTGAAACGAGCTGTAATTTTAGGCCGTCGAAATGGGATTCCAGTGCCGGGAGTATTTTTTTAAAATCCTTTACACCTTTTTCCGTTAGCTTTCTTTTGGCCTCCTCTGGGACTTCCTCTCGAGGATCTGCTTTTCCGTGGCGAATCAGAATCAATTTTTTTTCTACCGGCTGGCACCTCCTAATAGCGGGGGCTGTTTTCTCAAACTGTTCCAAACCCCGTCTGTATTTTGATGTTTCAGAAACAGTTAAACCATCAATTTTTTTCTCAAGATCCTCTGAAAGCCGTTTTAATTCCGTTCTATGGGAAGAATCAGATTTTAGCTCGATCTCTAATTGAAAATCTTGTACGGTTTCGCCGTTTTTCTTATAAACAACGTCATCCAGAGCCATTTCCATGGACAGGCTGCCAGCTGAAATGTTTACAGGCTCTCGATTATTCTCAATCACTAACGATTCAGTCAAAGCATCAGTTTGTTCTAAAAATGTAAGGTGTCGGCAAATATAATCCCGGTGGTCGCTTAAAGAGGGCTGTTTAATCAGCTTTTGGATTTCTAAACGCTCCATTTGGCTGCATTCTGCTTGGCCGGGCACCGGTTTTTTGATTGTAAGCTCATACTTACCGGCCTTTTCTCTGATTCTTAACGTACAATTATGTTGATCCAAAATTCCGTTATTTGTGTCAAAATAGGTATCGATTTGCTTTTGCTTTGGCTGTATTTCATAGGCATAGCCAAGCTGTTGGTCTATCGTTTTTAAATACGCCTTTACTTTATCAAAAACGAGCCTGCTTGAAAAATGATATTTCTTTTCAATTTCAATTGGAGCTTCCGCTCTGCACTGCTTATCCATTTTGTTGATTTTTCTCACCTCAATTTAGTATTCGGCTTGCTTTTTTAAGCAAGCTTTGCATTCAGCTTTTCTAATATAGAGTGACACAAATTTTCTATAATTATACCATAACCTATCGTATTTTCAAATGTTTGCTATGGTCTGTCTTTGCAGTCTGTATGTTTTGCCTTTTGCCCATGTGTAGGATTCTGTTGAAGAAAGAAAAAGGTGGATTCCTATCCGCCTTTTTTGATATTCAGAAAGTATAGCACTGTGGTTGTGAATCGTTTCCTTTGCTTTCATCCTTGTCCAAAGCAAGTGCTCCCCTCGGGATTGCTGTCTGCATTTCAGCCAACAAAGGGAAATCTGTTTCCAAGTCAGCGCGCAGCTTGAACTTGCCTATTTCCTCCCGCAAGGCGGCGGATTGCGCCGACATTTTCTCGCTAGTGGCAGAGTTTTCCTCTGCTGTGGCGGCGTTGGACTGCACCACGTCGGAAACTTGATGCAGTCCCTGACGGATTTGCTCAATGCCACTGGCCTGTCCGGAGGAAGCCTCCTCGATGGTTTTGATAATATTGACACTCTGACGGGCAGGGGAATCAATATTCATATAGACTGCGCCAGCATTTTCATATGCTCATTGCCCGAATGGACTGCTTCTCTTGCTTGCTTGGTATATTGGGTTACAGACTGCACGTTTTCTAGGTTCTTTTGCGCTTGCTGTGCCAACATGGCAACAGAGGTACCACCTGTCCGGTTTCGTCGGCGGAATTTATGCTGATCTGTGCGCTTAAATTCCCACGGGACATCTGGTCTGCCACATCGGTCAGCCGGCGCAGCGGGCGTGCCGCGCTCCGAGAGAAGAACAAAATCAAGATACCGATCAACACCTCGGTAATGATAAAAATAGCAGTGGTTGTTGTACGCATGGCAGTGATGGGAGCCTCAAATTCGGTGTTGGGCAGGCCGGAGATCACAAGCCAGCCGATATCCCCAATGGGGGCGACATAGCCATGGCTGCTTTGCCTGTGGGAGGCGTATTGCAGACTGATGGGCGTTTTTTCGGCTACGGTTTTTTTCAGGTTATCCGAAAGGTCGGTTTCAGCCGCCTGCTTGCCCACATAGCTTTCATCCGGATGATATAGAATCTGCCCAGAGCCGGATACCAAAATATAAAAGCCCCGTTCTCCCAGTTTATGGGCTTGGATGATCTCGGTCAGATGGTTCATTGCGGTATCCGCACCTGCCACACCCGCCCACCGGGCGTTGCCGTCGTAGATGGGCATTACCATGGTAACAACGTTAAGGTTCACGGTATCGTCCGAATACAGGTCGGTCAAATCACCCGGTGGTCTGATCGGCATTTATCACCGACCGATACCAGCCCCGCTGCGCTATGTCCCAGTTTTCGTCCGAAATAAAGCCGTCCAAGGCCCAGAATTGGCTTGAATCAATGTCCGCAAGTCATGTGCTCAGAATACTTTCATTCGTTTTTACAAGGCTGATCATTGTATCTGTGGCCTGTGCAAAGCTTTCCGCCTCGGCAATGAGGCTACCCTTTTGGGTGTCCGACAGAATTTTCCGAAACTGCTCATTGGCGGCCATATCCTTCACAAGTTGGGAAAAGGGTTCAATCTTCCCATCAATTCGATAGGAGACCGCCTTGAAGGTGGTTGCCAGCTCATCGTTCGGAAGGCTATAAATACTTGCTCGGGCACTGTTCGTTGTTAGAATGCCCGCAATCAGAAAGGCAATGATTACCGGAAGAGCGATGATGACCAATATTTTTGTCCGAAGGCGTTTCAGCCTTATCTTTTTTTCGCCTTTCGTAATACTCTTCATAAATTACCGTCCGTCGCTTTTTGTTTTCGTCATAGTTACCATAAATATGACTGTTATTATCGAAAAAAATAAACTTTTATATATTATTTCAGTTTAGTTATTCTCCATGACATATTCTAGCGCAAGACAGTAAAAAATAAGTAAAGCCAACTTCTTGTATCCCTTAGAAGAGATATTGCAGAGAGCTTTTGATTCTTGAGGTTTCCGTGAAATTTTGACACCGTTTCATCATAGCATCCTCTGGTGTAAGGCGTAGATTCAAGCCGTCTGCATGGATCGGCTTCGTCACCACAGAGGGAACTGCGCAAAGCCATAGTATTCAAGCCTATACTGAATAGAATCATTGCCCGTATAGAGAAGGATGAATGAGCATGAATGAAATGTGTGCAATTGCTTTGGCAGAACAAAGTTTTATCAAAAGAAGTCGATGGAAGTTGATAGACTTCTTTTGATCCATATGCTAAAATGAAAAAGAAATTCATGTCGTTTGCATTGGAGAGAGCTATGGAGAAAAGAATGCAAAAACATATTGTTTTCATATGGTATCTTACAACCTTGATCGTTACGGGGGGCTTGCTCTGTTTGCACTTTGTTTGGAAAAGTGTAGGGGAGTATTCCGTCTCCTTCACCCAATTCGGGCCAATGCTTGCAACATTGCTGCTCCTCTGTATTACTAAGGATAAGCTTGCTTTGTCAGACCTACAAAACGGATTATTGTTCCGTAGGAAATATGTTGTTTTTTATGTAGCGGCGGCAATTTTACCCCTTGGGTTTATGGCCATGAACGGTTGGCTGCTAGCAGTGCTTTTTCACAGTCCGTATCTTCCTTGGAAGGGAGACACAATTTTTTATACTCTAAATTTTGCGGCAATTCTGCTCGGAAGTATGGGGGAAGAAGTGGGCCGGCGTGGATATTTGCTGCCGAAACTAAATAAAAAATTCACACCTTTTTTCGCCAGCATCCTTGTGGGCTGCTTGTGGGGATTTTGGCATCTAAACTATGCGGGAGATATTCTTTTTTGGATTCTGTTCACTATAACTACGATAGAACTTTCCGTTATCTTTACATTTTTTATGTACAGAACAAAGGGAAACTTATGGACAGTTATCCTACTGCATACTTTTTTTAACGTTGCAAATCGTGTGTTTGTCTGGGAGCGGTTTCACGCAATGCTTTTGTTCACAGAAATGATTTTATTGGGATTGGTTTGCATGATTATTGTGATAGGAAGCAGGGGATGGATATTCCAAAAACTAAGATAGATATGCTTCAAAATAGAGCCTGTATCTATGGTTACGAATGGGAAATATTTAGAAAAATGCAGATAAAGTTTAGTTTGGTAATGGGGCTGGCATATCTTACAGTCCTTTTTTCTTGAAACACCGAAAATAGCCGTTGCAAAGAGGTCAAGCCTTCATTGCAACGGCTATTTTTACAGTGTAGCCATGCTAACTATACATTCAAGTTTATTCTGTAATTTGAGAGAGCGCGTTTTCGGCATTGGCCAACTGGTTCGAGTCAGGGTATTCGGTAATAACCTTTTGATAGTAGGTTTTTGCCTGCTCTATATCTTCTGCATTTTCGGCAATTTTTGCCAAATAATAGTAGGCATCATCAATAAAGTTTTCGTCGGAGGCATAGTTCAATGCGCTCTCCAGATTTGCCTTTGCTTCTGTAAATTTGTTACTTAAAAAGTCACTTTTCCCCTTCGTATAAAGGCTATCTGCGGCTTTTGGATAAGCCGTTGCCTTCAGTGTGTTATATTTTGCCATATCTTCTTCACTAAAGCCCATGGTATCAATCCGATCCAGAGTGGCAACACAGGCCTCAAAGTCAGAATCTGTCATCTGAGAAACTGCTGTCTGCAATAATTCAAGATTTGCCTGTTTCGTTTCCTCACTGCGCAAGCGTTTATTTTCATTTTGCAATGTTTCCAGTTCCGTTCGCATGGCCAAAACTTCCTCTGGCGTCATTTGTGTTTCACCGGCATAGGTATCTACCTTTGCTTGCAGCTCTTGCATTGTTTTATCCTTTACCTCGTTTATGGCGGGCATAATTAAAACCAGAATGACAATGGCCGCAGAGGCAATACCAATTAAAAAGGAAATAATATCCCTTTTTTCCAAAATGCCAAGCTTCTTTTCCTTCCTTTTATATCTGGGCATGGGCGGAGCACTATCGGTTTTTTTGGGAGAAACCGTTTTTTGAGAAGAGTCCTCTTTGTTTTCCTGGGCACGCAACGCTTTTTTGCGAAGGTTATTGGCACCGCCATTGATCATACTTTCGTATTTTAACGCCTTCAGATTTTTCCGATCCTTTTTTAAAACAATATCAATAAAATGCTGCGCCCGCTTATAGTTATTTTCTTCTATACAGCACAGAATTAATAGGTTATAGGCATCAATAAAATCCGGGTTGCTGTCTATGGCTTTTTTTAATTGAATGATTGCCATATCATCGCTGCCATGATTTAGGTATAAAAGGGCTTGGTTGTACATTCTTACGGCATCATTATACCGTTCCATTTCCCTGCCGTTTTTTTGCAAAAAGTCCATATATCCAACGGCGGGATTTTTCTCCTTCACAATGGAGGTACTAATAATCCAATGCTTCAGAGCATCTGCAATTTTGCCTGTTTCACAATAAATCAAGCCCAACAGGTTTCGGGCCTGCATATTATTTTTATCAAAAAGGAGGCTCTGCTCCAGTTTTTCTGCTGCACCGGAAAGATCCAGACCCTTCGCCATTTCCAAGGCTTCGTTATACAGTCGAACGGAAAGCTTTCTGGTTTTTAATAAAACAAAGGCATCCATTCCGCACTTGGGGCAGAGATAACCTTCGGAAAATTCAAATCCACAATTCGGGCATCTCATTCTCATCGCTCCTTTGCTTATTCCGGGGAAGCACCGATTTTTTTATCTTTTGCAATATGCTCTAAAATATCAACCAGGTCTTTTAATTGATTGGGCTGCAATGCCTCTTCAATTTGGTCTAACTCGAGAATGGGTTGATATCTGGAAAGTTCATCTTTAAAGTTGAACATAGTTGACCTCCTTATTCAAATGACAATATATAGGAACGTAAAGCACCAATCATATACAGGGAACCGCAGCACAGAATCAGTTCATCCTTTTCTGTGATTTCCAATGCTTTTTGATATGCCTGCTCCAGCTCCGGTTCAATATAGCAAGGGATGCTGCCGCAGGATATGGCAGTTGCCAAAGCACCAGCCTCTAGCTTACGGGCATTATGAGGCTCGCTAAAAATCACACGATGGGCAAGGGGAAGAATCAGCTCCGCCATTTTTTCATATTCTTTATCCCCTAAAATGCCTAAAATCAGGGTTATTTTCTTTTTTGTAAAATAAATGGGAATGCTTTCTGCTAAGCGGCGTATTCCATCCACATTGTGAGCACCGTCTAAAATAAGCATAGGCTCTTTTTTGCAAATTTCCATTCTTCCGGCCCAAGCGGTTTTTTGGATACCGGCACGAATTTGCTGGGGCGTGAAGGAAAGCCCGTTTTTTTTCAGCACCTCACAGGCAGCCAAAACAGTAATGCAATTTTGAATTTGGTGCTGCCCTGCCAAAGGCAGAAATATGTTTTCATACTGAAAGGATGCACAGGCTACATCGAAGACGGTTCCCTCTATGGTTTGAGAGGAAACTTTGATGCGGGCATCCTTAGGGCAATAAAAGGGCGCTTCCAGAGAATGGGCTTTGTTTTTTACAATATTATATACTACTTCATCCTGAGAATACAACACAACAGGACAATTTTTCTTTATAATACCGGCCTTTTCTTCTGCAATTTGGGCAATGGTGTTGCCCAAAAACTCCGTATGGTCCATGCTAATCGACATAATGATGCTCAAAAGGGGGTTTTCAATGATGTTTGTGGCATCATATTTTCCGCCCAGTCCTACCTCCAAAACAAGAACATCCACTTGCTCATTTGCAAAATAGAGGAAAGCGGCGCCTGTAATGACCTCAAACAGGGTGGGGCATTCCTTTCCCTCTGCAACCAGCTGTTCACAAGCGGCTCGTATTTTGGTAATACTATCGGCAAAGGCAGCGCCGGTAATTTGCTGCCCATTGATGACAAACCGCTCATTATAGCGTGCAAGGTGGGGGGAGGTGTATCCTCCGGCACGATAGCCCCCTTCCTGCAAAATGGAACAAAGCATTGCAGTGGCAGAACCTTTTCCGTTGGTTCCTGCAATATGTATCATTTTAAGGTTTTTTTCCGGATTTCCCAGCTTTTCCATTAAATTAGAAATTCTTTCAAGGCCGGGACAAGAGGCAAACCCGATTTCCTGTTCTAAATATGCTATACTTTCTCGATAATTCATTGTTGACTCCAATCTTTGATACAAACCCAAACGGGTCCCCAACAGAGACAGTACAGTGCATGAAACCCGCTGTTTTCGGGGAAGTTGGATTTGTCAGTTGCAAATTAAGGGATTTCCAGATAAAGAAGGAGAATGGCTTTTTCGGTATTGTTGCATCTTAAGAGGCTGTAAAAATAAAGAAGTGCCATCGTTCTTTTATAATCTTTATCTATTATACCAAGAATATTCCATTCTGCAAGAAGATTAAGAAAAGTGAAAAAGAAAATTACGATCGCATTTAGATTCTAAATTTTAGTTGTCTGAAAGAGAATAAAATTGTATAATAGAACAGATTTGTGGGGAATGAAAGGAGTACTACCATGAGGGAAAATATGGATTACAATAGAAAAAGGCAACAGGAAAGAAGGCAGCTTCGGGAGAAAAAACGCCGACGGGACAAAAGGATTCGTCTGGGAATGTTTTTGATTATTGCGGTGATCGTTGGACTTCTTTCTTTTGGAATGTCAAAAAATTTTATGATGGCTTCGGCGGAGGAGCCTGTCTTAACGGGTGAGACGGTCATTGTGACCATTCCCGAGGGCGCATCAACGGCGGATATTGCAGATATTTTAAAGGAAAATAAATTGATCAAAAGTGCGTTTTCCTTTCGTTTGAGCAGTAAAATGAATGGCTTTGACGGAACCTATCAGCAAGGCATCTACGAAGTGGATAAAGGGCTAAATGCCACACAAATTATGGAACTATTGCAAACCGGCATTGTTTTTAATGATATAAAATTCACTGTTCCCGAAGGGTATAACACCCAACAGATTGCCGCAAAGGCAGAGGAAACGGGAATTTGCACCGCCGAAGAATTTATAGAGGCGTGCAATACAGGCACCTATGAATTTGATTTTCTAAAGGATATACCCGATAGAGAATTCAAATTAGAGGGCTATCTTTTTCCCGATACTTACTATATGAAGGAAGAAACAACGGCAACAGAGTTGATTCAGAATATGCTCAGCCGTTTTGACCAAATGTATACGAAGGAGTATCAGGATGTAGTGGCTTCCGGCGGATACACCTTAGATCAGCTTGTTACCATGGCATCTATCATTGAGAAAGAAATCAAGGTGGAGGAGGAGCGTCCCCGGGCCGCAGGAGTTATTTACAATAGGCTGGAGGAGAAAATGCCTTTGCAGATGGACGCTACCGTTTTATATGCCATGGGCATTGTAAAAGAGGACATTTCTACCGTTGATTTGCAGTATGATTCTCCATATAATACCTATCAAGTGTCAGGGCTTCCCATAGGGCCGATTTCTAACCCCGGAGAATTGTCGTTTCAAGCGGCTCTTTACCCAGAGGAGAACAACTATATTTATTATGTAGTTGAGGCAAAAGGGAAGGATAACCATGTGTTCTGCGAAACCTATGAGGAATTTTTAAAAGCCAAGGAGAAATATAAGGCAAGTTGATTTTAGGAGAGAATAGAATGAATTATGTAACGGATGAAGAGATGAGCAGCTTTTTGCGCACCATACAGCCTATGTATGATGGCGCTTTGGGAGAAGTACAAAGAGAAGCAAATGCAGCAAATGTGCCCATTATACCCTTAGAAACAGCAAGACTGCTTAGTGTTTTGCTATCTATGAAAAAGCCTAAGCATATTTTGGAAATTGGAACGGCGGTGGGCTTTTCCGCGGGCTTGATGAGCAGATATTTGCAGCCGGGGGGGACGGTAACCACCATTGACCGTTTTGAGGTGATGCTGCAGGAAGCCCGTCCGAATATCAAACGTATGGGTCTTGAGGACACAATTACGATTTTGGAAGGGGATGCGGCGGATATTCTGCCAACGCTGGCGGGCCCTTATGATGTGATATTTTTGGATGCCGCCAAAGGGCAGTATCATAGCTTTTTGTCCCATTGCCTGCGGCTGATGCCCGTGGGGGGGCTTTTGATTGTGGATGATGTTTTGCAGGGAGGCACCATTGCTCAAACCCGCTATAGTGTGCCCAGAAGGCAGCGCACCATTCATAAGCGCTTGAGAGCCTTTTTGTGGGATATTACCCATCATGAAGGACTGGAGACTTCCATCATTCCCATCGGGGATGGCATGGCGCTTTGCTATAAAACAAAGGAAACAGAAGGAGAAAAAAATCATGGGAAATAAACCTGAACTGTTGGCTCCGGCAGGAGATTTGGAAAAACTGAAAATCGCAGTTCTATATGGTGCCGATGCAGTCTATATCGGCGGCGAGGCTTATGGCCTGCGGGCAAAAGCAAAAAACTTTGATTTGGATACCATGGCCGAAGGCATTCGTTTTGCCCACGACCATGGAGCAAAGGTTTATATTACCGCAAATATATTTGCCCATAATGCGGATTTTGAAGGCATGGCGGAATACTTTCAAGCGGTGGAGAAAATCGGGGCAGATGCTCTGATTATTTCTGATTTGGGGGTGTTTTCTGTGGCGAAAAAGGCTGTCCCCACGATGGAAATACACGTTTCAACCCAAGCCAACAATACTAATTATATGAGTGCGGCCATGTGGTATCAGCTGGGGGCGAAGCGTATTGTTGTGGCAAGAGAGCTTTCCTTTCAAGAAGTAAAGGAGATGCGGGAAAAAATCCCCCGGGATATGGATATTGAGGCCTTTGTCCATGGGGCTATGTGCATTTCTTATTCCGGCAGGTGCCTGCTCAGCAATTATTTGAGCGGCAGAGATGCCAATAAGGGTGCTTGTTCCCATCCCTGCCGATGGAAGTACCATCTGGTTGAGGAAACAAGACCTGGTGAATATATGCCCATTGAGGAGAATGAAAGAGGAACCTATATTTATAACTCTAAGGATCTTTGTATGATTGAGCATATCCCAGATATTATAGAAGCGGGTATTATGAGCCTCAAAATTGAGGGACGGATGAAAACGCCGTTTTATGTGGGCACAGTGGTAAAGGCCTATCGCAAGGCCATTGATGATTATTTGGAATCCCCTGCACTTTACCAAGAAAACCTGCCCCACTATTTGGAAGAGGTCTCCAAGGCCAGTCATCGAGATTATACAGAAGGGTTTTATTATGAAAAGCCCGATGGAAATCAGCAAATATATGATAAAAACACCTATATTCGGGGATTTGATTTTATTGGCGTGGTAAAAGAGGATTGGAATCCGGAAAACGGCATTGCCATCGTGGAGCAGCGCAATAAATTTTCCGTGGGAGATACCATAGAGGTTATGCCTGCAAAGGGAGAGTCCTTTACAATGACCGTTGCCAAAATGTGGGACGAAGCCGGAGAGCCCGTGGAATCCGCCCCCCATCCTCAGCAAATTCTACAAATTTTGTTCGACAAACCTGTGAAGAAATTTGATATGTTGCGCAAAAATGTGTTGGATGCAAAATAAATAACTTGATTTTTGTCAGAATTACAGCTATTCTATAAATAGAGAATCGAGAAAAGGGAAAAGGATAAGCATATGGAATTGACACAATGTATTAATTATTTATTGACCACGGCGCAGCACTCTGTTTTTCAGCATCTTAGTGCAAAATTGACAGAATACGATATTACACCGTCCCAATACGGTGTATTAAGTTGCTTATGGCAAAGGGAATTTGCCACACCGAAGCAAATTTCTGAAATTCTTTGCTTGGAAACTTCAACGATTTCAGGAGTATTAGACCGTATGCAAAAAAAAGGCCTTATAGATCGAGTGATCAATAAGGAGGATCGGCGTGAAGTTCGTGTTGTTCCTACGGAAAAGGGCAAGGCTCTGGAAGTGCCGATTACGAAAATTATTGATGATGTGAACGATGAGGTTTTGAAATGTTTTTCCGGAGATGAGATTGCAGTGTTAAAAAATAATTTGCGCATTATTGCGGATGGAAGTCATTTTGCAGAAGGGTAAGTAGGAAAGGTAGGTCATTTGGCCTGCTTTTTTTATGTTTGGTTGCAAGTGCAGCTTGAATGCTGTTATGTATCAGGGCAAAGCCCTGTTAATCCTTTAAAGCGTTGTTGAGCTTTTTTAAAGCTTTTTTTTCTATGCGTGATACGTACTCTCCTGAGAGAGAAGGGGTAAATGTATCAGCCTTACTTATTTTGCTGGCAAAATATGTGAAAGGAATGAATTTTTTGTAAAATTTTGATAAATCCTGTGCAATTGTATGCTTTTCTTATTGTTTTATGTAATTAAGTTTGTTACAATATTTAAGATGAAAATGTAATCTGCGGTTCGGACAACATAGAGCTTATAAGTGTGTATTAGAAAAAGAGAGTGAATGTGATGAGAGAAAAAATATCATTAAAAAATCACAAGGGATATACATTGGTTGAAGTGCTGATTGCAGTGGCGATTATCATTATTATTAGTATCATTGCCATACCCGCAGTAGGCAGTTTGAAAAAAAGTCTGACATTAACGAAATATGATGATACTGCACGGCAGATTTATCTGGTTTCTCAAAATAAGCTTACAACAATGAAATCCACAGGAACGTTGGGTGTTTTTTTAGATGCAGTAGAAAAAGACTATGCAGCCCAGAAGCTTACGCAAGAGCCACAGGATTATAACGATGAAAAAACGGATTGGAAAGATCTATACTATTTTACCGATTCCGATACTGTTTTTGTAAATTATATCATGGGTACCAGTTCTGTTTTAACGGCTTCCATGGAAAACGAAGGGCATTTTTTGGTTGAGTTGAACCCGAAAACAGGAGATGTTTACGGTGTCTTTTATGCGGAGAAAGCGTTTACATATGATGACATACAAGAACTTTTTTCCAGAGCGAAAAAAGCCCGCAAAACAAAAATGCTTGGCTATTATGGAGGTATTTCGGAATTTTCCGCAGGGGAGGAACTGCCGACAGAGTTTACACCCACGGCAGGTATTGTGAATAAAGAGGATTTATATCTCAATATTGAATTAACGGGTATGCGACCGTTTATTAAAACACAAAATAAGCTTTTGGTATCCGTGACCGTAACGGACGAAAGCTATGATGCTGCAAAGCCCACAGAACATACCTTTACCAAAGAATTAAAAGGCGGAACAGATTTTACAATTCAAAAGGCAAATTGCCAAATTCCGGTGCTTTTGGATAGTATCGAAGGCGGCAAGAACAGTTTTAGCAACATTACCGAGGGTAAGTTGACAGCAGGGGATAATATTCATATAACGGTATCTGTCACCTATGATGATGGAGAGGATATTCATATTACCGGCAATACCATTGCCTCCACAAATAGTCTTTTTGCGAAAAAAGAGGTGGAAGGCGATTTAGAGGTGCAGTATGTACGTCATTTGAGGAATTTGGATGAGTCTGTTTATGAAGTAAATAAAAGTGAGGAAAGTAAGCCGATTACTGTTACCCAGACAAAACCCATTGATTATGATTATACCCAATGGGAAGATGACGCAAGAATTCCCGGAAATACAGGTGACAATCCTTATTCCGCTGACTTTGCACCTCTGAAAAACCTAAAATTATTTGACGGCATGACGTTTGATGGAAATAACAATGAAATTTTGAACTTTAAGATATCCGGAGGCCATTATACCGGTTTATTTTCTAAATTAATAAATTCCCATATGAAAAACATGAAATTAGTCAATTTCAGTGTTACAGGGAATTCTTATGTTGGTGCGTTGACCGGTCAGATCACAGGGGGAAGCATTACGAACTGCGGCGTATACCTAACAACGAGAAATGAATTTAATCAGCCGCTTCCGGATATGCCCGAGCGGGTTCAGCGTTATCAAGTAAAAGGGTCTCCTGAAGATTCTAGTTATGTAGGCGGCATGGTGGGGCAAGCAACCCAGCGTACTGTTACCAAAGATTCCTTTGCTGCAATAAATGTTTCCGGTACAGCTTCTTTTATAGGAGGTTTTTGCGGACGATATGATAATGGTTCTATTACAAATTCTTATTCCTCAGGCGACGTTACCGGAGGACTTTGGTATACAGGCGGCTTTCTGGGAGAACTGAATAATTCTTCCATCAGCCAATGCTATTCTACCTCCGATGTAGTTTATGTGCTTGGTTCTGCAGGAGGGTTCGTTGGTCGTGCAGTTAACGGAAGTATTTCTGATTCCAATTCCTATGGCCTTGTGAAAAAAAAGGATGGCACTTCGGTTGTCGGGACCTCCGGAGGATTTGTAGGTGTTACGACCTCGACGATTCGTAATTGCAACTTTCTGAGGCAGCCGAACTACAATGCTGCTTATGAAATAAGCCCTGCAGGTGTGAAGGGGCAAGGATTTTCTGGTTTAAAACCAGAAAAAGGTAATTCACCAAGTGATTGCTATCCTTATAAGGATGAATTGGTAGGCAACAGTATTCCTTTTAAAATGCTGGCGAGAGAGGGCGGGGCAATCATACCCCATTATGGTGATTGGCCGGGAGAGATGAAGCTGCAGACCTCTTTGGTATATTATGAAAAATATGCCACTGCCGATCAGGATGGGAATTATTACGGCTATTATGCCGAAACAAGCTTAACTGATGATGGGAGCGCATATGATTCAGGGAAAATCAATGGCTGGAGGCTAAATACTTTACGGCAGGAGCCTTGTGTTGAGGATGGGTATGCATTGATGACGATTTACGAACTAGGCGGTTTCCAATATGAGTTAAATGGGGATTTACCTAATCCAAAGAGAAATTCGGTGAAAGTTACAGATTCAGCAACGCCCACAGCCGAAGAAGCAACAAAAATTATGAATAGGGTTTCTTTGGTGTTCACCAATATTGAAGAAAGCAATATAAAGTATACCATTTCCAATGCAAGGGTTTATCGTCTGCCGTTTGCTTTGCAGATGACAGATAGAAATACTGCGGCAAGGTTTTATGACCGGTTGGAAATCAGCTATGAAGGCAAGGGCAAAAAGACAGAAGAGTATACATTCTTCTATTGCCCTGACTTTGCAAAGAACGCCATCAATCCGGATATTAGTAGTACTGCGGCGGACACACCGCTGAATCCAACAGGGGATAAAAACCCGATTTCGGTTAGAAGCCCTCGTCATATAAATGCTTTGGCGCGTGCGGCTTATTATTGGAACACCACAAAATGGACAGAGAGCACCGATATAAGGTATCATTTTGTGCAGGAAAATGACATTGATTTTGAACTTTATACGAAAGAATACTGCGGAAAAAGCTATAATTTAATGGATGCTTCCAGCAAAAACACCTATAGAAACAGACCCATTGGCCGCCCTAATTCTCAGGCTTTTACGGATCCCAATGGGGATACCTATACACCCAGTAATTTTAGAAATCGTTATAATGGTCAAGGGTATAAGATTATAGACTATAGATGTATTACCACAAAGGCAGATAGTTATCAGTTTACAGGGCTGTTTGGAGAAGTTCAGCAGGCAACCCTAAAAAACATTGTGATGATTGCCTCTGATCCCGAGAATGAGAGTGGATACGTTATTTCCCAATATAATGATGATAAGCATCCCGGCGTGGGAGCCTTAGTTGGTTTGGTTTATGTGGATATAGGAGGGAAGGATTACGAGGACGGAACCCCCGCAACGGTGTCCAATTGTTCCGTGTCTGGCTACGTGGTGAGGTACGAGCCAGCTGGCGATGCAAACCATCCCAGTGCAGTGGGTGGTTTAGCAGGCTATAACTTCGGGAAAATTGAAAACAGCAGCGCAGTGAATAAGCTGGTAACTGCATCTGAAAAAGCTGGCAGACAGAACCGATATATTGGCGGTTTGGTTGGTTCTATGAATGGTCAGGGAAGTATCACAAATTGTTATGCAGGTGGTCTGGTTACAGTTGCAGATACTGGAAGACGGTCAACAAAAACAAACTTGGCAGGTATTTGTGCAGGTTTTGAAAATATCTATGGTGCATTTGATAGCAGTAGCGATAAAAGAAAAATGCTTATTAAAAACGTCTATTCCTATTGTAACCTGGAAAAAAATGAAAGAAATATGAGGACGTATGCTGTAGTAAATACCGAGGATAAGATAACTTTGTTCAGTAGAAGTGGCTATTATCTCTCCTCCAATGTGGAGAATATCACATCCTTAGAGGATAGAACTATCTCTCGAGGAATGAGCTTTGATGAATTGCGTGGGCTATCCTTCCAGGCCAGCGGCACTGCTGCGGCCTCAGGACGTGCCTCCGCAGACAATACCCATCCTTGGTCCAAGGATTTGGAATCCATTGCCTATTCTTACCCTGCAGTGGTAGTTGACCCAAGAAAGAACAATACCACCTATGTTCATTATGGCGATTGGTCTTTGGCTAGGGATAGTGCTAGGGAGGAAAGGTTGGTACAGTGAGACTGTATGAGCAAGAGCGATGGAATAATTGGAATTATTATGGAAACGGTGTCCTGTTTGACATTGGGAATACAAGCATTACAGAACTTGAAGCTCGGGGTAATCCGGTAGGAGAATATTCCTACTATGAGTATTATGGATATGGCATTGTGTTTGACAGCGCCTTTGCAGAGTATTTATCTGATTGGGAAGCGGAATCTGTGTAGTCATTTGAATACACATCTGGATGGAAAAAAAGAGACTGTACGGAGGCCAGTGTCGTTATCAAATTTAACATCATATACGTTGTCAAATAAAAATGCAAATGGTATAATTGTCAAAGCTTTTAGGGTTGACAGTGGATATTTAGAAAGCGTTACTGCGCGCAATCAAGAAGATGGTTCAGAGTATAAGTTTGTATGTTGTATATAGCAACAATACGTTCACCTTCCAGTCTTAAAGAAACAGAGGTGCCTTTTATGAAAAATATAAACAAAAAACTTAAAAGTGAAAAAGGTGCCTCTATCCTTCTTGCCCTCATGCTTTTTCTTGTCTGCTTTATGGTGGCCTCCGTTATTTTAAGCTCTGCCACAGCAAATGCAGATAAGCTTCACCAGCGGGAGGATAACCAAAGGGAGTATCTGTCTGTCAGTTCGGCTGCAACCCTTCTGCGGGATGTTTTGGGTGGAATAGAATATACCGGTTGGGAAAACAATAAGGTGTTTTATTATCAAGATGAGTCGGCAATAAATTTGGGAACGCAAGAGGATATACCGGAAAAATGTGAGGCCATGGTGTATACTGAGGAGAAAGAAGCCAGAATGAGGGCAGAGCTGGAAAGAGCAATTTATCAAGCATTTTCCTCTCATACGAAATGGTATACGAAAGTACCCGTTGCTGATGTATTGACAAAGGAGTTCGTAATATCCGGAGAGGGTATGGAGGAGATTAAGGTTGTATTGTCTTTAGATACAAAAACCTATTATGTGACCTGCGAGCTCACGCAAAACGATAGTTCGGGAACGAACAATGCAATGACAGTGCTATTTAAGGCGGCGGTTCACAAGGATGACTCTCCCCAAAGCCGTGAATATACGGATGAAAATTTTACATATTGGGAAGCAGTTCCTAATGCTGATGGGGAAGGCACCCACTGGGAAAGCAGGCTGTATAGAATTGTGGAATATAAAATTGTGACTAAAATCAGCTATGATGCAGGAACCATCACAAAGGGGGTATACCCTTGAAATTAGAAAAAAAACGTAGAAGCATAAAAGGAGAAACACTGCTGGAAACCTTGGTCGCCATTCTTATTCTTACTATTTCCGCCATGATGCTGGCAGAGATGACGGCTTCTTCAGTGAGAATTAACCGCACTGTAGAGAAGATAGACAAAGAATACCGGGAAAATGTGTCTGCAGCTGAAAAAAGGAAATTCTATAAAAATGAAACGGTTACAATCAAAACAACTGATAAAGAATATACCTATAAGGTTGAATATTATGGAAAAGCAGATGGGCTAACCTCCTATAAAGCGGAGGAAGGGGAGATATGAAATGAAGGTGCTTCAAAAAATTGCAAATTGCAAGGGGTTCTCTTTGTTAGAATCTATGGCGGCATTACTCATTATCTCCATTCTAACCGTGGGAATTACCACCGGGGTAAACGCCGCATCTAAAATTTATCAACAATCCCTTTTTGTTTCCGAGGGAGACATATTGGCGGCTACGGTGGATACGGCACTATCCGATGTTCTGCGCTTTTCCTCAGAAATTAGTGAGGAAGATGGTGTGGTCAGCTTTACCAACGCAAACTACAGCGTAAAAAAGGGCCATTTGCTGTCGGAAAGCGGTTGGCTGTATTTAAATTTGCGGGGAGAGGAGGATGCACCTTTGGTTTTATTGCTGAATAATGGGGTTTATTCTTCTATGGAAATTAATTCTTTTCAACTAAGCTATGCGGAAGGTGTTTTTTCCGGCAGCTATGAAATAAAAAGCAAGAAGGATGATACGCTGGTAAAAAAGTACGCTTTTCATTTCCGCACGCTAAGCTGATTCCGGTCAATGCGCTGACAAGGAGGCGAAAGAGAAAATGAAATTCAAACGACTTGGAGATATGCTGACCTCTACGGGAATGATTACGGAGGAACAGCTGAAAGTTGCATTAAATAAACAAAGGGATACGAAAAACCGCTTGGGGAAAGAGTTAATTGAAGAAGGCGTTATTTCTGAGGAGCAATTAATTCATACGCTAAAGCTTCAGCTTGGATTGGATTCCATTGATCTGTCCACGGTCAATATACCCAGTGCGCTTTCTGAAATCATTCCGAAAAAAATGGCCAATAATTATGGCCTTGTACCTGTAAAGCAGGAGGGGGACTCTCTGTATGTGGCAATGAGCGACCCCTTGAACTTTGTTGCCCTGGAGGATGTAAAGGCAGTAAGCAAAAAGCGCATTATACCCTTAATTGCCACGGAGGAATCCATACAAAGAAATATTGGCTCCTTATATGGCAATGAGGGTGCCGCCAGAGCCATTGAAGAAATGAAGCGAGAGATGAATGATGCCCCTGCGGCCGTTATTTTTGGCGATTCGTTCCTTTCCAATAACATAGATAACGATGAACAGTCTGCCCCAACCATTCGTTTGGTGAACTCCTTAATTGAACGTGCGGTATCGGAGCGTGCCAGTGATATTCATATTGAGCCTGCGGAAAATGAGGTTCGTGTGAGAATGCGTATTGACGGCTTGCTTCGTCAGATTATGATTGTGCCGAAGGATTTACAGTCCTCGGTCATTTCCCGCCTTAAAATTATGGGCGGCATGGATATTACAGAACGCAGAATCCCCCAAGACGGACGCTCTAACGCTAAGGTGAAAAAAGCGGATATCGACTTGCGTATGTCGACCTTGCCCACCATTTACGGAGAAAAACTGGTAATCCGTCTTTTGGATAAAAACACACAGCTTTTGGATAAAGCGAAAATCGGCTTGACAGGGGAGGATTTGGAGAAATATATGCGGCTGATCAACCAAAAGGGCGGCGGCGTGGTTTTGATTGCCGGTCCCACAGGCTCCGGTAAATCCTCCACACTGTATACAATGATTCGTGAACTAAATACAGAGCAAAGCAATCTGATTACATTGGAAGATCCTGTGGAATATAATATTGCCGGCATCAATCAAGTGCAAATTAACGAAAAAACAGGAATGACCTTTAGCGGAGGCCTGCGGGCAATCCTAAGGCAGGATCCGGATATTATTGCGGTGGGCGAAATCCGTGACGGCGAAACGGCGGAAATTGCCATGCGTGCGGCAATTACGGGGCATTTGGTATTATCTACCATCCATACCAATAGCTCCATAGCCACCTTGGACCGCCTTTTGGATATCGGTGTTGAGCCCTATCTTATTTCCAGTGCCCTCAATGGCGTTGTTTCCCAGCGTCTTGTGCGTAGAATCTGCCCCCATTGCCGTAAGGAATATGAGCCTACCCAAGAGGAGCTGGCCAGCATTGGCCTTTCCCATGAAAACCACGGTTTTTATCATGGCGAGGGCTGTCCCATGTGCTTTGGTACGGGATATCGGGGGAGAGTGGCAGTTTTTGAAATTTTGGTTATGGATAGAAAAGTAAAGAATGCCATATCAAGCGGTGCAAAAAGAGAAGAATTGGCGGAAATTATACACAGCCATAAAGGCTTTGTTGCCCTAGCAGATAATTGTCGCAGGCTTGTTTTGGAAGGTGTAACCACTGTTGAGGAGGCAAAAAGAATTACGAATTCAGAGGATTATGAATATGAAAGTTAATGAACTGATTGTATATGCAAATAATAAAAAGGCCTCGGATATTCACTTGATTTTCGGGCTGCCGCCCAAATGCCGTGTGGCAGGCCGCTTGGAATCTATGGCTGATTTTATTCTAAATGATGATGACTGTGACAATTACGCTATGGAATTAGCTAGATATAGATATGACGATTTTTTGGAAATCGGCGAAATGGACTTAGCAAGAACCATTGAAGGGGTGCGTGTGCGTATCAATTTATTCAGACAGCAGGATCATACCTCTGTAGTAATCCGCCTTTTGAATGATAAAATCCCCATGCTGGAAAGCTTGGGCTTGCCCGACGGCGTAGAAAGATTAACCGAGTTAAAAAGAGGCATTGTAATTGTAACAGGGCAGACGGGTTCGGGTAAATCCACCACCCTTGCCTCCCTCATTGACCGCATCAATCACACAAGGGATTGTCATGTCATTACCCTGGAAGACCCCATAGAATATATCTATGAGCCGGATTTATCTATTTTTAACCAAAGGGAAATCGGGCGGGATACAAAATCCTATGAATCCGGGCTTCGTTCTGTTTTGAGAGAAGACCCCGATGTTATCCTAATCGGGGAAATGCGGGATACCATTACCATGGAAACTGCCCTAAAGGCGGCGGAAACAGGGCATCTTGTGCTGACTACATTGCATACCGGCTCTGCCTCGGAGGTGGTGGATCGAATTGTGGATTCCTTCCCCGAAGCAAGGCAGCAGCAAATACGTTTACAGCTGTCTCTGACGTTAATGGCGGTTTTGGCACAACAGCTTTTGCCGAAAAAAGACGGAACAGGGCGCATTGCCGCCTGCGAATTTATGCCCATCAATGCCGCCATCAGAAATCTGATTCGTGAGGGGAAATCCCCCCAGATTGATAACGTGATTTCTACCTCGGCGGAGAAAGGCGCCGTTACCATGGATAATGCAATCATTAAGCTGTACCGGGATAAAAAAATCTCTAGCAGAACGGCGTTGTTTGCGGCAAAAAACTTAGAGTTTGTGAAACGAAACATCACTTAAACGGCCTTTGCCGTAAAGGAAAGGGGAGATATCCTTGCTTACCTATAAATATAAGGCGGTTTCAAAAAAAGGCGCAGAAATTGAAGGTTATATAGAGGCTTTTAATGAGTATGAGGCAATCAATAAAATTAAAGAAAGCTGTGATATTGTAACAAGCATTTCCGAGGTTCGTATGGGGAAGGGCATTGAGGTTACAGGTAAAATCAATGAAAAAGCTCTGGCCATTCTTTGCTCTCAGCTCTCCATCATTGTGGGGGCGGGGCTTCCGGTGCTTCGTGCCGTGGAAATGATTGCCGCCCAAACGGAGAATAAAAAATTGAAAACAATCATGGAGGGTGTCTCCAAGGATGTGGCATCGGGGGGAAGCCTTGCTAAAAGCTTTGAGACAAAAGGCCCGGGCTTGCCCATCACCTTTGTGGAAACCATTCGCTCCGGCGAGGAATCGGGTACTTTGGAGCATTCCTTCAACCGCTTGCATGATTATTATGATAAAACGGCAAAAATGAAGGGTAAAGTAAAAAATGCTATGGTTTATCCCACCTTTACCATGATTGTCGCCATTGCAGTTATTGTCATTATCATGGTGAAGGCGGTGCCTGTTTTTACCAGCAGCTTTGGAGAGATGGGGGTAGAGCTTCCCCTCCCCACAAGAATGCTGATTGGTATATCCAATTTCTTTGTGGAATATTGGCTTGCCTTGGTGGCGGTAATCGCCTTTGCCCTTGTGATATATAAGCTGTATGAGAAGCGAAAGGAAAACCGCTTGAAGCTAGAGCGCTTGAAGCTTCGCATCCCTTTGTTTGGAAAGCTTGCAGCCCTCAAGCAGGCCTCCCAATTTGCGGCAACCATGTCTACCCTTTTGGGAGCGGGCTTGCCTGTGGTAGAGGCAGTTTCTATCACGGGAAAGGTCATTGATAACGAATATATCGGCAATCAAGTGCTGGAAACGGTGTCTATGCTGGAGGAAGGCAAACGCCTTGGCGATAGCTTACATACCCGAACGGAGCTGCCCCAGCTGTTGGTGGAAATGACGGCGGTGGGGGAGGAAACTGGTTCCCTTGAGACAACCTTGGATACCATTGGGGACTTTTACGACAATGAAATTGATACAGCCACCTCAAGGATGGTAACCCTTCTGGAGCCTATCATCATTTGTGTGCTGGCGGTCATCGTTTTGTTTATCCTCATTTCCGTTTATGCCCCTATGTTCTCTCTCTATGGAGGGATATAAGGCTTTCCTAAACTTACCAGTGCAAACCGGCATCCTTTGCATTGCCAAAAGTAGGCACTGCACGTAAACTATAAAAGCACCATTGCCCTCTAAGGGGTATTAAGTTGGTATTTTTTGTGAGAACCCGCTCACAAATGATATATTTAATGTTGATGAATTAAGGAGGTACATAATATGAAGAGTATGTTGAAAAGAAAAAATAAAAAAGGCTTTACGCTGATGGAGATGCTGATTGTTGTGGGTATTATTGCGATTTTGGTAGCAATTGCCATCCCGACGTTCGGCGGCGCACAGAAGAAGGCAAAATATGCTGCAGACATAGCGAATGTTAGGGCATGGTATGCGGAACAGCTGGTGAATGATATGACAGAGGGAGATGGCTTCACTGAAAAATCATTTTCGGAAGAGAATTCAGATACTGATGAACTCAAGCTCCAGATGAAGGGTGCTACTGCAGAGGCAACTGGCACGACTGCTGAAACATTCAAGGTGGTTTATGATCCAAATGGCGACGGAACAGAGGATGAGGGAGACTTCCCATCGGTTACATTCCCTTCGGATGCTGACTAATGATCTGATTAAAGCAGAAAAGCAGCCTATTTGCATCTAAAGGCAGCGGGTGATTTTACCCTCTAACCCCAATCCGATTACCACGATAGAACTGGGGCGGGTTGCAGTTCTATCGTCGTTTTTGGTTGAAGGAGAGAAGCGATTATGCTTTTGTTTGAACAATTCAATTTTATTTATGTATACATATTCGTCCTAGCCTTTATGATTGGGGCAGTTATGGGCAGTTTCATCAACTGCGTGGCGTGGCGCATATCCCATGGGGAGGATTTCATCCATGGCAGAAGTCATTGCACCACTTGCGGACACACCCTCACACCCTTGGAACTGATGCCTATTGTATCTTTTCTGATACAGAAGGGGCGAAGCCGTTGTTGTAATGAAAAAATTTCTTTGCGCTATCCTGCTACGGAGCTTTTGACGGCTCTGGTGTTTGTGGCTTTGGTTTTTAAATTTGGCTTCAGCTTAGACACCCTGCAATTTATGGTGTTATCCCTGCTTTTGCTGGCGGTTTCCTTGGTGGATTTGGAAACAGGGCTGATTCCCGATGGTTTTATTTTAGCTGGAATTCTAAATTTTGTTTTGTTTACTATCCTAAAGGGTGGTATGATTTTTACAGGGCTTCTGCACGGTGCCCTTGGCGGTTTCTCCATCTCCGTACCCATTTTACTCCTTTCCCTTTTGATGGATAAGGTGTTGCAAAAAGAGAGCATGGGCGGCGGAGACATTAAGCTGTATTTTATGACAGGGCTTTATTTCAGTATCAAGGCCAATGTTTTGTTGGTTTTGCTGTCTTGTGTTTTTGGGATTGCCTTTACCCTTATTTTTCAAAGCATTCGGGTGGGGGAGAAGGAAAATCCACTGGCGTTTCCCTTTGGGCCGTCCATCGCCATGGCGGCAATGGTTTCTGTGTTTTTGGCAGAGCCGATTTTGCAATTTTATATGAGTTTATTTTAAATACATCAATTTGAAAATGACCGGTCTGTTGGCCGGATGAGTATAAAGTATCTTTTGAAAGGGTACATAATTTTGAAGAAATGACTTAGAGAGCTGGATATAAGGGAGGTTTCATATGTCCAAGGGATATACGGCAATACAAATTGGGGAGAGTACCATTAAGATGGTTCAAGTTAGTGATGGCAAGGCAGTAAAAACTGTTCTGGAAGCTACCCCGGACAATTTGGTGCGGGACGGGCATATCTTGTCCTTTGAAGCACTGGCGGAAATTTTGAAAAGCATGGCAAGGGATAATCAAATGCGAAACCGCAATGCGGTGGTGGTTTTGCCCTTGGAAAATTGTTATTTGCGGCGCACCAGTATGCCCTATATGACGGTAGACCAATTAAAATTGAACCTGCCCTATGAATTCAGAGATTATATTCATGCCGACCGCGAGGATTATTTTTATGACTATGCCGTTGTAGGGCAGGAAACCGACGAAGCGGGTGAAATGAAATCACTGGATTTGCTCATTGCGGCGGTAAAAAATGAATTGATCGAAAAATATATGAAGATTTTGACCTTTGCCGGCTTTAAGCTGAAAATCGCATTGCCCGATGCCTGTGCCTTTCGCAATATCATCCGGCAGTATGAGGAAAATAATGAAGAACACCCGGCGGCGTATTGCATTGTAGACTTGGGACATTCCTCCATTCGGGTACATTTATATAACGGGAGCGTTTACGAAACCACCAGAGTCATTGAATATGGCGGCGTCACCCTAGATTCTCTGATTGCAGAGGAGATGGATGTGGATGTACATATTGCTTCTTCCTATAAAGTGAAAAACTATAATCAGGTGCAGGAATTAGAGGCCTGCAAAGAAATTTATGATAAAATGATTGTGGAGCTTTTCCGCTCCATCAATTTTTACAATTATAATAACCCCGACAGCGAATTGAAGGATATTTATTTTTGTGGCGGCTTGGCAAAGATCACACCCTTTATGGATATGGTGCGTTCCGCCTTGGAGGTGCGATGCCATACCATTGGCGAACTGATGGAGGAAGCAGAACAGGATGATACTTTGGAGTTGATTTGTGCCGCAATTGGCGCAACGCTGCAGTAGGGGGTGAGAGCTTTGCAGTTAAATAAAAAAATTGGTGTGAGATATCCCACAAAAACGAATATGAACCTTGCCGTGCGGGAGACAAAGGGTGTTGATAGAAGGTCGGTGCTTCCGATCGGCATTTTTCTGGCAATCGCAGTGCTGGCTTTTGCAAAATTGGCTGTTTTTGATTTGTTCCATGCCGTGGATTTGGCGGAGGAAAACGTGCGTCTGACCCAGCAGCAGCTTGACCAAATGAAAGAGGCAAACTCCATTTATGATGAAGTTTTGAAGGAATATAACGAAAGTGTTTCTTTGAGTATTTCTTCACCGGTGATTGCAACGCTTTCCGAAAGGCTTGAAATTGTGAATCAGTATTTGATTTCCAATGCCAAGGTGGAATCCTTTAATGTTTTGGATGATGTGATTACGGCGCAAATTTCCGGCGTTACCTTAAATCAAGTTTCCGGCATTTATACAGCCTTGATGGCCAATGAATTTGTTTCCAATGTACAGTTTTATACGGCAAGTACGGAGAATGAAACCGGCTCTCTGACAACTGCAACAATGACCATTATCCTTACGGCCAATGAAGCTGTAGCCGAGGAACAGGCGGAAGGAGGCGAGGCACAATGATCTCCAAGTCTTTTACAAAACGGGAAAAGGTTTTGCTTGTCATTTTAATTGTTATTTTGCTTTCTGCGGTGTATTATTTTGCCGTGGCACGCCCTTCCATGAACCGTATTTCCGTAGCAGGCGACCAAACAATGGCATTGCAGGATGAAATTACACTGGAAATGGCAAAGCTTACGAAAATAAAAGAGATGCAGGCAAAAATTGAAGAGGCAGCCTTAACGGAGCGCTTTAAAACCAGTATTCCCGATTACGATAATTTGGAAAATGTGATGAAGCAGTTGGATACAGTTTTAAGCAGCTCCACAGACTATAAGCTTTCGTTTTCACCAACCACGGAGGAAAGCGGCTTGCTTTATCGGCCCATTGATGTGGAGTTTGACTGTGCAAATTATGGGACTGCCCGAAGCATTATAGATAAAATTTATGCCAGTCCGTTTAAAAGCATGATTGATACCCTCAGTGTGGATAATACGGAATATAAGGAAACGGATATTACCACTTCTCCCGTAAAGGTTACCATGACGGTAATTTTTATCGAAAAGAAGACAAGCTAGGTTGATAAATACTATAAAAGAGATGTTTTGTATTTTCGCAGGCGAGATTCGCCTGCTTTTTTTATACGCATTTGAACAGAACTGACGGTATTGCAGTGTCTGAAATAGGCATGAGAAGGGTGAAACCCCTTTCAATACACAGTTTTTAAGGAGTATTAGGTTGCCGTAAGGGAAGGTTTTGAAAAAAAAGAAAGAATTCTGCAAAATTTTCATTTAGACAGCATATTGACATTCCAGTGATTGTATGGGCTATAACTAAGATATGCCTAATTAAAACCTTCTTGAGGTGACCTTTTGGTGAAAAGGCATATACGCCTAATAAAGCACAATGTAAGTGTTGCTATTTTAAATTTAAGGGAGAGAGGATGAAAAGAATGGATTTTTCATTAACGAGAGAACAAGAAATGTTAAAAAAACTTGCTCGCCAATTCGCCGAAGCAGAATTGGAGCCCGTTGCAGAAGAAGTTGATCGAGAGCATATTTTCCCGGCTGAAAACTTTAAAAAGATGGCAGCCATTGGTTTGACAGGAATCGGCGTTCCCAAAGAGTATGGCGGTTCCTGCGGAGGTACATTGGAAAAAGTCATTGCAGTTTCCGAATTTGCGAAAAAATGTATGGCCTCCGCATCTATTTTATCAATTCATTTGATTGCTCCCCAAGCAATCTACAAATATGGCACCAGAGAGCAAAAGGAAAAATATCTTCCTCGTTTGACCAAAGGCGGAGAATTGGGTGCCTTTGCTTTAACGGAACCCAATGCAGGTTCTGATGCTGCCGGCGTGAAAACAACAGCCATTTTTGATCCAAATACCAATGAATATGTTTTAAACGGAACAAAATGCTTTATTTCCGGCGGAAGCAGAGCAGGTGTTTTGGTCGTTTTTGTGTTGACTGCGCCGAAAAAAGGCTTGAAAGGAATGTCTGCGTTAATTGTGGAAAAAGGAACCCCCGGTTTCACCATTGGTAAAATTGAATCCAAAATGGGTATTGCCGGTTCGGAAACAGCGGAGCTTATTTTTGAGGACTGTCGTGTTCCTGCGGAGAACCTTTTGGGAAAGGAAGGCAAAGGCTTTAAAATTGCTATGGAAGCCTTGGACGGTGCCAGAATCGGCGTAGGTGCACAGTCAATCGGCATTGCGGAAGGCGCCATTGATTTATCTGTAAAATATGTTTACGAACGGATTCAATTTGGTAAGCCCATTGCGAATTTACAGGGCATTCAATGGTATATTGCAGATATGGCAACAAAGACCGCAGCAGCAAGGGCGCTGGTAGAATATGCGGCTTATCTTGAGGATGCAGGCAAGCCTTTTACAATGGAATCCGCCATGTGTAAGCTGAATGCATCAGAAAATGCACGCTTCGTTACCAACTTGGCATTACAAATTCATGGCGGCTATGGATATATGAAGGATTATCCTTTGGAGCGGATGTATCGTGATGCAAAGATTACGGAGATTTATGAAGGAACCTCGGAAATACATAAGGTTGTAATTGCCAGAGAGGTAATGAAAAGATAAGAAGGAGTGTATAGGATGAGAATTTATGTTTGTGTAAAACAGGTTCCGGACACATCCGGAAAGGTTGCCGTAAACCCCGATGGAACATTAAACCGTGCCTCCATGACAGCAATCATCAATCCGGATGATATGAGTGCCATTGAGCAGGCCTTAAAATTAAAGGATGAAACGGGATGTCAAGTGACTGCTGTTACCATGGGGCCGCCTCCTGCGGAAGGAATGCTGCGAGAAATGATTGCTATGGGTGCTGATGACGGGGTTTTAATTTCCGCCAGAGAATTTGGCGGTTCCGATACTTTCGCAACATCTCAGATCATTGCAGCGGCTCTTTGCAAATTAGGACTTGGCAAGGAAGATATGATTTTCTGCGGCAGACAGGCTATTGATGGCGACACGGCACAGGTTGGCCCACAGATTGCTGAGAAATTAGATATTCCTCAGGTGACTTATGCCTCGGCCATTAAAAAAAGCGGAAACAGCATTTTGGTGAAACGGATGCTGGAGGACGGATACATGATGATCGAGGTGAATACACCTTGCTTAATTACCTGTATTAAAGATAAAACGGTGACACCGCGCTATATGACATTGAATGGAATTATGGAATGCTATAGCAAGCCCCTTGCGGTTTTGGATTTTGAGGCCCTTAAGGATGAACCGCTGATTGAGCTGGATACCATTGGTCTGAAAGGATCCCCTACAAATATTTTCAAGTCCTTCACCCCGCCGCAAAAGGGTGTGGGCGTTATGCTGCAGGGCACAGACAAAGAAAAAGTTGATGATTTGGTGGACAGATTGATGAAGAAGTATGTCATTTAACCGAAGGGAGATGGGCGAAGTATGGCTTTCAATAGTGCGGATATAAATTCGTTTCAGGATATTTGGGTATTTTGTGAGCAGAGAGAGGGAAAGCTGGTAAACACGGATTTTGAATTAATCTCAGAAGGCAGAAAATTGGCTGACGAACGTGGGTCTAAGCTTGTCGGCATTTTGCTTGGGCACAAGGTAGGAGAGATTGCCAAGGAATTGGGTGGATATGGCGCGGATAAAATCATTGTTTGTGACCATCCGGACTTGAAATTTTACACCACAGATGCATATGCAAGGGTGCTTTGTGATGCGGTTATGGAGGAAAAGCCCGAAGTTATTTTAATCGGCGCTACCAATATTGGGCGTGATCTGGGGCCAAGATGCGCGGCACGCTTACATACCGGCTTGACAGCGGATTGTACGCATCTGGATATTGATATGAAGAAATATGTGGATTTTCTTTCTACATCCTCTACCTTGGATGTCGCATCTATGTCGTTCCCCATGGCGGACACAAATTTGAAAATGACACGTCCGGCGTTCGGCGGACATTTGATGGCAACGATTATTTGCCCTCGTTTTCGTCCTTGTATGTCTACAGTGCGTCCGGGGGTAATGAAGAAATCAGAGTTTAGTCAGGCAAAGGCGGATGCGTGTGAAATTGAATTGCGTCAGGTTGCTCTTTCTAAAGAGGATTTGAAAACAAAGGTAGTCGACATCGTGAAGGAAGCGAAAAAAATCGTTGATTTAATCGGTGCAGAAATCATTGTCTCCGTAGGACGTGGTATCAGTAAGGATGTGGAAGGAGGCATTGCTCTGGCAGAAAAGCTGGCTGATGCCTTTGGAAATGGCGTTGTGGGCGGTTCTCGTGCGGTAATTGATTCCGGTTGGCTTCCTGCGGATCATCAGGTTGGTCAAACGGGAAAGACTGTTCACCCGAAGGTATATGTTGCGCTAGGTATTTCCGGTGCAATTCAGCATAAAGCAGGTATGCAGGATTCTGAATTGATTATTGCGGTGAATAAAGATGAAACAGCACCTATTTTTGACTGTGCGGATTATGGAATAACAGGAGATTTGTTTCAGATCGTTCCGATGATGATCGAGGCAGTAATAGAAGGAAAAAATGCATAAGTGTACAAAAGGATAAAATGCTAGGTATTGGTAATGTTTCGGCTGATAGAAGCATTACCGGTGCAGCTAAAAATTTTCATTTTAGATTAGATGGCAATCAATGCATTCCATGAAAAAAGGGAAATGGTTTCTGATTGCAGGACATGGAAAACCATGGTTTTACAAAAAATTCTTTCTGCATTTTAAGGAGTGCGATTGTAAGCCCAAGGGGGTTGTCCTCTAAAAGAGTTCTTTTGCAAAAAGAAAAGGGGAATGACTATGAAGGAAGAAAATGTAACATTTCGTTATAGGATGTCGGATAGAGATGTGTTTTACGGCGGCGGTGTAGTCAATGGCGCAAGAAGCATTACCCTTGCCAATGATGCTGCAAACCGACTGATGGCAAAGGTATTTCAAAATACAGGGCATTGCGTTGAGGTGAAAAAGGTGAGACTTTACGATCCTTGTTTTGCTGGGGATTATATGGAATTTATAGCAAGAGTGAAAAAAATGGAGGGAAACCGGGCTGTGATTGAAGTACGCTCCTTTAAAATTATTGAGGTGCCGGAAAATCCACTATATCCCAGCTCTATTGATGTACTTTCCAAGCCACCATTGTCTACGGTAGTGCAATTTGTTTATGAATCATACTAAGCATTGTATTGACAGGAGAGAAAAATTATGAAAAAAGCGCTGGAGGGTTTGAAGGTAATTGATCTTACAACGGCATTAAACGGGCCTTTTTGCACCATGATATTAGCAGACTATGGCGCAGAGGTTTTAAAAATTGAGCCGATTGAAGGGGAGCAATGTCGTTTTTGGGGCCCCTTGGATGAAAAAAGCGGTGAAAGCGGATTCTACAATTATGTAAACCGAAATAAAAAGGGTGCCACGTTGAATTTGAAGACGGAAAAAGGATTGCAGTTGTTTTATGATATTGTAAAAGATGCAGATATTCTGGTGGAAAATTTCAGGGGCGGCGTCACAAAAAAACTGAAAATTGATTATGAAATAATTAAAAAAATAAATCCTAACATTATTTATGCATCCGGCTCCGGTTTTGGGCAGTATGGTCCCGTTACCCACCGCCCATGCTATGACATTGTTGCCCAAGCTATGGGCGGGATGATCAATTTAACGGGCTTTAAGGATAGAGACCCCGTGAAGGTTGGGCCGTCTGTGGCGGATCACGTTGCCGGAATTTATTTGGCGCTGGGGGTTATGATAGCGCTTTACAACCGTAAGGTGACAGGGGTAGGACAGCAGGTGGACGTGGCAATGTTTGACACCATTTTCAGCATTTTGGAGAATGCTTTGGTGAACTATACCATGGGCGGAGTAATTACCGAAAGAAATGGCAATGTTGACCCATCCATTTCACCCTTTGATGTGTACGATTGTAAGGATGGGTTTGTGGCACTGGGCGTAGGGAATGACAGACTGTTCAATACGTTTTGCAATACCATTGGCCACCCGGAGCTTCTAGAAGACCCTCGTTATGCCACAAATCATTTGCGCTGTAATAACTATATCCCGGAATTACAAAATACCATTCGCCGGTGGTGCGAAGGATATACCAAAAGTGAAATCGAAAACATCATGGATCAAGCGGGGATTCCCTGCGGCCCTGTTTTAAACGTGAAGGAGGCCATTGAGCATCCTCACATTCAGGCAAGAGAAATGATGGTGCATTGTCAACATCCCACGGCGGGAGATCAGTATTTTCAAGGCTGTGTGATTAAGCTTTCCGAGACACCCGGAGAGGTATATACATCATCTCCGCTGTTAGGCCAGCATAATAAAGAAATTTTTGGATTAACAGAAGAAGCGGTTAAAAAGCTGAAAAAAGAAGGCGTTATGTAATCTTTAACTAGGAAATTTTATTTATAAAATAAAGAAGGGCGAGGTGTAGTTTTATGAGAAAGGTATCTATTTTAAGTTATAACATGACCACAGCCGACGGCGCAAATCAGGATGGGTTAATTCCCATTGGCCGCCAGTTTGATTTTATTGGAGATGTGGAAACGGAGGAAATGATCCTGGTAGACGGGGACGAATCTCTTTGCTTAGGCTACGAGGATGTAAAATGCTACAAGGATGTTTATGTTGGCGATATGATTGATTTTAAAGCGACGCTAACCAATGTGGGGAACACCTCCCGCGATTGCTGGATTGAGGTATTTAAGCTGGCAACTCCTGCATTCCGGGAAGGAAAAACTGATTGTATGCCGGGAGAGATGGTTTGGTTTGACGAACCTATTTTATGCACCGAAGGAAAGGTACGTTTAGTTGTAAAGAAGCACTTGCAGCGTGGGGCACAGCCGGAAGGCAAAGTGATAGAGCCGTGGCGCCCATTGTCAGATTTTCCGGAATAAGCGATATATTCTGATAGAAAGGGGAATGAATATGAATGAGCAAATTGTAACCTATCGTTACAGAATGTCGGATAGAGATGTTTTTTACGGCGGCGGTGTAGTAAATGGCGCAAGAAGCATTACCCTTGCCAATGATGCTGCAAACCGTTTGATGGCAAAGGTATACCAAAATACCGGACATTGCATTGAAGTGAAAAAAGTAAGGCTGTATGAGCCCTGTTTTGCGGGGGATTATATGGAATTTATAGCAAGAGTGAAAAAAATGGAGGGAAACCGGGCTGTGATTGAAGTACGTTCCTTTAAAATTATTGAAGTGCCGGAAAATCCGCCGTATCCCAGTTCTATTGATGTACTACCTGAGCCGCCCCTGTCTACGGTGGTACAGTTTGTTTACGAAACATATTGAACAAATGAATACCATAGCGTGTATTAAATCCAGAAGAAGTATCCGCCGGTATTTACCCAGGAAGGTTGCGCACGAGATCATTGAAGAGTTGATTGCGTGTGCTAAGTGGGCACCTTCATGGAATAATTGCAAGGCTGTGCGGTATACGGTTGTGGAGCGGGAGGAAGATTTAAAAGAACTTGCAGATACTCTGGTTGCATCAGAAAATATCCATATTGTTAGAAATGCACCGCTGATATTTATTATTTCCAATGTGAAAAAGCGTTCTGGATATGAACGGGACGGACATACCTCTTCTGCCAAAGGGGATAGCTGGGAAATGTTTGATGCGGGTGCGGCATGCCAAACCTTATGCCTTGCAGCAGCGGAGCTGGGGCTGGGAACGGTGATTATGGGTACTTTTGATGAGATTGGTATTGGAAGGTTTGCAGGCATACCGGAGAATGAAGAAATCATTGCGTTGGTTGCCTGCGGATATGCCGATGAAACACCCAAAGCACCACGAAGAAAAGAGGTAGCAGAGATACTGCGGTATTTATAATTGCTACAAAAAGTATATAGTTTGGGATTGATATAATGAATATGCTCCTCGGTCAAAGCGGCTGGGGGGCATTTGCTTTTAGGGGGAAATACAGTATGGCAGCGAACTGTTTTAAAATATGGAAATGCTTGCATTTAAGGATGCCGAAAGTTTCATAGCGCCATTACAAGAGTAAAGGACAACGCTCAGATAGTATGGTAAAATCCGGGCGTTGTCTGTATGTAGGCATGATTATTTTTCTTGCTTTTTTTCAATCGGAACAATTATTTTGGTAACATGCTCGTCGATGTTATTAATGTCTAAGGGAGAGATTATAAATTCTTCAGAAACAGGACCAACAACTTTGTATTGGTTTTGGTTAATCCACTGAACCAGACGAATATGTGTATGAATAATATCGGCATAATTTCCCGTATGAATCGCAGTAGCAGCAGTAAAGTTTCCAAAATCTCTGAAGCAGTTTTCTTCCTCCTGATTATCTACAGTAATGCCGAATTCAATATCTATATCAGAATATAGAAATTGCTCAAGAAGATTACAGTAATAGGTTACAATAATTGTCCCTTTACTTTTTACTTTTAGATTGTCGCATAAATCAAGAATTTCCACCCAACGATGCACTGAAACATCAATGTTAGAATAGTTTGACATAGTTTTTCGTGTGAAAACCAAATGCATTTGCGGAACTTCCTCCAGTTTAATATCCTCCAGCGAAATGGATTCCTTTAAATTTAAAAGGTGTACCCCTGTTTTCAAACGCTGTAAAAAAGCACTGGTAGATGCATATTTTCGCTGCATACAGTTGATTTCTTCCAAGAGCTCGTTCAGTTTGGTTTCAATATTTTTTTCAAGATCACCTGCTTTGTTGCCTGTAATAATACATTGAATTTCTTTTAAGCTAAAATCCATGGAACGAAGCTTTCGTATGATACATAATGTTACCAGTTGGTCCTTACTGTAATATCTATATCTGTTCACTTCATCTCGAAATTCAGGAACCACAAGTTCTATTTCGTCATAGTAGCGCAAAGTTTTGCTGGGAATGTTACAAATTTCAGAAACTTCTCTAATTGAGAATTTGTAATCATGGCTCATTTTCTCACCCTCCCCATAAAAGATATAAATTAGTATAGCATATTTGGTTAAATATATCAAATTTAAAGGAGGGAATATAGTAAAATTATTTTTAAGCATGATTTTTTTGTACACTTTCTGTTTGAACTATGTATATAAGGAATAAAAAATACGTTAGAATCCTGCAACAGGAATGTTTTGATAAAAAAATTTTTTTTTATCGGAAATTTATGTTTATTTATTATTGACATTCCCCCAACTGCAATTGCTATAATTTGATTATAGAAATTGTTAATTTAGGATATTTTTAGATTTGTTTACATTAAAATTTTGATGTTAATTTGCAAAATTTCATTATGATAGATAAGGAATTCGGAAAAAACTAATAATAAAATTCAATTGTCAGCACTATATTTTTACTTAATTATTTGTCTGACAATATAAAGAAAAAGCTTAATTGCATAGAATTTGTGAAAAAAAATACTGAATTGTGTGAATGAAAACTCAAGGTACTAAGCTTATTGCTATGCTTTATAATAAAACATAGTGCGAAATAAGTGTAAACATAATAACCATATAACATTATCTGGAAAGGGGGATGTGAATTTAAGGAAAAGTCAAATAAATGTCTATTTACTAACAAGGAAGGTGAGTGTTCATGGACTTATTAATTAAAAATGGTACGATTGTAACAGAAAAAGAAATGTTCCAAGGCGATATTGCAGTAAAAGATGGAATTATAGCAGAAATTGGAAAAGATCTCTCAGACATTTCTTGTAAAAATGTTGTAGATGCAAAGGGAAAGCTTGTTTTGCCCGGCGCAATTGATGCACATACACATCTTGCTATGCCTTTTGGTGGAACGGTTTCTGCTGATGGCTATTATGCGGGCACCAGAGCAGCTGCTTGTGGCGGCACTACCACAGTATTTGATTTTGCTTTGCAGGATTTTGACGAAAGAATGATGGATGTCGTTAGAAGAAGAGATGCTCTTGCTGCACCGGAGGCCGCTGTGGATTATGCTTTTCATATCGGCGTAAAGGATGTTCATTGTGATCTTTTGGATTCCATGAAAGAGGCTGTTGAATTTGGCGTTCCCTCCTTTAAGGTTTTTATGGTTTACGATTTTGGTGTAACAGACGGTGTATTTTATAGAGTGCTTGAAAAAGCAAAAGAAATTGGTGCACTCATTTGTGTTCATGCGGAAAATAATGAATTAATCAACACCCTTGTAGAGAGATATATTTCAGAGGGAAAAACAAGCCCTTGGTATCATTATATGTCCCGTCCCGAATTTGTAGAGGCGGAGGCGGATTTCAGAGCAATTTCATGGGCAAAATCTCTGGATGCTCCACTTTACATAGTACATTTAGCGAATGAAAAAGGTGTTGAATATGTAGCGAAGGCAAGAGAAGAAGGATATCGCATTTATGCGGAAACTTGTCCTCAATATTTGCACTTCACCAGTGATGTTTATAAAAGAGAAGACGGCAGAAATTTTGTTTGTTCTCCTCCTATGAAGGGGCAAAAAAGTCAGGATGCACTTTGGAAGGCAGTGAAACAGGGTATCATCGATACGATTGCCACAGACCATTGCCCATTCCAACAGTCTGAAAAAGATTGGGGCAAGGATGATTTTAGAAAAATTCCCAATGGCTGTGCAGGCGTGGAAAATATGTATCCTTATATGCTTGACAAGGCAAACAAAGGAGACATAACTTTTATGAAAGCTGTTGAAATATGCTCCTCCAATCCGGCACGGATTTTTGGATGTACACAAAAAGGCAGTTTAACGGTAGGCAAGGATGCGGATATTGTTATTTATGATACAGAAAAAGATTTTACAATCAAATGCGAAAATATGCATTCTGATTATGACCATACAATTTGGGAAGGAACAAAACTTCATGGCTATCCTGTGAAAACCTTCTCAAGAGGACGCCTTGTTTATGATGAAGGTGAATTTAAGGGCGAACCCGGATGGGGCAAGTTGATCAAAAGAAGGTTGAGCGAATAAAATCTAATAAGATGGAGAGGGTTATATGAGTAAATATACGCAGCAGGAAAAGAACGGGCTTTACGAATTAACGCCGGAAGCTGCTTCCGAACTGAGTAACTCTGAGTATTACAATCAGGATTTAGCTCCCACCACGGTAAATGAAAGAACATGGAATGCGGTAAGCATCTGTAACCTTTGGGTAGGTATGTCGATTTGTGTTCCATCCTTGGCATTGGCCTCCTCCTTGGTTGCATTGGGCATTTCACCCTTACTTGCAGTTTTTAATGTTATTTTGGGAAACTTGATTGTGTTAATTCCAATTCAGTTAAATTCTAAAATCGGAACCAAATATGGCATTCCGTTTCCCATTTTTTCCAGAATGACATTTGGAAATAAGGGAACACAGCTGCCGACATTTTCCCGGTCAATCATCGCTTGCGGTTGGACCGCAGTACAAAGCTGGGTTGGCGGCGGTGCGGTTGCTGCTTTAATTGGTGTTGCAATTCCAATGTTTGCTGATCAAAGTATAAAGGTTTCTCTTCCCGGAAACGACGGTGTTGTTGTAGGACAGTTGATTGGATTCTTCCTGTTTATGCTTTTTGTATTTTTGGTTGCATACAACGGGATTGAAAAGGTAAAATGGGTTCAAAATATTGGCGGTCCTATTCTGATTATTGTAATTTTAGGCTTGCTGTTATGGTCTTTAAATGCAATTTCAACCTCGGGCCATTCTATGGCAGATGTATTTGCTGTTGGCAATGATGAGGTACTGATTGAACAAAATGGTGGATTTGCCTTTGTATATATGGCTGGGCTAACGGGTAACATTGCCTTTTGGGCAACCATGGCTCTCAATATTCCTGACTTCTCAAGATATGCAAAGAGCCAGAAAAGCCAGTTTATGGGTCAGTTGACAGGTATGCCTATTCCTATGGCATTATGCGCTTTTGTTGGTGCACTGTTTGCTCAGGCTACAAAATATACAGTTGGCGAAGCTTTATTTGACCCCACAAGTGTTTTCTACTATGTAGACAATAAGCTGATGGTTATCATCTGTGCCATAGGTGTAATTATGGCTACCATTACAACTTGTGTTGCGGCCAATGTGGTTGCTCCTGCCAATGGTTTCTCCAATATTGCACCTAAGAAAATCAGCTATAAGAAGGGTGTAATCATTACTTGCCTTATCGCAACCTTTATCACACAGCCTTGGTGGATTTATGGTTCCGGATCCAGCTATATTTTCAATTGGCTGAATAATTATGGAACCATCATTGCGCCGGTTGCCGCAATTTTAATTGCTGACTACTTTATCTGTAAAAAGCAGCTGGTTGATGTTGCTGGGTTATATCAGGGTGAAGGCGGAAGATATTGGTATAGCGGTGGATGGAACAAAAATGCAATGATTGCATGGGTAGTTTCCTTTATTATTCCACTGGTGGGCAATACTGCATTGAAATATCAAGCAGGTTCAGGCTTAAAGCCAAACTTCATACAATTCTTGGCTGCAAATGGGTACGCTGTATCTTTCATCATTGCCATTGTTGTTTATGTAGCTTTGATGAAATCCACGGTAGGCAAGGATCACTATGGATTTGTATCAGAAGAAGAGCATGAGAGTTTTACAATGAACGGAAATTAAAGGCTTTAGAAATTTTGAACGCAATGCTTGTTCATAACGGACAGTGTTTTATAACACATATGTATTGCATTGCGGTGCAATACACTTTGGACTATCCCCTTGGCGTAAAGCCAAGAATCCAAACGCCCGTTTCATAAAGGTTGAAAAGATAAGTGATAGAAAGAAGGAATGAATGATGTACAGAAGCAGTTTAAAGAGAACAAGTGAAAAAATCCATACTTTTTCTAAGTTTGGCGATGCCGGCCACGGCGGAATTACAAGATATTCTTTATCCGACGAGGCGAAACAAGCAAGACAGTACTATGTAGAAAGAATGACGAAAATAGGAGCAACCATCGAAACAGACGATTTTGCCAATATGTATGCCACATTGCCGGGCAGCGATTCCAATGCAAAAAGAATTGTTATGGCTTCCCATGCAGACTCTGTTAAAAACGGCGGAAACTATGACGGTATCTTGGGTGTTATCGGTGCCATGGAGGTTTTGGAAACAGTTGCGGCGGAGAAAATTCCCCATAAGCATCCTTTGACGGCAATGATCTGGACAAATGAGGAGGGGTCTCTTTATCCCCCTGCAATGATGAGCTCCGGTGTTGTTTGCAATGCGTATTTGCCAAAAGAAATTGCAAAAAATTTCAAGGAAGAAAATATGCTTGCATCTAAGAGTGTTTTAGATAAAGTTTCTACCTTTGGTGAAGCTTTGGAGAAAAGCGGTTTGAAAGGTGCAAAGGAAAACCGTTTGTCACCCGATAAATACAAAGCAATGTTTGAATTACATATTGAGCAGGGCCCTATTTTGGAGAATGCCGGCTTAGATGTTGGCGTGGTAACTTGTGTTTTGGGTATGTTTAACACCAGAATAAAATTCTATGGTCAGGCAGCTCATGCAGGCACATTCCCCATGGAATTCCGCCAAGATGCACTTTTTGCGGCAGCACAGGTACTTTGCTATCTTCATGCAGAAATCGATAAGCTTGGACATCCGGAATTGGTATATACTACAGGCGAAATGGTTGTACATCCTTGTGTACATACGGTAATTCCTGATTATGTAGATTTCTCCATTGATGTGCGTCATGAAGATCCGGAGGTTCTGAAAAAGGTTTACCAGATTGTAAGAAGCCTGGAAGGAAAAGAATGGGCAAAATGCCGTTGTGAAGTTGTGGATCAATGGAATCGTGATACCGTTTATTTTGACAAGAAGCTAGTAGGTTATGTGAAAGAGGCCGCCGAAGAGTTGCATACCAAGCATCAATATATCAATAGTGGTGCGGGGCATGATGCACAGTTTGCGGCTTATGTATTACCGACAACCATGATATTTGTATCTTCTGAAAAAGGATTGTCTCATTGTGAACCAGAGCATACAAGTGATGAGGTTTGTAATGAAGGAATCAGCGTATTGCTGAATGCAGTTTTAAAGTGTGATAAAGAATAGTTTTGTGAAAACAGAAAATTTTTATGACTAAGACTGCTGGGAGGCGTCTGAACTTTGGGACGTCTCCTTCTTTCATCACATTTTGAATAAGAAACAATGGAAAGAAGGTTGATTTGAAAAGAAAAACGCAATTTGGGGATGAGGAATTTAACAAAAAAGTTCTTGTTCATTTCGGCTTCTGAAGATAACAGAGACAAAAATAAGTTTTGGTTTGCCGTAAAAAGGAATCGGTGAAAGTTTAGGTGATACTATGCAGATTGATCCTGAACAGATGAGAGGAGTTGAAGAATTTGAGTAAAGTAATTAAATCAACATATGTTTCTGAGGCTGTTGATGGCTTTACCCCAAGAACCGCTATGGAGGAAGCTTCAAGGTGCTTATTATGCCATGATGCCCCTTGCAGCAAAAGCTGTCCAGCCGGCACAGATCCTGCAAAATTTATTCGCTCTATTCGGTTTAGAAATGTTAAGGGTGCGGCGGAAACGATCAGAGAGAACAATGTTTTGGGTGGCAGCTGTGCCAGAGTCTGTCCTTATGATCGGCTTTGTGAAGAAGCTTGCAGCAGATGCGGCATTGATAAACCCATTGAGATTGGAAAATTACAAAGATTTGCTGTGGAGCAGGAGGAAGCTTTACATATGAATGTACTGCAGGTTCCCGCTACAAAGAAGGGTGTAAAGGTTGCCTGTGTTGGCTCCGGCCCCGCCTCTCTTGCTTGTGCGGCAATGCTTGCGCAAGAGGGATATGAGGTTACGATTTATGAAGCTGAGGAAAAGGCCGGCGGCGTTTTAACTTATGGGATTGCCCCCGCCAGATTGCCGCAGTATGTTGTTGATCATGATATTAGTACAGTGAAAAATTTAGGCGTAAAGTTCATTTTCAATACAAAGATTGGAAAAGATATTTCCATGGAAGCACTGCAAAAAGAATACGGTGCAATATTTATCGGTGTCGGCTTATGGCAGGAAAAACTTCCGGAAATCCCCGGTGTGGGCCTTCCCGGTGTTCTGGCGGCGGCAGATTTTTTGAAAAAAGCAAGAAAGTCAGGGGGTTCGTATCATCCCGGTAACAGGGTTGTTGTAATCGGCGGCGGCAACGTTGCTATGGACTGCGCTGTTTCTGCAAAACTATTGGGCGCAGAAAAGGTGGATATTTATTACAGAAGAACCATTGAGGAAGCACCCGCTGATATGGCGGAATTCCAGTATGTGCTGTCTCTGGGTGTTTCCATTACAACTAACTTTGCGCCTGCTGAGGTGCTTGGCACAGACAAAGTGGAAGCAATGCGCTTTAAAGGCAGAGACGGTGTATCTGAGGCAAAGGTTATGGTGGATACAGTTATTTTTGCAATCGGACAAGGTGCAGATGATATGACAGAGTTAGCGCCCTTTGCACTGAATGAAAAAGGTTTAATTAAAGTTGATGATTTCTGCAAAACAAATATTGACGGTATTTTTGCAGGTGGTGACGTGGCTTTAGGCGGGAAGACTGTTGTGGAAGCTGTTGCATCGGGTAAAATTGCGGCGGTACATATGATGAATTATCTTGCTAAGAAAGAGGTGAAGTAAAATGGGGATCAAAAAAGACTTATCTATTGATTATTTAGGTGTGAGATGTGAAAATCCTTTTTTCTTGTCCTCATCTCCTGTAGGCAGTAATTACGAAATGGTTGCCAAGGCTTTTGAAGCCGGCTGGGGCGGTGTTTTTTACAAGACAATCGGTATTTTCGTTGCGGATGAGTGCTCACCTCGTTTTGACCATGTGCAAAAAGAAGGGATGCCTTGGCTGGGCTTTAAGAATATGGAGCAGATTTCCGATAAGCCTACGGAAGTCAACTTTGAAAATATGTATAAGCTAAAAAAGGCTTATCCCGAAAAAATCATGGTTGCTTCTATTATGGGCTCCAATGAGGAAGAGTGGCGTAAGCTGGCAAAAATGTGTGATGAAGTTGGTGTGGATTTAATTGAAGGAAACTTCTCTTGTCCTCAGATGACTTCCCATGCTATGGGCTCCGACGTTGGTACAAACCCAGACTTGGTGCGGGCGTATTCCAAGGCTGTGGCGGAAACCACAAAAATTCCTTTTATCGCAAAAATGACACCGAATATTACAGATATGACCATTCCTGCCATAGCAGCAATTGAAGGCGGCGCAAAGGGCATTTCTGCAATCAATACCATTAAATCCATCACAAATATTGACTTGGAAAATATGACGGCGATGCCCGTTGTAAACGGAAAATCCTCCATTTCCGGCTATTCCGGTGCGGCGGTGAAACCCATTGCCCTGCGCTTTGTGGCACAGCTGCTGCAAAATGAGAAGCTGAAAAATGTGCCTCTTTCCGGCATTGGCGGTATTGAAACATGGAGAGACTGCTTGGAATTCCTGCTGCTTGGATGCAGAAATCTGCAGGTAACTACATCTGTGATGCAGTATGGTTACAGAGTGGTTGAAGATATGTCTAATGGTCTGATGCACTGGATGGATGAAAGGGGCTATCATAAGCTGGATGATTTCATCGGATCAGCATTGGGCAACATCATTCCTGCGGAAGATTTGAACCGTGATTTTAAAATTTTGCCTGACTTTAGCCAGACAAAATGTGTTGGTTGCGGCAGATGCTACATTTCTTGCTACGATGCAGGCCATCAGGCAATTGATTGGAATGCGGATAAGCGCAGACCGGAATTAAACGAAAAATGCGTTGGCTGCCATCTCTGTCTGAATGTATGTCCTGTTGCAAATTGTATTACACCGGGCGAAATCAAATGGAAAGACGGCAGAGAAAAAGTAGGCGTTGCTTTAAAGAAGTCTTATGAATAATCAGAATAAAAAGTTATAAATCTCTTTTCCCTCAAACATAAAACATACTTAAGAAGGCATCCCGTTTTGCAAAATGCAGACGGGGTGTTTTTTTGCGTTGTCATTGACCATCGGTTCCGAATAGGACGAGAGCATTTTTTATATAAATAAAAAAGGGGGGGATGGAGGTGCTTGTATTGACGTTAGCCGAATTGGAAGAAATGAAGAAGGTCAATCCGTGGGAAATAGACCCGGAGGAGCTAATTGATATTAATGATGTGGTGATTCGTACAGATTTGCCAAGGGAAGAAAGAATTGCCGATTTTATTCAGCAAATCAAAAATCCGTACCTGTTTCGCTGCGGAGATTTGGTAGTCAAGGTAGAATTTACCGGAGAGGAAATTACGCTGTCAGATCGGATTCAGCAGTATATGAGGTTGATGTGAGCATTGGAACCGTAGGAAAGTAGAGTACCTTTGTAGCTTTGAGAGGGTTGCGTATGAAAGAAGACAAGGTGTATCGGGCGGGGATTTATCTACGGCTATCCCGGGAAGATGGGGATAAGGCAGAAAGCAATAGCGTACAGACACAAAGAACGCTGATTCAATCCTTTTTGAAGAAGAAAAAGGATATTTTTGTTGTGAGCGAAAAAATTGACGATGGTTTTAGCGGTGTAAGCTTTGAACGGCCGGCCTTTCGTGCGCTGATGGAGGAAATCAAAAGGGGTACCATCAATTGCGTGGTGGTAAAGGACCTTTCCCGTTTTGGCAGAAATTATTTGGAAGCGGGAAGGTATATTGAACAAATTTTCCCCTTTTTGGGTGTTCGTTTCATTGCTGTAAACGACAATATCGATACTGCCCAAGATACTGCATATGAAAATTATATGATTGTACCCTTTAAAAATTTGTTAAATGACGCCTATAGTCGGGATATTTCCATAAAGGTGCGTTCTCAATTGGAGGCACGGCAAAAAAACGGTGAATTTGTGGGAGCCTTTCCTGTTTACGGATACCGCCGTTCTTCGGGAAATAAGCATAGGCTGGTGATGGACGCCTCCGCCGCAGATATGGTAAAAAAGATATTTGCAATGCGTATTGGGGGATGGAATAATTTATACATAGCCCGGTATTTAAACCATCTGGGTATCCCCTCCCCTGTAGAATATAAGGAAGGCTGTGCTTCAAACTATGCCACACCCTTCAAATTAAACCCCAAGGCAAAATGGTCCCCCGGGACAGTGGATCGGATATTAAAAAATGCAATATACACGGGGGATTTGATACAAGGGAAGGAAACAACATTCAGCTATAAACTGAAAAAAAGAGTAAAAAAACCGGAAGAGGCTTGGATCAAAAGGGTGAATACCCATGAAGCCATTATACCAAGGGAGGACTTTGAAATTGCACAGCAAATTATGCAAAATGATACGAGAACAGCCCCCCAACAAAAAAGGCTTTATCCGCTGTCCGGGATGCTGAAATGCGGAGACTGCGGCAGTAATATGGTGCGTAAAACCGCAAGGGCCGGCGGAAAGGCCTATACCTACTATATATGTGGGACAAATAAAGCAAATAAATGGGAATGCTCCAGCCATAGAATTCGGGAAGCTTTGGCAGAGGAAGCATTGCAGACGTTTTTTCAAAAACAGATCACGTTATTTGAGCAATCGGTTCGGCTCCGGGAGAGAGAAATTCAGACAAAAAGAAATGAGAAAGAAGCAATGGAGAAGCTGCTAAATTCTCAGAAAGAAGAATTGTCTCGTAATAAAGAATTAATCAGATATTTATATGAGGATTTTTGCCGTGGCCTTCTTACTGAAGAGGAATATTTTTCTATGAAATTCGGCTATGAGGAAATTTGCAGTGCGCTTGCAAAGAGCTTGGAGGCTTTACTGTGCAAAAAAAAGGAGCTAGAAGCAGTGAAAGAGGGCGGTCATGAGAACGCTTCCGCTAAAAATAACAATGTTCAAATGGAACGCACTGCTGTGGTCGTATTCTTTGAAAAATTGATCGTGCTGGATAGCAAAACAATTCGGGTGATTCCTCGATTTCAAGATGAACTCATGCTGTTTGCTAAGAGGAAAGAAGAACTGCGTTGATATTTTTAAGGAGCAATGAATATGGCAAGAAAAAGCAGAAAAATAAAGCAAGCCCCCCTCCTTGTAAATGAAAATAAAACGAAGTGCTACCGGGCAGGAATTTATGCAAGGATTTCTGTACCAGACGGGGAGTTGGATGGCACTTCGATTGCCAATCAAATATGCATCGCAAAAAATTATCTGGACGAACAGAAGGATATGGTTTTAGCCGGGATTTATATCGACCATGGACAAACAGGCACCCATTTTGAGCGGCCTGCTTTTTTTAGACTTTTGCAGGATATTGAGGAGAAAAAAATAAATTGTATTCTCGTAAAAGATTTTTCTCGTTTTGGCAGAAACTATTTGGAGGTAGGGGAGTATCTGGAAAATTATTTTCCCCAAAAAAATATAAGATTTATTGCGGTGAACGACCATTTTGACAGCGTTCATAAGAGGAAGCAGGAGGATTTGATTGTTTCCTTGAAAGCCATCGTCAACGATAGCTATGCAAAAGATATTTCAAAAAAAGTAAGTACGGCCATTACCGCAAAAAAGAAGGCGGGTAAATTTATGAGCAGCAAGCTGCCTTATGGCTACAAACGCTCCGACACAGACAAATATCAGCTGGAAATCGTGGAGGCCCAGGCGGTAGTGGTAAGAAAAATATATGAGCTGTACTTGGAAGGCTTTAGCGGGGCTGCCATTGCACGACGGCTGAATGATATGGGTGTGCCGTCGTGGCGGAAGCTGCGTTTTTTAGAAGGGTACGGCGATGGCACAGAAAATGCCCTTTGGCATAGTGGGGCAGTCATTGGGATTTTAAGAAATCCGTGCTATTTGGGCTGCCTTGTGGAACGAAAAACGGAAAAAGTGCTGTATAAAGGCGGACAACTGCGGGCTTTTCCCAGAGAAAGCTGGAATATCATCGAAAATACCCATGAACCCATTATATCGCGGGAAACGTTTGACCGGGTTCAGTGTCTGTTAATGGGGCGAAATGGGGTGGTGAAAAAATAGGGGGAGTATTATGAAACTTGGTATCTATCTTCGTGTTTCTGATGAGGATCTGCAGGGGGAAGAAAGCAATAGCATAGACGGACAAAGGGAAGTGCTGCATGGCTATATTCATAAAACGGAAGCGTTGTCAAAATGTGAGATTTTAGAGTTTTGCGACGATGGGTATAGTGGCACAAGCTTTCAAAGACCGGCGGTGCAGGCTCTGCTGCAAAAAGCCCGGGCGGGAGAAATTCATTGCATACTGGTGAAGGATTTCTCTCGTTTTGGCCGAAACTATATCGAGGTTGGAACATATGTGGAACAGCTTTTTCCAAATCTTGGTGTGCGCTTTATTTCCGTAAATGAACATTTTGACAGCGGTGCATCCCAAGGGGAAGATACCTTCATAAGCACTGCATTTCAAAACCTTGTGTATGATCTTTACAGCAGAGATTTGTCACAAAAAATTATCAGTGCGAAACGGGCTGCCGCCGGAGCCGGAAAGTTTGTCACAGCGTTTGCACCCTATGGCTATCGTAAAGATAAGGGACAGAGACTTTTCATTGATGAAGAGGCGGCCTTTGTGGTGAGAAGGATTTTTGCTGCAGCGGCCCAAGATGTATCCAAAACCGAAATTGCGGAAATGCTGAATCGTGAGAGGGTTCCCAGCCCCTTATGCCTTCGCAAGATGCGGGGGGAGCCTTTTCCTTCCTCCTTTGGGGGAAGAACCTATTTCTGGAACGCAGTCGCCATAAGCCGTATTTTAAAGGACAGAAGATATGTGGGGGATGGGGTATACGGAAAAACACGAAGAACAGCCGTGGGCAGTATCGTAGAAGAAAAGGTGCCCAAAGAGGAATGGCTCCTTGTGCCCCACGCCCAGGAAGCCATTGTAAGCCGGGATATTTTTGAGGCGGTCAATGCCCAGTGTAAGACATACCGGAGGAGAAGAAAAACAGAAAGATATCCCCTTTCAAAAAAGGTGCACTGTGGTGTATGCAAGGGTAGAATACCCGGGAAAAGTGTAAGAGCAAAAAATGGAGAGGATGTAAGGGTTTTTTATCAATGCAGTACCTTGGCTTGTTCAAAAACCTGCGGCTGTTATGGGGGAAAATTTGAGGAAATGCAGCTTTCCAATATGATTTTAAGTGTTTTGAATCATTTTTCTATCATTGCAGAGGGGAACCGCTGGAAAATAGAAAAGAAAAGGCAGGTGCAAACAGAAATAAACGGTATACAGGAATTTTTTATACAGCAGGAAAAGTTGCAAAAAAATCTTAACGTGACCATGCTCCGATTGTATGAAAGGTACCGAGAGAATGGGCTGAATGAAAAAACATTTTTAGAAAAAAAACGGAAAATACTGCATTTGACGGAAAAAAGCAAAGAAGAGATGGAAGAAAAGAAAAAAAGACTACATTTGCTATATGCAAATTTCAATAAAGAGTCTTACGAAGAGAACCAAAACTCTTTCTCTGCTTTCACAAGGAAGGAGGCAGAAAATTTTATTGATGCTGTGGTCATTGAGCAAGATGGTTCCATAAAAGTGATAGTTCCGTTTCGGGATGTTTTCACCAAACAGGGAGAGGCCCAGGAATAAAATGTTTGTGGCGATTTTTAAGATTTCGCCCTAAAATCACAGGAGAGTATGATCGTGATATTCCTAAGCGCTCGGCGATTTCTTGCTGTGTCAAAATATCCTGATTGCACAATCCGTATCGAAGGATGATAACTGCCCGTTCTCTGGGTGTGAGGGTACTCTGGATTGCCGCCATCATCTTTTCCGATTTCATGGAAAAATCAATGGTTTCCACAAAATCCGGTGTGTCGCTGTTGATGATGTCCAGCATGACGATTTCGTTTCCGTCCCGGTCGGTACCGATGGGTTCGTGCAGTGAAATATCGTTCTGATATTTTTTACCGCTTCTGAGCCACATGAGCAATTCGTTTTGCACACATTTTGCGGCGTAGGAGACAAGGCGGACGTTTTTATCTGCGTTATACGAATCCACGGCCTTGATTAACCCGATGATGCCGATTGAGATGAGCTCCTCCGGTTCTTTTACGCTGCTTGAATATTTTTTTGCAATGTGCGCCACCAGCCGCAGATTATGAAGTATCAATTTATCTTTTGCTTCCTTTTTTTCGCTTTCGTTTCCTGACTGATATTGTTTTAAGTAGTAGGCTTCTTCTTCTTTGGATAATGGTTTTGGAAAAGCACCGGAAGAAGAAAAGCCAAATAAGAAAGGCAAAGCGGCGAAGAGAAGGAACACACATACACCCCCCAAAAAAGTTTGAACCCATAATGAAATTGTGGTATAGAGCTATTGTATGAGGATTTTTATGTTATGTGCGTGTCTGAAATAAAGTTTTTTTGTCCTTTTTTTCGAGGACATGACGGGTGAAGGGAGAATTTGATGATGGATTTTGCAAGCGCGGGTCAAAAAATCATGTATAGTTATTTAGGAAGGAGGAGTTTTATGGAGCTAAAATTCTTAAAACGCAACAAAACCTTGATTATCAAAATAGACGGAGAAATTGACCATCATACTTGTGAGACTTTGCGGGGAGAAACGGATCGAGCATTTGAAAAAATGGGAGGAAAAAATATTATTTTCCGCATGAGCGGCGTTTCTTTTATGGACAGCTCCGGCATTGGGGCAATCATCGGACGGTATAAAAATATCCAAAGGCTGGGGGGCAGAATTGCAGTTGCAGAGGCCAACGAAAGAGTGGAGCAGATTTTTCGGCTTTCTGCCATGCAATCCCTTATTCCATCATTCCCGAATATAGATTTGGCTTTGGAATATGTGGAAGGAGGAAAGGAATAATGGAATATCAGAATGCGTTTCGTGTGTTTTTCGCCGCAAAATCTCAAAATGAAGGCTTCGCAAGAATTATGACAGCGGCATTTTTATCCCAATACGACCCCACGCTGTCTGAGTTGACGGATGTAAAAACGGCAGTTTCAGAGGCCGTTACAAATGCAATCATCCATGGGTATGAAGAAAAGACGGGGGAGGTTGAGCTTTTTTGTGGCTATCAAGACGGTAAAATTTACATAGAGGTTGCAGATCAGGGCATGGGCATTACAGACATCAGCCAGGCAAGGGAGCCTCTGTTTACATCAAAGCCTGAGCTGGAGCGCTCGGGCATGGGCTTTACCATCATGGAAACCTTTATGGAGGCTGTGCGTGTAGAAAGCAGGCAAGGGGAAGGCACCAGAATTTTTATGGAGAAGACATTGACTACGGAATGAGGGGATGCCATGGATAGGACACGGGAACTCATTCAGCAGGCAAAAGAGGGAGATCGACAGGCAAAGGAAACCCTTTTGCAGGAAAATACAGGGTTGGTCTGGAGTGTTGCCAGACGGTTTCAAGGCCGTGGTGTGGATATGGAGGACCTATATCAAATAGGGGCAATCGGACTGTTAAAATGCATTGAAAAATTCGATTTCTCTTATGACGTAAAATTTTCAACCTATGCCGTTCCCATGATTATTGGGGAGATTCGTCGGTTCCTGAGAGATGATGGAACAATTAAAGTCAGCCGCAGCTTAAAGGAACTTGCCACAAAGGCAAAAAGGATGCAGGAAAAGCTTCAGCAGGAAACAAGCAGAGACGTAACCCTCCAGGAGCTTGCCGACGCCCTTTCCGTTGAGGTTGAACAGCTCATTCCTGCATTGGAGGCAAAAACAGAGGTGGAGAGTTTGAATGCGCCTATTGCCCATGAAGAGGATTTGCAGGTGCAGGACAAGCTTGCGGCCAAGGAAGACGGGGAGCAGGTAATCAACCGAATTTGCCTAATGGAAGCCTTGGATAGCCTTGAGGTGAAAGAGCGTCAGATTATTGTCCTTCGTTATTTTGAGGACCGCACACAAACGGAGGTTGCGAAGCGAATGGGTATTTCGCAGGTTCAGGTTTCAAGAATTGAAAAAAAGGTTTTAGAGCGGATGCGGAAACGGCTGTCTAATGAATAACTTTTAAAATTTATTTTAAACGCAGTAGTAAAAATTGCATGAAGATGCAAAGAGAAGCATGGGAATCCTGTTAAAAATCAGCCAATTGTGGTAATAATAAATTTGTTAGAGAAAAAAACTCATGATTCGCATACTATGCTATCATGAGTTTTTTGAATAGGCTTATATTTTTCGCCCGCACTTGGGACAATAGGCGTATTCAGGAGATACTAAAAACCCACATTCAGGGCAATGGGAAGAGTCTGCACTGCCCAGTATCTCTAAGTCTTCTTCCCGCAAGGTGATGGGCTCTCTCCGTTCAATGGCCTTGCCCACCTCGTCGGGAATGGCAAATGTAGTTTGACAGCAGCTGGAAACAGCATAATATTTTTTGCCCCATTTGAATAATGGAATAAAGAAAAAGCTAAAATAGGTGTAAACCATAAATACGGAGACACTGCCATAGCGTCCGCATTTTTTGCAAATCAGTGTTTGTAAAAAGCCTAAATCCTTTTGCCCCTGCCCGATACCGCCGATAAAAATCATAAAAAGAGCACATCCTTTGCAAAATTTGATAAATATGTTTTACTTCTTATGGGTAACATGATAAAATATTTCCATATAATTTGCAAGTATTTCCGAAAGGAGGTAATTTTGGTGAAGGTATCCCGTTTAGTCATCAGTGCGGTTTCTCTTGCGGTATCTGCTGCGCTTTTAACATTATCAATCATTGATATGCTGTGTTCAGAAGAATATTAATTCGTATTTTTTTTGCACAGCGGGGCATGATGAAATGGAGTTATTTGTGTCAAAAAGAAATTAGGGGGATTTTGACAGTTTTTCTTCTTTCGGCCCCAAAATTGTGATATACTGGTAAAAGATAATTGCTCTGCCGAAATAGCAATTATCTATTACAATTGAGGAGGAATTTACATGGCGAAAATTGGTATTAATGGGTTTGGCCGTATTGGGCGTTTGGTATTTCGTGCGGCAATGGAGCGTGGGGACGCAGATGTTGTTGCTGTGAATGATCCGTTCATTGATGTGGAATACATGATCTATATGCTGAAGTATGACACAGTACATGGCCGTTTTAACGCAAAAATGGAAGCAAGGGATGGAAAGCTTGTTGTAGACGGTAAGGAAATTATTGTGTACAGCTGTATGGAACCTAAAGATATTCCTTGGAAGGAAGCCGGCGCCGAATATATATTGGAGGCCACCGGTTTATTTACAACCATAGAAAAGGCAGGAGCACATTTTCAGGGCGGCGCAAAAAAGGTTGTTATTTCTGCACCCTCTGCCGATGCGCCAATGTTTGTTATGGGTGTAAACCATACTGCTTATACAAAGGATATGACAATTGTTTCCAATGCTTCTTGTACAACAAACTGTCTTGCACCCTTAACAAAAGTAATTCATGATAACTTTGGGATTATTGAGGGCTTGATGACAACAGTCCATTCTCAGACAGCAACACAGAAAACTGTGGACGGCCCTTCCAAAAAGGATTGGAGAGGCGGACGTGCGGCTTCTGCCAATATCATCCCTTCCTCCACTGGTGCAGCCAAAGCCGTAGGCAAGGTGATCCCCGAGATGGAGGGGAAATTAACAGGAATGTCCTTCCGTGTACCCACTATTGATGTTTCTGTTGTGGATTTGACTTGCCGCTTGGAAAAGCCTGCAACCTATGATGAAATCAAGGAAGCAGTGAAAAAGGCTTGTGAAAATGAGATGAAAGGCATTATGGATTATACCGAGGATGATGTTGTTTCTTCCGACTTTTTAACCGATGCACATACCTCCATTTTTGATGCGAAGGCCGGCATTGCTTTAAACGATAACTTTGTGAAGCTAGTGTGTTGGTATGACAATGAGTGGGGCTATAGCAATAAGTCTCTTGATTTGATCCTTCATATGAATCGCATAGATCACGCATAACCGTTTTTTTCATACTGAAAAGTGTAGTGTGATAAAAGTGCCCCTTCTGTTTTTAAGAAAGAAGGGGTATTTTTTTGAGTTTTAAAGATGAGCGGCTTCCCTAACTGCGAAAATGAATCCGCTATTTTATTTGCAAAGCGAGGATGGAAAATCCTTTGGCGCAGAAGAAAATCAATGAAAAAACGTAGGATTTTCCTGTTTTATGGCTGTTGGTGAAAATGCTTTCAAAGGGAAAATATAATATAGGACAAAAAACGTCCCGCAAATTTATGCAATAATTAAGAATAGGACGAAAAACGTCCCACGGAAGTATCAAGAATTCATAAACTTAAAAACACAAAGAGTTGAGAATCTGGTTAGAGTTCTGAATTTTACTTTTTTGTCCAATTCCGAATTTTTTTGGGCGTAAGTATGCTACAATATTCTTTGCAGGATAGTTTTCAAACGATGAGAGGGGATACACTATGGCAATAAAAGTTGGTATCAATGGTTTTGGTCGTATCGGCAGAGTGGTTTTCAGAGTTTTAATGAACCGTCAGGATGAATTTGAGCTTTGTGGCATTAATCTAAGAAATGCCGAATTAGACTATATGGTTTATCAGTTAAAATACGATAGTGTTTTTGGGCGTTTCAATGGCGAAATTGAGGTTGGCGAAAATTGTATTATTGCCAATGGCAAAAAAATTCGTGTTTTTAGTGAAAGCGATGCAGGCTTAATTCAATGGGCAGAATGCGGTGCTGAATATATCATTGAATCTACAGGTGCCTTTAATACTGTTTTAAAGGCTGGATTACATAAAATTGGCGGTGCAAAAAAAGTCATTCTCACCGCACCCTCCAAGGATGATGTGATGCCCACGTTTGTTATGGGTGTAAATCATATGGAATATAAAAAAGAGCAAGATATTGTATCCAATGCATCTTGTACAACAAATTGTCTGGCACCCCTGGTGAAGGTTGTGCATGATAACTTTGGAATTGTGCAGGGCTTAATGTCTACCATTCATTCCGCAACGGCAAAGCAGAAGGCTGTGGATGCCAGAGCAGGGAGAGACTGGAGGACAGGACGCTCGGTGTTTAATAACATTATTCCCTCTACAACAGGGGCTGCAAAGGCTGTTGGCCGGGTTATTCCCGAATTGCAGGGGAAAATGACGGGGATGTCCTTCCGCGTGCCCACAAATGATGTTTCTGTTGTAGATTTAACAGTACGCTTAAAAAATCCTACCACTTATGAAAAAATATGTGAAAAGGTGAAAGAGGCTTCCGAAACCTCTATGAAGGGCATTATCAGCTATATGAACGATGATATTGTATCCTCTGACCTTTTGGGAGACCCCAATACCTGTATTTTTGATGAAAAGGCAGGAATTATATTAGACGACAACTTTGTAAAATTAATTGCTTGGTATGACAATGAGTGGGGCTATAGCAATAAGGTTGTTGACTTAATTGCACATATGTATCAGGTAGATAATGCATAAGCAAAGGGTTTCCTGAGTATTTGTAAACTATTTGTTTAAGATATTAAACCTCTGTTATGACAATCATTCGTTTAGTATGATAAGCATGGTATATGACTAAAAATCTAGTATGACAATGAAAACTCCTTTCTTTTACTTGAAATAAATAAGAGAAAGGAATTTTTTTGATGAAGATAAGAACTATTGCAGATGAATATTTATTTGAATGCGAATACAAAAAATTCGCTCCAAGAACACTAAGAATTTATAGGCAGCATATTAATTTTTTACTTGATTTCTTAGAGCAAAAAGGAATTACAGAAATTGAAGATGTAAAACCCCTACACTTAAAACAATACCTAATGGCAAAACAGAAAGCAAAAAATAAACCAAATTATATTAACGGCATTTTAAGTACCTATAAGACTATGTTCCGCTATTTTTATAATGAAGGATATACAGATAAAATATTAACGCAAGATGTAGGAAATGTAAGAAAAGAAAAAGTTATTATTAGAACTTTTACCAAAGAGAACATAAAAAAATGCTTGAATACTATAATGACAGGACTTTTTTAGATGTTAGAAATAAAACTATCATTGCAATGTTTTTTGATACTGGAATAAGGTTATCTGAATTAATAAATTTAAAAGAGGATGATATTAAAGAGGATTATTTACTTATCAAATGTGGTAAGGGTAGCAAAGATAGAGTTGTTCCTAAAAGCCCATTTCTTGCAAAGCATATCTTTAAATATCAAGTAATTAGGGAAGAGCGTTTTGTGGACAGAAATTTAATTGATAAAAATTTTTTTCTGAGTAAGAATTGTCGCACACTTTCCCGAGAAATGGTTGAAAGAATTGTAAAAGATGCAGGAGAATTTGCAAATGTATCAAAAGATATAAGAATCTCCCCTCATACTTGCAGACATACTTTTGCCCATATGCAGCTTATGAATGGATTGGATATATATTCCCTTAGTAGATTAATGGGACATGAAAATGTTTCAATCACACAAATATATCTGAATGGCATTAAAGACGATGATGTTATTTGTCAGAGTAAGAAAACAAGTGTACTGATGAATTTATAAGTGGTAAATACCATACCCCTTTTAAGCTTAAATTTAGCTTTCTAAGGGGTTATTTTTTTAGCCAATGAATTAGTCAAGTTATCTAATAAAGTGTCTGTAATCTTTGTAGATTGCAAATATCCCCTTATAAATGGTATGTGGTGTTTTACCACCCACCTTTTGCACCTGCTACCATAGCAATTTCTTTAGCCGTAGAAACTTTGATATTATAAATATGTTCTTTGACGTTTTTACGAATCCCTTTGAAGTGAAACGTTAAAATGTAATCATATCCTTCTTCTAAATCCATATCTTCAATTTGCTGTTTAATCCAATCAGTATATTGTTTTGCAACACCTAACTGTTCCCAAAGTAATCTACCGTCTACCCAATTCTCATTGTCATCTTGCAATACTGGTAATTTCTTTTATCGGCAAAACCGATATCTAAACTTGTTTTCTAAAGTGCATATCTGGAACAATTCAAAAAGGTAACACTAATTAAACCTCTATATATAACTCTTACTTATATAGACATTTAAAAGGTGTTACCTTTTTTAACTCCACCCGTGAAAAAACAACTGAACAGAAAGCCAGAGAAGCTAAAGCTTTGAAGGAAGTTGAGAGTGTTTTAGCTAATAAACGACAGTCTTTATTAAATGGGAAGAATGTGCTTACGCCAGTTTCGGCGGAAGCTACAATCATCCAAACTAAAGGCGAATCACGTAATATTGTAGCCAAAAAGGTGGGTTTGAAATCTGGACATGAAGTGGACAGGTCTATTAAAGCTATTAATACTATTGATTCCCTTTACCTATATCCTTAGGAAAAATGCACGTTTTTCACCTCTATTTTCAACGATAATACTTTTCTTGAGCAATTCTTCACCTAAGATATTACAATCAATTCTAAAGTGCATATCATGCATTTTAAGCCTAGGTATATGAGCATTAAATTGTCGTCGTTCTGAACGACCACCTTTAAATTTACCCCTTCAAAAGGGAAAACCACAATACTTGGCGGTAGACGTGGAAGATAAGCTGACAAGGCGTTTTACCGACTCAGGTCTACCCTAAAACAAAGTAAACCTCTTGCAAACTATTTTATCATTTTCAATCTGGTAATTTCCTCTGTGTTATGAAGGATTGCATTTTTCAATAGCCTAATATCTAAACTAATATTATTTACATCTTCCGAAATAGAATCTATCTTTTCAATTTTATTACTATTCTGCATATATCCTTCTACCAATAATTGGATATTCTTATTCGTTTGATTCTCTAAAGTTGCTTCAATTTTGATAACCTTCTGTTTTACTTCTGATATTTCCTGCTTCAAGTCCATATACATATCTTTCATTGCTGATAATAATTCTTTATTTTCGTCTGTCATGGTAAAGCCCTCCTTTTTAGGTAACCATAAAATTATGGTGAGTACGCTAATAGTATTTTAGTATAGTTGGGGAGCATATTCAATAGCAAAGTTGTTTTTAGTTTAACTAAAGGATATCCTAAAACAGGGTATAGGGTATGCCAAGAACCGAGTACCCCAAAACGGGGGTGTCGGTGTGGACGGGCACGTTGAAACAACCAAATGGTAGTCTCCGATTCAACAGGTGCAAGATTGGATTGGTTGAATTGTTACCCTAAGCAGGGGTATCACTAAGCACGAAGCTGTGCATCAGACGCACAACAACGTGGTGAGTAGGTTTGTATTTGCCCATATAAAAACCTTCCATCTCTATGTAATATGGTAAATAATTCATATTAAATCATTATATACCATAAATTAACAAAATATAAGATAGAAAATGTGTTCTAGTCTATTCCACTTCATCCGGCACATATTCAAGTATATCTCCCGGTTGACAGTCTAGCAGCCTGCAAAGTGTATCAATAGTTTTGGTATCCATACCTTTAGTACCATCTTTCAAGCCGTAATAAGTTGCCTGTCCCATTATTTTTTCTTCTTTAATCCTACTTATTTTATATCCCTTTGCATCTAACAAAGCAAATAGTTTGTCATATTTAAGCATAATTTACACACTCCTTTTTACAATTATATTCCCTAAATTAAGTGAAATATTACACAAAAAATAGCAATATAAATTCCCTAAATTAAGTGATTAAGTCAATAGTAATTCACTTAATTAAGTGATATAATAAACTCATAAGTAAAGCAACACACACTTAGTATTAAAGCATATCACATTCGACTTTAAATTGTCAAATGCATCAAAGTGGTAACAAAGTTTCAACCAAAACAGAATATTAAATCAACCAACTATCACTCTTTAGTCTTATTCAGTAGTAGGTGTCAAAGTATTTTGGCAATAAGAAAAGACAAGTATTTTAGCTGTCGTGTTTCACGACATCACAAAAATATCCCATTCAAATGTAAACACATAAGGAGGTTATACCATGAATCAAAACATAGCACCCAACCAAGAACCAACCACACCAACCTATGAGGATTTATTGGACATTATTGAAGCCCAAAATTTCCTCATTACAGAATTGCAGATTGATAACATTAAGCTGCGTAAGGAGCGAGAGAAATTACTATCAGCACCACCAGTAATTGAAAATGGTGTAGTAGTCAAATTAGGAAGGAGTTTTTATTGATGCTTAATAGAAAGTACAAAATACCCGCCAAAGCTTGGTCGCCAAGTCGGGAAACCTCCCATAAACACATGTAAGATGAATGTTGCAAGAAGTAAATAGGGGTGGACGTTTCGGCTACCCCTTTACATGCTGATGGGAACAATGTTCCTATGTGATAAGAATATTTGTTCGTAAAACCTATATTTAATATACTGGCAGCCTAGCCACTCACCATAGGATGAATGATATGTATTAATTTCTCTAGTAAAGTCATTATAGCATATCAATTCATCATATGGAAGATTAAAACGATAAAAATTTGAAACCTTAAAACTGCAATTTCAAACGGGGGTACAATGGAAATACAAGAAACTTGGAAACCAATAAAAAACGTAGAATTGCTGGAAGGATTTTCAGCAAGTAATAAAGGTAAAATCAGATGTGATAAAGGTTACAAAAAGAAAGGTGCAAAAAGATATACATTTATTATAGAACAGCATCTTGAAAAATCATCATGTAAAAATGACACTTATATTCTTTTTAAACGTAAAAAATTTTGGGTGAAAAGTTTAGTTGCCAATGCTTTTGGGTTGGCAGGAACAAAAGAAAAATATATTCTGAAACAGATAGATATGAACCCATGGAACAATTCATTAGATAATTTAATCTTTGTTGATACTTGTACCAATATTGCGATTATAAGGATAAATCCTTCTAATATAGATTTGAATGATACAAAGTTGAAGGAGGAAATAGAGGAAGTAAAACATGAATTACATGAATTTTTGGGTTATAGAAAAAGAAGAGCAAAGGATACAGATGTAAGATATAAATTTCAGCCAAAGCATCCTCTAACAAGTAATTTTAAGTATGTTTTACTAGGGAATTTCTTTAATAATTATGATGATTGTGATTCATGGGACGGCGATGATGAAATGATGAATCCATATAATGGGGATTTCTAAAAAGTCTTATAAACGTTGAAAATACAAGGAAAACTAATGTTTTTGTTTCCCTACATATTGTGGAAAGCAAGTAATCCGAGAGTTTTGTTAGCTTTCTGAATTTAATTTTTAATGCTTGAAACCCTTGATTTTACGGGCTTTTTGGGACATACTGTTTCAAATTGAGATTTTCCTATATGGTAATGGTATATAAAAATTCTCGTAATTAGAAAACTGAACGAACCCAGTAATATCAATAGTTCTGAGTGTTTTTGAAATTTTCTATATTATGGAGAAGAATATAAAAATCCGAAAATTAGAAAATTATTTTGAACCCCTATAAACCATTGATTTCTCTAGCTTTACAGGTATCACCTAACAGGGCTGAGATTTTACTATATGGTAGAGAGGTATAAAATGTGCACTTATGTGGGTTTTAAAATACCACTACTATGGAGGACAAACCTACAAAATTTAATAATGTTCATCAAGCTCATAAGAGCATTTGGCTGTAACAGGCTTTTTCTAAAGCCATTAAGAGAAGTAATTCTTAGTGGTTTTTTTATTGCAACAAACCAAACTCACACGAAAGGAGGACTCCATTCTATGATTTCCAAAGACAAGGCTGTTGTAATTTTCACAGCAAAAGCAGCCCGTAAGTTATTGAAGTCTGGATTTACCATGATTGATGTTAAACCAGATAAAAATGATATTGACGGCAAACGTAGTGTATTTGTATTCAAGTACCAAGATGGAATTTTTGAAATGTTAAACGAGAAGTAATTGTAAAGCACAAAAGGAGCGAATTGAGAATGACCGGTAGATATTTAGATACAAGTAATTTTAAAATTGACAAGGAATTTCAAGAATTATTACCACCATTGGCACCAGATGAATATGAAAAATTACAGCAAAATATCCTTGCTTATGGGTTACTAGACCCGATTAAAATTTGGTGTTCTCCTGACGGTAATAACATTATTGTTGATGGACATAACCGTTATAGAGTTATCCAAGAGAACAACTTAGAGTTGAATTCATGGACTGATTATAAGATTATGTCTGAATTGCAAACAAGAGAAGATGTAAAAGAATGGATGTTAGAACAGCAATTAGGGCGAAGAAATTTGTCTGATGTAGAGAAATATGAAATTGTCCAAAGGTTTAAATCCCTAATTCAGAATAAGGCAAAACAGAATAATTCTGATGGTGGTAAAGGTTTGACAAATTTGTCAAAGGTTAATACCAGAAAAGAATTAGCTGAAAAAGTTGGTGTCTCTGAAGGTACATATTCAAAGTTGGACAAGGTTATGCAATCTGATAATGAAGAGATAAAGCAGAATTTGCGTAAAAAAGAAATCTCTACGGACAAAGCTTTCAAAATTGTAAATAATGTGCCAACCAAGAAAGAACCAGAGATAAGAACACCAAAAATTCAAATTGAAGTAATGGACACTAGAATCAGTGAAATTGAAACAGAAGAACAGAGACTTCAACAGGAAAAAGAAAATATTTTGAAAAGAAGAAAATTTGTATTTGAATCTTTAGATATTCAATGCCCTGTAAAGTATCGGTGGACAGATAGCAGGACGATGTTTATTGGTATGAATATCACTTTTTACATTGAATATGAAGGACATGAAGAAATCCTACACGAGCAAACCATAATCGAGAAAGTACCAAGTAGATATACCCTCAATGAAATACCAGAAAAATATAAAAATGATTTTTTGATGATGTGGGAAAAAGCATACCAAGAACACCTTAAGAGCAAAAATGAATACGAAAATTTTATAAAAGAATTGTCTACAGCCCCTAAGCCAAGCAATCCGCTAAAAGATGAACTTCTCAAAGCAGGATTCAAGCAACTGGCTAAAATATATCACCCTGATAATGGCGGTGATGCTAATAAGATGAAAGAATTAAACCAATTAATGGAGGAACTATTATGATGAACAACGTGAAGTATATCTACAATCCAACGCAAGCAAAATTTTATATTCAAAATGGAGTATTACCTTTAGATGTAGACTTAAACATTAAAACTATGAAAAAATTCTGGGTATTTGACACAGCAAGCAGTGCCGTTATTTATGACAAATGGTGTAAACAATGTGAAGAATATAGAAAACAGAAACAAGCATAGTTAGGAGGTTTATTTAAAAATTATGGTAATATCAGAAAAAGTTAAGACGGGTCATAAAGTAATTGACGATACTGGCGAAATCATCATGGAATTATGCGAGGGTGACAGAATTGTTACCAAACAACAAGATGAACATGCGGTTGAGCATATTATTAATTTTAATAAAACAGTTCCATTTGTCAAAGTATATTTATGTGAACATAATGACTTATATGAGGAATTATCTGGAACAGAAGTTATTACAATTAGCACACTAATTAATTACATATCATATAAAGATAATATCCTTAGAATTAATGATAAGCCTATGAAGATTAAAGATATTTCCGAGGTCACTCGCAAAGACTATGATAATATGAAAAAATTAATTTCGTCTTTAGAGAAAAAAGAAGTTGTGAAGAAAATAAAATGGTTTGATGAAAAATGCAATAAGGAAATGAACTGTATTGTAGTCAATCCATTCTTATTTTTTCGTGGCAGAGATATTAAAAAAGATATTGTAGAGTTATTCAAAGATAGTAAATGGAGTAAAATTTCTTACAAAAAGGGGTAAAAATTACCCCCTAAATTTTCAAAGAAATCCTGTATTTATAGGGTTTTCGGGCATTTTTGCTCTTCTTATATCTCCCTGAATAACTCAGAGTGGTAACAGGTGAAAGTTATAGTGGTACAAGGTTAGAATACTTTACAGGATATTGCTAAAATTAAGGAATCGTAATATTCAGAAAAATTATTAGTTTCTAAATAAGATAATTCTGGATTGTGGAACGACAGTGACACAAGACAAGGTGTGAACTTGCTTGCAAGTTTGCAGCTAAAGTTTGCAGCTAAGGGTTTTAACATTCAAAGGTAATCGTGTTCTTGGGGGAAAGTCACAATGTTCGCTACGCTCCATTGTTTCCTTACATTTCCCCCAAACCCCCATTGTAATTTAAATTTTAATTTTACTCTTAGTACCTTTTGATTATAGAAGGTACTTTTTTAATTGAAAAAAATAACTATATACACAGAAAGGTAATGTGATAAATAATATGAGTAACTATCAATTCAATAAAGACTTAGAGCATGGTAAAATCGGAGAAAAGTGGTTCCATGATTTCTGCATCGACAAAGGAATTGTTTGTATCAATGTGGGTAAGGATAATTTTCTTGGCATTGACAGTGGAATTGATTTTATTGTGCAATATCAGGACAACACTATTGCAAAATTTGATGTAAAATTTGATTCTGTTATGCATCGTACTGGTAATATGTTTATCGAAATGTATCAGGACACAGGTAAAAAAGGTTGGTATTATAATTCCAAATCGACTTGTTATTGTTACATTGATGGATACAATGGAATTCTTTGGATGTACACCAAAAAAGCTTTAGAAGAATACATAAATAATCATAAGACTATGCTGAGAAGCACCACCAATCAGATTGATGAACGTATGGTAACAGGCTTACTTATCAATATTGGAAAATTTGCTGGGTGGTGTAAAGAGAATAATCATACTCTGGTGAAGTATGTGCGGATGCTGGATATTGAGGATATTGACGAGGTACTATGATTTAGCACTAAACATTATTTAGGGGTGGGGTCAAATTGAGCCTACCTCTATTATATTATGGAGGTTATTATGAGTGAAAATTATAAAATTACAATACAAAATCTATTGACTGTGAAAAGTATCATTACAATATTATTGACTGCTATTTTCAGCTATTTAGCTGTTGTCGGCAGAATCAGCGGAGAGCAGTTTTTAACCATCTTCAGCGTGGTAATTGCTTTTTATTTTGGCACTCAATACCAAAAAAACTGTGACAGTGGAGGTGAATTAAATGAGTGATATTACTAAAGCTTGTAGAGATATTCAAGAATTATCTGCACAGGCTCAAATAGCTTGTAATCTCTTCATGGCTGAATGTAAAAAGGCTGGGCTGAATGTTCTTATCACTGAAACATATCGCTCTCAGTCACGTCAGAATTGGCTATATGAGCAGGGCAGAACTAGAGACGGAAACATTGTCACGTGGACAAAGAACAGTAATCATACCGGAAGAATGGCGTGGGATATTTGTAAGAATGTAAGAGGGCAGGAATATTCCGATGCTGCTTTCTTTACCAAGTGCGGCGAGGTTGCTAAAAAGTTGGGTATCACTTGGGGCGGTACATGGAGTACACCAGATAAGCCACATTTTGAGATTAATAAGCGTTGGAAGTCACCTATTAAGGAGGACACTGAAATGGTTGAAAAGGATATGCTTATTGTTAATGGTAAAGAATTTACTGTTGAAATGATTCGTAAGGATGGTTATACATATATCAAGACACAGGATATTGGTAAAGCTTTAGAACTGAAAGTAAGCAATCAAGGTAGAATTCCTGTGTTAGGGAAGAAATAATCAATAATTTATATTTTCTATTGACGTACAGAATATTGTACTGTATAATCTAATTATAAACGTACAGCATATTGTACTAGATGGAGGTGTATATAATGCTGGCTGTGAACTATACAAACTTAAGAGACAATATGAAAGCTTATATGGATAAGGTGACTGATGATTATGAGACTATGATTGTTACCAGAAAAGATAATAAGAATGTTGTCATGCTGTCAGAGGAAGCTTATAATAATCTTCTTGAAAACAGTTATATTATGAGCCATAAAATTAATTTTGATTGGTTGATGGAATCTAAAGCCCAGCTGGAAAATGGGAATGTGAAAACTCATGAGTTAGTAGAGGCGGAAGATGAATAAAGTCTTTACTGATAACGGTTGGAAGGATTATGAATATTGGCAGACAGAGGATAGAAAAACTTTAAAGAAAATAAACCTTCTTTTGCAGGATATCGAGAGAAATGGGAATATTGGCATAGGCAAGCCGGAGCCATTAACAGGTAATTTATCAGGGTTTTGGAGTAGAAGAGTAAGTGATAAGGATAGGCTGATTTATAGAATTGATGATAAGAATATTTATATATTGGCTTGTAGGTATCATTACGGAGATAAATAAGTTTAAATAAAGGGACTTCTTATGGAGCCCTTTTTTAATTGGAAAAATTTTAGAGAGGAAGTGATAATATGGCTAACAATGAAAGAGATGTAAGGGGAAGATTCAAAGTTCATGAGGATTTATCTCCAATTCAATTAAAAATGATTGTAGAATTGCTTGATAATGGTGGAAATAAGACTGAAGCCTGTCGTAAATTAGGTGTACCTCGTACAACTCTGTATACATGGATTGACAATACAAATTGGCAAGAAGAGTATAAAAGAGCGTGTGAGAGGTTGTATAAGGTAAGTTTAGCTAAATACATGGATAAGCTTGATAAAATGCTGGAATGTAAGGACAATAGAACGGTTATGAAAGCGTTGGAAACTGGTTTGAGGTTGAATGGGTACTTAAATACCAACTTGAACGTAGAGCAAAACACCACAGAAACTATTACAATTAAGCTTATAGATGATAGTAATAATGATGAAAATGAAGAATAATTATTACCGTCATTATTACAATGAAATATGTGTGATATAAGTGTGTGCCTAATTGATAAAGCGTTTCAGTGAGAATAACTATTCGCAAAAGAAATGTTATACGAATAGTTGTATAACTTCACAGTGATAAAGGATGCTTGATATTACTGGATTCGTAGCATATATAAAACTATAGTGTAATCTGCACAATGGTAATTCATAGGTAAATAAGGTAAAACAAAAGTTTTACTTACATTTCATTGTGTAGATTGCATAGAAAAATAGCTGTAATTGTGTGCTGATATTAAAGAATTATTATTGTTAATTTGCACAATGAAAACAGGGTAAATGAGGATAAGGGCGCACCCACCCAACGGGCAGTAGGGGAGGGGTGTTTTATCCTACATATATCTCATAGCCTATTTTAAACCCAAGAACCACATATAACATAAAAGGAGATGATTCTATATTGAACATAGCATTAGATAAAAATATTTTCAATCCCGTTTACTTTCCCCACCTAACAGACTATTCAAACAGATATGAAGTCTATTATGGTGGCAGAGGTTCGGGCAAAACAAAATTTATCTTCCAAAAGTTACTCTACAAATCTTTAACAGATAAACGTCGTATTCTTTGCATGATGAAAACAACCAATGCAATTAAACAAGGTATTTTGCGTGAATTAATGGATTTGCTTGACGAATGGCAGATAAGAAAATTAGGCAAAGTTGAAATCAATCGTTCTGATATGACAGTGAAATTACCCAACGGTAGCGAGTTTATTTTTAAAGGGTTGGACAATGAGGAAAAAGCAAAAGGTATTTCAGAAATTTCAGATTTATACCTAGATGAAGCAAATTTATTTTCACAGGATGATTTTATTGCCTTGAATGGTTCTATCCGTTCCAGAAAATATAAAAATTTGCAAGTGATACTTTCCTTTAACCCAATGAGTAAATCAAACTGGATTTATTCTTACTTTGGCTTCGATACCGAAACAGTACCAGAGGATACAACAATATTACAAACAACCTATCGGGACAATAAATTCTTGCCAGATACATACCATGATGAAGTATTGCTACCTATCAAAGACAGAAATCCAAGGCTATATAATAT
>DCDZ01000050.1 GCA_002316675.1 Tyzzerella sp. UBA1042
CTCCACAGTGACCAAGGGTTTCACTATACCTCACACGGCTATTGCAACCTAGCCAAAGAATACGGCATAACACCGTCAATGTCACGGCGAGCAAACTGTTATGATCATGCTATGGCTGAAAACTTCTTTGGCATTTTGAAATCAGAGTGCATTAACCGCCAGAAAATCCATGATTTTGATATGGCTAAATCTTTGATTGATGAGTATATCTACTTTTACAATCATGAACGCATCCAACTCAAAACAAAACTGACACCGATGGAAGTTCGGTGCCAGCCTGCTTCATTCTTTTTCCTTGCATTAGGGGGCGCTTTTTGTACAGTCCGTACATTCTGGGGCAGTTCATTTCACTCGAAAATAGGGGCTTTTTATATCTTGACTTGACAATTCAAGGTATAAAGGACCAGTATCTTTTCTCGCTCATTCATGCTAAGATGATGGTAATGGCTCATTGCTTGATATCCTCCCCATAGTTGTCGTCGTAAACACTATGGTATCGGATTCTTCGCTTTGAGTCATTCTTTTTTTCTGTTGCACTTGCATTGTAAATTCAAGATGTAAAAAATACACCATCAGACAAAGAATAAATCAAAAAGTACCGTGTCTGCTCCCTCAGATATAGATTGGAAGAAGTTACTAATCAAAATTTTTTTGCGTTTTTTGTATATTATGGTATAATATTGATAGTTTTTGCAGAAAATGTAATGGTTTTTTATACCATTACTAATATTCCAGGTGGTAAAATTAGCCATGTTGCTATGAAAGAAGAAAAATTGAGAATTCATAGAAGTCTAGGAATATTTTACTAGATATCAGACAAGAATATGAAAGAATTCAATATAAAAACTGTGTTTGTTGTATTTTTATTGATTCTCAGAAAGATTGAAATAAAATAAGAAAGGATGAGAATATGAAGCGATTCATGGCAATCATTATGATTTTACTTATGGCAACGAGTACCCCTGTTTTTGGGGCAATTGTCACAAATGCCGATCCGTGGGCGGAAGCTTCTATGGAGTATGCATATAACCAAGGGATTATTACAGAAGAGAACCTTCTGGATGCCAAAAGGGAAATCACAAGGCTTGAATTTTGCAAAATTGTAGTATTACTATATGAAAAAAGTGCGGGAGAGAAATTGGTGCCCCAAAACGAAAGCCCTTTTACTGATTGTAATGCACCGGCAGTGATTGCGGCTTATGAAGCAGGTATTATAAGCGGAACAGAACCGACAAAGTTTGAGCCCAACGCAAGCTTAACAAGGGAACAGCTGGCCATTTTGCTGAACAGGATACTGTATGTTTGGGGTATCACATTAACCTCGGGAACTGAAAAATATGCATTCTCCGATATTTCTAATCTAATGGAGCCTTCCATTGATGTGATTCATAAGGTGAAAGCAGCAGGAATTTTAGTTGGTGAGGATGATGGCAAGTTTTACCCCATGAGAGCCTTAACTTTTCAGGAGGCGGTCATCGGTTTGGTGAAAATGTGCCGCTATGCTGAGGACAAAAAGAACACCGACGACAATGCAAAGGCAGGGGAAGAAGCCGATACCCCGGAAGAATTGCATCAAACCCCGGTAGAACCTCCGTTGGCAGAAGCTCCAAGCCCATCGGAAGAGGGGGAAAAGAGTGCAAATGCCTATGAAACGGTTTATATCAAGGACAAGGCAATTTCTTTGGGGGAAACTTCCGGCCAATTAAAAGCGCTTTGGGGAGATCCCGATCGCGTTGATACAACGGTGTATGGTTTGAAAAGATATGTGTATTTAGGGGACTATGAGAATTATTTTTTTGTAACCCTTCGGGAGGATAAAATCATTGAAATTTTTGTGCCCACACGTCTGTTCACTTATTTGGGAACAAAAGGCGGCGGAACCTCTGCGGATATCAAGCAGCTGAACTATATCAGTTTGGTGGAGCATAGCGGTATTGTTGATACAGACACCACCCACGCAAGTATCCCTTTGGATTATAAAGGCATTATTAGCGGGATTTTACTTCAAGAGAAAGAATTTGCTTACGGCAATTATGTGAAGAGTGGTTTGACGGCGGCGGAGCGGGAAAATATCGAGGCGGAATTATTAGATATCATTCAGGCAAAGCGCAAAGAAGAAGGGCTACCTTTGCTGACAGTAGTTCCAAAGCTATCCGCTGGGGCGTTATCCCATAGCAAGGATATGGTTGAAAATGATTTTCTTAGCTATACAGGAAGTGATGGCAGCAATCCCTTCACCAGAATTATGGCGCAGCAGATTACCTTCACAAGTGCTTCCGAGGTCATTGCAAAACAGCGGGGGGACGTAACAAATGTGTATCAGCAGTGGATTCGGACACCGGCACAGCTGGAAAGCTTGCTTGATCCTTCTGTAGATTTGATGGGAATCGGTGCTGCACAAAAGGGAAAAGAGCTTTATGTCACTGTGGATTTTTGCGGTGGCGTGAAAGAGGATTAAGTTAATTTAAAACAAGGGGCTTGCATGATATGCAAGCCCCTTCAGACTGTCGAAGAACCCACTCGACGCGTTAAGCGAAGGATGGGTTCTTTCCATAGGAGAAAAAGACATGATGCAAAAATAGGATAGATGCGGAAGGATGGCG
>DCDZ01000067.1 GCA_002316675.1 Tyzzerella sp. UBA1042
GTCCAAACAAAAAATTTTTAAAATACTTTTTCCTGCTTTGACCAACTTTCGGCAAGTGGCGGAAACCCGCATTAAATCAGGGTTTTGTAAAAACAAGCATGAGTAAATCCGAGTAGAAAAGACCCGTTTTCAGTAGGAATAAAGACCAAATAAAGACCACAAATCAGGCGCGTTTCCATAAAAATCAAAACAATTCGCTCATACGGGCGGGTTGTTTTTTGGTAATGATATGCACTGCAACACAGTACAGCACAGGATAAATAACACTGCTAAAATCTGTTTTGCTCATGAATAGAACAACAAGCCATGCACAAAGGCAAGGGTTTAAGAGGAAGATTTTTCGCTTGCGAAAAATACGCTCGTCCCTTGCTTTTGTTCGCCGTCATAAAATAGAAAGCGGGGATATGTCCACAAATGGGCATATCCCCTTAATTGCATTTTTGAAGTTAACTTTTTCCTTTGGTGCTGGTATCCCATTTAATTCCGTCTATAATATTCCCTGCGCCATCATAAACAAGGCCAGAATTGACTATGGTGGTATCAATGATAATTCGGTTGTTTTTACCGTCCCAATCAACCCAAAAATCAATCGCTTTTCCAATATCGCGGAGTTTGAAATAATTGTTACCATCTATCGTATAGGCCGTAAACTGCACTTCTTTTCCATCGAGATAAACTTTCGCGCTTGTGGGTGAAGGTGTTTTGTTCCCTGCGCCCTTGCCGGTCATTTCGCCGCCAACAGTAGTATAGTTCTTGCCGCTTGTTAGCGATATGGCGTTGTTGGTACCGTCCCATGCAACATCAAATCGAGCCGCCGTCCCACTCAGCGCATAGGCCAAATCGCGGAGCTTGAAATAGTTACTGCCTTCAATAGTATAAGCGTCGAAAGATACCGCTTTACCATTGACCTGTACTGTTGATGCCGTGGGAGTTGCAATGATAGCTTTGGTGTCTTTGGTGCATTCAAACGTCCAGCTTTTGTCACCGCTCTTAATCATTTTTAAGTAATCCAAAGTGATGGTTTTGCCGTTTACTGTTACTCCGCTGTTGCCCCCACTTGTTTTGACTACGTTATAGGGCATTTCAAAAGTAACCTTTAAGACAAGGCCGTCAATATCCTGTGCAACCAAATCCATTATTGTCATTCCCGCAAGGGAGTCATTTGTGACCTTATCAGGCCAGATATGTTCTGCAACCATATCCGGGCCGAATTCATCATGAAGCTCAACATTCAAGCGAAAACCACCGTCAATAGGGACAAGCGTAACCGGCCCCATTTCTTGAGCAATAGTGCCGACTAACGTATTATATATGCTGCCAAGCTGTTGCTCAAGGTTCCCGCTCATAAGATCGTCAAGGCTGGCGTCCATGCCGCCAAGATTATTCCATGCATCTCCATAATCATTTAATACAAGATATTCTCTCCCATTTATTGTTTCGGCATGATACAGGGAGCCGCTACCAAAAAAGTCTTTTGGCGTTTTACCTGTTTGGTCGAGTACGCTTTTAGCGATTCCTACCTTGAAATCAGTAAAACCGGAGCCATCGGCATTGACTGTAATTTTTCCATCAATGTGCATACAGCCAGAAAGGCCAATGGAAATGCAAAAAATCACAACAAGGATTGCAAGGCGTTTTTTCATGGTCAATCCCACCTTTTGTTTGTTACTTTTTCGTTCTTTACAACCTTATAAGAGCTGAGAAGATAAATATAACCTATATGGATATATTTATATATATTTTATGGGATACCTATTGAATTGTCAAGCCCCTACAATAATTAAAGGGGTGCATTTTCAATGGAAGATTTCTCAAATGAATTCAAAAAGCTCGGCTTAAAAATATCGTATTACCGCAAGCTAAAAGGAATGACGCAAGAACAGCTTGCGGAACGTATGGACACATCAACAAGTTATATTGGCGCGATTGAAGCTCCAAATATGGAGAAGTCTATCAGTCTAACCACGCTTTTACGAATAGCCAGAATCCTTGATACTCCTGCATGGAAGTTTCTGGATTTTTGATTGAGCATATACACGCTATAATCCCCATGATATTTCAAATATCATGGGGATTTTTTATATCCCTTATCCTGTACTTTCCCTATAAGTGTTTTCTATCAGTTCCATTACTTCATCTGACGCAATATCCCTTTGGGAAAGGAGGGCATATTCAACGAAAGGCTCTTTTGATTCGCGCTGAAAGAAATTAAGCGTTTTTTCTCTCTCCTTTTCAAGCCACGCGCTAATCAACTCATCATCTACATTATCCTTTTTGAATTGCGCCGCCCTATCCAAAACATTCAGATAATCAAACAGGCTTTTATTAATTGAAATAAACGGTATCTTATGCGCCTGTTTCATGTGCGTTGTGTGTGCCGAAATCATGATATATCTGCACAGAGTATCAAGAACATTGTTGGGAACCGTCATGTCATTACCCATGCCGCAAATATAATCAATGCTCACATTATAATGCCTGGCAATCAGCATGGCGGTTTCAAGCGCAAGATTCGTTTTGCCCTGCTCAATATTTGCAATTGTGTACTTAGTCGTATTAACTGCTTTCGCAAGCTCTTCCTGCGATTCGTTATTTACCTCTCTCAGCTTTTTAATCCGTTTCACAACTTCGCTGAAACTTTCATCTTTACTTTTAACATCGCGATAACTCACATGATTCACCGCCCCCGACTTTTTAATAATAGTATATTACTGCATTCGTTAAATATCAAGCCATATTTACGAATTATCACAAAAGCAACTATATATAAAAATATGAATTATAAATAGTCAAATCAGCAGACCAGTAGTAAATAACGCTGTATACTTGCACTATCAAGCCAGAAAGGAGAAAAAAACCAATGGAAAAAAGGTATTTAGTTACTGGGTCATGGACGGACAAGACCAGCGGCAAGCCTGTATCGGGGATTGTGGAAATCAGCGGCGGCATAAACAAAAGCGGCCAGCCCTATGAAATCGCAAATACCGACAGCCGCGAAGAACCGATTGACGGGACATACCCTGTCGGCACCATCTTGACCGCCACCGTGAAGCTGTCCGTACAGGAAAACCCCGATAAGGCCATGCAAGAGCAACGTGACATAAAAATCAACGGTAAGCAGTAACAGCGAACGCCGGAGGGGAACACTCCCCTCCGGCGGCAATATAAGGAGAATCGAAATGGAAAAGAAACGCCCCAATGTTACCAACTATCCGCAAAACAACATACGCAACAGGGCAAAGCAGCGTCATTATATCGGTAACGGCGTAAAAAAGCTGATTGCAAGCCCCTTGAAAGGCGCACCTGTTTTATTGCTTTTGACGATTGCTTTCCTTGGCGCATGGAAAGCGGCGGACACCTTTATTCCCCGTATAACAACGGTTCCGATACTGATGCCCGTTGTTGCTTATGCCGTCCGTGTTCTCATTCCGACGGTCTTTCTATTGCTTTTAGCGGGGTTCCTATGGCTGTTCGGCACTCCGGCCCACTCACGGGAGATAGAGAATGATTTGGCGGCAGCGTTCGGGATTGCAAAGACTACCGCGCTCAATTACCGCCGCCCGTTCCTGATTTCAAGCAAGCCGATAAAGGGGAGTACCGTAACGG
>DCDZ01000025.1 GCA_002316675.1 Tyzzerella sp. UBA1042
TTCACCGTAATTTCATCCTTCACCAGCATTGCAAGGTCTCTTGTCATGCCGGGGAATTTGGGCAGGGGCTGATAGGTCACGTTTTTATCGGCATAAGCAATCAGCTTCTCCAAATCCAAAACGGCCAAATATGCTTTTGTTCCGATTTCGTAATTTTTTGCCACAATCGGGTGCACCTCACCGAAATAGCCCACGCCTTCGCCGTCTATTTTCAGGCTTGCAGTTCTGCCGGGATGCATCCAGAGGGTTTCCTTCTCGGGAAGATATTCAGCACGCTTTGTCAAGCCCAAAACATCAACCAAATGCTCCACAATCCCTTTCAAATCATAGAAATCCATATTTCCGTACATTCCAATGGTCAGGGTAGGGATTTCGTGGGGCAGCTCCGTCAAAGGCAGCGCCTTGGGAATATACACTCTGGCAACTTCAAACAAGCCTGCCTGCTCGTTTCTTCTATTATAATTGGTTGCCAAGGAGGTTAAAATTCCATTGAAGGAAACAGTACGCATGATGCTGAAATCCTCCCCTAAGGGGTTGGAAATGGTAACCGTTTCTCTCAATTTGCTATCCCCGGGAATCAACAGCTTATCAAAAACCTTAGGGCTTTCAAAGCTATAGGTCATGGCTTCGCAAAGACCATCGGCAATCATGGTATCCTTCACCAAGGCGGTAATGGTTTGCTCATAGGTTTTCTTGCCAACGGTGGGTGTGCCTGCCGCCAAGGTAGCCGTAATCTTATCATAGCCAAAGAAGCGGGCAACCTCCTCCGCCAAATCCGCCTGGGCTTCCAAGTCAGGGCGATAGGTAGGCACGATTACCGTATGCTTTACAGGGTCGACGATGAGGCCCAAGCGTTCAAAGGTCACCTGCATATTCCTTTCTGAAATTTCTGTTCCCAAAAATTTATTAATCCACTCCGGTGAATAGGAAAGCTCCCAAGATTTTCTCTCGTTGGGATAGCAATCCACCATGCCCGGCACAACCTCACCAATGCCAAGCAGCTCCACAAGCTGAACGGCACGGTTCACCGCATCAAGGGCCAAATTAGGGTCTAACCCCTTTTCATACTTACTGGAGGCATCGGTACGCAAGCCGATATTTTTTGCGGTAATACGCACATTGGGGCCATTGAAGTTTGCAGATTCAAATAAAATCGCCTCCGCATCCTCACTGATCATAGAGTTTTCGCCGCCCATAACCCCTGCAACGGCAACAGCCTTTTCCGGATCGGCAATCACCAGCATAGACTCATCCAGGGTTCTTTCCACGCCGTCTAAAGTCACAATTTTTTCACCGGGCTCCGCATTTCTCACAATAATTTTTCTATCTGCAATACAGTCAATATTAAATGCGTGCATGGGCTGTCCCATTTCCAGCATCACATAGTTTGTAATATCTACAATATTATTGATGGGGCGAACGCCTGCGGCACGCAATCTTTTGCGCATCCAACGGGGAGAAGGCCCGATTTTTACATTCTTTACCGCTCTTGCAATATATCTGGGACAAAGCGCGGGGTTTTTGATTTCCACGGAAATCATTTCGTCAATTTTTCCCGTACCCTCTTCTTTTACCGTAATTTCCGGATAACGGAATTCCTCTTTATAGGTTGCGGCGGTTTCCCTTGCCAAGCCGAGAATGCTGAAGCAATCCGGGCGGTTGGAGGTGATTTCAAATTCCACCACCACGTCTTTGATATCCAAAAGCTCCGGCACATCCTTCCCCAATGCCACAGCCTCGGGGAAGATATAAATGCCGTTCTCCGGCGCTTCCGGAAAATCATGACGGTCACAGCCCAACTCTTCAACGGAGCAAAGCATTCCCTCGGAGGTAACCCCACGCAAAACGCCGGTTTTGATTTCTTTTCCCCCTGCAATCACAGAGCCATTTAGGGCAACAGGCACATAATCCCCCACTTTGACATTCTGGGCACCTGTTACAATGGTTAAGTCTCTGCCTTGCGCCGCATCAATGGTACAAATTTGCAGCTTATCCGCATCGGGATGCTTTTCAATGGCTTTAATATAGCCGGAAACCACATTTTTTATTTCTCCCCCCAAGGTGGTATAGCCCTCCACCTTGGAACCGCTCATTGTAATATCTTCTACAAAATCTTTCATGCCTACGTTTACGTCGGCATATTCTTTCAACCAAGACATCGGTAAATCCATACTAATAACGCTCCTTTCAATATAAAAGCCCTTTTGGTATTTTTAGAACTGCTTCAAGAATTTCATGTCATTTTCAAACAGCAAACGCATATCCGTAATGCCATAACGCTGCATGGCAACACGCTCAAGGCCCATACCAAAAGCAAAACCGCTGTATTCCTCGGGGTCTATCCCACACATTTTCAAAACCTTGGGATGCACCATACCGCAGCCCAAAAGCTCAATATAGCCTTCGCCCTTACATACACGGCAGCCTTTACCGCCGCAGGCAAAGCAGGTAACGTCCATTTCTGCGCTGGGCTCTGTGAAGGGGAAATGATGGGGGCGGAAGCGCACCTTTGTATCCTCGCCAAACAATTCCTTGGCAAAAACAGCCAACGCACCCTTTAAATCCCCCATGGTAATATTTTGATCAACCACAAGGCCTTCCAGCTGATGGAACACAGGAGAATGGGTTGCATCCACCTCATCAGAACGGTACACCGTACCGGGAGAAATCATACGGATGGGCATTTTGCCTTTTTCCATGGTACGCACCTGAATGGGTGAGGTCTGTGTTCTTAACAGGATACCGTTGCCAATATAAAAGGTATCCTGTTCATCTCTTGCGGGATGATTTGCTGGGATATTTAAGGCTTCAAAGTTATAGTATTCCTGTTCAACCTCCGGCCCTTCCACAACCTCATAGCCCATACCCATGAAAATATTGCTGATTTCATCAATCACAATGCTCATAGGGTGTTTATGGCCTTCCGCTTGGGGCTTTCCGGGCATGGTTACGTCGATTTTTTCTTTTTCTAAGCGATGGGCAATCTCCGCCGCTTGCAGGCGTCTTTTTTCTTCCTCTAGCTTATTTTCAATGTCCTGTCTGATTTCATTGGCAAGCTGACCAATGATGGGGCGTTCTTCGGCGGAAAGCCTTCCCATTTCCTTCAAAATGGCAGTTAATTCCCCCTTCTTTCCCAGATATTTTACCTTCAACTCTTCAATATCCTTCAATGCGGCTGCTTCATGAAAGGCAGCAATGGCCTTATCATGGATTTGTTTTAATTTATCCTTCATAATGCGTCTCCTCTCAAAAATGAACAAAAAAATAGCCCCCATCCAAAAAGGGACGAAGACTTCCGTGGTACCACCCAAATTCCTGCAAACACAGGCACTCTTATGCGTAACGAGCATCCATCGGATTTTCCTACTATGGTTCAGAAAACCAGCTCCGGTGGGAACTTCTATAAGCTCTGCTGCCAAAAACGCTTCCAGCCGATGGCGTTTTCTCTCTGCTGCCCTTTGCTTATATACTTTTCACCTTCATCGCTATTCATTCTTTCAATATCAAAATCATTTTATCACAACAAAACAGAAAGTCAAGATTTAAAATAGAATTGTGGGGAAAATACAAAAAATGATGGTGATTTCCAAGGATACTCAAACCATTTTCTCCCGTGACAAAAGAACGCCTCCTCCGTCAAGCATTTTCAGGGGATTCTCTCCGTTTTCCGCCGAAGCAAGAAAATACAATGGGAGGCCATAACTCTATCAGCTTCTGTTTCCCTATGGTACAGTATCCTTTGAGGAATCAGCATATCTCATTCGGCATGAAAGCTCTGCATTGCATCATAAATTTCATCAACTACAGCTTCCAGCTTTTCATTCCCATAATATTTTTGATACAGTACCTTATTACCCGTCCTTGCAAAAAGCATTTGCATTTTATCGGAGGTTGCCAGTGTTGCCTGATCAAATTGGGTATCATACAATTCATGAAAGGGCACTGTTTCATAAAAGCCTTTATCCACTTTTTCTCAAGGCGCTCTTGAGAAAGGATTTTTGCAAGGAATTGGAAGCGCAGTTCAAAATATTCGGTTTCCATAGAAGGAGAATATATTCCGGAATTATCGTTCCACAGCTTCCCTTTTATCTCCCCTTCTTGGTTTATGTCATACACCAGCAAGGTTAAGTCAGACCGGTGGTGCTCAATATAATTTTTGTCTGCATGGTTTTCGCTATAGTCTATTTGAAACTCCGGGTTTGTTTCTAAAGCAGTGATGGCAATGGTGGGAAGCTATCCCCTCCTCCATATAACGTATATCAATAAAATTTAGAATTATATGGAAATGCTGTAAATAAAACCCACAAACACAATTGAATGTTTCTGTTGCAAAAAAATATTTCAGCAAGCCTTATTATACATTTCATATATTTTATTATACAAAAAAAGTACTGTTTGTACGGTGCAAAGAAATCGGCAGGTTCTTTTACCTACAGGAAGAGGAACGGTTTTCAGTTATTCTGAATACAAGAAGTATGTACATCCGTCCATTATAGGCTTTCCTTTAACCTCTTCATATGCGCCTTAATCCGCTTTTCTACACCGCTATCTGTAATATCATAATATACCATTCCCATCAATTCATCGGGCAAATACTGTTGTTTTACATAATGGTTTGGATAATCATGGGCATACAAATAGCCAATGCCTGTTTCCCTTGCCCCGCCATAATGGGCATCCTTTAGGTGGGGCGGCACCGTGCCAATGCGAATGTTTTTCACATCCTCCAACGCTTTATTAATCCCTAGATATGCCGCATTGCTTTTGGGTGCGCAGGCGACATAAGTCACCGCTTGGGCCAAGGGAATCCGCCCTTCGGGCAAGCCGATAAAATCTACGGCCTGCATGGCGGCTACGGCAAGCTGAAGGGCATGGGGGTCTGCATTTCCCACATCCTCCGAAGCACAAATGACCACTCTGCGGGCGATAAACTTTGGGTCCTCCCCTGCGTAAATCATTTTAGCCAGATAGTATAAAGCGGCATCCGGGTCGGAACCCCGCATACTTTTAATGAACGCAGAAATGGTATCATAATGGTTATCCCCATTTTTATCATAGTTCAAGGCACGCTTCTGGATACAGTCCTCGGCAACGGGCAATGTGATATGGATTTTGCCGTTCTTTCCCTTTTCGGTAGTTAATACCGCAAGCTCAAGGGCATTCAGAGCCGTTCGGGCATCTCCGTTGGCTACATCCGCAAGAAAAGCCAAGGCATCTTCCTCAATTTCCCCTTGATAGGCACCCATACCCCGTTCCACATCGGTAATCGCCCAGCGCAATAATTTTTCAATGTCCTTTTGCTCCAAGGGCTTCAGCTGAAAAATAATGGAGCGGGAAACCAAAGCTTTGTTTACTTCAAAATAGGGATTTTCTGTGGTTGCTCCAATGAAAATAATGGTGCCGTCTTCAACATGGGGCAAAAGGGCATCCTGCTGGGTTTTATTAAACCGATGGATTTCATCAATAAACAATATTGTTTTTGTGCCATACATCCCCTGCCGATCCTTGGCGTCGGAAACAACTTCCTTAATATCCTTAATGCCCGCCGTGGTTGCATTGAGTTGGCGGAATTCGCTTTTTGTTGTGTTTGCAATAATTTTTGCAAGGGTTGTTTTCCCTGTGCCGGGAGGGCCATAAAAAATAACCGAGCTGATGCGGTCCCCTTTTATCGCACGATATAATAATTTATCCTTGCCTACAATATGCTCCTGTCCCACAAATTCCTCCAAGGTTTTGGGGCGCATACGGGCAGCCAAGGGAGAATCCCCGTTGCCCCTTAAGCTTCTGTTATATTCAAAAAGGTCCATTTCATCACCGCCTTATGGTTTTGTTAAAAAAAGACAAGCATCTCCAAAGGAAAAAAAACGATATTTTTCCTTAACCGCCTCGGCATAGGCTTGCATGGTCAAATCCTTCCCCATCAGTGCAGAAACCAACATAATCAGTGTGGATTCCGGCAAATGAAAATTTGTAATCAAGCAATCTACAATTTTGAAGGAATAGCCGGGATAAATAAATATTTGTGTCCAACCGCTTTTTGCCTGCACCACTCCGGTATCATCCGTAACAGCTTCCAAGGTACGGGTGCTGGTGGTTCCTACGGAAAAGATGCGTCCGCCCTGTCTTTTTGCCTCGTTGATCATGTCAGCCTGGGTTTGCTCCACAACGTAATATTCCGAATGCATTTCATGCTCCAAAATATCCGCAGCCTTGACGGGACGAAAGGTGCCTAAGCCAACATGGAGGGTAATATGGGCAATTTTTACCCCCATCTCTTCAATTTCCTTTAAAAGCTCCGGCGTAAAATGCAGCCCTGCCGTAGGTGCCGCCGCAGAGCCTTCATGCTTTGCATAAACCGTTTGATACCGTTCTTTATCCTCCAAACGGTGGGTGATATAAGGCGGCAAGGGCATTTCCCCAAGTTCGTCCAGAATTGCTTCAAAAACGCCCTCATAGGAAAATTGAATCATGCGGTTTCCCCCTTCAATCACCTCTAAAACCTCGGCAATCAGCTTGCCATCGCCAAAGGAAATTTTATCGCCGGGCTTTGCTTTTTTCCCCGGGCGCACTAAAACCTCCCAAGTGTCCAAATCCTGCCTTGTTAAAAGCAAAATTTCCACCATTGCCCCTGTGTCCACACGGACACCGTATAAACGGGCAGGCAGCACACGGGTATCATTAATCACAAGGCAATCTCCTGCACGCAGGTAGTCCTTGATATCACGAAAGTGCTTGTGCTTCCAAGCACCTGTGTTTTTATCCACAACCAATAATCTGGAGGAGGCCCTGTCAGCCAGCGGCTCTTGGGCAATCAATTCCTCCGGCAAATCAAAATAAAACTCACTTGTTTTCATAGTTTAAACTCCTAAATCCAACTACACGAAATATGCTTAGCTCTTTTGTCTGAATCCCGCCCCAAGGCAAAGGTCATCGGTTTTCTTCCTCCCACCGAGAAATGCCTTCTAACACCCTTTGCCATAGCTCCTTTTTACCGCAACCCAAAAGCACCTCTTGTAGGTGCTGTTTATCGCAAGGAATTTTTCTGGCAGTTCCGCCACAGCGCAGTCCTTCGTCTAAAAATAGCCAAAACTCATTTTCTTTCGGCTCCGTATCAAGGCCTCGATCAAAAAAACTAACTGTATTCCCATTTTCATCGGCAAAGTCCCGCTGTTTCAGCAGAAATTCTCTTAACTCCATAATTATCCCTCAATGGTAATATCCTGATAGTAATATTTCAATATTTCATCATAGGCATACCCCTGCTTTGCCATGGCCTGAGCGCCCTTTTGGCTTAAGCCAACACCATGGCCTCTGCCCATGCCTTCAATCACAAAGCGGCCGCTCTGATCCGCCGTGCTGATATTTACAGAATACACCTCATAGTCGCCGGAGGGAGTTACACTTGCAGAGGCACTACTTCCTTCATAAACAGAAATATTTTTCCCGTTGATGGAGGATAAAATGCCCTCTGTTTTTGCAACAATGCCGTTTTTCGCCGCCGCATTTGCCAAGCTTCCTCCAATGGCATCAGATTTTTGCTTGCCTGTGCTTGTCTGCCCGCCATAAACCCCAATTTCGCCGCCTTTGCCGTTAATGGTAAACATTTTGCTCGGCAGGCTGCCGCTGGATGCGGCTGAAAAATAAGTTCTGATTCCTTCTTTCGTCAAGGTTTTTACGCCTTTTGTGCCTACAATCTGCATTTCCTGCACTCTGCCGCCGGTGGAAAGCTTTGTAATCACAATATCCTCGGCAGAACCGATATTTTCCCCTTTGTCCAAAAGCAATGCGTCCAAATCCTTCAGGGTTAATGTCACTGTCCAAGAATTATCTCCGTCTTCTGCAATTTCCGGAACAGCCCGCAAATAAGGCAATGCATTGGCCCAAACATTTTCGCTGTTTTCTGTATATCCCCCTGTGGAGGCAGAGAAATATGCCTCAATGGGCTTTCCGTTGTAGCAGGCAATTTCCCCCTTCGTTGCATTCACAGCCTGGGTTGTCCTTGCCGATTCTCCGCTATATCCGTTGTAAACCTGACAGCTTATTGTATCGTTAAACTCATAGCCTAAGCTTAAATACGCACTGATTTTCATCATGGCATAGGTTCTGGCGGCAATGCTCTGCACCTTCAATGCTTCCATCTCATAAGACGCAGGCATTTCCGCAGGAACAACGCCGTATAAATATTCCTCCAGCCCCACAATGTTTACCGCCGTCATGGCGCCTTCCCGAATTACAAAAGTAAGTATCCCCCGATAGGTTTTTCCGTTAATACCAAAGGTATTCTCCGCTCCCGTGCCCATAAATGCAGGGTTTATCTCCTGAGAGAGCAGTAAGGAGGCTTGGCTTCCGTCCAAACGTATCCCAGTAAAATCCCGCACCCTTTCCGCACTATAACGGCTGGCTGATTCCACGTCAGAGACAGAGCTTCCGGAAACATATACCGTCCAATTTTCATCCCCTAAATAGGCTATGTACGCAGTAAATCCCAAGCGTTCCAGCACTTCGGACAATTCGTCTGCCTCTTCCTGCGCCATCTCCTCATCTATAGCAATATACTCATCGGAAGCAAGGTTCGCCGTAAACCCGGAGTTGGAGGAAACCGACCCGCCTTCTTGAAACTCTCCGTTTTCCTCCGTTCCGATGAGCAGCGTTTTTTCTGTAATGGATGCCGTAGTTTTCTTCTTGCAGATACTCTCCAGCCCAATCCGTACCACTTCGGGCACCTCATATGCATAAGCGTAGTGTGGCATGGCCCCAAGCCCCATGGTTAAAGTCAATGCTACCGCAATCAATTTTTTAAAACTTCTATTCATAACCAGCCCTCCTGATCTTATTTCAGCATAAAGTAAATACCTTCTCAGTATATCAAATTGGAACACATTTCGATAGTCCATTTTATAAAAAAACTATTTTTATCTGCCTTTCCTTGGTGCAAAAACACCCTTTTGGCAATCGTGGCAAAAAGGGTGTTTTTATCTGGCATATCTTTCTTTTTAATTTCGCATTGTTTCTAAATCAAAGGCTTTAAAAATTATTCGTCCCAGTTATGGAAGGTATTTTGAACATCGTCATCCTCATCCAACAAATCCAGAAGCTTTCTCATTTTCTTAATATCTTCCTCCGATTTCAGCTCCGTATAGGTTTGGGGGATCATTGTAACCTCAGCCGAAGCCATAGGTATGTCTGCCTTTTCCAAGGCTTCCCGCACCCCGGAAAAATCCTCCGGCGCAGTAATCACCTCATAGCTGTCTTCCTCAGCGGAAAAATCCTCGGCTCCTGCATCCAAAGCCAGCATCATCAGCGCTTCTTCATCCAGCTCAATTTCTTCTTTGTCAATCACAATTAATCCCTTTTCATCGAACATAAAAGAAACACAGCCTGTTGTTCCCATGTTGCCGCCGCCTTTTGTAAATGCATTTCTAACATTAGCCGCCGCCCGGTTTCTGTTATCCGTCAGGGTTTCTACAATGATTGCAACACCTGCAGGCCCATAGCCTTCATATCTGATGGTTTCGTATTCAACGCCTTCTTCATTTCCCGCCGCTTTTTTAATACTTCTTTCTATCGTATCATTCGGCATATTATTTGCCTTACATTTCGCAATAATATCTCGCAATTTGCCGTTGTTGAGCGGGTCTGCACCGCCTGATCTCACGGCAACTTGAATTTCCCTGCCCAACATGGTAAATACTTTTCCCTTTGCCGCGTCGTTTTTTTCTTTTTTGTGCTTAATATTCGCAAACTTTGAATGTCCTGACATTAGGAATCCTCCTCCATAAAATTCATCGTAATATTTTATCATTTTTTTTGACATAATTCAAGAAGAATCGCACCTTGACTTTCCGCAGATTTATCTACAGAACCTTGGTTCTATCAGTATGATTATAAAAAATTTTCAAGAAATGTCCAAAATATAAGGAATCCGAATCCTTTTGTTGTAAAATTAAGCTACCAAACAAAAATCTCACGAAACAAAAAGAGAAAGGGTTTCTTATGGCTAATTTTACATCAAATACGTATCAACTGAAACGACAAATTTTAAATTTT
>DCDZ01000009.1 GCA_002316675.1 Tyzzerella sp. UBA1042
AGGGCCTGTGGGACCTATACTGCCTGCGGGACCCTGTGCGCCTGCCGGACCTGCCGGACCCTGTGCACCGGGACTACCTGCTGCGCCCTGAGGGCCTGTGGGACCTATACTGCCTGCGGGGCCTTGGGCACCTGCGGGGCCCTGCGGACCAGGAACACCCTGCGGGCCCGTAGGACCCATACTGCCTACCTGTCCCTGTGCTCCTGCCGGACCTGCCGGACCTTGAGAACCCTGTGGTCCAGGAACACCCTGGGGCCCTGTGGGGCCCATGCTGCCTACCGGCCCCTGAGACCCAATAGGGCCCTGTGGACCAATGGGACCTTGCGCGCCCTGAGGACCCATAGCACCTCTAGGACCCATGGGACCTTGGGGGCCCGTAGGGCCTTGAGGACCTCTGCAGCAATTGCAATTACGGCCAGAGCCGCCGCACCTGTTGCAGTTGCCGGAGTTTCCGCCGCCCCAGCTGCTTTGTATTTCATTCATTTCATAATTATCATTATAACTCATTTATTTTCCTCCTTTAATATATCGGTATTAGTGACTTCGCTACAAATGACTTTTAAAGAAGCTTGCACCGCCTATTGTTTTTTCCGGCTCTTTTTGTGGATCTCATTCCCCCATTTTTCCTGCGTATCACAAGCAAAACGAACCTTGTACCCTTTTGCGCTGTCAAATACCTTATTTCTCGCTTTTGCAGCGCTTTCGTCATTGTTTTAAAACATACCGGGAACCAATGCAGCTTTCGCAAAAAACAGCTTACCTCTTCCTAAAATCTTGTTTGTCATGCATGGATATCCATCATGGTAAAACTCCTACAAATTCTGCCTCCCTTTCATACATAAAAAACACTGCTTTTCCTTCATTTTCCATATCTTGCGCATAAAAAATGATGCAAGCTCTACAACATAATATGCCAGTCTTACATTCCAAGTGACTGTTCCTTTGAAAAATCATTTTTCCCGGAAATCCTTATGCTCTCACTGCATTTCCTATACTTCCTTGTCAAGGCAGTTCCATGTTTGCATACTTTCAGAACACAAAAAAGGCACCCTTCCTTTATCAGAAGAGTGCCTTATTCTTTCCAGACGAATATACAATTCATGTTTGATTTCCCCAATAAAATACCCTCACATCATTTTATTAATCTCTTTCTTCAAACGCCCGATGATCTTTTTTTCCAGTCTTGAAATATAGGATTGGGAAATCCCCAAAATATCCGCAACTTCCTTTTGCGTTTTTTCCGATGTTTCCGGCAAAATACCAAACCGCATTTCCACAATTTTTCTTTCCCGGCAGGAGAGCTTATCCATCGCGCTGTTTAAAAGCTCCCGATCCACCTCTTCCTCAATATTTTTGTATATTACATCTCCCTCGGTACCAAGAATATCAGAAAGCAGCAATTCGTTCCCTTCCCAATCCACATTTAGGGGTTCGTCTATGGAAACCTCAGACTTTGTTTTGCTATTGCGCCTTAAATACATTAAAATCTCATTTTCAATACAGCGGGATGCATAGGTGGCTAATTTTATTTTTTTCTCCGGGTTAAAGGTATTGATGGCTTTGATTAAACCAATGGTTCCAATGGAGATTAAATCCTCAACATTTACGCCGGTATTTTCAAATTTTCGTGCAATATAAACCACCAGGCGCAAATTCCGCTCAATCAAAACAGATTTTACCCTCACTTCATCTTCTCCGCCTAGCTGGTCTAATAAAACAGCCTCCTCATCAGGCTTCAACGGCGGTGGAAAAACATCGCTTCCGCCGATATAAAACACATCCTGCCCTTTTCTTTGTAATTTGCGTAAAAACATTCCTGTATGATATTTCAATAAAAACAGGAAATACTTCCATTGTTTCATAAATTATCCTCCTCTAGCAAGCAAGGGGGAATCAAACCTTCATACCCCCCTTTAAAAAAATCAAAGGAAATACCTATGTACAGTTCTTTATGATTTATGGTCTTTTCACCGAAAGAAATTTTGCATTCCCGGGCTACAAATCCCCATAACGCTCCTTCCGGATTCCCCAAGCTGGTATAATTTACGGGCACCAATCCCGTTTTCTCACCCAGAAGCAGCTTTTCGCCATCTTCCTGAGAAAACAAGGGCAATACCACGCCCAACTCCATCACAATAACACCCTTGCCGTCTTTCTTCAGCCCATTTCCCGTATCAATGAGACATCGGCCTTCCACCCATCGGCTCTCTTTTCGTATGTAAACCGTACAAAAATCCCTACGGCGCCTAATATGGGTTTCGATCCAATGGGCGCCCACTTTTAACACAACATAGCTCAGGGCGATTCCCCAAAGCAAATATTGCCACGGGAAAAATTTTTGCCTTAGGATCAATCCACTGCCGAGAAGCTTCTGGGCTTGTGTGGACATAAACAAAACATTTAGCCCACCCCCCAGCAAGAAAGAAGCGAATAAAGCGGTAAAAAAAAGACGGGTAAAATTTTTTATACTCTTCGGAAGATATGCCGCAGAAAGTCCGATGATCAGCAAAACAAGAGATACAAAAAATCCTCCATTCATGGGAAATAAGAATACCAGCAGCAAGCAATGGCATAACGCAGATAACAATGCCCCTAGAAAAAGCCTCCATGCTTTGGCTCGAAATCCGATGATGCGCCCCGTTGCCCATAACAAGAATAAGTCCATAGTGAATTCCCAAAAAAATACTATATCAATATAAATTGAAGCCTCCATTCCTTCCCTCCTGAAACAAATTATAGGCACGTTAGCTTGCGAAATCTGTCAAATTTACTGACAAAAACAAAAAAAAGAATGGCACAGTTCGACTACCTTCGACCTGCCATTCTTTTTATGGAACAAAATGAATCCCTTTGTAAAACACAATGATAGCATCGCACACTGTATCAGCCCAATACCATCCGTTTCATTAGGAATGATACACACGAATGATAGAGGAGATTCCCTTCACCATTTCCATATCGGAAATAATATTGATGGATTCCATAAATTGTTTTTCTAAAACATCATAGGTTACAATCACAATATCCGCCGTCTTTCCCTCCTTGGTTTTTTGCAGCAGCATGGAAATACTCACATCGTTGCGGCCAAACACGCCGGCCAAGGCCGCTAACGTGCCTGCCCTGTCTTCCAATTTCATACGCACATAATAGCTGCTTTTTGTCTCTTTAATATCCTTCACAGGAATATTTTTATAAAAGCTTCCGCCGATTCTGCCGGTGCATTGAAATTCAATATTCCTTGCCACATCCAAAATATCGCCAACGACTGCACTGCCGGTAGGTAATTCCCCAGCGCCCCTGCCATAAAACATGGCATCGCCCACAGCATCCCCATGGACAAAAACCGCATTATAGGAGTCATTTACAGAGGCCAAAGGGTGATTGTTGGGAATCATTGTGGGATGCACCTTTACCTCGATACCGCATTCCGTATTTTTGGCAATCCCCAATAATTTGATTTCACACCCCAGCTCATGGGCATAACGAATATCCTTTGCGGAAATTTTTGAAATGCCTTCTGTATATACATCTTGAAAGGTTACAGGAGAATGGAAAGCAAGGGAAGCTAAAATAGCCAGCTTTCTTCCCGCATCATGCCCCTCAATATCCGCCGTGGGGTCTGCCTCGGCATAGCCCAAGTCTGTGGCCAGCTGCAGTGCCTCGTCGAAATCCATGCCGTCCTGGCTCATTTTTGTGAGAATAAAGTTTGTTGTGCCGTTAATTACCCCCATAACCTCGGTAATTTCATTCCCTGCCAAGCACTGGTTTAACGGCCTGATAATGGGAATTCCCCCTGCAACCGCCGCCTCAAATAATAAATCGCAATTGTGTTCCTTGGCAAGCTGCAAAAGGGCATGGCCCTGCACCGCAATCAAATCCTTATTGGCCGTAACCACGTGCTTCCCTTTTTTCAGCGCTTCCTTAATATAGGTTGCAGCAGGCTCAATGCCGCCCATCACTTCAACAATAATTTCAATGCTATCATCCTGAATGATATCATTCCATTGATCTGTTAATTTTTCCGGCGCAACTTTATCGGCATATTTTGCCTTGTTGCGCACCAAAATTTTTGAAATTTCCAAGTCCGTTCCGATTTTATCCATCAGCTCGTCCTTTTGTTTTTCCATAATTTTATATACTCCCGTGCCAACGGTCCCCATTCCCAAAAGGGCGACCTTACGATTGCTTTGAACCATACTGTTTTCCTCCATACTTAAATAATTCGTTTCGTTCTTTATTGTCAAATTATGACTGATATTAAGATTGTACGCATATTAGGCAGATATGTCAACATCAAAATGTCTTTTTGAAAAAAACATTCATCTTTGTATCAAGTACATATTTGTTGATTTTGTACTTATTCCCCTCTATTATGCAATTAAAATCCCTTCTATATGTTCAAATCTAATAAAAACAAGACACATCTCCTGTGCCGCCTCTCTATATTCTCTGCTATGGGTCATTTCACCGGTCTTATTTTTTCCTTCTATATTTAGGTGCTGCACAAAAAAAATTGCCAAGATTGTGCTTTTTTATATACAGCTTCCCCTGCATCAAAGCTTTTTATCACGGATAAACAAAAACATCCAACGTTTTCCATGCTTTCTCTTCATGCAAATTTGATAAAAAGGAGTTACCGATACAAGGTAACTCCTTAAAATTTTATGTTAGCTTTTGAATAACCGCACGGAATGAGATAAAGACGGAAATAACAATTTTCAATGCCAGAGCAGTCCTATCTGGTAGCATCGTAATCCTCCAAAAAGGAATGGTATTCCCCCTTTGCCTTATACCCAACCATGGTATCCAAAGAAACAGCATGAATACTGCGAAATATGCTTTTTTCAATATTGGGATTATCACGCTTTAATCTGCGCAAAAGAATTTTGATTTCCTCACGCTTAGAGCCTCCGCCCCCATTATCGCACATGGTACAATTTTCAGTAAAACGGCAGGCGCACTGAATAAACTCCAAATCGTTATACCGCTTCCAGCTTAAAATACTTTCCTCACCAATGCAATACATGGGACGAATCAATTCCATCCCCTCAAAATTTTGACTATGGAGCTTCGGCAGCATGGCCTGCAGCTGAGAGCCATAAAACATCCCCATTACCGTGGTTTCTATCACATCATTAAAATGATGCCCCAAGGCAATCTTATTACAGCCCCGGGTTTTTGCCTCATTATAAAGATGTCCCCGGCGCATACGGGCACACAAGTAACAAGGCGATTCCTCACTTTGATTGGCAACTTCAAAAATATTCGTTTCAAACACGGTAATGGGTATATGCAGCAAAGCCGCATTACTCTCTATTTTCTGTCTGTTGATCTCATTATATCCTGGATCCATCACCAAAAAAAGCAGCTCAAAGGGAACCTCGCTATGCCGCTGCAATTGCTGCAACAGCTTCGCCATAAGCATAGAATCCTTCCCGCCGGAAATGCATACAGCGATTTTGTCTCCCCTTTGAATTAATTCATATTGTTTAATCGCCTTTATAAAAGGATTCCATAGCTCCTTGCGATATTTTTTTACAATACTGCGTTCTATCATTTGATGTGGTGTAAGCTCCCGCGCCATTTCCATTCCCCTATTCCAACTTTTTTCATTCTCTTACCATGTCTATCCTAATTCAGAGTCCTTGCTTTCTATATTTGCTCACTGCTTCACATATCTCTTTTTAAAGCGTGGCAGTTAGTTTTTGATAGCAGTCATCAAAGGCCTGCAAAAATGCGTCAAGCTCCGCCTCCGTAGTCAAATGGCTCAAGCTGATGCGCCAAGAGGACAATGCATTTTTGCGATCCTGACTTACCGCAAATACCGGACGGGAAGGCTGTCCCTCCGCGGAGCAGGCAGATTTTACGGAAACACAAATGCCTCTTACATCCAAATTTTTTTGAAAAACGGTACCCTTCACACCATATACGCTTAAATTCAATATATGGGGAACGGCGTGCATAGGGCTATTGATACGCACATGGGGGTATGCATCCAGTGCTTTGCGCAATCTTTCATTTAAGGCCTGCACCGCCGTAAAACGGCTTTCTTGCCCTTCCAAGGCCATGGTAAGGGCAGTTTCCGTTGCCGCCGCAAGGGCCAGCGCAGGCGTTCCACTGCGGTAAATGGTGGTGCTTGTCCCTCCATGGATGAGGGGTTCAATCACCAGCTTCTTCCGCTTTAGCAAAATGCCACAGCCATTCAGCCCATAAAACTTATGCCCGGTAAAGCACATGGTATCTATCCCTTCAAAAGAAACCTCCGTCTTTCCAACAGCTTGAGTGGCATCTACATGAAGGCGGCAATCGGGAAACGCCTTTAAAATTTCGCTGATTTCTCCAATGGGCTGCACACAGCCCAATTCGCTGTCTACACTGCAAACGGCCACCAGAACCGTATCTTTTCTCAACAATTCCTTCAGCTCATTCAGGTTGATGGTGCCGTCCTTCTCAATCCCAACCAAATCAATCTCATACCCCTGCTCCTGCAATGCCGTAAGGCAACCGCTGACAGAGGAATGCTCCAAAGGGGTGGAAATAATATGATGTCCCACATGACGTGCGGCACGGGCAATGCCCTTGATCGCCAAATTATTTGCTTCGCTGGCCCCTGAGGTATAAATGATTTCAGCAGGATTTACGTTTAACAGCCCTGCAATTTTGTCTGTAACCTTGGCCATTTCCGCTTGCGCCGCCCTTCCCTCTTGGTGGGAAGAATTGGGGTTCCCGATAAAATCACGCTCAATCTGTACAAAACGGTCAAGCACCTCCGGGGCGGCAGGGGTGTTTGCCGAATAATCTAAATATATCATAGGCTTCCTCCAAACTGTGATAGGTCTTTCACCACTTCGCCTGCAATAATCAGCCCTGCTGTGGCGGGAACAAAGGCATTGCTTCCGGGCACCTGACGGCGCTGGGTGCATTTTCTGGCAGTTCCCGGCGGGCAAATGCAGTGGCTCCGACAGCTGATTGCCATATCATCGATGGGTGTAATAGGCAGCTCCTTGGAATACACAACCTTTAGTTTTTTAATTCTCCGTTTTTTTAACTCATGGCGCATCACCCTTGCCAAAGGACAAACCGATGTCTTATAAATATCCGCAATCTCAAATTTTGACGCATCCATTTTGTTTCCCGCACCCATACTGCTGATGATGGGCACTCCGGCTTGGTTGGCCTGCTCCACCAATGCAAGCTTACCGCTCACTGTATCGATGGCATCCACCACATAGTCATATTGACTAAAATCAAATTGGGAAGCCGTGTCCGGGCCATAAAAAGTTTTGTAAATATTGACAACAGCATCGGGATTGATGTCTAAAATACGTTCCTTTGCAACATCAACCTTATATTGCCCTACGGTTTTTCTGGTTGCAATAATTTGCCTGTTTAAATTGGTCAAGCACACCTTGTCATCATCCACCAAATCCAAGGTTCCCACGCCGCTGCGTACCAGTGCTTCTACGGTGTAGCCGCCAACACCGCCAATACCAAACACCGCTACTCTGGCCTTGCTTAAGCGGTTCATGCCCTTCTCGCCGATGAGCAGTTGTGTTCTTGAAAATTGATTCAGCATTCTTGTCTCCTTAAAATTATAATAAACTGCAAAACAGCGTGTTATAAGCTAGGCCAAAGCCGTTAAAATGGTGCCGCCGCCTACAACCACATCCTCATCATATAGCACCAAGGCCTGCCCGGGCGTAATTGCTCTCTGGGGTGTGTCAAACACAACACGCACCTGTCCGTCCTCCATAGGATAAACCGTTGCCCACTGCTCCTGCTGACGGTAACGGGTTTTCCCACGGAACCGCTTTGGTTCCTCTAAGGCTTCAAAAGCAATCCAATTCATATCCCCGGCAAGCAGCTCTTTGGAAAACAATGCAGCTTCCGGTCCTACGGTAACGGTGTTTTCCGTCATAGATTTTCCGCACACATAAACCGGTTCCCCCATGGCCAAGCCTAGGCCTTTTCTCTGCCCCAAGGTATAGCGCACCGCACCTGTATGCTGTCCCACAACATTTCCCGCTTGGTCTAAAAAATCGCCGGGGGGATAGTGCTTGCCTGTATAGTCTTCCATAAATTTTGTGTAATCCCCATCGGGCACAAAGCAAATATCCTGACTGTCATGCTTGCGGGCATTTACAAAATGCAGTTTGTCAGCAATCTCCCGCACCTCTTTTTTATGCAATTCCCCTAAGGGAAGACGGGTATGGGCCAGCTGCTTTTGGGTCATGGCATACAAGGCATAGCTTTGATCCTTTGTGTCATCCAAGGCTTTTTTCAACAAGTATCGGCCGGTATTTTCATCGTGCTCAATCCTTGCATAATGTCCTGTTACCACATAATTTAAGCCCTTGCTCCATGCAAATTGCAGCAGCTTATCAAACTTCATATACCGGTTGCAGTCAACACAAGGGTTGGGTGTTCCTCCCTCTTCGTAAATGCGAATGAATTTTGCAATAATTTGTTCTTTAAAATCCATTGTAAAATCCGACACCTCATAGGGCATATCCAGCTGAAAAGCCACCTCACTGGCGTCATCAATATCTTTTTGGGAGCAGCAGGTACGAAAGCTGCAAAGTCCAATATCCTCATTGCGGTATAGGCGCATGGTTGTGCCTTCACAATAATATCCATTCTGAATCATTAAATAAGCCGCAATGGAGCTGTCTACGCCACCACTCATGGCTATGAGTGCCTTCTTTTTCTCTATCATGTTTCATCAACACCTCAATCTTTTTCTTAGGCAAATCCTTTTGAAAACGCAAACATGGTCAATCACCATCAAACCGAAATTTGACAGTAATTGACCTCTCTTTTATAATACAAAGCTGCCTCTATTCTTCACAAAACATCCTCTTTCGTTTTTTCTTTTGTAATAGAATAGCACATTTTTCTGTTTATGAATAGCCTAAGTCCTTTTCTGAAAGCATTTCTGCAAAAAAATCCGTCACGATACAAATCAGCTCTATGCGGTAATCCGAAGCACTATGATCCGTTTTCAAGGAATGTACTGTTAATTGTGTTCCGCCTGCCGCAAGGATCTGCCTTTCAAAAGGATGGCAATGGGAGGATGGAGGCGTATGGCGGTCTAAGGATGCCTCCACGCAAAGCACAGGCTTTTCTGCCAATTCCTTGGCAATGGTTTCCAGAGGAAATGTGCTTTGGTTTTCTTGTATTTCCTTCAAAAACGATGCAATGCTTGCGCCCCGTAGCCAATGGGTGCTTTCCTGCAAAATTGTTGACATGGACTTTCCCGCAAAGGAATTTTCCTCTTGAATTTTATCATATCTGCCGATATCACAAGGCATCAGCAAGGCACAGGCCTTAATTTCCTTGCGTTTTGCACTTAATTGCCCGCAGACAAAGCCACCCAAGCTATGCCCTATGGCATAAATACGGTCTTTATCAACATCAAAGCCGTCCGTCTGCAACATATACTCCAGCACCGTTTCCGCATCCTCCAAGTTATGCTTTAAGCCATATTCCCCATCACTACCCCAGCTTCCACTGTAATGAAAGGTCAGCACATGAAAGCCGTCCCGGCGAAGGGCCTGGGCCAAATCCAGATTTTGCTCATTCCCCGGAATGCCGTGGAATAATAGAATCAACGGATGCTCTCCGTTGCCCCCGGCGGTATAGAGTGTGGCAAGAAGCCTTCCTCTGGCACCGGGAATGATAATACCATGTTGGTCAGGTCGATGGGGCACATTTCCATAATGTATTTCTCCATAATTGATTAAGCATTTCATAGATTCCCTCATTTACTAAGATTATTTCCCATTGCAAACTGCATTTATCCGCACAAGAAAATCTATGATTACTTTGGTGTAACTGCTTTTCACCCAAACCCATGGATCAAAGTGAAAACAAAAATCAGTTTAGAGTAAATCACATTTTTCCAGTGCTTGCTTCAAATCCGCAATAATATCTTCCTTCTCCTCAATGCCCACGGAAAAACGGAAGAAGCCGTTTGAAAATGCCTCGGGATATAGATATTGGCGTTCATCATTCTCGCCTAAAAATACAATCAAGCTTTCATCATGCCCCAAGGAAACGGCAGATGTAATGATTTTTAAATGACTGACAAATTTGTTGTGGGTATCGTGATCTGTCTTCAAGCCAAAGGAAAGCACTCCGCCGAACCCGGGAGACATTTGCTTCACTGCCACAGCGTGCCCCGGATGGCTCTCCAAGCCAGGGTAAGCTACAAAGCTGACACAAGGCTGTGCTTCCAGCCATTTTGCCACAGCCAAGGCATTTTCATTATGCTGGCGCATACGCAGAGGCAAGGTGACGGAGCCTCTCATAATCAGCCATGCATTAAAGGGGCTGATGGCGCCGCCCAAATTGATTTGAGACTGGGCACGGATGATATCCAGATGCTCCGTCTTGCCGATAATTGCACCACCCATGGAATCTCCATGGCCGTTAATATACTTTGTTAAGCTCTCAATGGTAAAATCGGCACCCAATGCAATGGGACGCTGATTAAACGGAGAAGCAAAGGTATTATCCACAGAAAGCAAAGCACCGTTTTTGTGGGCGATGTCTGCAATGGCAGAAATATCCGAAATGGTGAGTGTAGGATTGCCCGGCGTTTCAATATGAATCAGCTTTGTGTTTGGTTTGATGGCTTCCGCAACATTTGCGGGATCAGAGGTATCCACCAAGGTGGTTTCCACGCCGAATTTGTTATTAAACAGCTCATGCAATAAACGGTAAGCCGCAATATAAGTGACACTTGAAAAAATTACGTGATCTCCGGAATTGAGCAGTGCAAAAAACAAACCGGATAATGCGGCAACACCCGATGCCAAAACAACACAATCCTCGCCGCCTTCTAAGGAAGCAATACGCTCCTGCAAATACTTCTGATTTGTGCCCCCATTACGGGTATACAGATTTCCCCCCGCGCTTGACCAGTTTACATTCGTCGGATCGTACGGAAGGGCGTAGCTGTTGGCCATGGTAATTGGCCTTTTGATTGCACCGCTGTCTTGATCCACATCATTTCCAACATGAACTGCCCTAGTGGCAAACCCATATTTTTTAAAACCATCTTGATTTTCCATTGAGAACCTCCCCATCCGTCCATTAAAATACTATGTTTATGGTACATATTACCATGGTGTTTCTCACCTGTCAATGTGCAATGAAAGCACTGAAATTGCGGTTCATTAGTCTGCAAACATTGGTGTTGAAAGATAACGTTCCCCTGTATCCGGCAGTAATACCACAATGGTTTTTCCTTTGTTTTCAGGGCGTTTTGCCAACTGAATGGCAGCCCATACAGCGGCGCCGGAGGAAATTCCTACCAATACACCCTCGGAACGGCCAATCTGCTTGCCTGTTGCAAAGGCATCCTCATTTTGAACGGCAATAATTTCATCATAAATTCCTGTATCCAAGACCTCCGGCACAAAGCCTGCACCAATGCCCTGAATTTTATGGGCACCGGGGGTTCCCTTGCTGAGTACAGGGGAATCCGCAGGTTCAACGGCAACCACCTTCACGGCAGAGTTCTTTTTCTTCAAATATGCACCAGCGCCTGTAACGGTTCCGCCTGTGCCTACACCGGCTATAAAAATATCCACATCTCCATCTGTATCTTCCCAAATTTCAGGGCCTGTTGTAGCTGCGTGAACAGCAGGGTTTGCAGGGTTTACAAACTGCCCCGGCACAAAGCTATTGGGGATTTCCTTGGAAAGCTCTTCCGCTTTGGCAATGGCACCCTTCATACCCTTGGCCCCATCTGTCAATACCAGCTCGGCACCGTATGCTTTCATCAACTGCCGGCGCTCCACGCTCATGGTTTCAGGCATTACGATAATAATGCGGTATCCCTTAGCCGCAGCAATGGAAGCCAAGCCAATGCCTGTGTTGCCGGAGGTAGGCTCAATAATGACGGAATCAGGTTTCAAAAGGCCCTTTTCTTCAGCATCGTCAAGCATACTTTTTGCAATTCTGTCTTTCACGGAGCCTGCGGGGTTAAAATATTCCAGCTTGCCAAGAATTTTTGCTTTAAGCCCGAATTCCTTTTCAACACCTGTCAGCTCTAATAACGGTGTTTTTCCAACCAATTGCTCTGCAGAAGTATAAATTTTACTCATAATAAATTCCTCCATTCACATAAATGCTATTGATATATTGTCAGCTTTCAAAATTCCTTATGCAACATAAAAAAATAATATCAATTCCATAATACCAATTTATTTAGTAGGTTTATAGGTATAATATACCTTTCCCCTATTTTTGTCAATAGAAAAAGTGGCTTTTCAGTAAATATTTTATTTGCTTTCCTATTTACCCTATTGTATAATAGGTTAAAGCTTGGAGGGATTCTTATGATGATTTCAACAAAAGGAAGATATGCTTTGCGCGTTATGATAGACTTGGCGGAACACCCGGGGGTTTCTATCCCCTTGAAGGAAATTGCGGAACGCCAAGAAATTTCCGAGAAATATTTAGAAATAATCTTAAAATCATTGGTGCGTGAAAAATTTTTGATCGGTCAGCGGGGAAAAGGCGGCGGGTATCGCCTGAGCAAAGCACCGGAAGCCTATACCGTGGGCAGTATTTTACGTTTAACAGAAGGGAGTCTTGCCCCTGTTGCGTGCTTAAACGAAAAGTCTGAGCAATGCACCCGTATGCATGATTGCCGCACCCTTTCCATGTGGCAAGGGCTAGACAAGCTGATCACCGACTATCTGGATAGTATCACCATTGCAGATTTAATAGCTGCCTACCAGCCCGGAGATAATTATGTGATATAATACCTTTTCTTAACAAATCTTGGTTTTCTCATGATATTTCGGAAAATACGCAAAGAAAAAGCATAAGGCCGCCTGTGTTGTGAAAAATGCAAATTACATTTGCCGCAGCATAGGCGGTTTTTCTTTGGTTGAACCCTTTTCAGCACGTTATTTAAAAAAGGGATTCCTTTCGTTTGTATTGAAAAGACACGGCTCTTCCCTGATGAAGCCGTGTCTTTTTATAAAAACGGCTGCGCCGTTCTTTGCTGCTGCTTATAAAAATGAAAGAAATGTTTCTTGTTTTGCCCACCAAAGCCTCAAAACTTATCTCTTTTTTGCGGAAATTTTTTTGCGCAAATCCGCCAAACGATTCAAAGCTTCGTTCAAAGTATCCTCTTTTTTTGCAAAATGCAGGCGAATTAAATGGTTTACATCCTCTTTAAAGAAGCTGGAGCCAGGCACTGCACCAACGCCAACCTTTTGTGCCAGCACCTCACAGAATTCCAAATCACTTTCATATCCAAACTCGGAAATATCCAGCATAACGTAATATGCACCTTGGGGCTTTGTATGGATAATATTCAAATCCTCCAGGCCGTTCAAAAAAAGGTCCCGCTTTCTTGTATACACGTTACGAAGCTCGTCATAATATGCATCGCCAAAACGCAGTCCCGTTACGGCAGCCTCCTGCAAGGGCGCCGCCGCACCAACGGTTAAGAAATCATGCACTTTTTTGGCCACCTCAATAATTTCTGGGGGCGCAATCACATAGCCCAAACGCCAGCCGGTAATGGAATATGTTTTCGATAAAGAACTGCAGGAAATGGTACGTTCCCACATACCGGGCAAGGATGCAAAATATATATGCTTATGGGGTTCGTAAACAATATGCTCATACACCTCATCTGTAATGACAAAAGCGTCATACTTTTCAGCCAGATCAGCAATTACCTTTAATTCTTCATAAGTAAATACCTTGCCGCTGGGGTTAGAAGGGTTGCAAAGAATCAAAGCCTTAGGCTTTTGTTGGAACGCAGCCTCCAACTCCTCGGGATTAAAATTAAATTCCGGGGGATACAAAGGAACATAAATAGGCTCCGCACCGCAGAGAATGGTATCCGCCCCATAGTTTTCATAAAACGGGGAGAATACAATCACTTTGTCTCCCGGATTTGCTACAGTCATCATAGCAACCATCATGGCTTCCGTACTGCCGCAGGTAACAACCACTTCCCCATTGGGGTCGATTGTTCTCCCCATGAGTTTGGATTGCTTTTCAGCCAATGCCTCTCTGAAATTCTGGGCACCCCATGTGATGGAATACTGATGGAAGTCCTCGTTGGAAACTTGGGCCAAACGTTCCAGAATTTCCTTGGGAGGATTAAAATCAGGAAAGCCCTGAGAGAGATTCACGGCATTATATTTCATTGAAATTCTTGTCATTCGGCGAATGACAGAATCGGTAAAGGTTTTTGTTCTTTTTGAAAGTTCCGGCATACTTACATCTCCTTCAATCTTCTTTTTACTTACGTTCGTCGATAACACGCTTTGACTTATGTTCGGAGCGGGTGTTTAAGCCTCCGTCGGGATGTACCTTCACGCCATGGGGCTTTACGCCGATTCTCGCCTTTAATGCATCGGAAACCGTTGCCGCAACCTTTTCATCCGCCTCTGTATTGTCTGCGCTACGCTCAATTTCAACGTCATACTTGCAGGTATAGTTTTCCTCAAAAATACGCACAAGATACTCCCCTGTGATGCCTTTTAAATTACGAACAACAGCTTCAATATCGCTGGGGAAAACATTCACGGCAGATACAATAAACATATCGTCTTTTCTTCCGTTAACATGGATTCTGCCATGGGTACGTCCACAGGAGCAAGGTGTATTATCAATCCAACCAATATCGCCGGTACGGAAACGCAGAAGGGGTCTTGCGTGCTTACGCAGGGTTGTAAATACAAGCTCACCCACTTCACCCGCAGGCAAAACTTCCCCCGTATTCAGGTCAATGGTTTCCACCAAAATATGATCCTCTGCAATATGTAAACCATCCTTTGCCTCACACATCGCGGCACAAGCACCAAAAATATCGGAAAGGCCGTAGAAGTCAAAAACCTCGGCACCCCATAAATCTTCAATGGCTTTTCTGGTGGAGTCAATGGATCCGCCAAGCTCACCCGCAACAATAATCTTTTTGATTGCCAAATCCTTTTTGGGATCAATGCCGTTTTTAATTGCCGTTTCTCCCAACTGCCAAGCATAGGAAGGGCTGGTCCAAATAATGGTTGGACGATAGGTTTTTAAAACATACAGCAATCTTTCGCTGGGTAATGTTCCGCCCCAGATACACAGGGCACCAAGGTTTTGTGCGCCGATAACGTCAGGGCCGCCCACATAAAGGGAAAAATTCAAGGCATGAATGTAACGGTCATTGGGTCTCATGCCGATCTGCCAGAACCAACGGCTTTCTGTATTCTGAAATTCATCAAAATCCTTTTTTGTAAAGGGGCTCATGGTTGGAACACCTGTGGAGCCCGAGGAGGTGGAAATAAAAACAACGTCCTCTTCAGGAACTGCGGCAAGCTCTCCCAAAAAGGATCCTACCCCTTGTGTATCCCGCTGTGTTTTTTTATCAATAAAGGGAAGCTTTTGAATATCCGATAGCTTCTGAATATCCTCCGGTTTTACCCCTGCTTCATCAAAGGATCTTTTATAATACGGCGCATTTTCATATGCAAACCGAACAATTTCTTGTAAATCCGCAAGCTGACGTTTTTCCAGCTCTGCTCTTGGCAATGTTTCCAGCTCTTCATTCCAATATTTTTTATAACTCATGGTTTTCTCCTCCTAAATCCTTTTGTAGTTCTTTTGAATGGATTCCCATTTTTGATCACGAGAGTTCCGTACCGTGTCTATATCTTCCTCTGTAAGTTGGGCAAAACGGCTCTGCTTCTTGAGGTATTGAGCAACATCGGTAAATTCCTTAGGCTGATGATTCAAAATAAATTCTCCGCCTTCATACTCCGCCAAATACCAAAGGCCGCAATCTACGATTTCTTTGGCAAAATCTATGGTTTCATCTGTGGCTGTGCCCCAGCCCGTGGGACAGGGTGCAATTACATGAATGTATTTTGTCCCTTTGATTTTTGACGCCTTTTCCACCTTATTGATAAAATCATTCAGATAGCCTACGCTAGCCGTAGCCGCATAAGCAATGCCATGGGCCGCCGCAATTTCAAACATATTTTTTTTGGGGCGAATATTGCCCCGAATATTTTTCCCCGCAGGCGTTGTTGTGGTTTTTGCACCGAAAGGTGTTAAGGAGCTTTTCTGAATGCCTGTATTCATATATGCTTCGTTATCATAGCAGATATATAAAATATCATCATTCCGATCTATAGCTCCGGAAAGGGCTTGAATCCCGATATCGGCAGTTCCGCCATCCCCGGCAAACCCTACGGCATGAAAATCATGAATGCCTTGGGCGCGCAGACCGGCTTCCACACCGGTGAGCATAGACGCCGTTCCGGCAAAAGTAGAAATAATGGCATTATTTCCAAAGCAAAGTTGGGGAAAGTTAAAGCCTACTGCCGACATACAGCCGGCAGGAAGAACGGCAATGGCTTTTTCGCCAAGGACCTTTAAAGCAATACGCACTGCCAGACTGCCACCGCAGCCCGCACAGGCCTTATGTCCAAAGAAAAATTCATCTTCATTTAATGTTTTTGCATTCAAACTCATGCCTTGGCACCCCCTACTCCTAAAAATTCAATGATTCCTTTTTCATTCTTTAAATCCTCAAAGATATATAAAATTTCCTCTTCCGGGATATTTCTTCCGCCAAGCCCACCGATATAATTGGAGGACGGCACAGATATTCCGGCCTTTTGCAATGCGGAATTCACATTGGTATAGACAGTGCCTTCGTTGCCAAAAGAAATGTCTTTTTCCAAAACGCCGATGGCCTTGGCATTTTTCACTGCTGCCGCAACCTCTTCATTGGGGAAAGGGCGCATATAACGTAGGCGCAATAAACCAACCTTTTCCCCTTGCGCCCGCAGCTTGTCAACGGTTTCTTTTACAAGGCCCGCAATACTGCCCAAGGTAATGATGATATAGTCCGCATCCTCTGTATGATAGCTTTCTGTTAAGCCTGAGTATTTTCTGCCGAAGATTTCCGCAAACTTACTTTCAGCCTCCAGAATAGCTTTTTTCGCATTTAATATGCCCACATGCTCTTTATATTTAAAAGCAATGTTGTGGTCAGGCCCTACGGAAAAAGCAAGATTACGCGGTGTTGCCAAATCCATTTTGTTTTCCGTTTTGTAGGGCTGCAAGAACAAATCTGCCTGTTCCTTCTCTGGAACCTCTACCACTTCATATGTATGTGTTAAAACAAAGCCGTCCAAATTGGCCATAAAAGGGGTTGATACCGCTTTATGCTCTGCTATGTAATAGCTCATTAATGCAAGATCAAGGCTTTCCTGAGCATTCTCCGCATAGGCTTGAATCCAACCGCAATCCAAAAGGGAAAGGGAATCCCTTTGGTCTCCGTAAATATTCCACGGCAATGCAGTGGAACGGTTGGCATTCATCATAACAATGGGAAAACGTCCGCCGGAAGCATAGGTTAAGCACTCCGCCATATACAAAAGCCCTTGTGATGAGGTTGCCGTAAACGCACGTGCACCCACTGCCGAAGCACCGATGGCGCAAGACAATGCCGAATGCTCAGACTCTACATGAATAAATTCGGCCTGTAAGCTGGTATCCTCCACCATCTCAGACAGCTTTTCCACTACAATCGTCTGCGGCGTGATGGGATATGCGGAAATTACCTGAGGACGGGCAAGGCGAATGCCATAGGCAAAAGCCTCATTTCCTGATAAAAATTCCTTTGCCATTATTTCTCCACCTCCATATCGATTGCACCAAAACGGCACATCTTTTTGCAAATGCCGCAGCCCTTACAAAAATCATAATCTATTGTAACCTTATCTCCCGCCTTGGATATGACGCCGTCGGGACAGTATAAATAGCATTGTAAGCACCCTACGCATTTATCTGCTGCAACCACCGGGCGAATATTGCGCCAGCCTGCATTTTTTGTAACCAAAAATCCTGCTTCATATGCCGTACCCTCGGGAATATCCGCGAATGTCTTAGGCACCTGCTGTCTTAAATATGGTTTCATCCCACTACCTCCTCACCGATTCTGTACGATGCCACAGCCACCACGCCGATATTTTTTGCATGCAGCTTTACAGGCATTAAGAGGCGAATGGCCTCTTGAATATCAGCAAGGGTAATGCCCTCAAACACCCCTGCAAAGGCCCCCAGCATAATGGTATTGGTAATGGGTTGTTTTAAAAATTCAAGGGCAATGCTATCCGCATCTATGGTCAAAATACGTGGGTCATCATAGCTGCGCTTTGTATTCAGAAGCACCTTACCCTCCGGCTTTAAGTCAGCCAAAACCTTTTCCGAGAAAAGAGTGTCATCCAGAAAAATAATATAGTCCGCATGATCCACTTCACTTCTGTTGGCCACCGGCTTTTCATCTAATTTTGTAAAAGCCTGAATTGGCGCACCCCTGCGTTCCGGCCCAAAAGAAGGGAACGCAAGGGCATATTTATTTTCATGGAAAGAGTAAGCCGCACCCAGAAGCCTTGCGGCTGTAAAAGCGCCTTGGCCGCCCCTTCCGTGCCATCGAATATTTATCATCATTCCTACCTCCATTTTCACTTGTTTTAGCTATTGCTTCTTTTGTTTAATTTTTTTGCTATTGTGTCACCGCAAAGCTGAATGCCCTGTACGATAACTACCAAAACAAATACACAAAGGAGCATTACATCCGTTTCATATCTTTGATATCCATATCTGACGGCAAGATCGCCAATGCCGCCGCCGCCGACAATCCCCGCCATTGCAGAGAAGCCAATCAAGGATATTGTTGTTACTGTAATGCCATGAATCAATCCAACCCTTGCCTCCGGCAGTAAAATGCCAAAAATAATTTTTATGGGGTGGGCGCCGCAAGCACTGGCCGCCTCTAAAACACCGTGATCCACTTCGGAGAAGGATGCCTCCGAAAGCCTTGCATAAAAGGCAATGACCGTTACCGTTAAAGGCACAACTACAGCCTTTGGCCCAATGTTGGTGCCTACAATGGCTTTTGTTACAGGCATTAATGTTACCAGCAAAATAATAAAGGGGATAGAACGAAGAATGTTTACAATCACACCGCAAACTTCATTAATTATTTTGTTTTTAAAAAATAGCTTTTCTCTTGTTACATATAGAAGCAAGCCAATGATCCCCCCAAAAAGGATGGATGCAATTAAAGAATTGCCTACCATATACAAGCTTTCGATCAGTGCCTTTGAAAGGGCTTTTTGCAAATCAAAATTCATTGATGCCCACCTCCACACGCAGTGTATTTTTTCTGATATAGTCAATGGCATTTTCCGCATCCCTTGCATCGCCCTTGACACTTACAATCAGCGTGCCCACGGGAATATGATTGATATAATCAATTTTCCCATGCAAAATGCTGATGTCTACATTATGATTCTTAATTGCATTAGACAGGATAGGCTCTGTTGCGTCACTGCCCAAATACGTTATTTTAACGATGCTTCCCTCACCAAACTGTGCAATAATTTCCGAAGGTAATTCGTAATTTTCAGAATTTGTAATTAATTTTTTCGTAAATGCATTTTTCGGATTTGAAATAATATCGATAACCTTGCCGCTTTCCACAACACTGCCATCCTTCATGACTGCCATTTCGCTGCAAATCATCTTCACCACATCAATTTCGTGGGTAATCATAATAATGGTAATGCCATAGTTTTTATTAATATCCTCAAGAAGCTTTAAAATGGAAACTGTCGTTTCCGGATCTAAAGCGCTTGTAGCTTCATCGCAGAGCAAAATATTTGCATTGTTTGCCAAGGCTCTGGCTATGCCCACTCTCTGCTTCTGTCCACCGCTGAGTCTTGCGGGGTACTCCTCGCTCTTATCCCCCAAGCCTACTAGTTCCAAAAGCTCATCTACCCTTTTGCCGATTTGTTCCTTTGGCACGTTTGCCGCCTTTAACGGGAATTCTATATTTTTACGAACAGTCTTATTTGCAGCCAGATTAAAATGCTGAAATATAATACCAATATTTTGACGATAGCGTCTGAGTGCCTTTCCGCGAAGATGATTGATGCTCTCTCCGTTCACATACACCGTGCCAGAGGTTGGCTGCTCCAAAAGGTTTACCGTACGAAGCAAGGTACTTTTTCCTGCGCCGCTTGCTCCCACAAGGCCATAAATCTGACCTTTTTTGATGTGCAGGCTCACATCCTTCACTGCTTGAAGCTCTCTGTTTTTCTGTGAAAAGCTCACACTTACATTTTCAAAACGAATCATTGTCATCCCCCCGATTACCTTCTCAAAAAACTTTTCCCTCAAATATGAATATCGCAACAGCGACAAACAAAAACAAATTTGCCCCTGCTGCGATTTTCATAGGTTTTACCAGCCTACAGGCTTCTGGAAGGTACTGAATATGCCTGAAGGATCCTCAATAATTTCTTTGAACGTATCATTTGTAGCAGCTTCTTTAATGTCTATTGCGAATTGAGATTCAAGGTCTGCCGTTCTGACTGCAATCACATTAACATAGCCCTCTTCCAAAACCTCTTGATATAATGCGGCTGAAAAATCAAGTCCTGCGCTGATTGCAAAGTTTCCGTTAATGACTGCCAAGTCAGCGCTGTCAAGGGTACGGGGGAGCTGTGCTGCCTCCGTAGGCACAATTTCTAAATTATGAGGGTTCTGATCAATGTCCTCGGGAATTGCCTTAGACTTATCCGTACCTTCTTTTAAGGTAATCAACCCTGCTGTTTCCAGAACACGAAGCCCTCGTGCCTGATTTGTTTCATCGTTTGGAATGGTAACCGTTGCACCGTCTTTTAGTTCTTCTAAGCTGCTGGTGGTGTTAGACCAAATCCCCATGCCTGCCGTAGGAACTTCTGTTACCAAGCTTAAGTCAAGCCCATGCTCTGTGGAAAAATTCTTAAGGTAAGTAGAATGCTGGAACAAGTTGGCATCAATTTCATTGTTTGCCAAGGCATTATTGGGCTGAACATAATCACTGAACTCTATGTAATCGAATGTGTAGCCTTTTTCCTCTAATTGAGGTGCAATTGCGGTTTTCCACATATCACTGTAAGGGCCAGGGCAAAAGCCAACCCGAATTGTAGTTGTTTCAGCTGTATCGCCAGTATCAGCTGCCTCTTTCCCGCAAGCACTTACGGATAAGGCTAATACCGTTGCTAAAAGTGCTGCTATCATTTTTCTTTTCATAATACAATCCCTCTTGAATATAAGTACCTATTTACTATTTCGTTTCTATTAAAATAAAAAGAAGCCGTTACCTAGCGGCCTCCAAGAATACATCGCTCACCATATATCCTACAAAAATGCCCATTCACATCACATTTTTGGCATACAATATCGGCTGACACAACAATCCTTAGCCCGCAGCATTCTCATACATATACTTCTATTTTCCAACTCAAATGTTCTCATGTTTTTCCCCCCTCTATGTTTTTTAATACAATATCATGGGCTCCCCCCATTTGTCTAATATCCTATATATATAGTAGATTATAGTTTCACGCTATACCCTGCTTCTGCTGTTTCTGGCATAAAAAATAGAGCTTTCGCCCTATTTTAAGATATCGGCAAAGTTACCGCCTTTTCACTCCTTCACCCCAGAATACTTCATACGCTGAAAAAACCGGACATACCCTACTCAATCTTTTTGTCCGCATATTGATTCAGTTCTTCCTGTATGATCTTAATATACAGCTTTCCCATCTCACTTAACAGCATATTCTTTTTCACAATATATCCAATTTCCATAATGGTGTTGGGGTTCTCCGCATCGGCCTCAAATGGCACGGCGATAAAGTCCTCGCCATTCAATTTATCGCTGATGATACCGGAGCAAAGGGTATATCCGTTTAACCCGATCATTAAGTTTAACATGGTGCCCCGGTCATTGGCTTTGATTGTACGGGCATACTCATTGGTACTGAGTATCTCTTCTGCGAAATAGAAGGAGCTGGTTGCCCCCTGCTCAAAAGAGAGGCAGGGGTAATTTTCCAGTTGAGAAAGGCAGATGGTTTTATTTTTCGCCAGCGGGTGCCCCTTCCAAAGGTATACATAGGCATTACAATCTATCAGCTTATAAAATTCAAGGTTATGCGCCTTTAACAGCTTTGTTAAAACCTTTCGGTTGAAGTCGCATAGATACAGAATACCAATTTCACTTCTTAAGGTATTCACATCTTCTATGACCTCCATGGTCCTTGTTTCTCTGATTGCAAATTCATATTCCGTTGTATTAAAGCATCGTACCATTTTCACAAACGCCTCGACAACAAAGGAATAATGCTGTGTGGAAATCCCGAATTTCTTTTTCAGATTCCCTGCCTTCCCATATTTTTCCAATAAAGACTCATATTGGTTATACACCTGTCTGGCATACAGCAAAAATTCAATTCCATCATTGGTTGGCGTTACACCCCTCCCGCTGCGGTGAAATATAACAATGCCCACTTCCCGTTCAAGCTCTTTCATGGCATTTGTGAGGGACGGCTGCGCAATATACAATAATTCCGCTGCCTTATTCAAAGAGCCTGTTTCAGATATTGTGATGGCGTAGTGCAATTGTTGTAACGTCATAAAATTCCTCCATTTATATATATAAAATAGGCCTATTTTTCTATCAGGGTTCATCCGCCTCATGTTTTATCGCATACCATGTGAACATACAAAGCGATTACTGCATTATACCAACTTCATTTTCTAAAAAACAAGACTTTTCAATACTATTATAGCATTTATTTCAAAATACGAAGCATAGCCCTTATAAAGTTCTTCCCTGTTTTCTTAGAGATATAGGTTTTTGCTAAAATAACGGTCTCCCCGATCGGGCAGAACAACAACAATATTTCCCTGCACCCCCGAGGAAACTAACTTCAATGCCGCACTGATCGCGGCACCGGAGGAGGAACCTCCGAAAATCCCTTCCTTTGCCGCCAAAAGGCGGGCCCCCGAGAAGGCTTCCTCATCCTTTATTTTAATCACTTGGTTCACCAATGTCATATCCATGGTGTCCGCAATAAAATCATTGCCAATTCCTTCTATATCATAATCCCCGTGCTCGCCGCCGCCCATGGTGGAACCTACAGGATCAGCCAAAACACCAACAACTTCATCGTTCATTTCTTTTAAATAGCGCAAAACACCGGTATAGGTTCCGCCGCTTCCCGCCCCCGCAACAAAATAATTTACTGCGCCGTTTAAATCGAAATAAATTTCCGGGCCTGTGGTTTGATAGTGTGCCAATGGGTTGCTCTGGTTTTTAAACTGCTCTAAAGAAATGGCATTGGGAATGGAGGCCCGCAGCTCTTCCGCTTTTTCTGTGGCACCCAGCATACCCCGCTCTCTCGGTGTATTGATGATTTCCGCACCCAAGGCACGCATCAGAATTTGCTTTTCAATAGAAAATTTAGTCGGTACAACAAAAATCACCCGATACCCTCGGTTTAAAGCCGCAAATGCAATGCCAAGGCCGGTATTCCCGGCAGTGGCCTCCACGATCGTTCCCCCTTTCTTCAAAATCCCCCGTTCCTCCGCATCGGCAATCATGAACTTTCCGATGCGGTCTTTCACACTGCCTGCGGGGTTATAAAGCTCCAGCTTTGCAAAAATCTGCACGCCTTCCGGTAAATCCAAGTGGTTCAGCTTCACAAGAGGTGTGTTCCCAATTAAATCCTGCATCGATTCAAAATAAGCCATGGTTACGCCTCACTTTCCGCAATTGCCTGTTCCAGATCGGCAAGAAGGTCTTGTATTCCTTCAATCCCGATGGACAAACGGATCAATCCGTCGGTTATACCGATTTCTTTGCGTGTTTCCTCAGGAATAGAAGCATGGGTCATGCTGGCAGGATGGCAAACAAGGCTTTCCACGCCGCCTAAGCTTTCCGCAAGAGCAATTAATTTTAAGGCGGAGAAGAACTTTTTAATATCATGATTCTCTTTCAGCTCAAAGGAAATCATGGCACCGCCGTTTTTCGCCTGCCTTTGGGTAATAGCATATCCCTGCGCATGGGCAAGGCCGGGATAATACACCTGCTTCACTTGTGCATTCTCCTGTAGGTATTTTGCTACGGCCATGGCATTTTCCACATGGCGATCCATACGCACTCCCAGGGTTTTTATGCCCCGAATCAACAGGAAAGAATCAAAGGGTGCCAAAACGCCCCCTGTTGCATTTTGAATAAAGCCAAGGCGTTCGGCCAATTCCCCGGAATTCACAACCACAAGGCCGGCAATCAAATCACTATGCCCTCCCAAATATTTTGTTGCGCTGTGTACCACAATATCGGCGCCAAGGGTAAGGGGTCTTTGCAAATATGGCGTCATAAAGGTATTATCCACAATGGTCAAAATGCCATGTTCCTTGGCAATCTTTGCAATCCCCGCAAGATCAGATACTGTCAGAAGGGGATTTGCAGGACTTTCCACAAGGATTGCCTTCACGTCTTTTGTTATTTTCTCACTAAGGGAAGTCAAATCGGCGGTATCCTCAAAGGAATATGTAATGCCAAAATTCCGAAAAATTTTATCTAGGATACGGAACGTACCGCCGTATACATTTTTTGAAATAAGGATACGATCCCCCGATTGAAATAAGCTTAACACCGCGGATATTGCCGCCATACCGGATGCAAAGGCAAAGCCTGCCTCTCCTTTTTCCAGCTCGGCAATCAACGTTTCCAGTGCGTGCCTGGTTGGGTTTCCCGATCGGGAATATTCCCAGCCCTTATGCTGCCCCAAGCCCTCCTGCTCAAAGGTAGATGTTTGATAAATGGGCACATTGACTGCCCCTGTAAATTTATCCCCGTAAACGCCGCCATGAATCAATGCAGATTCTATATTCTCATATTTTGCCATATAATGACCTCCTTAATTATGCTTATCGTTTGAACTGCAAATTTTATTTATCTTTGTAATTTTAAGAAGCTTTATATTCCATTTTTTCCACAGACCAATTTCCCAACACAGAAAGTATTTCCTCAGCGGCTTTCTTTGCCGCGGCAAGATCGTGTTCTTTATAATTCCCGCATTCCTCGGGCTGACTGCCGGGTATTTCCCCTTCAAACAGAAGAATAAACGCAAAGGCATCCTTCACCAAATTCAGGGCATCTTCCCGGCTGACAGCACTTCTTAGTAGGAGATAAAAGCCCGTACGGCATCCCATGGGCCCAACATAAATCACATTATCGGAAAACTTGCTGTTTCTGGAAAATGTGGCAAACAAATGCTCAAAGGTGTGCATTGCCCCATTTGATAAATAGTCCCCTTGATTGGGCTTTTTCATACGAATATCATAAGTGATGATGTCTCCGTCAATCCTTGAAACATACATACCCTCTTGCAAAATATCGTGATTCACTTCAAAGCTTGCTATCCTTTTCATAGTCCTTCCTCCAATTTTTTGACCAAAGACATAGCACAAATCCCGTTGTTCTAAATCCTTGGACTCTCTTTGCTTGCCAATATGAAATGTATATTTTCAAATGCCTTTTGTCCGTCGGCTCTGTTTTTAAAATAAATTTCTTGTATTTTTCCGGGATTCAAATGCATCTCCACGGAAAAATCGTGTCGGCCAAGAGCAGCTTCAATATCTGCCAATGCCAAGCCCTGCTTCATCGGCTCTCCAAATTTCTCTGTTGCCTGTGTCAAAAACCGTACCCGCTCCGCAGCCGTTTCCTGAAAGGTGGTTTCATCGGGATAATCAAACACAACTTTATTCCCTGGAATGGACAAAGCCCCGATTTTTTTCAGTGTTTCCTCAAACACCGGCAATGTTAAGTAGTAGGTAACGCCAAGAATTGCAAAATAAGTGGGTACCGAAAGATCAAATCCCGCATTTTTCAGCGTTTGCACCATGTCGTCCTTTGAAAAATCAATGGGCACATACTGCACATTTTGGGGAATGATCCATTCCAATTTTTGCACACGCTCCAGCTTATACCGCTGGGTATCCGGATGATCCAATTCAAAAATACGGATATTGGGGTTGGGATTGCGGAAAGCGAAGGTATCCATACCCGCACCGCAAATCACATATTGACATTTTCCATGGGCTTCGGCAAATTTTTCAAGCTGGGATTCCGCATAGGCAATACGGGAAAGAGGTATGGGGGATACATGATAATCCACCAAGGGGTAGGTTAGGCTTCCCCGAAATGCCTCTTGCTCCTCCTTTTGGGAACCCCCAAGGGCTTCCTGCATAATACGTCCTACTTCTTCATATTCTTCCTTTCCCATCATATCGTATGCCAAATAGTCGTCAAAAATTTTCTCTCTCACATGGTTTGAGTGATACGCCCGCACAAAAGAACACATTTTAGCCGTCATACTTTCTCTCATATCTATCATAAAAATCACCTCGAAATTTGATTGAACTAAAAACTCCGCCTCGTCCTTCATCCATGCAAATGTTTTTGAAAGACAAGCGGAGTTTCGTTGTGTTTTAGAAGTATTTTTCGGTTTATAAAACCGCAATAACATCCTATTTTAAGCCACAGCTGCCTCCGCCTTCCTCTTGCAACAGCAGGCGCAGCAACAAAGCCCTCTCACTACAGAAGGAGCGGAGAAATGGCCCATTGCTATTTCCTTTTTCAAACCGGTATGATGTATATACATTTTCCTCCGCTCCTTTCAGTCTCTTATTTATTCGGAAAACATAGGTGTTGATAAATACCGTTCACCGGTATCAGGTAAAATTACAACAATGACCTTCCCTTTATTTTCAGGGCGCTTCGCCACTTCTGCCGCGGCATATGCAGCTGCCCCAGAAGAGATGCCTACAAGAAGCCCTTCCTTTTGCGCAAGAAGCCTTCCTGTTTCAAAAGCGTCTTCATTTTCCACGGCAATGATTTCGTCATATACTTCCGTGTTCAATATTTCGGGGATAAACCCGGCGCCAATCCCCTGAATTTTATGGGGGCCGGCAACCCCTTTGGACAAAACAGGGGAACCGGCAGGCTCAACGGCAATCACCTTGATTTCCGGATTCCGCCCTTTTAAATATTCCCCGGCACCAGAAATGGTTCCGCCGGTACCCACACCCGCAAGAAGGATATCCACCTTGCCCTCCGTATCCACCCAAATTTCAGGGCCTGTGGTTTTATAATGCACAGCGGCATTTGCCTCATTGGTAAACTGGCTTGGAACAAAGCTGTTTGCCTCCGCCTCCGCCAATTCCTTCGCCTTTTCAATGGCACCCTTCATTCCTTTTGCACCCTCGGTCAGTACCAAATGTGCGCCATAGGCCTTTAGTAAATTGCGCCGCTCAAGGCTCATGGTTTCCGGCATGGTCAATATAATTTTATATCCCTTTGCCGCCGCAACCGCCGCAAGGCCGATGCCTGTATTGCCGCTGGTGGGTTCAATAATCACCGTATCTTTCTTCAGCAAGCCCTTGGCTTCCGCATCCTCCAGCATTGCCTTTGCAATTCTGTCCTTCACACTTCCCGCAGGATTAAAATACTCCAGTTTCCCATAGATTTCTGCCTCTAAATTCTTTTCTTCAGAATACCCTATTAGCTTTAAGAGGGGTGTTTGGCCGATTAAATCCGTAATCTTATCAAAAGCCTTCATCGCAATTCTCCTTTATTCATGAATTGTTTTACTTTGGTAAAGAATTTTATCATAGATGCTCCTTTGAATTTCATCAGCAACAACATCGTAACAAATACTGAAATTTCATATGTTTCCCTCTTTCACAATTATTTTACCTATTAACCTATCATATTTATAGGTTTTATTTTAGCATAGCCTTCTTTTCCTGTCAACGTATTTGTCGGTTTTGTATCATACATTTCATTGTGAAAAATTGCTTTTTTCTCTGCAAATTCTATACCCAGCTATACATTTCTCATCTGTAGGTTTCTTTAAAACGCGTCCTTCCCATGCTGGGGAAAGGCGTTCTGCGTATAAAAACACTTATTTCTTCCATAAAATACAAAAAGCGAGGGACAATTTTGTCCCTCGCAAAAATGCACTGCTTTATTACTGAACTCCGCCGCCTTCAACAACAAGGCTTTCTTCATAATCAAGCCCGTAGGTATCTGCCAATGTGGCTTCATACGCTGCGTGGAAGAATTTTTCTTCGCCCAAAAGCTTGATTTCATCATTTATCCAATTCAAAAGGGTTTCATTTCCCTTTGATACTGCCGGTGCAATGGTATCCTGATCCCCAAGGGTAGGAATGCCAACGGTATAGCCTTCGTTCTGCAATGCAAAGGCAATTACCTCTGTGTTATCGTTTGCCCATGCCACGCCGTTGCCGTTTTCCATGGCATTTTTTGCCGTAGCATAAGAATCATACTTCTGCAACGGGATGTCGGGGTAATTTTCAATCAAATATGGTTCTGCTGTTGTGCCGGAAATTACGATCATTTCATCGCCCTCGTTCCAGTTATCCAAGCTTTCAATCACATTATCGGCAGGAGAAACCACGCCCAATGCAACATTCATGTAGGGCAATGCAAAATCAACCTCTTCCGCACGCTCTTTTGTTACCGTAAAGTTTGCAAGAATCACATCTACCTTGCCTGTCTGCAAATATTCAATACGGTTTGCCGCTTCTGTGGAAACATAATTGATTTCTACACCCAAATCCTCCCCAAGGCGGTTTGCAAAATATACATCATAGCCTTGGTAGTCTCCGTTTTCATCCACATAGCCAAAGGGGTTTTTATCAGAAAAAACACCGATGTTGATGGTACCGCTCTCTTTGATTTCATCTAATGTACGATAAACAACAGATGTGCTGCCCGCAGGCTTTTCTGTGCCTGCCTCCTCTGTCTCCTGCTTTCCGCAAGCCGCAATGGCCACTGCCATGCTTAAGGATACTGCCAATGCCAAAACTCTTTTTAATTTTTTCATACTTTTCTCTCCTTTTAAAATAATAATCTATGCCTAAATCTCCCCTGATGCTTCCTTTGCTGCTTTTGGAGATTTGACTGCGTGAAATGCAAACATATTCAAAAATTGTTTTACCCGTTCCGTCTTTGGTCTTTCAAAAAATTCCTCCGGTGTGGTATCTTCAAGAATTTTCCCCTTCTCCAGAAATAAAATGCGATCGGCCACCGCCCTTGCAAACTGCATTTCATGGGTCACAATAATCATTGTTCGGCCCTGGGCCGCAAGGCTTAGCATAACATCAAGCACCTCACGCACCATTTCCGGATCCAGCGCCGCCGTTACTTCATCAAAAAGCAGAATTTCAGGATGCATACTCAGCGCCCTCACAATGGCCACTCTTTGCTTTTGTCCGCCGGAAAGCTGCCTGGGATAGCTGTTTTCTTTTCCCGAAAGCCCAACCCGATCCAAAAGCGCCATGGCCTCCTGTCTGACCTCTTCCTTTTTCCGTTTCTGCACCTTCAAGGGCGCAAGTAAAATATTTTCCAATACCGTCAGATGGGGAAATAATTCATAGCTTTGAAAAACCATACCAATCTTTTGCCGCAAAGCCGCCAAGTTTTTTCCCTTAGCATCAACCGCTTCTCCCTCTAAACAAATTTCGCCGCCCTGTATCGGCTCTAACGCATTGATGCAGCGCAAAAGGGTACTTTTTCCGCAGCCGCTTGGCCCTACTAAAACAATAACCTCTCCTTGGCGCACCTCCAACTCAATATCCTCCAAAACCATAGTCTCGCCAAAGCATTTCGTCACATTTTTTATGGTTAATAATGGCTCTCCCATAAGAAATCACCTCCATTTCCTTTCCAGATGTTTTGAAAGCATACTAATGGGGAAGCACGCAATAAAATACAAAACAAATACGGTCAAATAGATGCCAAAGGCCGCATTCGGGCTGGCCATACGGTTGGCCTCTATAATTTGCTGGGCAACCTTCAGCACCTCTACCACACCGATCATCAGCACTAAGCTAGTGGTTTTAATCATTCTTGTAATCAGATTGATTGACAAAGGAACCAACCGCCTTACTGTTTGGGGAATGATGATGTAAAGATAGGTCTGGGCCCTGCTTAGCCCCAGCGCCTCACTGCTCTCGTATTGGTGTATGGGAATGGAAATCAATGCACCGCGGACCAAATCGCTCATTTCCGCTGTGCCCCAGAGCACAAACACAATTACCGCCGCCGTTTCACCGGATAAATCCCATCCGAATGCCTTTGTGCTGCCGAAATAAATCAAAAACAACAGCACCAGCTGAGGCATAATTCTGACAAACTCCAGATAAACCCTTAAAATCCCTTTTACCACAGGATTTTTACTGGTCATCAATGCACCCAATAAAATGCCTAATGGAAAGCTAATGGCAACGGCTAGCAAGCTGATTTTTAAGGCAACCCATAAACCGCCCAAAAGTCTGACCATATTTTTCCCTTTGAATAAAACCTCAAGACCCAAATCCGGCATGGCGCAGCCTCCTTTCCAAAAGACTGCCTAATATGGAAATTGGCAGAAGAATCAATAGATAGAAAATAACCAGCAAAAACAAGCTTTCCGTTGTTTTGTAGTAAAGGCCGATTAAGTCCTTTGCCGTAAACATCAAATCCATCAAGCTGATTGCACTAAATACACTGGTTTCCTTCATAAGAAAGATCACATTCGCCATAAATGCAGGTATACTGATGGAAATCGCCTGAGGAAGCACAACGTAACGCATCACCTGATATTTACTCATGCCAAGGCTAAGTGCGCTTTCTGTCTGTATGGAATCAATGGCCTCCAAGCCGCTGCGGAAGGCCTCTGCCATATAACTGCCGCCCAAAAAGGCCAAGCCAATCATCCCGCAGGTTGCCGCATCTGTTTTTATACCAACCTTCGGCAAACCGTAATAAATGAAAAACAACTGCACCAAAAGCGGTGTGTTTCTGCTCAATTCTATGTAGGCTGTCACAATTCTTTTTAAAACCGGCACTTTATAATATAAAATTGCCGCACAGAAAAACCCCAGTATAATGGAAAGAAAAATTCCAATCAAACCGATTCTCACCGTCAGCCAAGCTGCTTTTTCGTACATCGGCAAGAATTTCCAAATATAATCCCAATTCAGCTGAAACACCCCCTTTTTAACAAAATAACTATCGTAGAAAGGCTTCTTCTTTTCACATTATTTGTATCAGAAGTCCTTTTTTATTCATAGAACGTCCTTAGGCATAAAAAAACCGGGGCTCTTCAAGGCTCCCGGGCAATCGGTGTCACACGCTTTCACACTGAAGCGTTTTTCGCAGGTGCAAACAGAGGCTGTCACAGCACCCGGCGAAGATATGCCCGGAAGAAGCTATACGACAGCAACACATGGTTCGTTTCACAAAAAGATTTTCAAAAACATTCATTGCCCTCGCCCCCTTCTACAGACCCTAATTGGATAGTGGTATCATACTTCATTCAACCTATTATGTCAATAGGTTAATTGGTATTTTAAAAATTTATTTTTAAAATCAAAAAGCAGATACCATCGCATATGATATCTGCTTTCTACTACAATATATT
>DCDZ01000006.1:0-19820 GCA_002316675.1 Tyzzerella sp. UBA1042
CGTTTTTACTGGTTCAGTTCACAAATTTCATGCTCTTTTTTCAGTAAAATCAGTGTTTTTTCTGGAACAGGGCCTACGGGAAAAGCCCTTGGAGGAAAACAAAGAAAAAGCCCGGTTGCTGTTCGGTTTTGAACTAAACAAAGGGGTTTTTGAAATATTATTTTTGCTGGGAAAGGATATGCTTTGCCACCTTAACGTCTTCCCGTTTAATGTGGTTAATCAGCCAGTTTCCTACGTGCATATTTACTTCGCCCACCAGCTGAATGGTAGGGCCTTCTTTTTTCAAACGTGCTGCAATACCGTCTACAATCCGGATAAAACCCGCATGGAGCACCTTATGGTTGGGGTAGTCGGGATATTTATATTTTTGCTGCAATATCTGCTCATGGGAAAAGTGGGTTCTGGTGTATTGAGCTAAAAAGTCCACGGTGTTTCCAACCTCAGCACGGCCTTTTCCCGAGGAACAAGCCTCTAAAAGGTTATTAATTGCTTGAATTAATTGTTTATGCTCAGTATCAATTTGCGTATTTCCAGTTTCCAGTTCCTTTGACCATAGAAAAGCCATAATAAACCTCCTTTAATTTATCCTTGTCTTGTCGTGTACTATAAAAGTGTTTTGCTATATTTTATCATATTTTGCAAAAAATAAAAAGAGATATCTTCTAAGAATGCTTATTTTCTGCGAATGTATCAAGAAGAATAGGAGGAAAAGGAGATTCCCATAAGGGGCTTGCGAAAAAAGCCGTGATACAGTATGATTAAGAGCAAAGTAAAAAGTAAAAACAAGGCTTAAGGAAGCTACGGAGGAATGAATATGTTTTGGATCGGATGTCATTTATCCTCGGCCCGTGGGTATTTGGCCATGGGAAAGGAAGCGGAGAAAGTTGGTGCCAATGTGTTTCAATTTTTCACCAGAAATCCCCGGGGCGGCACGGCAAAGGCGCTGGATGAAAAGGATATTGAGGCATATATTGCCTTTGCAAAGGAAAAAGGCCTTGGCACCCTCCTTGCCCATGCACCGTATACCATGAATGCCTGCGGGGCGGATACCAGTCTGCGGGAGTTTGCACGGCGCATGATGGAGGAGGATTTAGCACGGCTGGAGCTTTTGCCCCATGTGTTCTATAATTTCCATCCCGGCAGCCATGTGAAGCAGGGAGCAGAAACTGGCATCGCCTTGATTACCAAAATGCTGGCAGAGGTTTTGAAAAATGGCGGGAAAACCCCCATATTGCTGGAAACCATGTCCGGGAAGGGCAGTGAGGTGGGACGAAGCTTTGCAGAAATCAGACAAATTATAGAGGGGGTGCACGGACAGGAACGCATAGGCGTTTGTCTGGATACCTGCCATGTTTACGATGGCGGTTACGATATCGCAGAAAATTTAGAGGGCGTTTTAGAGGAATTTGACCGTGTGATCGGCTTGGAGCGGCTGCGGGCAATTCATTTGAATGACAGCAAAAATCCCATGGGTAGTCATAAGGATCGCCATGAAAAAATCGGGGAAGGCACCCTTGGGCTGGGGGCGGTAACAAGGATCATCAACCATCCCAAATTGGCGCATCTGCCGTTTTATTTGGAAACACCCAATGAATTAGAGGGCTATGCCGCAGAAATTGCGCTGTTAAAGAAATGCAGAAACCAGGAAGGCAAATAGAATCAGCGGAAGCAGTGGGTTTTGGTTGTATATGTGTTAAAGAAGGACAAGTAGGAGGGGCCACATTGGAGAAACTACATCTTTATCATAGTCCGGTTGGATTATTGGTTTTAGGGGAGGAGGATGGATTTCTGACCCGGGTATCCTTTCATAAGGAAATCAATACGCCTTATATTATAGAAAAAACAGCACTGCTTGAGGAAACGGAGAAGCAGCTGCGGGAATACTTTCAAGGGGAAAGAGAAGATTTTACATTGCCCCTGCGCCCCATGGGAACGGAATTTCAAAGGCGGGTGTGGCAGGCATTGCAAGGCATTCCCTACGGAGGAACTGCTTCCTATGGGGAGATTGCCAAGAAGGCCGCAAGCCCCAAAGGAGCCAGAGCCATCGGCATGGCCAACCATAAAAACCCCATCGCCATTATCATCCCCTGTCATCGGGTGATTGGGAGCAATGGGCATTTGGTGGGGTATGGCGGCGGCTTGGAGAAGAAGGTTTTTCTGCTGTCTCTGGAAGCAAAATATAGAAAATAAAAGAAAACTGTTGGCGGGGAGTAGGAATGCCAACAGTTTTTTCATAGTAAGAAACGAAGAAAGCTTGTAAAACCCAAAAGGCTTAGGCTTTTTGTATTTTATAAAGCTGGGGAGCATAGCCTGCCAAGATACGGATCAAAATAATTTGGAACACAATCATCACGCAGGTCTGTAAAATGCGGGTAGGCAGCAAGGCCCAAAAGGATGCGCCCGATATGACGGAAATCCAGTATGTATTTAAAAGCAGGGAGCAGAAGAGCTGGGTGGAAAGAGAAGCCAGGATAATATTTTTCATATCTGCTTTTTTATGCAGGAACAAACCAAACAAAATTCCCGTCAAAAATGCCGTGAGGGTAAAGCCGGGAAAAAACGGCCCGATGGGGAATAGGATTGCCCCAAGAAAATCCGCCAGAGCGGCAACAACAGCCGCAGGAATAGGCCCCAAAAGCATACCCGCCAAGGCAATGGGTAAAAAGGCAAAGCCGATTTTTAGGTTCCAAGCGGCAATGGATAGAAAGCGAGAGAGAATGATGGAAATTGCCATCAAAAGTGCCATAATGATGATGCGATGGGTGGTGGAAAATTTTGTTTCCATGAAAAAAGACCTCCTTTTTGCTGTGAGGGGCCTTTTCTATGAAAAAACCCCTTCATTATCAATAAAAAACGCAAATATCCCCCAATGCGGGGTTGCTGTGATAATAAAGAGGAATGGCTTCGTCCTTATTTGACAGCGGGATGCGGGGTCTGTACCGCAAGGAAAATTCCTTTTCGTTCTCGTGGCAACTCCCCGTCCACAAGACACTTAACGCACAAAGCCCTACTCTGTATTTGCACATGGTTTCCCATGCAGTTTTATTCTAACACGCATTTTTTTTCGGGTAAATAGGCTATTTTACAGAACAAAGGCCCGGGTATAGTGATATTTTGAGTCAAAACTACCCGCCAGCAATACATTGCCCATATCCATGCCAAAATCCTTTGTTAATTTCATAAAAAGTCTGTCACTTTCCATAAATCCTCCGTTTGAAAAGCAGAAGCATATGGCAAAGGCGCCTTTGGGAATTTTACCAAAGTCCTCCTCCGGGAAGGAAATGATTGTCCTCCCTTTTTCCGCAGAAAGTTTTTCCTTCAGCACAGAAAGCTCAATGTCCAAATGCAAAAAGCCTTGAGAGGCATAAAAAATTGCCGTAATGAAATCCGCCAAATCAGCCTCCCCCCGAAAGGGCAGGGTGTTTTTTGCGGGACGGGGAAATTCTCCTACGGTACAGACAAACCACGGTGTTTCTCCTGCATAAAAAGAGGTGGCATAGAATTTTTTTGTAAGGATATCCTGTTCATTTATGGCAAATACTAGAGTATTCCCTGTTATCTGTGAGGTCAGGGGTAATTTTCTTTGCTTTAGTAAAGAAGTAAGTGTATTGGATGCACCCATCAGATGAATGCCATCCGTATGAAAACCGAGCATAGGTTGCCCTCCTTTTGTTGTTTTGTATATATAATATTGTAGTATAGACAAGCAAAAATGAAAAGGATGTTTTTATACGGAAAAAACGTCAAAAAAACCGAAAAATATTGACAGTCTATTTGGAAAATTGTTATAATTTAGGATAGCATTTTTATATATTTTGCTAGGAATTGTTTGTAAAATCAAAACGCTGGTGCATTTTGCCGTAAGGGTATGGCTGCTTTTGTGAAAAGCCGCAAGACTGCGCTGCGCACTCTGGGGTTTTGCCTGCCGGCAAGGCCTAGGAAAAGCGGTGGACTGGAAGTGGAGGATACAATATGTTGGAGCTAAGGGATGTTTCTTTTTCTGCAGATGGAAAAGAAATTTTAAAAGATATTAATCTGGTCATAGAGGATGAAAAATTTGTGGTAGTAACAGGGCCCAACGGCGGCGGAAAATCCACATTGGCAAGGGTGATCGCAGGGATAGAAAAGCCCGATTGCGGTCAAATTTTATTAGACGGTGAGGATATTACGGCCTGGGGCATTACAAAGCGTGCAAATTCGGGCATCAGCTTTGCCTTTCAGCAGCCAGTGCGTTTTAAAGGGGTAACGGTGAAGGATTTGGTTTCTCTGGCCAGCGGCAGAAAATTGAGCACGGAGAAGGCCTGTGAATATTTGTCCGAGGTGGGCCTTTGTGCCAAGGATTATATCGACCGGGAAATCAACAGCAGCCTTTCCGGCGGTGAACTGAAGCGCATTGAAATTGCCACAGTTATGGCAAGAAAAACAAAGCTGACCTTGTTTGACGAGCCGGAAGCAGGCATTGATCTTTGGAGCTTTAAAAATTTGATCGATGTGTTTGAGAGAATGCATAGGGAAATCAAAGGCTCTATTTTAATCATCTCTCATCAGGAGCGTATTTTAGACATTGCCGATGAAATTGTTGTCATCAGCGGCGGCCGTATTTCTCAGGTGGGCCCCAAGGAAGCAGTTTTGCCCGAGATCTTTCGTCCTGATGCGTGCTGTAAGTATTTTAAGGAGGTATAACGCCATGTTGAGTGATATAATCAAAAATCTGCTTTCCGAGGTGGCGGGGCTGCAAAGCATACCTACCGCAGGGGCGTTTAATATTCGCAGCAACGGCAAAAGTGCAGGCAGAAATTCTACGGACACCATTCAAATTGTTCCGAAGGAGAACGGCTCGGGCATTGATATTTATGTAAAGTCCGGCACAAAGGACGAAAGCGTGCATATTCCCGCATTGGTGACGGAAACAGATTTGCATGATGTGGTATATAATGATTTTCATATTGGCGAGGGTGCCGATGTGACCATTGTGGCCGGCTGCGGTATCCATAACTGCGGCTGCGGCATTTCTCAGCACGATGGGATTCATCGTTTTTTTGTGGGGAAAAATGCAAAAATAAAATACATCGAAAAACATATCGGCGAGGGAGATGGCCATGGGCAGAATATTATCAACCCGCAGACGCATATTATTGCAGAAGAAAACAGTTATGTTGAAATGGATACAGTGCAGCTGAAAGGCGTGGATTCTACAAAGCGTATTTCCAGTGCAAAATTGGCGGCGGGGGCAACGGTTGTCATCAAGGAAAAAATTAAGACCCACGGCAAGCAATATGCGGAAACCTCCTTCGATGTGGATTTGGATGGAGAGGGCAGCAGCGCAAAGCTGATTTCCCGTTCCGTTGCAAGAGACAATTCGAGGCAGCTGTTCCGTTCCAAATTATCGGGCAATCAGGCTTGCTATGGACACTCTGAGTGCGATGCCATTATTATGGATCACGGCATTGTTGCGGCAGAGCCGGAAATTATTGCAAACAATGTGGATGCAACCTTAATTCATGAGGCCGCCATCGGAAAGATTGCGGGAGAACAGCTGACAAAGCTCATGACCTTGGGTTTGACGGAGCAAGAAGCGGAAGCGCAAATTATCAATGGGTTCTTAAAATAAAAACGCCCGAAGGAGATGGGTAAGTGAACAATTCGTTAAAAAAAGAAATCATTAGCTGGATCAAAACAATTTTATTGGCGGTGGTATTGGCAGGTTTTGTGAACACATTTTTAATTGTCAATGCACAGGTGCCCACAGGTTCCATGGAAAATACCATTATGACGGGAGACCGCATTTTGGCATTGCGTACCTCCTATTGGTTTAAAGACCCCGGGCGGGGAGATGTGGCAGTGTTCCGCTATCCCGACGATCCGGAGCAGGAAACCCTGTTTGTGAAGCGTATTATGGGCGTGGGCGGTGATGTGGTTCAGGTGAAAAACGGCAGTGTTTATGTCAATGGGGAGGTTTTGGAGGAACCATATCTTGAGGTGGTAACCCAAGGAGACTTTGGCCCCTATGAAGTGCCTGAGGACAGCTATTTTATGATGGGGGATAATAGAAACAGTTCCCTGGATTCAAGATTTTGGAAGAATACATTCGTAGAAAAAAATAAAATTTTAGGCAAGGTGATTTTTCGCTATTATAAGGGCTTCAAATGGATTTCATAAGGAGGGGAGTAGAGAATGGCTAAAAAGGACAAGCTGCTTTTAACCTTTCTGGGATTTTTAGTCGTTGTGGCTTTTATCGGCGGACAGATTTGGAACAGCAATAGAAACTTTACAAAAGAAAAATGGGTGGAATACCAAGGAAACAGCCGCCAATTTATTGTAAAGAATTTTCTGGACCGCACCATTGTTGAAGGCCTTACCGAGGAAGAAGTAATCGGGTATCTTGGAGAGGCTGAGGGCAAAACAGACCAGCATTTGATTTACTATTTGGGTAAGCCCAAGGGATTCTTTGGCGATCAAAGGGGAGAAGAAGAGGCTTTGGTATTTACTTTTCAGGAGGGCAAGGTCGTGTCTGCCACCAAAATGCCCCTTTCGTCCGTAGAATAGAATAGGAGATGATTTGTATGAAATGTCCCTTTTGCGGAGAGGAAATGACAGAGGGCTATTTGGAATCTGGAAGAGTTTTTACTTGGAAAACAAAGGATGTCCAAGGCAAGAAACGGGAATACCTGTTGGCCAAAAGCTATATGGGCGGCGTAAGGCTGCAGGGCATGGTTTGCCTGAACTGCCGGAAGCTGATTTTGGACATTCCCGAGAATCCGGTGTAAAATTTTCGTATATCACTTGTATTTCCATTTTTTTTGTGGCAGAATACATAACAAAATAACCTATTTAAAAATAAGGAGGAATTCGATATGAAAGCAACAAAGGATATGACAATCGGTGAACTTTTGATTATGGATAGAGGTGCAGCGGCGATTTTAATGCAAAGCGGTATGCATTGTGTGGGCTGCCCTTCCGCAGCAGGGGAAACCTTGGAGGAAGCCAGTATGGTACATGGCATGGATATCGATAAGCTTTTGGGCGATATTAACGGGTATTTAGCAACCAAAGGTGAATAAAAAAATGCTGAAATTGGTTTTTTAGTTTCATCAAAAGAAAATACGGAGTAAAAAAAGAAGGGTGCAGGTTTTTCCTGCATCCCTTTTTTGCAAAAAGCTTGAAGGAACTGAGCTTTTTGCAAAAGGCATGGACTTCATCTATGCCAGAATTTTATGCTTTTCCTTTTGTTTCCGCATTATGCTGGGCCAGCTGTTCCTCCAAATAGGCAAAGTTCACACCGGTCACCTTATCGGGCCAATCTGCTTTTGCCGTTTTTAAATTTTCCTCGGCTTCCTCCCATTTATTATCCTGCATCGCTTCAAAAACTTGTACGAATGTGATTAGGCGGGGCAAATTGCCGCCCATGGGCAGGCTAAGAAAGCGCTTTTTATATTTTTTAATGATTTCCAAGGCTTGCTCATGCTGTCCTAAATGAATTTGTACATAAGCAAGATTTAAAAAATAAATAGCGTGGTTTGCCTTTTTTAACGTACCCCCTTGAATTTCCTTTAATGTTTGCAAAGCTGTTTTGAAGTCACCCTTTTCCATATGGGCAACGGCAATATTCATAATCAGCATAGCACGAATGTTGCCGGGCAGTTTGCTTTCCAACAGCTTCTTTGTTTCCTCGATGTAGGTATCCGGCTCTGTTTCGATGAGGGGCATCAAAGCGTTCACTTTATCTACAAATTTTTTAAACCAATAGCCGTAAAATGCCATCCCCAGACCCATGAGAATAATCACAAAATAAAATGCAATTTGTGCATATTCACCAAAAATCCTTCCTGCTCCCATGATGAAAAGAAGCAAAAATAATACTGCAAGATAAAAAAACTTCATTTTCCATTTCCTCCTTTGTTTTATTGGAGCTCCTCCCACTGGCCAAAGAGCAGTTCCAATTGTTCCTCTAACTTCGTTTTCTTCTCGAAAATTTCCTGTGCTTTTGTATAATTCGTACTAGCCAAGGCCATATCCTCGTCCGCCTTGGCAATGGCCGCCTCGGTTTCCTCAATTTCCTGCTCTATTCTGGCAATTTTAGCTGCCAGCTTTCGCTCCGCCGCCAATTGTTCCTTTTGTTTCAGCCAGTCCATTTTTGTTTCGCTGGCAGAAGGGGGGATGGCAGAGGAAACACCGGATTCCTTGGCTTTTTCTTCTTCATTTCTTCTTTGTTCCGCTTTTTTTTCTAAATAGTAATCGTAATTTCCCATATATTGCACAACGCCCGTTGGGGTTAATTCCAAAATGATTTCCGCTGTTTTGTTAATAAAATAACGGTCATGGGAGATATAAATAACAGTCCCTTCATAACAGTTGAGGGCATTTTCCAACACTTCCTTAGAAAACATATCCAAGTGGTTGGTAGGCTCGTCCAGCATCAGCAGATTGGCTTTGGAAAGCATAATTTTTGCCAGAGAGACCCGGCCCCGTTCTCCGCCGCTTAAGGCAGAAATGGGCTTAAACACATCGTCGTTTGTAAACACAAAAGCCGCCAACACATTTCTGATCTGCCCTGTCGTCAAGGTGGGATAGGTGTCTGCGATTTCCGCAAAAATCGTTTTGGATTCATCCAGCTTTTGCTGCTCCTGATCGTAATACCCGGCATACACATTGGTGCCGAAGCGCACAATCCCCGTATCCGCCGAGACTTCACGCAACAGCATTTTAAAGAGCGTGGATTTGCCCACACCATTTGGCCCGATGATGGCCGCCTTTTCTCCCCGCTTGATGTCAAAGCTGATATCTTGGAATATTTTATTGCCACCGTAGGATTTGGAAAGGTTTTCGGCATGGAGCACATCGTTGCCGCTGGTGATGAGGGGGGTTAAGGTAAGGCGCATATGCTCCGGGAGATTTTCCGGCCGTTCCACCCGTTCCAGCTTGTCCAGTGTTTTTTCACGGCTTTCTGCCCGTTTGATTGATTTTTCCCGGTTAAAGGAACGTAATGTGCGGATAACCTCTTCCTGATGCTTGATTTCTTTTTGCTGGGTATCAAAGGCTTTTTGCTGCACCTCACGGTTGATGTCCTTTTGCTGGGTATAAAAGCTGTAATTGCCGTTGAAAATATTAGATTTTTTGTTTTCGATTTCTACAACCTTTGTTACAATTTTATCTAAAAAATAACGGTCATGGGAGATGATTAATGCCGCACCGTCATAGCCCCGAAGATAATCCTCTAGCCACTCAATGGAAGCAATATCCAAATGGTTGGTAGGCTCATCCAGAAGCAGGATGTCCGGCTTGGAGAGCAGCAGCTTCCCAAGAAAAATGCGGGTTTTTTGTCCACCGGAAAGCTGAGAGAGGGGACGGTTAAATTCATCTTCTCCAAACCCTAAGCCTTTTAATACACCCCGTAGGCGGCTTTGATAGCTATAACCGTCATTTTGCTCAAAAAAATGCTGTAAGCGGGCATATTCCTCCATCTTGTCTGACAATTCCTGCCCGGACAATGTGCCCATTTTGTTTTCCATTTCACGAAGAAGGTTTTCGGTTTCTAAAATTTTGGCAAAAACCGATAACATTTCTTCATAAATGGTGCGGGTGCTTTCCGTTTGCTGGTTTTGGGCCATATATCCAAGGGAAGCCTCTTTTTTCATATAAAAATCTCCGCCGTCAGCAGAAATCTCTCCTGTCAGCACGCGGAATAAGGTTGTTTTTCCTGCACCGTTCACCCCTACAATAGCGGCTTTTTCTTTTTCTTCAAGGTGAAAGGTGATTTTGTCTAAAACCACATCAATTCCGTAGGATTTGTGCAGCTTGTTACACGCTAATATCATCGCTTTGTCCTCCGTTTTTTCTGGGGATATCGGTATAATCATAACAGAAAAAGGGCGATAATAAAAGAGTTATTGTTGACAATAAAATAACAGAAGTGCTATACTGATTTTAAGTTGACAAGAGAGGATTTGGATAAAATGGACAGTGAGAAAAGAATTTCGCCGGCGGTGATAAATCGGCTCCCAAGATATTACCGCTATTTGGGCGATCTTTTGGAGAGCGATATCACCAGAATATCGTCTAAGGAGCTGAGTGCAAAAATGAATATCACTGCATCTCAAATTCGTCAGGATTTAAATAATTTTGGCGGTTTTGGGCAGCAGGGTTATGGCTACAATGTGGAATATCTTCACAATGAAATAAAGAAGATACTCGGGTTGGATAAGTTGTACAATATGATCGTTGTGGGCGGTGGAAATATCGGACAGGCTTTGGTAAACTATACCAATTTTGAAAAACGTGGTTTTGTCATCAAGGCCGTATTTGATATTAACCCCCGTATTATCGGTATGACCATTCGTGGTGTGGAAGTGTACGATGTGGATCAGATAGAAGAATATATCAAGCATAACAGTGTGGATGTTGCAATTCTTACCCTGCCTCGCTCACAGGCAGTGAAGGTTGCCAACGATTTGGCTAAGTGGGGCGTAAAAGGTATGTGGAATTTCAGCCATGTGGATTTGCAGGTGCCTGACGATGTTTTGGTTGAAAATGTTCACTTGACGGACAGCTTGATGACATTGCTTTATAAGATAAACGAAATGTACAGTGAGGAAAGCGAATTGCATCATCTTGCAAACGGTTTGCCCATAAAGCCATTGGCGGATACGGAAGATTAATATTGTATAGCGGTTGAGTTTCTCTGTAAGAAAAAGTTTGGGAAACCTATTTTCACAAAAGGCAAAAGCCCCTATTGTAAGATTTGCGTTGCAAATCGTTTCAAAAACAATCGGGGCTTATTGTTTTTATGTTCTGAAAAAAGCGGAGGGGTCTGTGGTTTTCAGGTATGATAAGTTTTGCGGATACCCTTTCAAACGTATGCGGCACTGTTTTTTTAGTGAAGGAACGAGGCTGCCGGGAAGGCAGCAGCTTCTATGATTGGTAAAAGGGTGAGTGAATTGGTACATATATTTGCATTTGTTTCTTATGTTTTTGTTTCATGTATTACGCCGGGGCCGAATAATATTATGTGCATGAATAATGGCGCAAGGTTTGGTGTAAAAAAGAGCTTACCCTTTTGTGCAGGGGTGTCCACGGGGTTTTCTCTGATTTTAATTGCTTCTATTTTATGTAATCTTTTTTTATACAGCTATATTCCCAAGGTTGTAGAGGTGATGACGGTGGTTGGTGCGGCCTACATACTTTATCTGGCATGGGTGATCTGGAGAGATAAGCCAAAGGCAGTGAAAAAGAGTAAGCTGGCATTGAATACCCGGGCGTTTCATACGGCGGTTATCCTTCAATTTGTGAATCCCAAGGGACTGCTGTTTGGTTTGACTTTGATTTCCAATTTTGTGTTTCCCTATGATCAATCCATAAAGGCATTTTTGCTTGTCCTTGCCTTTAATTGGATTGGGGTTCTTTTGTGCTGTTTCTGTTGGGTGCTTTTTGGCTCTGTTTTCCGCAGTTTTTTTGATAAATATAGGAAAATGCTCAATGGTGTCATGGCACTGCTTTTAATTTACTGTGCCGCCTCATTGTTTCTTTAAGGGAAGAACCTTCCTGAAAACGGATACCTATTGTGGAGCCATGAAAAAATAAATTGAAAAGAATGGGCGCCGGAAGGAGGTATGCGGCAAATGGTAGAAAAGAAAAATGCTTTATTTTCAAATAGAGATTTAAAAAGGTTGATCGTCCCCATTATTGTGGAGCAGTTTTTGGCAATTCTTGTTGGATTGTCCGATTCGATTATGGTTGCTACTGTGGGAGAATATGCTGTTTCCGGTGTTTCCTTAGTGGATAGTATATTTATACTGCTGATTAATCTTTTCAGCGCCCTAGCCACCGGCGGGGCAGTGGTTGCGGGGCAATACCTTGGGCAGGAGAATCGGGAGAAGGCTTGCAAGGCAGCGGATCAGCTTGTGCTTTTGGTGGGCATCTCTTCCCTTGTAATTACGGCGGGCATTTATCTTTCCAGAGATTTTATTTTACATCATATTTTTGGGAAAATTGATGCCGACGTTATGGAGAGCGCAAAAATATATTTGATGATTGTAACGGCGTCGATTCCCTTCATTGCTTTATATAATGCTGGGGCCGGGATATTTCGGGCCATGGGAAACTCGAAGCTGCCCATGTATCTTTCCGTGCTTATGAACGCAGTGAATGTGGGCGGAAATGTCATTTTGATTTTTGGCTTTCACATGGGCGTTATGGGGGCGGCCATCCCCACCTTGGTTTCCCGTATGCTTGCCGCCGTAGGCATTTTATTCTTGCTGCGAGGTCAGGAGCATATTTTGCATCTTTCCAAGCCGTTTTCCTTTGGCTTTGATAAGCTAATGCAGAAAAAAATTGCATTTATCGGCATTCCAACCGGATTAGAAAATAGTATGTTTCAGCTGGGGAAAATTGTGGTTTTAAGCGTTATTACGGGCTTCGGCACAGCCTCCATTGCGGCAAATGCCGTAGGAAATATTGTTGCCACCTTTCAAATTTTGCCGGGCATGGCCGCCGGAATGGCGCTGATTACCGTTTGCTCCCGTTGCGTTGGTGCGGGGGATTATGATATGGCCAGATATTATACCCGAAAATTTTTAAAGCTGATTCATATATTGATTTTTATTTTTAGCCTTATCATTCTTTTGCTGCTGCCGTTTATTTTGCGGCTGTATCGCCTCTCTCCGGAGGCCACAAGGCTGGCCACGGAAATTATTTGGTTACACGCCATTTGTGCAACCCTCCTATGGCCGGAGTCCTTTTCTCTTCCCCATGCCCTGCGTGCCGCAAACGATGTGAAGTTTTGCATGGTCTGGTCTGTTTTTTCTATGTGGAGCTTCCGCTTTGCGTTTAGCTATGTTTTAGGGGTTTATTTTGAGATGGGGCTGTTTGGTGTTTGGGTTGCCATGATTATTGATTGGTGTGTAAGGGCTGCTTTTTTCATTGTGCGCTATCGTGGAACGAAATGGCAGAAGCATCGGATTTAGACAGATTCAGCGGAATTTTTCAGAAAAATTTTGTTTCAAAAAATAAAAAAGGGAGCCCTTCTGGCGGAATACGTCAAAAGGGCTCCTATTTCGTGGCCCCTATCTGCAATGCCCATGAAATGGGCATTGCAGATAGGATTTATAGGGATAATCCCTGTGCGGGGTGTGGGGCAGAGCCCCGCATCTGTCTTTTATTTCGTTTTTCCTAAATAAGCCTGCTTGATTTCTTCGTTGGCCAAAAGCTCTGCCCCCGTACCCTCCATGGTGATGGTTCCCGTTTCAATGACATAAGCCTTGTGGGCAATTTTTAAAGCCATGTTGGCATTTTGCTCAATCAATAAAACAGTAATGCCCTGTTGATTGATGGTTTGGATGATGTTGAAAATATCCTTCACCACCAAAGGTGCAAGCCCTAAGGAGGGTTCGTCCATCATGATGACCTTCGGCCTGCTCATGAGGGCACGCCCCACCGCCAGCATTTGCTGCTCACCCCCGGAAAGGGTGCCCGCCATTTGCCATTCCCGCTCTTTTAGCCTGGGAAATAGAGAAAAGACATATTCTAAGTCTTCCTTCAAGGCATCCTTCCGTAAATAGGCCCCGATTCTTAGGTTTTCCATTACAGTAAGGTTGGGGAAAACCCTTCTGCCCTCCGGCACCAGAGTGATGCCTTGGGCTACAATGTGATCCGGAGAGCTTCCTACGATTTCCTTCCCTTTGTAAAGTATGGAGGCATACTTTGGCTTCACTAAGCCGGAGATGGATTTTAGCGTGGTGGATTTTCCGGCGCCGTTTGCGCCGATTAGGGTTACAATCTCCCCCGCGGGCACGGACATATCAATGCCTTTTACGGCTTCAATGCCCCCGTAGGATACCACCAGATTCTGAATTTCTAATATATTACTCATCCTCAGCCACCCCCAAATATGCGTCGATTACCCTTTGATTGTTCTGAATTTCATTGGGTGTGCCGTTTGCAATCATTTTCCCGAAGTCGATGACATAAATACGGTCGGAAATATCCATAACCAAATTCATATGATGCTCAATCATAAAAACAGTAAGATGAAATTGATCCCGCACCTTCCGGATAAACTCTGTCAGCTCATCCGTCTCTTGGGGGTTCAGCCCCGCCGCAGGCTCATCCAGCAAAAGCAGGGAAGGCTCCGTTGCCAAGGCCCGGGCAATTTCCAAATGCCGCTGCTTGCCGTAGGGGAGGGCGCTGGATTTTTCATCCTTCAGCGCATATAAATCAAGAATACGCAAAAGCTCCAGAGCGTCCTCTTTCATTTTTTTCTCTTCCTTCCAGTTTAGGAGGAAAGTGTCCGTAACAATATTTGCCTTCATACGCATATGCTTTGCGATAAGCACGTTTTCCAAAACCGTAAGCTCTTTAAACAGACGGATATTTTGGAAGGTACGGGCAATGCCAAGCTTGGTAATTTTATCAGGCGTGGGCTCCAATATTTTTTTGTAGACCCCATTGTTTTCCCCGGCATAGAGCTTCTTCATTTTCCCCCGAGGGTAATTGGAAATGATTGTTTTCCCTCCGAATGTAACTGCGCCGCTGGTGGGGGCATAAACACCGGTAATGACGTTAAACGCCGTTGTTTTCCCCGCACCATTGGGGCCGATGAGGGAAACAATTTCCCCCTGATGTACCTCTAAGGAAAGGTTGTTTACGGCAACAACGCCGCCAAACTGCATGGTAATATCCTGCACGGAAAGGACTTTTTCACTCAAGGCCCTCACCTCCCGTTTTCTTCTTCTCCAATCGCTTCAGCATAAAGTTCCAGTTAAATTCCCTCATGCCCATGATGCCCCGACGGAAAAAGAGCACCACAAGCATCAAAATAACGGAGAACACAACCATACGAAAGCCGTTTTTTAATAAAGGAACCTGAAACGCTCCGATGTAGGTTTCCATATCCAGAAAACGCAGCCACCACTCTCTTCCGGCAATGACCAGAAACGCGGAAAGAATACTGCCTGTGACAGAACCCATGCCGCCGATGACCACAATCAGCAGGATATTATAGGTTAACGTAATGTTAAAGGTGGTTGAGGTGATTGCACCCAGATACATCCCCATCAGGGCACCGCCTACTCCTGCAAAAAAGGAGCTGATGATAAAGGAAAGCTGCTTATGTGTGGCAAGGTTGATGCCCATTGCCTCCGCCGCAATTTCATCCTCCCGGATTGCCTTAAAAGAACGGCCGTAGGAGGAGCGGATGAGCAGGCATACAATCAGAATACAAATGCCCACAACAATAAAAGGAAAGTAAAAATTGGGGAATTTGGGGATCATTTTTAGCCCGAGGGAGCCGTTGGTCACACGGTTCATGGGGGAGCTTCCCGCAATAATACGCACAATTTCCGCAAAGCCCAAGGTGGCAATGGCGAAATAATCGCTTTTTAGGCGAAGTACCGGTGCGCCGATGAGTGCCGCTAAAATGGCCGCCACCAGCCCTGCCAAAACAAGGCCTGCCCAAATGGGCAGCTGCAAATTAGCCAGCCAGTCGGCTACGCCATAAAGATAATATACGCCGGGGCGGCTTTGGGCGGGTATGGTGAATATGGCAAAGGTGTAAGCGCCCACTGCCATAAAGCCTGCCTGCCCCAGAGAAAACAGCCCGGTGAAGCCGTTTAATAAATTCATAGAGACTGCCACAAGTGCATAAATTGCGCCTAGCTGCAACACCGTACGAAGCATATAGGTGGGCTTTGTATAATGATTTACATAATATAAAATTCCTGCACATATCAAAAGGGCAATCACGGAAAAAAGGAGGTTTAATTGGGTTTTCTTTTTTTCTGTCATGTTTTACACCTTCTCCGTTATTTTTTCGCCGAACAGACCCGTCGGCTTAATCAGTAGAATGACAATGAGTAAAATAAACGTAAAAACATCGCTGAATTCCGAATAGCCTGCTGCTTTGATAAAGGTTTCGGATAAACCGATAATAAAGCCGCCCAAAACCGCCCCGGGAATGGAGCCGATGCCGCCGAATACCGCCGCAATAAAGCATTTTAAGCCGGGCAAGGAGCCGGCAAGGGGATATACGGAGGGACGGGGGGTAAAATAAAGAATAGATCCTACAGCCGCCAAAAGACAGCCGATGACAAAGGTGAAGCTGATTACCCGGTTGATTTTAATGCCCATCAGCTGAGAGGTTTCAAAATCCTTGGAAACAGCCCGCATAGCCATACCGATTTTTGTATGGTTGATCAGCTGCATCAAAATGAATACAAAAACTAAGGTTAAAATAGGGGTAATGAAAGTCACCACCGAGGTGGAAATACCCCCAAGGGTAATTGTTCTTGTCAAAAACCCAATGGTCGGATAGGGCTTTGGCAGGGCGGAAAATAAATAAGTCGCCACATTTTGCAGAAAATAGGAAACGCCGATGGCGGAAATCATGATAGACATACGGGGGGCGCTTCTTAAGGGCTTGTAAGCCAGTTTTTCAATCAGTACGCCAAGGGCAATGGTTGCCCCAAGCACCACAAGGATGGCGATGTACCATGGTAAGGTAAAGTTTACAATGGAAAAAATCATAAAATAAGCCGCCATCATAAAAATATCGCCGTGGGCGAAGTTAATTAAACGTAAGATTCCATAGACCATGGTGTAGCCGATGGCGATTAGGGCGTAAATACCGCCGATGGAAATGCCTGTCAGGCAATATTGCAAAAAAGCAGTTGCTGTCATGGTTAAAACCTCCAGACAAAAAAAGTGATGTTGTTCGGCTTGGAAAGGTTTAAAAAGGAAAAGTATCCTTTACAAACCTTCACAAACCGTAGGGAAAGAAATTGCCGGGAGGAGCACTCCCGGCGAACTGTTTATAAAAATGTACGGCGTAATCTCTCCGGCTATGATTATTCAGCAGATTGTGTCTTTAAGAAGTTGAATTTACCGTCTTTAATTTGTTTGATGTAAGCCACGTTTTTGATAGCGTCGCCGTTTTCATCAAAGGAAATTGCTCCTGTAACACCATCGAAGGATACTGTTTTTAATGCGTCACGCAAGGCAAGGGAATTGAGGTTTTCGGCACCGTCCAATGCTTTCAATGCTTCATAAATGGACATATAAGCATCGTAGCCCAATGCGGATACTGCCGCAACACCGTCTGTACCGCCGTTTAAGGTCAGGTTCTGGGGGTCGCTGTTCAAGTATGCCTTAAAGCCTTCTACAAAGTCCTTTGCAACGGGGCTGGATTCGTCATGCTCGTCAAAGAAGGTGGAGAGTGCAACGCCTTCTGCGGCAGAGCCTGCGGCGGAAATGATGGTTTCATTTTCCCATGTATCGCTGGCAATGATTTGTGCAGTTATGCCATTGGCCTGTGCCTGAGGCAGAAGCAGGGTTGCTGTGGAGATGGAAGAGGGTGCGAAAATGCAATCAGGGTTTGCCGCCTTGATGGTGGTGAGGATTGCATTAAAGTCAGACTCATTGGTCTGATACGTTTCGTTGGCAACAATGGTGCCGCCCATGCCTTCAAAAGCCTGCTGGAAGAATGCAGCAAGGCCGGTGGAATAGTCATCCCCGTTCTGGCTGATCAAAGCCGCTGTGGTATAGCCCTGTTCAATGGCATAAGACGCCATGACGGTGCCCTGGAAGGGGTCTAAGAAGCAGGTGCGGAAATAGAAGTCATTCCCCAAGGTTACCTGGGGGTTCGTGCAGGAAGCGCCCATGGCGGGAACCTGTGCGTCGGCAAAGGTCTGGCCTGCGGCAATGGAAACGCCGGAACCGTAGGAGCCGAGCACTGCAACCACGCCGGAGTTGATTAAGGACTGGGCTGCCGTAACCGCCGCTGTTTTATCAGATTGGTTATCAACCTCTACTAATTCAATATTGTATGTAGTGCCATTAATATCAACGGTAGGATTTGCTTCCTTTGCATAGCGCATTCCCAGCACTTCCTGCATACCGCCGCCGCCGTTTTCGCCTGTGGTAGGCTCAAAAACGCCGATTTTGATTGTGTCGCCTTCAATGGCTACACCTGTTGCTGCATCATTTGCCCCGGTGTCGTCCCCGGCGTCGTCTCCGGAAGTGTTCCCTCCGCAAGCGGCTAAGGACAGCATCAGCACAGCTGATAAGGTCAAAGCAAGAAATTTTTTCATAATACTACTACCTCCCTCGGTTTTTCGTCCACATGAGGACAAAACAATGTTTTTCATGAGTGACTGTCCATATACGAAAGACATATGCACGCAACATCATTGTTTGAGTTTACCACAATTTATATTTCTAGGCAATATTTACAACATTTTTTTACAAAAAAATAAATGCATCTCGAGAGAGGCTTTTTTCATGGGTTGGTATGGTGTATTCTGGAAATCATATCTGCGCTTTTCTGTTGCGGGGCGGGGCTTTATATTTTATTTATCCGTTGTACTGGAAATGCCTGTGGTTTTCCTTTATAATAAAATATAATTTTCCTCGGCAGCAGGAGGAGATGCAAAATAGGAGGAGAGACGATGAGTAAAGCAGACACGATTTTTATTAAAAACTGTAAGGATATCCTAGAAAATGGAGTTTCAACGGAGAACGAAAAGGTGCGTCCCCATTGGGAGGACGGCAGCCCTGCATATACCTTAAAAATATTTGGCGTTGTGAACCGCTATGATCTTGGGGAGGAGTTCCCTCTTTTGACATTGCGTGCCACAAATTGGAAGGCGGCCATTGATGAGATTCTTTGGATTTGGCAGAAGAAATCCAATAATATCCATGATTTGAACAGCAAAATTTGGGATTCTTGGGCGGATGAAACTGGTTCCATCGGCAAGGCCTATGGCTATCAGCTGGGGGTGCCGTATGATTTTAAGCATGGCACAATGGATCAGGTGGATAATGTGTTATGGCAATTAAAAAATATGCCGTATTCCCGCAGGATTATGACGAATATTTATAACTTTGCCGACCTAAAGGAAATGGGCTTGGAGCCCTGTGCCTACAGCATGACTTTTAACGTGGTGGGGGACAAGCTGAATGCAATTCTCAATCAGCGGTCACAGGATACCTTAGCGGCCAACAACTGGAATGTGGTGCAGTATGCGGCCCTTTTGATGATGTTTGCCCAAGTGAGCGGTTTACAGGCGGGGGAATTGGTGCACGTAATTAGTGATATGCATATTTACGACAGGCATATCCCCATGATTGAAGAACTGGTGAAACGAGAGGCCTTCCCGGCGCCCAAGGTACGGTTGAATCCGGAGATTAAAAGCTTTTATGACTTCACAGTGGATGATTTTATTGTGGAAGGGTATCAGCATGGCAAGCCCATCGGCAAGGTGCCTGTGGCCATATGATAGGAGTGGAGATATGAATTTAATTGTAGCGGTGGATGAGCAATGGGGCATTGGCAAGGAAGGGGATTTGCTATGTCGTATTTCTGGGGATATGAAGCGTTTTCGGATCATTACCTCCGGGAATGTATTGGTTTTGGGGCGGAAAACACTGGAGTCTTTTCCTAACAAAAAGCCCCTGCCGAACCGGGAGCATATTGTGCTGACCAAGAATCCGAAGTATTCGGCGGAAGGGGTTATCCTTTGCCATAGCCTTGAGGAGCTGCCCCTTGCGTTAGAGCGCTTTGAGGGGAAAGAGGTTTTTGTTGCCGGAGGGGAGAGCATTTATCAACAGCTTTTGCCCTTCTGCGAGAAGGCCTATGTAACCAAAATTTATGCTACCTTTCCCGCGGATACCAGTTTTCCCAATCTAGACTTACTGCCGGAGTGGGAGTTGATAGAGGAAGAGGCCCATGAGGAAAACGGGATTAAGTTTTCTTTTGTGCTATATCATAAAAAGAAATAAATCTGAAATTTAAGCTTCAAACCCTTGGGACGCTGTCCCAAACCCTGCAAGGG
>DCDZ01000006.1:20066-20215 GCA_002316675.1 Tyzzerella sp. UBA1042
CTTTCTAGAAACTCCATGAAATGAGGTTTTCATCAAAAGTTTTTGGTCTTGCTTTTTTCAAAAAGCAAGCGGGTGTGGGCGGAGCCCATGGTCGAGGTCTTCTCATGCAGCTTCAAACCCTTGGGGCGCTGTCCCAAACCCTGCAAGGG
>DCDZ01000006.1:20443-25629 GCA_002316675.1 Tyzzerella sp. UBA1042
TCTTGCTTTTTTCAAAAAGCAAGCGGGTGTGGGCGGAGCCCATGGTTTACACCAGCCCCAAGGTCTTAGCCTTGGGGCTTTTCAAGGAACGCCTGGGCTTTTTCCAGTAATACCAGCTTTTGGTTATATTGCGGGTTCCGATGCACAATATCCAGTAGATGTGTAAGCACCTCCCCTAATACCTTCCCCTTGGGTACCCCCATGTTCATGAGCAATTGCCCGTTTACCGCCAGCTCCTTTCGGGTTAAACAGTCCCCCCTTGCAATGATTTCCCGTAGCTTCTTGGCGGTTTGCCCATAAGGCGAGGCCGGCCGTAAAACCCCCTGTAACGTAAGTAGCTGCTCTATGGCCTCTTTGCCGAGCTTGCCGGTCAGCACCCGTAGGGGATACCCCTCTGTGGGTAGGTCTTGCGTTATATATTCCAGTAATAAGCAAATCCGTTTGCGGCTGTCGTTATCAAACCGCAGTCCCTTTAAAAAGGCACTTGCCTCCGAAATCGTGTAGTCCTGTAGAACAATCGCCCAGCGTAGGATAGGATTTTTGGGTGTTTTCTTTAACTCCGCCAAAAAACCGTCCCCCCGCCGCATTAGTATGGCAGAAAGCTTGGGATCAATTTCCTCTAATAATCCGCTCTCCCATAGAAGGGGCATCTTCTCATCATGGTCGCAAAGCCATAGCTTGTTCATCTCGTCATGAATCCGCTCCACACTGATTTTTTGTATTAAGCCCCTGTTTTCCCACAGGGCAGCACCAGTCTCCTGTGCTACCTCAAACCCCAATTGCGCCGCAAACCGTATACACCGCAGCATACGCAGAGCGTCCTCTTGAAAACGCAGGGCCGGTGTCCCCACCCCTCGAATGATTTTTTTCTGTATGTCCTCCATGCCTTGAAAAAAATCCCGAAACCCTTCCTTGGGATGATAGGCAATGGCATTCATGGTAAAATCCCGCCGCAATAAATCCTCCTGTAGGTCATTGGTGAAGGTGACCTCCGCCGGGCGGCGGCAATCCTCATACCTGCCTTCAATACGGTAGGTGGTTACTTCGTAATTGGTGCGGTTTAAAACAACAGTCACTGTACCATGCTGAATACCCGTATCAAAGGTATGGGGGAATATCTTTTTTGTCTCCTGCGGTGTCGCCGAGGTGGTAATGTCCCAATCCTTAGGGCTAAGGTGTAAAAGGCTGTCCCTGACACACCCGCCCACAATATAGGCCTCATGTCCTGCTTGGTTTAATGCATTTAAAATATATAAAACATCTTCGGGCAGTGTATTAAAAAACATAAGTATTCTCCTTTAAAAAGGTTTTTATTTTCCTTCTTAAAAGTATAACATATTTTTTAAAATTGCGAGAAAAAGCCGCCGCATTTTTTTCATAATCCTATGGAATAAGGGAGTTTGGCGGAAAAGGAAGGAGAGGAAATAAAAAGTTGAAAAAAGGAAAAAAACATTGCTATAAGCAGTTGACAAATAGAATGAGTAGTGATATTATATTTCTTGCAGTCAACAAATATGCGCCCTTAGCTCAGTTGGTAGAGCAACTGACTCTTAATCAGTGGGTCCAGAGTTCGAGTCTCTGAGGGCGCATTTTTGAAAGCAGAGTGGCTTAGATTAATTCTAGGTTGTTCTGCTTTTCTTTTTTTCTGGAAATCCTCCCTCCTTGGGAGTTTTTCTTTTTTTACGGATATTTTCCCCTTCCTCCCCATAGAATGGTACAGAAGTGTTTTGTCCGCAATCGGCAGGGGGAATGGATATGGAGGAACTATACGAAAAAATATTGTGGGAGGGCTATGGTCTGCGTTTTTACAGCGGAACACGCACTCGAACAGGTCTTGTCTGCAAAACGGACAAAGGGCTTAGGGAGCTGAAAAAAGCAAGGGAGCGTATGAATGGTGTCCGCTATGCCCATGATGTGAAGGAGTGCCTTTATGGGAACGGGTTTACTGCAATCAGCAGGTTTTATCATACCATGGACGGACATCCTTGCTTTCTAAAGGATGGAACGGTGTATGTTCTGGAGGAGCTTTTGCCCGCCGCAGCCTTGGAGGAGGATGGAACGGAAGCCTTCATAAAGGGCGCAAAAACCCTTGGGAAAATGCATTCCTGCGCAAAGGGCTTGGAGAGCAAGTATATGCAGTGGGACAAAGACCGCTTACCGGCGCAGTTTGCAAAAAGACGGACAGAGCTTGGCAAAATCAAGCGCCGTATACAAAAACAAGGCGGCTATGATGCCATAGATTTATTGGTACTGGAAAATTATGATACATATATGGAGCATACCTTGCGGGCAGAAGCACTTTTGCGGCAGGCCGAGTATTCTGTGTTGTTTGAGAAGGCACGGAAGGAGGGGGCTTTTTGCCATCATAGCTTTAAGGGGGAAAATATAAGGGTGGCTGAGGGGGGAAGGCTGTATGTGGGCGGCTTTGAAGGCTGCAGCAGTGACATTGCCCTTTTGGATTTGGCAGCTTACCTGAAACGGTATATGAAGAAGGCCGAGGGGGATCGGGAGGGCGTCCTTCGTATGCTTGAGGCGTATGAAGAAAGCAATCCCACGGATACAAGGCAGCGGGTGCTGCTCCGGGCTCTTGTCATTTATCCGGAAAAGTTTCTGCGGCTGATCAACGAGTATTATAACAAAAGAAGAGCCTGTGTTTCCCCGGCCATGCAGGAGCGGCTGGCCTTAGCAGTGGAGGAAGAGGGCAGGGCCAAGGAGCTGTTTGAATTTATACGGGAGATATAGGAATGGCTTCTTTAGGAAAGTCTTTTTTTCTCTGAATGGGGAAGCAAATAGGCAACGAGCTTGTGAAGGAAAGCAGGGCGCAAAAGATCAGAGAGTTTGGCGGCCCTGTTTTCTTTTGTCTAAACCCATTCCAAGCTGTACTGGAAAATGGAGCTTGCCAAATTTCGCTGCTTTTTGGAGCCTGATGAATTCTTCTTGCAACTTATAGTGGAAGCGTTTAAAATGTACTATAAGGTATGCCTGAAAATTCCCCAAAGGAGGAGAAACAAATGAAGGACTATCACTTTGAGAAGGACGAGCATGAATTTGATGAGACTATTCGGCTGGAGGAGATCAATAAAGAAATGAAAAAGCTGGAGGCCGATCAGCCTCAGGATGATTTGGGGGATAAGGATGCGTTTTTGGATGCTTTTGAATCGGAGCGGTTTGAGGAGACGCCCGGGGAAAGCAACGGGCCCTCGCCGAAGCTATCGGGAGAGCCGCCCCGTGGGAACGAAGGCCTTATGAATAAAAAAACCGCTGCCATTGTCGCATTGGTTGCCGTTTTGGTGGCATTTGGCAGCTTTGCCCTTGTGCGGGGTCTGTTTTTTTCGGGCAAGCATGAGCCGGTTCCGGCGGAGCAGTCCCCGGTTTTGATACAGGGTGCTTTGGCAGGGGGAGAGCTGATTGCTTACGATATTAAAGAAAATGTAAATAAAAGCATTGCCGTTACCGAGGAAACGGTGATTACTGACGAGCGAGGGCAAATTACACCGGAAGTTCAGCTGAAAATGGGCGACCTTATTTTGGTAGCGCTAGATCAAGACGGGAAAAGTGCCCTCAGCATAGACTTAGGCGGTGAAATCAAAACCGCGCAGGAAACAGGGCTAAAGGCGGATACTGCCTCCAGTCAGCTTCTTGGTGAAGGAAAGACGTTTTTATATGGAACACAAGCCATGTTTTTGTATAATGCAGAGGAAATAAACCCCAAGGATTTGGAAGCCTGTGATGTTTTGCTTTTAAAAAGCTATGACGACATTGTTTGGTCTGTGGAGGTAGAGGAATATCACGGCTATATTTCTATAGAGAATAAAGAGAATATTACAAACGGGATGTTTCAGCTGGATGACGAGGAGCCGGTTTTGCTTGCCGAGGTGGCGCGTATTCCTGTGAAGGAAGGAACACACACCATTACCGTTTCCGGTGATAATATTGAAAAAAGAGCAGACAGCATTTTTGTAGAGACGGGAGATGTTTATTTGTATGACCTGTCTAAGGCGCAGGAAAAGGTGGGCGTTTTAATTATCAATGCCAATGTAACCGATTATAAGCTTTATGTAAATGGCACCTTGGTGGATAGCACGGTGCCCTCTGTTCTTCCCTTGGGAGAATACGATGTGGTGATACTGAAAAACGGCTATGCGGAATGGAGCCAGCATATTGTGCTGGATCAGGATACGCTGTCAGTGGAGGCGAAGCTGCAAAAGGACGTGCAGTTTGGTACTGTGGGTATTTCTGTGGATGTGGACGGTGCCCAGCTCTATCTTGACGGAAAGGATATGGGTTCTGCCCCCATGGAACTGAACCTGCCCTATGGAACCTATCGCCTTGAGGTGGAAAAAAGCGGATACTTGCCCTTTTCCACAACAATTTTTGTGGATAGCAGCACAACATATATTAATGTAGAGTTGGAAAAAGAATAAGAGGAGGCAGGAATATGGATTTTATGGATAGATACCGCAAATGGCTGTCCGATCCTTGTATTGATGAGGACACAAAGGCGGAATTGCGTCTGATGGCAGGGGAAGAAAAGGAAATCAAGGAACGGTTTTACCAAGAGCTGGAATTTGGTACCGGCGGCCTGCGGGGAATCATCGGTACGGGGAGCAACCGCATGAATTTTTACACCGTAGGCAAAGCCACCCAGGGACTTGCCAATTATATTAAAAAACAAGGAACCCAAGCCAAGGGGGTTGCCATTTCCTATGACAGCAGGCATATGTCTCCCGAATTTGCCAAGACGGCAGGCTTGGTTTTGGCGGCAAACGGCATTCCTGCATTTGTCTATCCTTCTTTACGGCCTACCCCCATGCTATCCTTTGCAGTCAGAAGGCTGCGGTGTACGGCAGGCATTATGGTCACTGCCAGCCATAACCCCCCGGAATATAATGGATATAAGGTATACTGGGCGGACGGCGCTCAGGTGGTTGCCCCTAGAGATCAAGATATTATCCGTGAGGTGAACGGGGTAACGGAGTATGGGCAAATTCTAAGGATTACCCAGGAAGAAGCGGAGGAGAGAGGGCTTTACCATACCATTGGCAAGGAGATTGACCGTTGCTTTGATGAACAGGTGCTATCCCAGCGTATTTGTCCGGAAATTTCTGAGGATATGGGGGAAGACTTGACTGTGATTTATACCCCCATCCATGGCTCGGGGAATGTGCCGGTACGGCGGGGGGCGC
>DCDZ01000006.1:25765-33814 GCA_002316675.1 Tyzzerella sp. UBA1042
ACGGCGGGTGCTGCACAAGGCAAAATATAAAAAGGTGTTTGTGGTTTCGGAGCAGGAAAATCCCGACCCGGATTTTACTACAGTTGGGTATCCAAACCCCGAAGACCCCAATGTCTTTACACTGGCGAAAAAGCTTTCGGAGGAAAAAAATGCAGATATTATTATCGGCACCGACCCTGATTGTGACCGTTTAGGGGCCATGGTGAAAAATGCACAGGGGGAATATGTGGTTTTAACAGGGAATATGGTAGGTGTACTGCTGACAGAATATATCCTTTCCCATAAGGCAGAAAAGGGCACCCTGCCCCACGATGGTGCGGTAATCAAAACCATTGTCAGCACAGAGATGATCCAGCCTATTTGTGACCACTATGGCATTACAAAGTTTGAGGTTCTGACAGGCTTTAAGTTTATCGGTGAAAAAATGAAGGAGTTTGAAGAGACAGGAGCCTATCAATATCTGTTTGGCTTTGAGGAAAGCTATGGCTATTTGGCGGGAACCTATGCAAGGGATAAGGATGCGGTGGTGGCCGCATTGCTCCTTTGCGAAATGGCCGCTGTTTATAAGAAAAAGGGCATGAGCCTTTATGACGGCCTGCAAAAATTATATGAAAAATTCGGCTATTATTTGGATGGGGTGAAGGCAATTACCCTAAAAGGCTTGGATGGCATAGAGCGGATTCAAAAAATCATGTCCGCCTTCAGGCAGAATGTGCCGAAGGCCTTCGCAGGGCAAAAGGTAGTTTGGGCAAAGGATTATAAAACACAGGTGTTCCGTAATTTGCAAACAGGGGAAGAGGCGGCAAGCCCCCTGCCTGTTTCCGATGTTTTATATTACATATTGGAGGACAGCACTTGGGTATGCGTGCGTCCGTCAGGGACGGAGCCGAAGCTGAAGTTTTATATCGGTGTGAAGGGCGAAAGCTTGGCAGACGCCCAAGGGAAATTGGAAGAAATTGAGAAGGACTTGGAACAAAAGGTGTCTTCTGTCAAATAAAGACTGTTTTTTCAAAAAGCCCCATCACCATAAATAGCTTCCATGCGATAAGAATGGCTGCAGTTTTTGAGATTTGCCGTAGGAGTTTAAGTCCTACGGCTTTTTTCTTGCTTTAAACCGGCCCGCAAATTTAAAGTAGACAGCAACCTGTGATCTTACCAAAAAGACAGAGGGGAATGCATAACTTTTATGTCATAAATAGATTGAAGATAGTTTGAGATTTCTGCAAAAAATTCTGTGCACCAAAAAATGTAAGGTAATCCCTTATGCGCCTCTATTTTTTAATCCAATTTATAATTTCTTTTGCCACGATTTCCGGATATTCTCTCTGGGGAAAATGTCCTGCCTTGCTGATGAGCTTTCGTTCATAAGGACCCGTAAAATAATCCTCTTTCTGCGCAGAGGTTTCTGCACGATTGCACATATCATCCTCACCATGTAAAACCAATGTGGGAACTGTAATCGTTGGGTTAGGGTTTAATTTTTTTTCCAGGCTGTCATAGGTGGGGTCACCAGGAACAAAGCCCCATCTATGGCGATATGAATGCAAAACAATTTCAAACCAGTCCTCATTTTCAAAGGAGATTGCTGTAGTATGAAATTCTTCATCTGAAAAATGCCAAGCGGGAGACCAAGTTTCCCACATAAAACGGCAAAAAGCTTTTCTCTCTTTTTCCAAAAACAGTTTCCCGGGTTCTAAAGCCATATACCAATGGTACCAATAATTTTTTATTTGATGCAGGCTCAATTTTTGATCAGGCAGATTTGTGCCATACCCTACCGATATTGAAATGCACTGCTGCATACGTTCCGGCAATAAAAAGGCTGCAATAAAAGCGGCTCTGGCACCCCAATCATGGCCTACTACTGCAAATTTCTCAAGTTTTAGTGCATTGGCTACCTCCACAAGGTCATTACCGATGGCAGAAAGCTGTCCGGTTCTCATAGAAGCGCTGCTTTTAAAGTGTGTTGGCCCCACACCTCTTAGATAGGGCATAATGGTCCGAAATCCTGCTTCATTCAATATAGTGACAACCTTGTCCCATGTTCTGACATCATCGGGCCATCCATGCTGCAAAACAATAGGGTATCCTTGCGTTGGTCCACTTTCTTCATAGCCTACAACTAATGTTGATGTTTCCGCATAACGAATTGGTTTTTTCATGAAAATCACACCCGAATTCTTAAAGTTGATTTTTGATTCTTGATAAAGTCAATATAACATGATATTTTATATTTGTAAAATTCATTCATTAAATTGATTGAATCAAAAATATTAATGCAAGGGAAGGAATTCATGCTCTATGGAATTTAGGCAGTTAAAAACATTTGTAAAGATTGCCGAGGTAAACAGCTTTGTCAAGGCAGGCAAAATTTTAAATTATTCTCAACCCACCATGACAATGCATATTCAAGCATTGGAAAAGGAGTTGGACTATAAGCTTTTTGAAAGACTGGGGAGAGAAATAACACTGACCTCGGAGGGAGCGCAGTTTCTTTTATTTGCCAATAAAATTTTAAATTTATGCCAAGAGGCAACACAATGTATTGAAAGGGGAGCACCATCGGGAAAGCTGACCATAGGAACAAGCGAGGCCTTCGGAATATTAAGGCTGCCTGCTATCATCAAAGAATTTCGTTCATGCTATCCGGAGGTAAGTCTTGAAATTAAATTTAAATACATGGATGAGCTTTATGAAGAGATGAAAAAAATGAGATTGATTTAGCTTTTGTATTGGGTCCCAAAAACAACCATCCCAATTTGGTGGCCAAGGTGATTGCTTATGAACCCATTTCGTTGGTTGCTGCGCCTAAAAACCAACTGGCACACAAGGAAAAAATCACGCCGGAGGATATTTTAAAACAAAATATCATACTAACACAACAAGGATGTGCTTTTCGTGCTGCGTTTGAGGAACAGCTAAAAGAATTTGAAACGCTTCCGTTGAGTATGGGTGTGAATACTCTTCAAGCCATCAAGCAATTCACGATATCCAATTTAGGAATTACCGTTTTGCCCCATATCTATGTTAAAAATGAAATAAAAGCCGGCATTTTATGCCAGCTGCCATGGCCGGAAAATCAGTTTCATATGTTTAGCCAAGTGGTTTATCACAGGGATAAGTGGCACAATCGCACCCTGTCTGCTTTTCTTGAGATTGTTCGTAAACATACGGAAGCGGAAAAATAACAAGTCCTGAAATGCAAACCTTATGAAAAAGCAAATCCTCCATGAAAGATATATTGTATCGGGAATCATTGGATTATCTGTGAAACAACCATGATTTTCGTAAATATCTTCATTGGAGGATTGTTTTGGGTATTGCGGGTTTTTGCTGCAATCTTTATTTTTTCTTGATTGCACAAAGGGCCGATACACGGTCAAATTCATCGGTAATTTCTTTGTCGGGGGCTTTTGTCAAAAGGCTTACAATGACAATGGCAGCAAGGGAGAACAAAAATGCAGGAAGCAATTCGTAAATATTCCAAGCACCGCCCATCGGTCTGACGAGATATTTCCAAATAAATACCATTGCCCCGCCGACAATCATGCCGGCCAAAGCGCCATGCTTGTTAGAGCGTTTCCAGAACAAGGCCGCCAAAACAACGGGGCCGAAGGCCGCACCAAAGCCTGCCCAAGCAAAGGAAACAATGCCGAAAACAGAGCTGGCCGGATCCCTTGCGATGAATGCGGCAATGATGGAGATGATCACAACGGAGCATCTGGCAAAATACATTGCCTTTTTTTCAGACATTTTAATGCCCAAAAAGCCTTGCAAAAGGTTGTGGGAAGCACTGGAGGAAGAGGCCAAAAGCTGAGAATCCGCCGTAGACATAGTTGCTGCTAAAATGCCCGCAAGAATAACACCTGCAAGCAAGGCGGGAATCATGCCGTTCTGACTAAGCAAATCAGCCACCCGCACAATAATGGTTTCTGAAGCCGAGCCTTCCAAAACGGGCACTGCACCAACCTGTGTCATACTGTATCCAACAATACCGATAAAGATTGCCACAATCATGGAGATAATCACCCAAGTGGTTGCGATACGGCGGGAGAGGGTTAATTTGTGGGTATCCTCAATGGCCATGAAACGCAGTAAAATATGGGGCATACCGAAATAGCCCAGGCCCCATGCCATGGTGGAGCAAATGGTCAGAAACCCATAGGGTGCTGCGGCATTTTCGGAAACACGATACATAGCAGTCATCTTTAAGTATCCGGGGAGGGCTCTGGCGTTGTCCATTACCACATCCAACCCACCTGCAACCTGAATGCCGAAAATGACTACCACAAACAGGGCAATTGTCATAACAATGCTTTGCACCAGGTCTGTTGTGCTGGCGGCGGAGAAGCCGCCTGTTGCGGTGTAGCCTACAATAACAAAGGCACTGATAATCATGGCGGTGGTATAGCTGATATCAAATACACTGCTAAACAGCTTTCCGCAGGCAGCAAAGCCGGAAGCGGTATATGGAATAAAGAAAATAATAATGACCACTGCGGCAATACACATTAAAATATTTTTGCTATCTCTGTATCTTCTGGAGAAGAAATCAGGAAGGGTGATAGAATTCTGTGCCTCGTGGGTATAGATACGGATGCGTTTCGCTACGATCCGCCAGTTAACATAAGTTCCGATCCCTAAGCCGATGGCCGTCCATGTTGGGTCTGCGATACCGGAAAGGTACGCAATACCGGGCAGCCCCATCAAGAGCCAGCTGCTCATATCGGAGGCTTCCGCACTCATGGCTGTAACAAAGGGCCCAAGCTTTCTGCCTCCCAAGTAAAAATCGCCTACATTTTCGTTCTTTTTTGACCAATAAACGCCGATTGCAAGCATACCGATCAAATAGACGACAATGGCAATCATGATGTAAGTTTGTGCTGATGTCATAATTTCAATCCTCTCCCTTTCCGTTTTTGTTTCAGAGCATTCGGAATTTTTATGTATTTACAAAAGAAATAAAATTGCAGGTTGGCTTTTTGCTTCTAAAGCGTGCCAAAGCCTCATAAAAATCTAAAATTTTATTTGTAATGCCCCAACTAATACAATAGTATAACATAATACCAATAAGACTAAAATACAGAATGAATTATAGAATATATATTATACATAAAGAATAAAAATAGTCAATATATGCTGAATATTTCAACGATTATTGACTAGAATATTTTTTAAAATTATTTAATTATAAAAATAATATTTTTATTGAACTGTCTTGTTTGTCCGAAACCCTGCCAAAAAAAGGGGCATCATTTGCTTGGCATATTGACAAAGGGAGTATTCTCCGTTGCAAATACACCAGTCATAAATCAGTGCCCGCTCGCACAAGGCATAGGCCTTTACAAACTCATTCACCGAAACATCAGCCCGTAAATCTCCTTTTTGCTGACCCTCCGCAGTGATTTGCCGCAGTAATTTATAGTAAACCCGGGTATGGTCAAGAAGATGTTTTTGCCCGCTGGTAATCAGCTGTGAGGAATAAAGTCTGGCCAATAAATCCATGGAAATGCTGTTATCAATCATGCGAAACAGCTCTTGATTTAGAAACATCAGCTTTTCAAAGCTATCTGGCTCCCCCTCCAGCAGGGGCATCAATTCCTGATATTTATTGTCAAACAGATCGGACAAGGTGCCCAATAATGCGTCCTTGCCGCTAAAGTAATGATAAAATGAGCCCTTTGAGGTGCCGGAGGTCTCCACAATTTCTTCAATTGTGGTAGCGTCATAGCCTTGTTCATAAAAAAGCTTCCATGCTGCCGAAATAATTTTCCCTTTTGTGTTACGGCTGTTTTTTTTGCCCATATCGGCCTCCTTTTGTGCAATATGTATTCCTTCCGAATACATATGAGTATAAAAATTTTGTGTCGATATAAATTGTTTTCGGGCAATCCCCCGGGAGGAATTGCCCTGCTTTAAACCTTTTTCCATTTGAGGCTTACCAAATCGTGCTCTCGTATGGATTTTACCAGTCGTTGGCTAAAATCCTCAGACAGAATATCTGTTGCATCCAAAAGCTCCAAGCCCAGCTCTTGGGCACGCTTATAGGTGCCGGTATTTCCTTTTTTATCCTTGCTGTAAGTGACCATAACCCCCTTGGAGAACCAGCCGCCCAGTCGTTTTTTTGCAATCACAAGCTCATTCAGCGCGGCAGTATCTGCATCCCGCAGCTTGCAGGAGATAAAGATAGGTAGGGAATCGTCCATCAAAATAACGTCTATTTCATTTCCGGCAACGGTAATATTATCATATGCATTCCAGTCGATCATGGTGCCAAGCTTTACATCGTGAAATACACCGGCACGCTTTGCCGCAATGTATACATAAAGCTCCAGCCAAACACCGAAGCTGATGCAATATTGCCTGTCCTCCATGGAATGAAAGGTGAATTCTACATAAGGCCCGTTGATACGCAGGCTATGCATAAACCCCAGACGCTGGAATTCCTCCAGTATGGTTCGGTCAGGATAAACAGATTTGCCGTTTTTCATATGTATATTCCATTTGCTCTTCATTTTCAGCTCATGGGGCGGGGTTCTGGAAACGACAGTTTGTATAAAGCTACAGGTGAACCTCCAATCCGGCAGGCGTTTAAATAAAAACCGTGCCATTTGATAAATGGTGGAAAAGCGTTCCTCCGATGGCGGCCTGTGGGATTCGCCGATAAAACAAGCGCCCTTAGCGTCAATAAAATCCTCTAACGTCAAAGGAACTGTGTTTGCCACCACACTGTCGTCAGACAGATCGATAATGCATTTATCCATAAGCTCGGTATGCAATAGAGGAAGGTTCAGCTTGGTTCCCGCCCGATACCCGGCCAGAAGCATCAGCTCGCTGCCTCCTGTCAAATCCAGGGCGCAGCCTTCTATGCCGTGGCTGTCGATCACCCGTGTGATTTGGTGGTATATTTTATCCATAGAGGAAATATCAATGGGGTATTGGACAAGCTGAATGCCCGGAATATTTCTGGACAGGCATTTTTTAAGGGCGGAAAATACCATCATATCCTGCATCCCTTTATCGTAAAAATAGATTACTTTTTTGGGACGCAGTGACAGTGGGGCTACAATATTTTTTAAAACATCCTTGTCATAAAACTCAATGAGAAGCTCCGTGGGAACCCTCTCCCTTCCAACCGCTTTTACCTTAAAAGCTTATTTTTCAAACTTTTCGAGGATCACTTCTTCTTCAAAGTTGTCCTCTTGGGGCTCTTTTTTATCTCTGTTTCCAAAAACCGCCCCAAAATTTAGCTTGTTTACCACACCGGGGGCCATGTCAATCAGCTTGCTGATGGCATCTTGGTTTTTAATATTCAATGTTTGTACACTTCCGTTTTGTATCACTAAAACGGCGGAGGGCGTAATTTTTGCGCCAACCCCACCTGCGGCATTGATGTTTTCCTTTGCCCCGGCGCCTGCACCCACAGAAACCTCAATGAGAGGCAGCAAGGTAATATCTCCAATCACAATTGCCTCACCCACTACGGTTTTTGTGGAAACCAAATCTTCAACCTTATTAAAAAGTACATCTACGGATTCTTTGAAATCTTTACCCATTCTGTTTTCTTCCTTTCCAAAGTTTTATTAAAATTCTGCGTATTGGCTTTGTCCATGCAAAGGCCAGAAGGCTGTAAAGAAAATAACCTGCCACAAGCCTGCCCTTGATGGCTACTTCAATATCCTCCGCCGCAAGACGGGTAAAATCAGCCTTTATCTGAATATTTTTACCAAATTTAGCAGTCAGCACACTGACCAAGCCCATAAAGTAGCCTGTGTAGCTCGGTTCTCCCAGCCCTATGGTTGCCTTTAACAGAAGATGGTTGGGCAAGATGCCGCGAATCACCCGTTTCAGCAGCTTTTTCAGTGCAATATAGATTTCTCGCTTATTTTCGATTTCCTGAAATTTACACCAGTAGGAATGGAGCCTGTCCATGGTTGAGGGCGCATCGGAGGAAGGGGTTTTTTCTTGAAAAAAGGCTTCGTCCTCCGTGTCCTCCTCTATCATTTCCGGTTCTTTTTCTTTGATGTCCAATAGTTTTACCCGCCGTAC
>DCDZ01000006.1:33993-67027 GCA_002316675.1 Tyzzerella sp. UBA1042
CAAATTTTTTTCCCCGCCGTACCCTTGGCCTTTCCGGCTCCTCCCGGGCTACGGAGGCAACGGGTTTTTCCTTTATGAGGGGCGCTTGGGCAAGAGCGATTTCCGCCTCCTCCGGAGGTTTGGTTTCAGCCATATAAATACCTTGGCTGGGCTCTCCCTTGGGGCTGGACTCCCCACTGGGATTCCCTTGGGGAGAGGCTTTTTCCCTTGCCGTAATAGGAACCTCGGTTTTGATGGGCCTTTTTTTGGGCCTTCGCGCCCTTCGTTTCTTTTTTTCCCCCATTAGGGTAAACCATAAAACCTTTACGGTAATTTCTGCAGCCTTACCTTCAAGATAGGTCCCCTTGATGCGGATTAAGCCAAACAGCCAACCCACGGCAAAATCCCCTTTTAGCCGGGCCTTTTTTTCTCCCTTAAAGCGGTATTGGAGGGGACTGATCAAAACCACCGCAAGAAGGCAAAAAAACAGCAGAAGGATGGCCAACAGCAGTATCCCTATGAACTTTACAATCGCCAATAGTATGCCTAACATATCATTCCCCTGTCTTTATTCTCTTTGCCAAAAACTGGGATAACAGCCAGATGCCAAGGGCGCCTGCAAAAAACAGTCCAGCAATCCAAAAAGCGGTATCCCGAAAAAAGCCCTCCGGTACAATGTTGATTAATAAATCTGTTTTGGGATTCAGTATCCAGTCGTCATTATCAAAAAATATTTGATGAAATAGAACAAAATAACGGTTAAAATTCAGAGCCATCAGGCCCGCCAAGCTCCCCATAAAGGCGAAGAAGGCATAAATGCCCCGTTGGATGCCTTGAAGCAGCAGAGGGCCTTTTTTCAAAAATAACAGCAGAGCGGAAAGGACTAAGGCTATTATTACGGCACCAAGGCGCAGATGCTGTCCCCCCATAAATAACTCTTGCACGTCAACCATATGCTTTTTTTCTTTGTCGTTGAAAAATTCTCTTTGGGTGTTTGCAATGGTGGTGTGGATCACTAAATCTTCACGGTCACCCCGCAAGTAGGCCATCATTTCCTCCGTCACGAAAAGTAAATCCTCCATTTCCATCTGCACTGCTTCTGTAACCCCATATTTTCGGTATTCTGTTTCATAATACCCTTCCATATGATAGGCCACAAATTCCACAGAGGTAATGAGTACCGCCAGCATCAGCAGGAGCCCGGTGATAACGCCCAGCCCTTTATAAATGAATTTCATTCGCATTCCTCTCAATCCATGTGTGTGGGTTGCATAAATCTTTTTCCCCCTGTACGGCTTCTTCTATTATATAAGCCATGAGGGAATAGGCTTCTTGTTTTCCGTTGGCAATGCCAACCACCAAGCCATCAGGCGGCGGTAAGCTTCCTTTGCATAATTGCCAGGAAGATATGATTTCATACCGGTTTTTCAAAACGCTCAACAGGATACAATATAGGCGGGGCATGGGGATGTTTCTCCTTAAGGCATAGACCACCGTTTCCAAATCACTGATGTTTTCCGCTACAAATAATTCTTTCGCCAATTCCATTTGCCCTCACCCTCCTTCCATATCTTAGCAATATTATAGCAGAATAAATGGGAAAAGAAAATACATAATACACAGCCGTCAATTTCTACGGCGTGGGCGCCAAAACCGAAAAAAAAGACAGCCTGCGTACTTCTGTGTAAAAATCAGTGATTCTTTTTGTTTTGCTGATAGCATCGGAGAGACTTCGCTGCCTCCATGATATCGAAAACAAAAGGGTATATGTAAGATGAAATTCCATAAAGTAAGGGGTTTTTTCAAAAGAATTTTTCGGGAAAACAGGCGGTAAAAGCAGAAAAGCCCGTTTGCAGAGGTTTCGTAAAAAGCAAGCGGACTTTTTTGCTGTGAGGTTGAAAGGCAATGACAAATACCCTTAGCGCAGTGCCATTTCCAGCTTGGAAATCTGATCGTAAGGATAGTGGTGTAAAAGCTCTTTATATTGGGGCGTTGTCAGCCCCGGTGTTTGGGTATAAATTGCAATTTTTTCATTCAAATCTGCTTGTATAAATTTTAGCTTTAATTTAGAAAAATCATCCTGATTCATGCTTTCGCCTCCTTTTTTTGTTGTTTTCTTTTTAAAGACCTCGCTGAGACCCATGAGAAATAAAAAGCCGCCGAATACTTTTTTCAGCAGATCGGCATCTAAGGATACAGCCAAAAAAGAACCTGCCGCAGCCCCTGCAAGGCCGAGAAGGGCTAAGGGCTTTGTGGTTTTCCATAAAACATTTTTGTCTTTTGTGTGGCTGATCAGAGCAACGATGGCCGTGGGAATAAAATAAATAAGGTTCACACCCTGCGCCTGATGCTGGTCTAAATGAAGAAGAAAAAGGAGGGCGGGAATTAATATGGTGCCGCCGCCAATGCCCATGCCGCTGATAATGCCTGAAATAAAGCCGATGATCACAACCCAAATCATAGTATCATCCTTACTGCCGCGGCAATCATAAACAGCCCGAAAATTCGGTGCAGCCATATGCCGCTGATTTTAGAGAGCAGCCTTGCTCCCACCAAGCCCCCCACAATGCCCCCTGCCGATGCCCAAAGGGCAATTTGCCATGCGATATCTGTTTTCCAGCAATAAATTAGGAGAGACAGCAGAGAGAGGGGAAGAATAATGCTGATTGCCGTGGCATGGGCCTTATGCTCCTCCACATCCAAAAAGCGCTCCATGGCAGGCACAACAATGGTGCCGCCGCCGGAGCCAAACAAACCATTGGCAAACCCGGTGACCAGACCGATGGCTGTTAATTTCCCTTTTTTTTCCATGATAATCACACCGCCTTTCTTCGGATAGTATGGCAAAACATACCCAAGAATATGTATAGTTTGGAAAAATTTTTCTTATTTTTCAAAAAATATGGGAATCTTTTTCTATAGGAATAGGGTGCCGGCAAAAAGCCTGCACCCTATGCTAAAAAAGAAACTCTGTTTTTGTTAGCTTGCTACGTTGGCGGTGGTGTCACCACTGGCAGTTCCTGTGGTATTATCCGTCATAGGTCTGCCGTTGTTCACACCATAGCCATCCCAATATGCTGCGCCGCCGGATGCGTAGGTACCGCCATTATAGCCGTTATAGCCATTGGTATAGCCGTCATAATATCCGGTGTTGTCATAGGTTCTATACCCATAGCCGTCCGTTGCGCCGCCTAAGTTGTTTGCAGATGTGCCACACCCGCCAAATGCCAGCATTATGGCTGCTAATGCTGCAATAAAACTACACTTTTTCATAATAAATACCCTCCTTAAGCAAAAAAAATTCTTTGCATTTATATTGTCTGACGGAAACAAAAAAAAATCCTTCATTTTCACTGGTATTCTGGGGATTTTTTGGCATAAATGCGGATAGTAGCGCTTCTGAAAAACTGCTACAATGTACGTTAATATTGAAGCTTCCCATGATAAAGCCGATTCAAAGGTTTTTTACGGGAAAAAAGTATGAAAAAATAAAAAAATACATATGGTAGCAATGAAGCGTAAGCTTGTATTTTTCAAGCTGTCCCCGTGATTCTCTTTTCAGTTGATCAAAGAAGGAGCTGTTGTAATGTTTCAGACCAGAAAAAGCGGTATTCTTTTACACCTTTCTTCTTTCCCATCGCCCTTTGGCATCGGTGATTTTGGGCCGGAAGCCTATTCCTTTGTTCAGAAATTGTTGGCCGCAAAGCAAACCTTGTGGCAAATTTTACCCCTTTGCCCTGTGGATGAAGGTGGATCGCCATACCAAAGCACCTCTGCCTTTTCCGGTGAGCCTCTGTATATCAGTCTGGAGTTTTTGGCGCGGGAGGGACTTCTTTCCGCAGAAGAGGTGGAAAGTGCAAAAAGGGAGAATTTTTCTCATACAGACTATCAGGAAGCAAGGAAAATAAAAAATCCTTTGCTGAAAAAGGCATATGAAAATTTCAGAAAAGTAAAGCAAACGGAAGCCTATGAAACCTTTCTGGAAAAAAATAAGGAGTGGTTGGAGGACTACGCTCTTTTTATTGCATTGAAGGAACATTTTCGGCAAAAAAGGGAAAAAGAGGAAGGGGGTCTTGTACCTTTTCTTTATGAAGCCAAGAATTTTTTGACGGAGGAAAAGGGGACGGAGTATTTTTATGCCGCCTGCTGGTGCACCTTTCCCAAGGAACTGCGGCAGCGGGAGGAGAAAGCCTTATCTGAATGGAGGGAAACACTGCAGGAAGAAATCAAGGGGCAGTATTTTTTGCAATATATTTTTCATAAGCAATGGCGTGCATTAAAGAAATATGCCAATGATCATGGCATTCAGATCATAGGGGATGTCCCCATTTTTGTTTCCTATGACAGTGCGGAGGTTTGGGCAAATCAAAAGGCGTTTCTGTTGCATCCCTTGGGGTTTCCCAAAGCGGTGGCCGGCGTCCCTCCTGATTATTTCAGCGAAACGGGACAGCTTTGGGGGAATCCGCTGTATCATTGGAAGTACCAGGAAAAAACCGGATATGCCTGGTGGGTTTCCCGGATTGCCAAGGCATTGGAGGATGTGGATATCCTGCGGATAGACCATTTTCGCGGTTTTGAAGCCTTTTGGGAAATTCCCTTTGGCGCAGAGGATGCCCGCGTAGGAAAATGGACGAAGGGGCCGGGTATGAAGCTGTTTCGCAAGCTGGAGAAGGAGCTTGGCCAATTGCCCTTTATTGCCGAGGATTTGGGCATCATCACCCCGGAGGTGCAAAAGCTCAGGGAAAAAGCGGGGCTGCCCGGGATGCGTGTGCTGCAGTTTGCCTTTGGCGGGGAGGAAAACCATCCATATCTGCCCCATTCCTATGACAAAAATACGGTGGTGTATACAGGCACCCATGATAATAATACAACCTTAGGCTGGTATGAAAATGCCGCAGAACAGGAGCAGGATCACTTTAGGCGCTACATGAATGTGACAGGAGCATCACCCCATTGGGATTTGATCCGCCTTGCCTTTTCTTCTCCGGCGCAAACGGCAATCATCCCCCTACAGGATGTGCTTGGCCTTGGCGAAAACTACCGCATGAATCAGCCGGGAACAACAAAAGGAAACTGGTCCTTTGCTTTCCAATGGGAGCAATGGGACGAAGGCTGTGTGGAAGGGCTTCGCTATTTATCTACGCTGTTTGGACGAAATCTGGATTAAAAAATGATGCCTTGGTATGGGGTTCTGGATGTTTCTTTTTCATGAAATCCCTATGCCTTAGAATTGCTTTCTTGGCAGATTTATGCTAAAGTTAAGCCTGAATCAAGATACAGAAGCCTAGTATTTGGGAGGAAATAAGTTATGTGTGGTATTTGCGGTTTCACCGGCTGTTTGGCTGACTCTGAAGAAGTTTTGGAAAATATGAAAAATAAAATCATTCACCGTGGGCCGGATAGCGGAGGATCTTATATCGACGACGGTGTTTCCATGGGCTTTCGCCGCCTGAGCATTATAGATTTGGAGGGCGGAGACCAGCCCATTTATAATGAAACAAGGGATATGGTGATTACCTTTAACGGTGAGATATATAATTATCAGGAATTAAGAGAAGACTTGATTGCCAAGGGTCATGTGATGGGCAGCAATGCCGATACCGAGGTGCTGCTCCATGGCTATGAGGAATACGGCGAAGCGCTTCTTCCTAAGCTGCGGGGGATGTTTACCTTTGTGATTTGGGATGCAAAAAATCAAACCTTTTTCGGTGCCAGAGATTTTTTTGGCATTAAGCCCTTTTATTATGCCTTGCACAACGGACAGATGATTTATGGCTCTGAAATCAAAAGCATTTTGGAATACCCGGGATTTCAGCGGGAGGTAAACCTGGAGGCCCTGGAAAATTACCTCACATTTCAGTATAGCGTGTTGCCGGAAACCTTTTTTAAGGGTGTATTCCGCTTATTGCCTGCCCATTCCTTTACCTTTAAAAATGGGGAGCTGAACATCAAACGCTATTGGGAGCCGCAGTTTGAGAATAACGAGCAGAAGTCCTTGGATGAATTCATTGAGGAAATTGATGCCGCTATGCAGGATTCTGTGAAAAAGCATAAAATCAGTGATGTGGAGGTGGGCTCTTTCCTTTCCAGCGGTGTGGACAGCTCTTATGTTGCCGCATCCTTTCATGGAGACAAAACCTTTACCGTGGGGTTTGATTATGAAAAGTATAATGAAATTGACTATGCAAAAGCATTATCGGAAAAAATCGGTATAGAAAACCATAGCAAGCTCATTACCACAGAGGAATATTGGGATACCTTGGGAAAGGTGCAGTATCATATGGACGAGCCTTTGGCGGATCCCTCTGCCATTGCCTTATATTTTGTAAGCCAAACTGCGGCGAAGTATGTGAAGGTTGCTTTGAGCGGTGAGGGTGCGGATGAATTTTTCGGCGGCTATAATATTTACAGAGAGCCACATGACCTGCTGCTTTTGACCCGTCTGCCTAAGCCTGTGCGCAGGGGTTTGGGAGCCATTGCAAAGCGTCTGCCCAAGATGAAGGGGAAAAACTTCCTTCTGCGTGGAAGTAAGGATTTGGAGGAACGCTTTATCGGCAACGCCTTTATGCTTACCGAGGCGGAGCGGGAACGGATTTTGAAGAACCCTACGGGGAACTATCCCCATACCCGCTTGACAAAGCCTTTTTATGATAAAGTGAAGGATCAGGATGATGTGACAAAAATGCAATATATTGACATTCATTTTTGGCTGATTGGGGATATTTTGCTCAAGGCAGATAAAATGAGTATGGCCCATTCCTTGGAGGTGCGTGTTCCCTTTTTAGACCGCATGGTGTTTGATGTTGCCCGCACAATCCCCACAAAATACAAAGTCAATGCGGAGAATACAAAGTATGCCATGCGTCAGGCGGCCCACCGCTATCTGCCGGATATGGTGGCGGAGAAGAAGAAGCTGGGCTTCCCCGTGCCCATTCGTATTTGGCTGAAAGAGGAGAAGTATTATCAAATTGTGAAAGAGGCCTTCACCTCGGCGGCGGCCAAAGAATTCTTTAAAACAGAAGAAATTGTGAAATATCTGGAGGAGCATCGTGTCGGCAAGGCGGATAACAGCCGTAAGATATGGACAATTTTCATGTTTTTGGTTTGGCATAAGCAATATTTTGAAGAAACCGCATAATGCGATATAAAAAAGCCCCTTGCTTAAACAGGAAAATGCCTGTAAAAACAAGGGGCTTTCTCTTTAAAATAAGGGGCTTACTAGGGCTGTATCTCTTGAGAATTCGGCGGGACCTCCGTCGTCTTGGGTTTTTTTCGTTTCACCTCGGAAAGAAGGACTGCGGAAAAAACAATGAGCCCGCCGATGAGCAGCCTTGGTGTAAAGGGGTCTCTGAAAAGAAATACTCCGAAAACAAAGGCAAATAGGCTTTCTGTGGAGAGCAAGATTGCCGTATGGGTATCGGAGGTATATTTTTGTGCTACGTTTTGCAGGGTATAGGCAACGGCGGTGTTGATGGTTGCCAAATACACCAAAGATAAGACACCCGGTGTGGGGAAAGAAGCAGGCATCTTTTCCGTAAGCAATGCCGTCGCAAGGGCAAGGGTGCCTGTGGTGAGGTATGAAAAAAAGGACATATGAAGGGGATTGCATTTTCCTGCAAAAATCCCTGTCACAACCACAAATATGGCATAGGAGAGGGCAAACCCTAAAGATAACCCATCCCCCAGCTCAATTTTTAATGTCTCATTTAATGTGATCAATCCAATGCCTGCCAAAACCAAAATGCCCGCAAAAAAAGCATTGAGCTTCGGGCGCTTTTTTAAAATAATCCAAGAGACAAAGGGAACCATGGCGGCATAGCCCGCTACCAAAAAGGCTTGCTTGGAGGGTGAGGTATAAATTAAAGCAATGACCTGCAAGGGCATGGCAAAGAAAAATAAAACTCCCAGCATGATACCGTATTTTATGGCTGCCTTCTCACATCTGCGAATGCTTCTTCCGAAAAATAAAAATATCACAAGGGCCGCAGAAAGAAAGCGTATGGTCAAAATAAAAAAGGTGCTGAAATGTTCCACAGCAATATCCCCAGCAATAAAACCCCCGCCCCAACAAATTGCCGCCAAAAGCAAGGCCAGATCCGCCAGAAGGGCTTTCTTTTTCTCCGTCATTTTTTTCATCTCCATCATGGGTCATAATTTTCTTCAATATAGCATTTCCTATGGAAAATAGCAACCCCTATCCTTTTTCGCCGAAAGAAAAATTATAATTTACCAAGCCGCCGGGAAGGCTATAGCAAGCAAGGAAATCTTATGCTATAGTAAAAGGGTAAAGCTTGCGAAAAAGTCGTTTTTTCGCAGCGGTTTCTACTATAATAAAGAGGGGGTTTTTTATGAAATTTCAGTATTATATCCCGACAAAGATTCTTTTTGGCAGTGGTCAGCTTGCGAGGCTCTATCGTCAAAAGCTGCCGGGGAAAAAGGCGTTGATTGTAATTTCTGGCGGTACATCGGTAAAAAAATACGGCTATTTGGCCAAAGTGCAGGAGCAGCTGAACAAGGCGGGCGTTGGCTTTGCTGTTTTTGATAAAATACTGCCCAATCCCATAGAGGCCCATGTTACAGAGGGGGCGGCATTTGCCAAAAAAGAAGGCTGTGACTTTGTCATCGGCTTGGGTGGCGGCTCTATTATAGATTCGGCAAAGGCCATTGCCGTGATGGTAACAAACGAGGGCAATATTTGGGATTATATTTACGGCGGAACCGGCGGAGGCAAAATGCCCAAAGAGCGGCCCCTGCCCATTGTTGCCATTACAACCACCGCAGGCACAGGCACAGAGGCGGACCCTTGGGCAGTAATCACCCATCAGGACAGAAACGAAAAAATCGGGTTGGGATATGACGGAACCTTCCCCATGCTTTCTATTGTGGATCCAGAACTCATGCTGACCGTGCCGGAAAAATTGACGGCATACCAAGGCTTTGATGCATTGTTTCACAGCACCGAGGGCTATTTGAATAAAAGAACCAATCCGTTGAATGATATGTATGCCTTAAAGGCCATAGAGCTTCTTGGCAAATATTTGCCCCTTGCCGTAAAGGATGGCAAAAACCTTGAGGCAAGAGAGAACGTGGCTTTGGCAAATACCCTTTCGGGTATGTCTGAAAGTATCGGCGGATGTATTTCTGAGCACGCCATGGAACACCCCCTCAGCGGGCATAACCCGAAGCTGGAGCATGGCGCAGGGCTGATCATGATTTGCGAAGCGTATTATGACTATTGGGCAAAGGCCGGCGTTGCCGATGCCCGCATGATTGCCATGGCAAAGGCATTGGGGAAAGAAGATGCCGCCAAGGCCTCGGATTTTGTTTCCGCTTTGCACGATTTGAGGGTTGCCTGTGGTGTAGAGGATTTGAAAATGTCCGAGTACGGCATAAAAAAAGAAGACTTGCCCATGTATACCAAGGCAGCCTTTGAAACCATGGGTGCTTTGTTTAAGGAAGACCCCGGTGAAATGTCCTTCGAGGACTGCTTGGGGATTTATGAAAAATCTTATCAGTAAAATAAGAAAAAGTGCTTTATGGAGGAAAGGCTTGGAAAACCATTGGTTTTCCAAATGGAATCGTTTTGCAGCATTGATTTTTGCAAAACGCAAAAAAAGCCCCCTTGTAAGGATTTGCGAAGCAAATCTTGCACGAAGCAAGGAGCTTTTTCCCTTTGTTTTCTTGCAAAAGGCTTGAAGGAATTGAGGTTTTTGCAAAAGGTGGCTGAGTTCAGCCACCTTTTTTGAGTGCAATAAGCCCTTTTGGTTTTGACTTTTTATACATTAAAACGGAATAAAACCACATCTCCGTCTTTAAATATATACTCTTTGCCTTCGGAGCGGACTAAGCCCTGCTCTTTGGCGGCGGTATTGGAGCCTGCACGAATCAAATCATCATAAGCCACAACTTCTGCACGGATAAAGCCACGCTCAAAATCGCTATGGATTTTTCCGGCGGCTTGGGGTGCCTTGGTGCCGTTTGTGATGGTCCATGCACGGGTTTCTTGAGGGCCTGCAGTGAGATAGCTGATTAAGCCCAGAAGCTTGTAGCTTGCGGCGATCAAACGGTCGAGGCCGCTGGCTTCCACACCCAATTCCGACAAAAATTCTTTTTTGTCCGCCTCGTCCAAATCGGAAATTTCTTCTTCAATTTTAGCGCAAAGCACAAAAACCTCGCTGCCCTCTGCCTTTGCATAGTCCCATACCTTTTGCACATAGGGGTTTGTTTCGCCGTTATCCGCAAGATGATCTTCCAAAACATTTGCCGCATACAGCACAGGCTTTGCGGTGAGCAGGGTAAGGGATTCCAGAAAAGCCTTGTCCTCCGGAGTATCCATTTCAACGGCTCTTGCGGAAATGCCTTGTTCCAGGGCGTCCTTTAATTTTTGCAAAAGCTCCATCTCATGCAGAAGGGATTTATCCGCCTTTGCCATTTTCCCTGTTTTCGCAATACGGCGGTCTAAAATCTCCAAATCGGAGAATACTAATTCCAAATTAATGGTTTCAATGTCACGAATGGGGTCAACAGAGCCGTCAACGTGGATGACGTTGGCATCTTCAAAACAGCGTACCACATGAACAATGGCATCTACCTCACGAATGTGAGAGAGGAATTTATTTCCCAAGCCTTCGCCCTTGCTTGCGCCCCGCACCAACCCCGCAATGTCAACAAATTCAATGACCGCAGGAACTATTTTTGCGGAATTGTGTATTTCGGCCAATTTTGTTAAGCGTGCATCGGGCACAGTTACGATTCCCACGTTGGGATCGATGGTGCAGAAGGGATAATTTGCCGCCTCCGCCTTTCCTAATGTCATAGAATTAAATAAGGTGCTTTTGCCCACATTGGGCAGACCTACGATTCCGAGCTTCATGTTATTCTTCCTTTCCATGGGTTTGACTCATACTGAAAACATTATAGCGAAAACCAAATAAATTGGCAAGGAAGAAGTATGGACGAACTATTTTTTTCGTGTGAAAACCGATAGAATACCCAGTAAAATACAAAAAATGGAGCTTATAAGAATCCATTGGCGGGCATCTTGTTTGGTGATATAGATGCCGTCAGCAGGTGCTGCATGAATGTCTTTTAGGGCAATACGATGATATTTTTTCTGCGTTTTTTCCATTTTTTTCACTCCTTTTTATTTAGTATAACCAAAACAGATGAAAATTTCAAAGGATATAAAGCCATAACTTGCTTTTCATAAAAGCCTTTTTTCATGACATACTAAGAAAAAAGGGAGGTGCGAAAAATGTGGAAAAAACTGTGCATGGTTTCTTTTGCAATTGTGATTTGCTGCGGCTGTTCGGCAAGGGTAACGGAGAATAATCTCTCCGGTGTGCACGTGGTAAAAGCCGACGAGAAGCTGGGGGAAAAAACCCAAGCGGAACGAGCCCAAAGCATCAAAGGTTTTTTGCATAAAATTAGTGGAATCAGCGGCAATGCAGTGGTGGTAGAAGGGCATACTGCAATTATCGGCCTGCGTCTGGAGGAAGGAATGGAAACAAATGCCACAAGATTAAGAAAAGAAGCGGATGCTGCCGCAAGGGAGGCGGATGAATATATTTACAATACTTCCATCACCACCAATCAAAAAATTGTATCTTTAATTGAGAATATGGAACAGAAGCGAGGAAAATAAGCAAAAGGCGGCGACTTTGTCGACGCCTTTTATGTTTGCAGGCGGATAAAATTCCAGTTCTTATTTTTCCCCTGATATAATCGATATAATTTGGAAGTTTGTACCAGTATGAATTATAAAAAAAGCCGTTGTTTTGGGGAATCAGGGCGGTTTCACAGAAAAATATTTCCTTTTTCTACTATTTTGTAAAGGATTCATAAAACCTTAAGAACGAAAGGTCTAGGCATATAAAAAAAAATATGTTAAACTTGTCAGTAAGAGTAAAATATGGAATCTCCATAAGAATGAAGGGGGTAAATTCATGAAGAGAAAAATAGCACTGAGCCTAGCTGCAGTGATGGCGTCTTCCTGCATGAGTGTGACAGGATATGCCGCAAATTTTAAGGATATAAATGATGTGCCTTGGGAGGGCGCAAAAACGGTGATCAATTCTGCCGCCGATTTGGGCTTGGTCAGCGGATATGAGGACGGTACCTTTCGGGCAAAAAACAGCGTTACATATTGTGAAGCAATGCAGATGCTTTACACCACCCTGCAAAGAACGGGAACGGCAAGGCAGACGGATGCAGCAAGCCTATATAAATACATAACCTTTATGCAGGCATACAATATTCCTGTATGGGCGCAAACGGCAGTTGCCTATGGCCTGGAAAACAGCATTATCACCACAAGTGATATGGCAAAGTTTATGAGCGGGAAAACCAGCAATTATGCCCCCAGGCAGGATGTGGCCAAGATGTTTGGCAATGCCCTTGCTGTGCGGTATGATATTGAAAGAGTTCCCAAAACCGCCAGCAATTTTAAGGATTATTATCGTATTTCCGATGACTCTATTCTTTTGGTGGATCTTTTGGCGCGCTTTGGCATCATCAGCGGTGATGCAGAGAACAACTTTAACCCCACTGCAAACATTAACCGTGCGGAGATGGCGGTTCTGTTGAATAAAACCTATGGTGTATTGAGAAACGGCATGGAAAATACAGGAACTATTACCGATTTTGAATACAAGGAAAGCTATTATGCAGTAACCATAAAAACCGATACAGGGGATTCCCTGAGCTTCTCCGCAGTGCCTAATCTTGTAAAGGTCTATAGTGGAGATACAACCCAGGAATTGGCAATGTCCCGGTTAAGCGCAGGGGATAAAATCAGTTTTGTGTATAATGGCGGCTCGCTGGAATCCATTCGTGTTTTGGATGGCTCTACAGTACAGCAAAAATATAATATCACCGGCTATATCAGCGCATTAAAAAGTGGCGAGCTTACCATCGAGAATGAAAATACCGGCGAAACCGAAAAATTAACCTTTGAGAGCGGATGTGCCTTCTATCTGGACAACAAGAGCATTAAGCGTTCCGACCTTGAGGATGAATTAAAAGAAAATTACGATAAATATGCTTATGCCGGAATCAACACAAAAACCACGGTGGAAAAAGGCAAGGACAGCAGTGACCGTACTACGCAGGTGGAAAAAACCTATGTGACCGAGGTATATGTTACCTTCTCTGATGAGTACACCAGAACAGGTACTGTGGATAATATGAATGCTGAGTTCATTAACTACAAATCTGAAAACGGCGGCTCAAGCAATGTAGTTTATTTTGCCTCTGACTGCGAATACTATATTGGTGAAGAGTCTGCGTCCTTCTCTGAAGTGAAAACATTGGCAAACAGCGGTACCATATATGTAAAGGTAACGATAAATAAGCAGGGTAAAGCGTCTCAAATTGTTGTATCGGAAGAAAGCTTTACGGCATCTAACAGCAGCACAACAACCTATACTGTAAAGGATATTACCGAATCCCGCATGGTGGTGGAATCCGGTGGAGATACCTTTACCTATAAGTTCGGCTCTACAAACTCACTGTCAAACATTACCTTCTATACTTGGGACGATGAGGATGAAGATTGGACGACGGTGAGGGCGGTTGAAAATGCAGAAAACTATTTTGATAGGATTGACAGAAAAACGACCAATAACAAAGTTTACTGCCGTTTGGAATTTAATAGCGGCGGGAAAATAACCAAAGTGTACCTTACAGATAAGAAATCCGCATGGTCTGCGGGCAGTGATTCCTATGGGGAAAGAAAGGCGGAGATCGGTTCCCTTTCCGGAGACACCTTGAAATTCAAAAATTCTTCGGTGTCCTATAAGCTGCTTAGCCAGTATAACGTTAAAGTAAATAATAAAGATAATGTGGATGCCATTACCAAAGTGGTTGAACTTGGGAATAATTCAGTCTTAGTGAAAAATCCACTGGAGATTTTAGGAGGAAAAACAAATTCCTTAACTTTATTTAAAAAGATGGCAGGTGCAGAAGGCATTACGCTTTATGCCGAGGTGAAGGCTGACAGCAATAACGTCCTCCAATCCATTGAAGCAAGAGCCACCGCAGCCGAGGGAACACTGGTATCCTACGATGCTGATAAAAGAGAATTGGTGCTTAAAACCAGCGACGATCAGGAAATAACCTTTACCACCTCCAGAAGGCCCTCTACGGGAACGGACGATTATACCTATGAGGATATTGAAACCTCCGGATATATCGGTTCAGGCATTACATTAAGCTTTAACAGTGATGGTATTGCTACGAAAATTGTACTGACAGAAAATGCCTATGAAAAGGGACAGATCAGTGTGAAGGGCATTGCAGAATCTGCGGCAAACGGTTTAAAGTTTGAGGGGGATTCCACTGTATACGCATGGTTGGGGCGCTCCAATACGGAAGTCCATAATTATAGCATGAACTCTACCTCGTTGGATCGTGTAAAGGAAGCCATTGACGATGAGGATATTGAGGTATATGCCGAGGTTCGCTTGTCTGATAAGAAGCAGGTGGAGAGAATCAATGTGTATATCAGAGATGCAAAGGGCAAATTCCAAGAATACGATGAGGATGACAATACGGTAAGGATCATTACGGAAGATGGAAACAAGTTTACCTTTGATACGGTTTCCAAGCCTACTATCAGCATCAGCGGTGTTGATTCCGGAAAATGGAATGACAATGCAGTGGGCAAAACCGTAAAGCTGGGCTTTGACAGCGACGGATTGCTCAAGTCGGTAAAGAGTTAAACACAACAGTTTTAAATAAAATTTTTATAGAACAAAAGACCCCCTTGACTGCGTTCGTTGCGGTCAAGGGGATTTGAATGCAAAAAATAATTTTATGGGCGCACAAAAACAAGGGAGCATTGCTCCCTTGTTTTTGATTATCAACATAATTCTTCTTTTTACTTTGTAAAATGCTGCCGCAGTCCATATAGATAAAAAATGGGTGCCGATCGATGGGGTCAATCGGTTTTACCCATATAAACTGGATTACAATGCACCAAAACCAATTGTTTTGCACAAAAAAACAGCCATAAGGCCCCATTCCTATGCAGGAAACATCGGTCAAAATGCTTGTAAATCAAAATACAAAGACCAAAAGTACAAGGATTATTATAGCGAAAATTGCCTTTGCTGTCAATTGTAAGAAATGGGTATTGATAATTTTGGTATACTCCCTGTATAATAGACTAAAGTTAAGAAGGAAATAGGAGTTGATTGTTTATGAGATATGAAGGAACCGTATATAGGCCGCCCAGCGAAGCGAGCAGCTTGATAATTCAATTTACGATTGGTTGTGCCAGAAATACTTGTACATTCTGTAATATGTATAAGGATAAAAGTTTTCGTATCCGGCCCTTGGCCGAGGTAGCCGAGGATTTGGAGATGGCAAGGAAGTATTATAACCGGGTGCAGGTGCGCCGCATTTTTTTGGCGGATGGGGATGCACTGATTGTAAAAACCGACGATTTACTCTATATTATAGATAAATGTCATGAGTATTTTCCGGAGATTGAGCGCATTTCCATATATGGTGCGCCAAAGGATATTTTAAATAAAACACCGGAGGATTTGTGCCGCTTAAAAGCAGCGGGGTTGGATATGGTTTATATGGGTCTGGAAAGCGGGGCTGATGCGGTGCTGAAGGATGTGAAAAAGGGCGTTACCGCAGCGGAGATGATTGAGGCGGGCAAAAAGGTAAAAGACGCCGGCATGGTGCTTTCCATGACTGTGATCTCCGGCTTAGGAGGCAAGAAATATTGGAAAGAGCACGCCTTGGACAGTGCCCGTGTCATTAGTGCCATTAAGCCCGATTTTGTAGGGTTTTTAACCTTAATGGTTGAGCCGGGAACAGAAATGTATGATCAGGTGCATAGAGGCGAGATTGACTTGTTGAGTCCCCAAGAGGTTTTGGACGAAACGGAGCTGTTTATCCGCAATGTGGATGCCCAGGGAACGGTGTTCCGCTCTAACCATGCATCCAACTATACGGCCTTGGCAGGCACGTTAAACGGTGACAGGGAAAAAATTTTGGCCCAGATAGAAACCAGTCGTCGTCGGAGTTCCTTCCGCCCCGACAGCTTTAGAGGAATCTGAGCCTCCAGGTAAGGAGTAGGTACTATGGCGTGGCTGGGATTTGTCACCTTAATTATTATATATTGGTGCGTTTTTTTATCCGCTGTTTCCGGCCGCTGGAGATGGTTTTTGATTTGCATTTGGCTTTTGCCGATTTTTATGATGACCATAAACTATGACCCCAGTGAGGCGGAAATCAATGGGTTGATGGTACTAATCTGTGTGTTGATGTTTCTGGTGTGCCGGCGGGGCTTATTGGATGTGAAGCTTTGGAACACAAAGCGGAGAAAAAGGCACAACATACTGTTTGGGATTTTATTTTTTATCATGTATGCCATGTTTGTGTATTCCTTTGCTCAAGCCCAAATTCATGGGTATATGCTGAATGTGCAAGGCTGGCAGAGCGGGCATGGAAGCATATGGACAATGCTTTTGACATTGACACCCATGCTAGGCTTGAACTGGATTTTTACAAGAATGGTTTTTACAACCATAGACCGGCTGTATTGCAGAAAAAAGGAGCTGACCCTCCTTGCCTGCCGTTTGTATATTGCCAGCGAAAGCGGCTTGGAAAAAGGCCTGGGAAAGGGTTACTTTTTGGAAGGTGTGCAAAACGGAATCACCTACCATTTCAGAATGACCCGTCGTACTTTTTATATGCTGCAAAGAGAGTCGGCATTAAAGTTGCAGGCAAAAATTGGGCTTTTGGGCGGATATTATGTTACGGATTTAGCCTCCCCGGCATTTTTAAAAAGGGTATCTAAATTGGACAAAACGGATGCCAGACTGGGTGTGGTCGGGTGTATTCTGGCGGTTGCATTGGGCATTTGGCTGTTCTGGCTCAGGGTGTGATTATTTTTGTAGGTTGTCCCCTTTTTTATAATATGTTTTTTAAAAGAATAGCCGCCATGATTTCAGGGAAGCCTTACTGCAAAACAGTGAGGCTTTTTTCTTTTCAGCGGAAGCAGTTTTTTGTACAGAATCTTTTTTCAAAGAAGCATGGATTTCCTTCTTTCTTCATATGCTGAAAGGGGAGGGGAAACTATGGCAAAAAAACTTATGGCAATTCTTTTGGGATATGTTTTTTTTGTGGTCATTCTTCTTCCATTAATGGTAACGTTGCTTTGGGGCGGATTTTCCAAAGAAGAGGCTAAGGAAGCCAAAGAGTTGGTGAGAATGGTAGATGTATTCTCTCCGGAGCTTGAGGAATATATTGTGGGTGTAGTTGCAGCAGAAATGCCTGCCGCCTTTCCCGAAGAGGCTTTGAAGGCCCAAGCCGTTGCAGCCCGCACCTATCAGGTACGCAAGATGCAGGAGGCAGGCAGCGAACAGGTGATTTATGATGTAGGACAAGCCTATAACTCCGTGGTAGAGCAGAAGAAAAAATGGGGAGAGAATTACATTACATATGCAAATAAAATCAGAACGGCGGTGAAGGATACCCAAGGGGAAATTATGGTATATGAAGGGGAGCCTATTTTGGCGGTTTTTCATGCCCAAAGCGCCGGAAAAACAGAGGCGTCGGAAAATGTGTGGTCAAGCCCTTTGCCTTATTTAAAAAGCGTTGACAGCCAGGAGGATAAAAAAGCCCCGGATAATGAATATACCTGCACCCTCTCGGCGGAGGAGGTTTTCAATCAATTGTCTGTATACGGAAAATTAAATCAAACTGCCGCCGAATTGCGCTTTACAAACATAGAAAGATCCGATGCGGGGTACATACAAAAAATCAGAGTGGGGGGCATGACTTTAACTGGCTTGCAGGTGCGTCAGGCCTTAGGACTGCGCAGTGCAAGCTTCCAAGTGGAGCGCAAAGGGGACAACTTTGTTTTTGTGACCCATGGATATGGCCATGGCGCCGGTATGAGCCAATACGGAGCCTCCTTTCTGGCAGAAGATGGTATGAATTATAAAGAAATATTATGTCATTATTATCAGAACGTTTCCTTTGAAAATATTGCATAAAAGCCAAAAAGGCTGGCAAGAATAGCCTTGGAGGTGCAATATTTATGAAGACGAAAAATAAAAAAACAGCAATGTGGACCGCAACCATTTGCGGCTGTCTGTGTCTGGTGGCAGTGGGTGCGGGCGTAGTTTGGCAAGCCTTGGATTATAAAGAGGATTTGCCCCAAACAAAGCAGTATCAGGCAATGGAAAATAAGACGGGTATGGAGAATTTACAGCCGGTAACCGTGGCTCAGACCCCAACGGTAGAGGAAACCAAGCAGCAGAAGAAAACGGAGCCCGCTCCCGCAGAGCAGGCACCGGCAGAGCAGGCACCGGCAGAGCAGCCCACTTCTGCCCCTGTGCTATCCTACCCCCTTCAGGGAGAGGTGGTCATGCCTTACAGTGTGGATTCCGCCATTTATGACCCAACCTTAAATCAGTATCGTACCAGCAACTGCATCAGTATTTCTGCGGCAGCCGGTGATGTGGTTCAGGCAGCGGAAAAGGGTAAGGTGCAGGAAATTACAAAGGATGAGGAAAAGGGAACCAGCGTTGTGATTGAGCACGACAACGGATGGCTGACTACATACAGTCAGCTGGCAGAGGATGTTTCTGTGAAAGCCGGCGAAACTGTAGAAAAAGGTCAGGCCATCGGTACGGTGGGAGAGCCCACAAAATATACGGTTGCTTTGGGAAGTCATGTTCAGTTTGGGGTATCGAAGGACGGAGAAACAGTAGATCCCGAAAAAGCAGTTCAAAACAAATGATGCGGGCTCTGCAAAGGAAAAACTTACGAAAAAACAAAAGTTTACAAAAATGCCTTTACGAATTTTTATAAAACGGCTACAATAAACCTTGTGAGGATACTAGCTGTTTCCAGAGATAGGGGGGGATGAATATGCAACGTTTTTCTATCTTAAAGGGAGATATCGTAAAGGCGAAAACCGAAGCCATCGTAAATGCGGCAAATACGTCCCTTTTGGGGGGCGGCGGTGTTGACGGCGCAATACACCGTGCCGCCGGAAAAGAGCTTTTAGAGGAGTGTAAAACCCTTGGCGGCTGCAAAACTGGCGAGGCAAAAATCACCCAAGGCTATAAGCTTAAGGCAAGCTATGTGATTCATACGCCCGGGCCTATTTGGCGGGGCGGCAAGTGGAAGGAAGATGTATTGCTAAAGAACTGCTATGAAAATTCCTTGCAATTGGCCAAGGCGCATGGAATCAAAACCATTGCCTTTCCGTCCATTAGCACTGGGGTGTATCGCTTCCCTGTAGAACAGGCGGCTAAGATTGCGGTTGAGACAATTTGTGAGTATTTAAAGACAGATACTTTTTTTGAGCAGGTACTCATGATTTGCTTTGATCAAGAAACGGCGGAGACATATTTGGCTGCCCAAAAGGCGTATCAGGAAAAATCGAGAGATAGTTAAGCTGTGTTTTTTATAAAAAAATTCATTGGAAGGTTCTCGGAAGGGCGGTTGTCCATAGGGCACAAGCAAAAACGGGGGCATTCCTGCGGGCAGACGGCAGATTTTGCTGTCTGCCCGTATTTGTTCACGGTTGTGTTGGGGAGGTGTTTTCCTGTGTTCCGGGAGAAAAAAGTATGGGCACAAACAGACCCGAACAAAGCTAAAACAGATTATGTAGACTAGGTGTCGAAACGCACAAAATATGTCCATTGTGAATACTGTGGAAAACTATAGCATTTTTTCCACAATAAAAACCCTTTAGTTCTAAGTTATACACAAAGTTATACACATTATCCACAAAGGACCATGGGGATAACCTGTAGAAAAGGAAAAGGTTCGCCTTATTTTGTCGAAGGGAAAACGAGAGAATTTTCCATGGATTTTTGAGAATCCTATTACAATAAAGAATACGCTCTGTTTTTTGTAAACCGAACGGGGTAATTTTGACCATAAAAAATAGGCGGTGCAAAACCAATTCCCATAGAATATGAGAAGCTTGGGGGTTCTGCCTGTTTCTTGGGGAATGCCGAAAATAAAAAAATGAAAGTTCTATTATTTTCTCTTTTAAAAGAGGAGTTTTCCTTTTTTTGACGAATTATATTTTTATAGGTCGGGAATCTTTTATAAAATACCCCCGCAAGAATTGCGTAAGGTAACAAATCCGATTTTCGGATGACGAAGGGAGTTGTTTTTATGGTATATAATATCATCGGAAAAAACATTGACGTATGGGACAAGACAAAGGAAAAGGTAGAGCGTAAGCTGGAGCGCATTGCAAAGCTGTTTCCGCCGGATTCCGCAGCCACAGTTACCCTGAGCCTGGAAAAGCTTGTCTCAACCGTAGAAGTGACGATTCCTGTGAACAAAAGACTGATTCGTGCAGAGGTCAGCGATGCTGATATGACGGCTGCCATCGACAAAGCTGTAGATATTTTAGAATCTCAGATTGTGCGTTACAAAAAACGTATGCGTACTAGAGCACGCCAAAACGGCGGCACCAGCATGGCGGAATATCGTGCAATTTTGGTTCCCGAGACTTCCTTGGATGAAGAGCCTTTATACAAAATCGAAAAAATAAAGCATTTTGAAGTAAAACCTATGGACGCCGAAGAGGCGGTTATGGAGATGGAATTGATTGGTCATAGCTTCTTTGTTTTCCGCAATGGAGAAACGGATGAAGTCAATGTGGTTTATAAAAGAAAAAACGGCTCTTACGGGTTGATTGAACCGGAGTTTTAAAAAAAGAGTTTTTCGGGTGCCGACGATGTCGGTACCCTTTTTTTCTGTAAGCTTCTCCGGAAAAAACTCGAAATGAGTTCGGGTTTATGTTATGATGAAGAACGTAAGATTGGGAAGCATAATGGAGGACAGACATGGCAAAGTTATATTTTAAATATGGCGTGATGGGAAGCTCAAAATCCGCACAGGCCTTAATTACAAAATTTAATTATGAAGAGCAGGGAATGCGGGTTTGGCTGATCAAGCCTGCAAAGGATACCAGAGACGGTAAGGATGTAGTACGCAGCCGCATCGGCCTTGCGCAAAAGGCAGATACCGTTGGGCAGGAAATCAATTTGTTTACGGTATTTCAAGCACGGGAAAAGGAATTTTATGAAGTGATTATTGTAGATGAAGCCCAATTTTTGGCGGCGGAGCAGGTGGAGCAGCTAAGAGATATTGTGGATAAATATAATGTTCCGGTGCTTTGCTTTGGCCTGCGGACAGATTTTTGCACAAGGCTTTTTCCGGCCAGCGCAAGGCTGTTTGAATTGGCGGATTCCATTTCGGAATTAAAAACCGTTTGTGCCTGCGGAAAAAAGGCATCGGTCAATGCAAGGCTAGATCAGGAAGGTCATGTGATTACCGAAGGAGAGCAGATTTTTTTGGGCGGAAACGAAAGCTATCGGCCAATGTGCTATCGTTGCTGGAAAAAAGCCGTTGAAAAGGAGCAGGAAGTATGACAGAACAAGAATTTTTTGCGTTTATCCATACGGCGGAAAATTTGAAAAACAATACCCGCCATTCCGTTACAAGCACGGGAAGACCGGAAAGCGTTGCCGAACATAGTTGGCGTGTGTCGCTGATGGCATTGCTTTTGGAGGAGGAAATTCCCGACGCGGATTTTAATAAAGTTATCCGTATGTGTATTCTGCATGATTTGGGGGAGGCCATAACGGGGGATATTCCCTCGTTTTTAAAAACTGAGGCAGATTCCGCCCATGAGGATCGGGTGGTTTTCCGTTTGATGGATACCTTGCCCCAGCCCCAAAGGGAGAAATGCAAGGCTTTGTTTCAGGAAATGCTGGCATTGGAAACAAAGGAAGCAAAAATTTATAAGGCATTGGACAAGCTGGAGGCGGTCATTCAGCATAACGAGGCGCCCCTATCCAGCTGGCTGCCTTTGGAATATGAATTAAATCAAACCTATGGCAGAAAAGAGGCCGAAGAGGCGGATACTGTTTTAATGCGCTTGCGCTTAGCCGAGGTAGAGCGGACGAAAAAGAAAATTAAAACAGAGCACTTGTAAGCCTGTAAATGGGGGTTGTGCTTCAAGGGCAGTAAGAAACCGTGAAGAAAGCTATGGTGAGGGACCATTTGAAAGATCGAAGGTCGCTGGGGATAACGATACAAAAAAACAAATCCGGTTGAGCAATTTGTTTGTTTATTATAGCAAAAAGTCAGAGTATTTATAAAAATAATCATACGTTGCAAGGTTTTGGAAAAATCAGAGAGAAAGCTTAAATCTTTGTTAAGAACCCCCGAAACACGCAATTTATTCTTGCCTACAAGGGTATTCTAATGGTAAACTATAATAATGTAATCGTCTGCCCAAATGAGGCAGAAAAAAAGAATGAGGTGAACCATAAATGGGTTTTTTAGAAAAAATATTCGGCAATTACAGCGAGAAGGAAATTAAGCGCATTACCCCAATTGTAAAAAAAATTGAAGCACTGTCGCCCCAATATGAAAATCTTTCGGATGAAGAATTAAGAGGGAAAACGCAGGAGTTTAAGGACAGATTGGAAAAAGGCGAAACCTTGGATGACTTATTGCCTGAAGCATATGCTGTTGTGCGTGAGGCGGCTTCCCGCCCCTATGTGCTCAATATGCGTCATTTCCCCGTACAGCTGATGGGCGGTATCGTTATGCATCAGGGACGTATTGCAGAAATGCGTACCGGTGAAGGAAAAACATTGGTTGCAACCCTTTCGGCATATTTGAATGCCCTTGAGGGCAAGGGTGTGCACGTGGTAACGGTAAATGATTATTTGGCACAGCGTGACTCCCAGTGGATGGGTGAGGTATTCCGCTTTCTGGGCTTAACGGTTGGCTGTATTTTAAATAATATGGACAATAACGAAAGACGAGAGGCCTATGCCTGCGATATTACTTATGGCACAAATAATGAATTTGGGTTTGATTACCTGCGGGATAACATGGTGGTCAAAAAAGAGAGCATGGTACAAAGAGAGCTGTATTTTGCAATCATCGATGAGGTTGACTCCGTTTTAATTGACGAGGCAAGAACACCTTTGATTATTTCCGGCAGCGGCTCCAAATCTACGGACATGTACCGTGTTGCAGATTTATTCGTAAAACAGCTGCAAAAAGGTCGTATCTTAAATGAAGAAGAAGCCATGAACCCCTTGCTCAGAGAAGAGTTGCAGGAGGAAGGGGATTTTGTTTTGGATGAAAAAGCAAAATCCGTTGTATTGACCCAAGAGGGTGTGGAAAAGGCCGAAAAATTCTTTTCGGTGGAGAACCTTTCCGACCCGGAAAACTTGGAATTACAGCATCATATTAACAATGCACTGAAGGCAAACTATAATATGCATCTGGATCAAGATTATGTGATTGCAGAGGGTGAAATTGTTATTGTTGATGAATTTACAGGGCGTATGATGCCCGGAAGACGCTATTCCGACGGGTTGCATCAGGCCATTGAGGCCAAGGAAAATGTGCAGGTGCGCAGGGAAAGCAAAACCCTTGCTACCATCACCTTCCAGAATTACTTTAATAAATATAAGAAAAAAGCGGGTATGACCGGTACGGCGAAAACCGAGGAGGATGAATTCCGTAATATTTACGGCATGGACGTTGTGGAAATTCCCACAAACAAACCCATACAGCGAAAAGATTTGCAGGATGTTGTTTACCGTACAGAGGCCGGGAAATTCCGTGCCGTGGTAAGGGATATTATGGCATCCTATGAGAAGGGGCAGCCTGTTTTGGTGGGTACCATAACCATTGATAAGTCTGAGGAATTAAGCCGGCTTTTGAAAAAAGAGGGGATTAAGCATCAGGTTTTAAATGCAAAATATCATGCCCAGGAGGCGGAAATTGTTTCCCTGGCAGGGCAGAAGAATGCGGTAACCATTGCCACAAATATGGCGGGCCGTGGTACGGATATTAAGCTGGAGGAAGGCGTTGCGGAGCTGGGCGGTTTGAAAATCATCGGTACGGAACGGCATGAATCCAGACGTATTGATAACCAGCTGCGTGGGCGTGCCGGCCGTCAGGGTGACCCCGGTGAGTCCCGCTTCTATATTTCCCTTGAGGATGAATTGATGCGCTTGTTCGGCTCGGAAAAAACCATGAAGCTGGTGGATGCCATGGGCATGAGCGAGGATGACCCCATTGAGGCAGGTATGCTGACAAAGGCCATTGAAAATGCCCAGAAAAAGGTAGAGGGCAATAACTTCGGTATTCGTAAGCATTTGCTTGAATATGACCAGGTAATGAACGAACAGCGTGAGATTATTTACGGCGAACGCCGCAGAGTGCTGTATGGCGAGGATTTGCGTGATAGCATTATGGCTATGATTCGCCAAGTGGTAACCCGTTGCGTAGACGCCCATATGCCCGATGAACAGCTGCCCGAGGAGTGGGATATGGCTTCTTTCAGCGAGCATTTTGCTACTATCATCCCCATAGGCAAGGTGAATATCAAAGAGGATTCCATTGGACAGATGACCAAGGATAAATTAAAAGAAAACCTAACAAAGCTTGGGGAACAGCTCTATGCCATGAAAGAGAAGGAAATTGGCGAGGCGGAACGTATGCGTGAGCTGGAGCGGGTTATTATGCTGCGTGTCATTGACCAAAAATGGATGGACCATATTGATGAGATGGATCGTATGCGCCAAGGCATTGGCCTTCATGCATATGCCCAGAGAGACCCTTTGATGGAGTATAAATTTGCGGCTTATGATATGTTTGAGGAATTGAGCAACCATATTCAAGAGGATACGCTGAAAATTCTGTATCGCATTCGTATACAAACAGAAGTAAAGCGGGAAGAAGTGCAGCAGCCTATGTTTACAAACAAGGATGATTCCGCGGTAAAACAGCCAAAGAAACGCAGTGATGAAAAGGTTGGGCGTAACGATCCCTGCCCTTGCGGCAGCGGTAAAAAATATAAGCATTGCTGCGGGAGATAAGGCGTTTAAATTAGGGGGAGCTTATGAACAAAATCATAGAAATACCCTTTATCATCCCTTTCTATACCCAACGGGTGACGGAGGAAAGCTGGAAGGCGGATGGTTTTTCTGATTTGCAGGAGGGTATGAGCTGGCAGATGCGCGGGTGCGGTATTGCATCTCTTAGGATGATTATTGATGGGTTTTTACAGCGGGAGGGGAAGCCTTGCTGTGAAAAACAGGGGGAAATGATACGTAAGGGGCTTTCGCGGGAGGCCTATAAGCCGGGTGTTGGTTGGATTCATCAAGGTCTTGCCGAAATGGCCGAAGAATACGGTGTTTCGGGGGAAGCCCACAGAGGGAAGAAAGCACAGGATGTGGCTGTCGCCCTTGGCGCAGGAAAGCCCTGTATGCTTTCTGTGTCGCCCAGATTTGCCGGGGGTAAGCCCGATGATAACGGCGTGCCTTATGGTAAGGGCGGGCATTTAGTAGTGACCTATGGCTGTGAACTGGATGGGGCGGAAGAGCCGGTGGCTTTTCTGGTGCATCATCCGTCTTGTTTTTTGGAGTATAACTGGGCGGCACATTGGATACCCATCGAAGAGTTTCATGCGTCGTTTTCTGGGAACTATATTGTTTTTCAAAAGAGCTAAGGTGCAAGACTTTAGGCACTGCCCGCTCACTGCCCAAGAAAGGGCAGACGGCGGAGCCGACTTTTGCGTAGCAAAAGTGATTGACCAGTCCCGCTTGCTTTTTAAAAAAGCAAGACCAAAAATTTTTGATTGAACCCTCATTTCATGGGGTTTCGAGTAAGATATGACCGCAAAAACGAACGTTTTTGCATATAAAAGTTTCGCTCAAGCCTTTTCAAAGGGTTACAGGGTTCGGGACAGCGCCCCGAGAACTTGCACTTCAGTTACACAGTATTCTATATTTATTTTTAAAGGAGTTGATTTTTAAATGTTTGAATTAGAACAGATCCGTCTTGGGCTTTCTGCTTACGACGAAAAATTAGAGGAAATGGGGGCTTCACTTTGACGTCGCTGGCGCAAAGGAGAAGATCGCAGAATTAGAAGAGCTTTCCGCCGACCCGGAGTTTTGGGGCGACTTAGAAAAAAGCCAGAAAACCTTGCAGCAGCTGAAATCCCTAAAAACAAAGGTGAGTAAGTTTGAAACATTGGTAACAACCTATGAAGATATCTTGACATTAATCGAAATGGGCATTGAAGAACAGGATGATAGCATTTATGAAGAAGTAAAGACAATGCGCAATACCTTTGAGACAGAATTCGAGGAATTGCATATCTCCACCATGCTGGATGGTGAGTATGACCGTAATAATGCCATTGTTACCCTTCATGCGGGTACAGGCGGCACAGAGGCCTGCGATTGGACCAATATGCTGTTTCGTATGTATAGTAAATGGGCGGCAAAGACTGGCTATGAAGTGGAAATCCTGGATATGCTGGATGGCGATGAAGCGGGAGTGAAATCCGTAACCATCCAAATCAACGGTGAAAACGCCTATGGCTATTTAAAATCCGAAAAGGGCATCCATCGCTTGGTTCGTGTATCTCCCTTTGATAGCTCCGGTAGACGCCACACCTCCTTTGCCTCCTGCGATGTTATGCCGGAGATTGAAGACGATGGCGAAATCGAGGTCAAGCCTGATGATATCCGCATTGATACCTACCGCGCCAGCGGTGCAGGGGGTCAGCACGTCAATAAAACCTCCTCGGCCATCCGCATCACCCACTTCCCAACGGGCATTGTGGTGCAGTGCCAGGATGAAAGAAGCCAGTTCAGCAATAAAGATAGAGCCTTTAAAATGCTGAAAAGTAAACTGCTTTCCCTGAAGATTGAGGAGCAGATGAAAAAGCTTGCGGAAATTAGAGGGGATATCAAAGAAATCGGCTGGGGCAGCCAGATTCGTTCCTATGTATTTATGCCCTATACCATGGTAAAGGATCATCGTACAGGGGAGGAAACCGGCAATGTAGGCGCAGTGATGGATGGAGAGATCGATAACTTTATCAGCGCATACCTCGCTTGGATTCATAGCTAAGGAGAACGTATTGAAGGAAATCAGAATTACCAAAAACGAAGAAAACCAAAGGCTGGATAAATTCCTGCTGAAATATATGAATAAGGCCTCCAAAGCCTTTATTTATAAAATGCTGCGGAAAAAACGCATTAAATATAACGGAAAAAAGGCGGAGGGAAACGAGCTGCTCCAGTCGGGCGATGCCCTTTCGCTGTATCTTTCCGAAGAAACCTTGGCATCCTTTATGGAGGAGAAGGCCATTGCGGCGGCGGAGCGTCATTTTGCCGTTATTTATGAGGATGATGATGTGCTTGCCGTGGGGAAGCCTGCGGGGCTTTTGACCCATCCGAAAAATAGCGAGGATAAGGATACATTAATCGATCAGGTGCTGTATTATCTCTATCAAAAAGGACAGTATGCACCCTCCATGGAAAGCAGCTTTACCCCGGCGCTGTGTAACCGCTTGGATCGTAATACCAGCGGCATTGTGCTGGCGGGGAAAACATTAAAGGGCGTGCAGGGCTTAAATGCGGCCATCCGCAACCGGCAGGTGGATAAATATTATCTGACACTGGTTGTGGGCGAAGTAAAAGAATCCGGAGAGATCACCGCTTTTCTTTCTAAGGAAGAAGGGAAGAATCAAGTGCGTATTTCAAAGGAAGCAGGCGTTGATGGGAAAAAAAGCATCACCCGATACCGCCCCTTGGCGTATAACGACGGCTATACCCTTTTGGAAATCCAGTTGGTTACCGGCAAAACCCATCAAATCCGTGCCCATATGCAAGCCATGGGTCATCCCGTTGTGGGTGACCGAAAATATGGCGATACAGCGGTCAACATAGAATTTAGACAGCGGTTCGGTCTGTCTAACCAATTTTTGCATGGTGCAAGGCTTGTGTTTTCCGATGTGCAGGGAGCGCTTGGTTATTTAAAGGGGAAAACCCTCAGCGCACCCCTGCCTAAGGTGCTTCAGCAAATTGAAGAAGATATTTTTGGTGAAAGTGTGGAGTAAGAAAAGGAGGCGCAACGATGAAAGCCATTATTTTGGCAGCTGGCTATGCGACACGATTATACCCTTTAACTTTGCATAAGTCTAAGGCTTTGCTTCCGATCAATAAAAAGCCGATTATTGACTATATTATAGAGAAAATGAACCATGTGGATGGTTTGGATGAAATTTATGTGGTTACAAACGACCGTTTTTATACGCAGTTTTTGGACTGGACGAAAACCATAAACAGCAGGATTCCCATTGTGATTTTGAACGACGGCACCACGGATGACAGCAATAAACGGGGCGCCATCGGCGATATTACCTTTGTCATTGAGGAAAAGCAAATTCAAGACGAGCTTATGGTTGTTGCGGGGGATAACTTCTTCACCTATTCCCTGAAGGAGTATGTGGATTTCTTCCATGAGAAAAACAGGGATTGTGTTTGCGTGAAGAAGTGGGGGGATGAATCCACATTATCCCAATTTGGCATTGCCCTTTTGGATGAGAGAGACATGGTTTTGGATATTGAGGAGAAGCCGGAGAAGCCGAAGTCGAACAATGTTGTGTTTGCTGCTTATTTATATAAAAAGGAAACGGTACCCCTTTTTGCCGAGTATCTGGCGGAGGGGAATAAGCCGGATGCACCGGGGAATTTCCCTGCTTGGCTATATCGGCGCAAGGAAGTGTATGCCTACACCTTTATCGGGGAGTGCTATGACATTGGAACCCCTGAAAGCTATCGAGAGGTATGCAGTATTTTTGAAGATCAAGTCTGACGCAATTGCGGCGACTGACAGAGGAAAGAGCCGCTTGCTGCTCTCCCGTAAGGAAGCAAAAAAATTGCTTCTTTATGAGATAGCATCCCAGCGGTTTTTTTGATAAGGTCAAGGGCCAAGAGCAAGACTATGGGGCTTGCCCCAAACTCCGCATAGGGAGTTCCTCCCTATGGACCCGTTTTTGGGTACCGACTTTGTTGACACCCTCAATAGGGCTTTGCATGAGAGAGAAGTTGTTGGTTGCAAAACCCCTTGCCTGGAATAAGCGAATTCCTACAGTCCGAACTGCCCACTAGTGGGCAAGTTCCATAAAGGGTACATAGGGATGGATCCCTATGCAGGTTGCAGGGCGGCGCCCTGCGGTCTAGGTTGCAGGGTCCTGCGGGCTAGGGGCGAATACTATATCAATGAAAAAGGAGAATAGCATGGAATGGATCGAGGTTTTTATTTCCGTAAGCCAGATTGGCCTGGAGCCGGTGGCTGGGGTGTTATATAATTGTGGCTTGACAGGCTTAATGGTCAATGACGAGGCGGATTTTCAGGAATTTCTGGAGTCTCCTCATAGAGAGTGGGATTATATTGCCGATGAATTGGTAGAGGAAAAGGGAAAGCTGAAAACAGGCATTACCTTCTTCCTTAGGGATAACCTGTATGGCAGAGAACAGCTGGCGCAGATCCAAGGCGCTTTGGCTGCAGCGAAGGCACAGGAAAAGGAACTGGATTTAGGCTCCTTGGAAATGACCATGAAAAATGTGCAGGAGGAGGATTGGGCGAATAATTGGAAGAAATATTTCAAGCCCTTTCCCGTTGGCGATAAAATTGTGATTAAGCCCTCATGGGAGGAACTCACGGAGCCGACAGATAAGGTGGTTTTAAAAATTGACCCCGGCCATATTTTCGGCACGGGAACCCATGAAACCACCCAGCTTTGCATAGAGCTTATTGAAACCTATTTGAAAAAGGACGATAAAGTGCTGGATATTGGCTGTGGCAGCGGCATTTTATCCATCGCCTCTTTGTTGCTGGGAGCCAAGGCGGCGGATGCAGTGGATATTGATCCCAACGCCATGGAAATTGCTTATGAAAATAGCGATAGAAATGATATTCCAAGGGAAAACTATCATGTTTGTGCGGGAAATATATTGGAGGACGAAGCTCTTTATCAGAAATATAGCGGTAAAAAATACGATATGGTGGAGGCAAATATTGTTGCCGATGTCATTATTGCGCTGACAAAAAAAGTGCCTGCCTACTTGAAGGACGGCGGAATCTTCCTGTGCAGCGGAATTATTACCGAGCGGAAAGAGGACGTGCTTTCGGCTTTGGATGCCGGCGGCTATACGGTGCTTTCGGTGCAGGAGAAAAAAGGTTGGGTAGCCGTTGCGGCTCGTTATGAGGGATAGGATATGCCGAAATTTTTTGTTGCACCACATCAGATCAAAGACAATGTAATTTATATTTCCGGCGAGGATGCAAAGCATATTAAAACGGTACTGCGCAGTCGGGAGGGGGAGGAGCTTACCCTGTGCGACGGCTTGGGTACGGATTATTTCTGTCGCATTCAAGCTTTGGGCGAAGAGGTCACTGCGGAAATGATACGAAGCGAACCCTGTCAGTCAGAGCCGAAAACAAAAATCACCCTATACCAAGGCTTGCCTAAGGCGGACAAAATGGAGCTGATCATACAAAAATGTGTGGAATTGGGCGTTGACCGTATTGTGGCCGTTTCTACGGAGCGGTGTATTGTAAAGCTGGATAAAAAAGAAGGAAAAAAGCTGGAGCGTTGGCAGAAAATTGCAGAGGCGGCGGCAAAACAAAGCGGCAGGGGAAAAATCCCCGAAATTTCACCGAAGGTGTTGCGTTTTTCCGAAGCATTGCAGGAAGCAAAAACATTGCCCGGCACCGTCATTCCCTATGAAAAAGAAGAAAATAGAGGAATCCGTTCCTTTGTGGAAGGCTTTTCGGGGGAAGCAATGGGTATTTTTATCGGACCGGAGGGCGGATTTACGGAGGAAGAAGTGCAAGTTGCTAAAGATGCGGGGGTTTTCCCTGTCACCTTGGGCAAGAGAATTTTGCGTACGGAAACGGCGGGGTTGGCTGCCATTGCCATTTTGCTGTACGAATTGGGTTAGGAGGAAGTAAAGTGATCTATTTGGATAATGCCGCGACAACCAAGGCTTTGCCTGCTGTGGCGGAAAAAATGACATATATGCTTTGTGAGCAGTTCGGGAACCCTGCGTCGGTCAGTGTGATGGGGTTGGCGGCGGAAAAGGAAATCCGCCATGCAGCACAAGCTTTAGCCCGGGGCATTCAATGCAAGGAGGAAGAAATTTTCTTCACCAGCGGCGGCACCGAAGGGGATAATTGGGCAATTTTTGGCACAGCGGCAGGCTATCGCCGCCAAGGCAGACATTTTATTACCACCGCCATTGAACATCCCGCTGTAAAAAATCCCATGAAGGCTTTGGAGGAGGAAGGCTGTGAGGTTACATGGCTTTCTGTGGATGCCAAGGGGCATATTTCTCTGGAGGAATTGGCGGCGGCCATCAGGCCGGATACTGTGCTTGTCAGCATTATTCTGGTGAATAATGAAATAGGAGTGGTGCAGGATGGGGCGGCCATCGGCAAGCTGATCAAAGAAAAAAATCCCCATACACTGTTCCATATGGACGCAGTGCAGGCTTTCGGTAAATATCCTATTCATGTGGAAAAAATGAAGATTGACCTCTTGACCATGAGCGGCCATAAAATTCACGGGCCCAAGGGTGTGGGTATGCTGTATATGCGAAAGGGCACCAAGGTAAAGCCCTTGATTCTTGGCGGCGGTCAGCAGAAGGGACAGCGTGCAGGTACGGAAAACGGCCCTGCCGTGGCGGCCTTGGGGGTTGCCGCAGAGGAAGCCTTTGCCCATATGCAGGAGGGCATTGCCCATGTGACAGAACTGAAAAAGACCCTTGCAGAGGGTATTCTTGCTATGCCTGATACTCAGATAAATGGCGATGCGGAGGGTGCAAGCCCTTATGTTTTAAATGTGACCTTCAAGGGACTGCGCAGTGAGGTGCTCCTCCACGATTTGGAAAGTAAAGGGATTTTTGTTTCCGCAGGCTCCGCCTGCGACAGCAAGAAAAAAGTTGGCAGCCCTGTATTAACGGCCATGGGTATGCCCTTTTCCGAAATTGAAGGAGCTATCCGCTTTAGCTTTTGCCGGTATAATACCATGGAAGAAATTCGGGTTTGCTTGGCGGCATTGGAAAAATCCGTACCGTTTTTAAGAAAATATAATAGATAAAAGGGGAGCGTTATGGCAGAAAAGGTTTTGATTGTAAAATACGGTGAAATTGCCATGCGGGGCAATAACCGGTATATTTTTATTAACCGCTTGATCTCTGCAATCCGCAGAAATATTGACCCGTTGGGGAATTATTATGTGGTGAGAGATCCGGGCAGGCTGATTATTGAGGACCGGGGCGGCGAATTGGATTATGATTTGCTGATTCCAAGGATAGAGCCTATTTTTGGCTTGGTGGCTGTATGCCCCGGCGTAAGATTGGCGGATATGTCCTATGAAACCATTTTAGAGGAAGCCTTGCGGCATATGCAGGAGCACTACGGAGATCGAGAGGTTTCTTTTAAGGTGAAAACACGAAGAGCCAACCAAGGCTTCACCATGCCCTCTATGGAAATGAATATGAAGGTTGGGGAATATCTGTTGGAGCAAATGCCGAATTTAAAGGTGGACGTGCATACCCCTGATGTGATGCTGAATATCGAAATCAGGAACAGTGTTTACATCCATTCCAAGACGGTCAAAACCTATGGCGGCCTGCCCTATGGCAGCTCAGGCAAGGGGGTCAGCCTTCTTTCCGGCGGAATTGACAGCCCTGTGGCAACTTGGATGATGGCCAAGCGGGGTGTTGAGGTGGAAGGCATTTATTTCCATAGCCCTCCTTACACCAGCGAATGGGCCAAGGAAAAGGTAATCGACTTGGCAAAAAGAATTGCCGATTTTACCGGGGAATTTCGCCTGTATGTGGTGCCCTTTACGGAATTACAGCTGTATTTATTGGATAATGTTGCCCATGATAAGCTGACCATTCATTTGAAGCGTGCTATGATGCGTGCAGGCGAAATGATTGCGAAAAAAGACGAGGCGATGGCGCTGATTACCGGCGAAAGTGTGGGACAGGTTGCCAGCCAGACCATGCAGGGGATTTACGCCATCAATGCGGTTTGCGAAATGCCTGTGTTGCGCCCCTTGGCAGGGATGGATAAACAGGAAATCATAAACCTTGCGCAAAAAATTGGTACCTTTGAGATTTCTGCAAGGCCTTACGAGGATTGCTGTACGGTTTTT
>DCDZ01000006.1:67141-67735 GCA_002316675.1 Tyzzerella sp. UBA1042
ACGAGGATTGCTGTACGGTTTTTGTGGCGAAGCATCCCGTAACAAAGCCCAGATTGACCTTTATTGAAAAAACCGAGCGGAAGCTGACGGAGTTGGATAAACTTTTGGAAGAATGCGTTCAGAATGCGGAAATTATTGATTTGTAAGAAAATGATATTAAATAAGAAAAAGGTATTTGCAGTGATTGCGAATACCTCTTTTTTCTGTATGGAATAAAACAAACAATTAGTTATGTTTCATTTCTCAATTTTTGTACTGCATACTTTATAAATTCATCGGGTGTTGGTACTTCGTCCTTGCGTGGTACTTGATTCTGATATGAGTTTATGATACTTGGGTTGTTCGGATTTCGAAAGGCGTAGTCTAGCGCTGATTGCATAGACTGTTTGACTTCACACATGCTTATTTTACTTTCTTTTGCTAGTTTTCGATATATCTTTCGGTTGCTCATTTTATCTCCCCCTCTGAATGTATCTAAAATTCCTTTTACATATACTATCATAAAATTTTCCGTTAGTACAGGTAAAGGGACTAAATTTGTTTTTTTTCATTCTATAATTAATATAGTATAGCTACAGGGACAGAGGGGCTTAT
>DCDZ01000006.1:67856-68428 GCA_002316675.1 Tyzzerella sp. UBA1042
AGGGGCTTATGAGATTAAACGAAGCGATTAGTAAAAGATTAGAAGAAATTTTAATATCCAAAGGAATGACCCAATATGAATTATTTAAGAAAAGTGGTGTTCCACGTTCAACGATAGGTAATGTTATGAACTGTTCCTATGATTCCGTTAAACTTCGAATAATACATGAGATGTGTTTGGGTTTAGAAATAGGTATTGGAGAATTTTTTACATCTCCATTATTTGATGAAAATAATCTTGAAGATTAAAAACGCATACGTTTTATTTAGGGATAGATAAGAGAAAAAGACCAAGCCTTTCGGCTTGGTCTTTTGTATCGTGGTTTATTATATTTTATATTCCAGGTTTAGGACAGAACGTAAACCGTTACGTTTTGCACGCCCCAAGAAAATGCTTCGTTTTTCGTTTCATAACAGACATCCACACGGTTGCCTTTAATGGCACCGCCGGTATCTGCCGCAATGGCCACACCGTAGCCGGGAACGTAAACCTTGCTGCCTAAGGGAATGACCTTAGGATCTACCGCTACAACGCCTTTTGTTGCTTTGGCACCCGTTGCTGTGATGCCGTTG
>DCDZ01000006.1:68581-68868 GCA_002316675.1 Tyzzerella sp. UBA1042
CACCCGTTGCTGTGATGCCGTTGCACCCTGCGTCAAAAGGGGTATAAGCTGTTACCTTTGCGTTAATTGCTTTTTTATAAGTCATGCCGGCAACGACGTTGGAAGCACCAACCTCGACAACCTTGTTTACTGCGTTTGTGATGACCTTTGTTTCCACAGGCTCTGAGCTTACTAATTTGCTGCCATGGTAAATTTCCTTATTTACAATGGAAGTTTGCCCTTCCTGTCCTTCCTGAACAATGCGGCGTTCGCCGGGCTTCAATTCGTTTGAAGATTTTTCAATTGTT
>DCDZ01000006.1:69038-90022 GCA_002316675.1 Tyzzerella sp. UBA1042
CAGCTTCTGTTGTAGCAACAATTTTTTCAGTGACCGAGGTGAGTGAAATGGTCATTTTATCTGTTACAGCGTCGGTTTTGCTATAATCGTTTAAAAGGTATTCCGTATCAATGGTAGCGGAGAGTTCTTCCAGCAAGCCACCGACGGTTTCGGCATCCGTAGACACCATACGGGGTACCCCGTCTAAATTAACGAATACAGACTGTGTATTTTGTTTGCTGTAAGCAGAGGCAGAGCCGCAGCCAATCACCAATATAAATACCACGATAGCAAATACTCTAAGATGCGTTTTCATTTTTTCCTCCTTGAACATGACCCGGTCTGCCGATTTTGTGGGAAAGGGCAGAGGGGTTGCTCCTCTCGTATTTATGATAGACATATAGATATTTATGCCTTTGCTCATCCCTTTGGGAAGGATGAGCCGCAGTCGTATTTACACGGGGAGTCGTCACTTCCGCATGCTTTTTCATTTTGTTTTCTAAACAACTGCAAAAATAAAGGTATATCATATAGATACACCCTTACTCTACGAATAGTATATTAACATATTTGTAACATTTATGCAACGTTTTTTTAAAAAAACAAACTTTGTGCATTTTTACCAGTGATTTCAGCCACTTTTTCGGGGGCAATTTTCTTGATTTCAGCAATTTTATTTACAATAAATTCCAGATTCCTGGAGTCATTTCGCTTGCCCCTGTTGGGTGCGGGAGACAAATAAGGGCTGTCTGTTTCAATCAGAATTTTTTCGAGGGGAAGGGCATCCACCACTTCCACCATTTTTTTTCCATTGGGGAAGGTCACAACACCCCCAATTCCGATATAAAAGCCCATTTGTGCATAGTCAACCGCCATTGGTGCAGAGCCGGAATAACAGTGAATTACACCCCGGCGCACGCCGCTGGCGGACATAATATCAAAGGTTTCCTGTGCGGCATCTCTTGAATGAATTATTACAGGTTTGTTAACAGATTCTGCAAGACGAAGCTGCTGACGGAACCAAAATTGCTGCAGCTCCCGGGGATGGGTGTCATAATAATAATCCAGCCCGATTTCGCCGATGGCAACCACTTTTTTATGCTGAGAGAGGCGACGGAGTTCCTCTATGGTTTGGGAGGATATATCGTACAATTCGTGGGGATGAATGCCCACAGCGGCATAAATATAGTCGTACTGCTCCGCAAGGCGAATGCTTTGCTTTGAGCTTTTCACATCACACCCTACATTTACCACATACTCTATACCGCAAGAGGGGAGAAGCCCTAAAAGCTCCTCCCGATCCTCCTTGAACCTTTTGTCATCAAAATGCGCATGAGATTCAAAATACATTAGCTGATTTCACTCCCGCTGGGGAAATCCTTCTTTTCTGTGGTCAAAAGACTCAAATCGCCGTTTCCGTCATCGGCGCAAAGAATCATACCATAGGATAGTTCCCCCATCATTTTTCTTGGCTTCAGGTTATACGCAACCACCACACGCTTGCCTACCATTTCCTCCGGTGTATACCATTCTTTAATGCCGGAGAAAACCACTCTTTCCTCTGTACCGATGCGGATCACATTGCGCAGAAGCTTCTTGGAATTTTCAACAACTGCGCTGGAAATGACTTCGCCTACCTTCAGCTGCACCTTACAAAAATCATCAATGATGATTTCCGCAGGATATTCCGGTGCCTCATGCTTCTTTGGTGCTTCCTTTTTCTCCTCCTTTTTTTCCTCCTTGCTTTGATTTACAACAGAGGTTGACTGGGAGGATTTGATTGCTGCCTCCAGCTCCGCCAATTCTTTTTTCATATCAATACGAGGGAAAAGGGCCTCACCTTTTTTCACTGTCAGTTCAAAGGGCAATAAGCCCCATTTTTTTGCCATATCCCAATCCACAAGGTTGCTTTCCATATGATATTGGGCCCAGATTTTTTCCGGCGTGTTGGGAATAAAAGGTTGAATCAAAATGGAAACAATACGGATGCTTTCGGCAATGTGATATAAGGCGTTGGCCAATTCTCCCCGTTTTTCTTCGTCCTTGCAAAGAATCCAAGGCTGGGTTTCATCAATATATTTGTTTGTTCTGCGGATTAATGTCCAAATTTCAATCAATGCATCGCTGAAGAACATTTTTTCTATGGCCGTTTCAACCTTTTCCGCAGTGCACAGGGCAAGGGTTTCCAAGTCCTTATCAAAGGGGGTTTCCGTGCGGGCATCGGGCAGCTTACCGCCGAAGTATTTTTCAATCATGCCTACGGTTCTGGAAACAAGATTGCCTAAATCGTTCGCCAAATCGGAATTGATCCGCTGAATTAACGCCTCGTTATTGAAGTTACCATCCTGCCCGAAGGCAACCTCCCTTAACAGGAAATAACGAATGGCATCTACGCCGTATTTTTCCACCAAAACATTGGGGTCAACCACGTTGCCCACAGATTTTGACATTTTTCCGCCGTTGATGATCAGCCATCCATGGCCGAAAACCTTCTTTGGCAGAGGAAGATTCAGCGCCATCAGCATAGCAGGCCAGATGATGGCATGGAAACGAACAATTTCCTTGCCTACCACATGAATGTCTGCCGGCCAATATTTCCGGAACAGGCTTTCATCCTCAGAGCCATAGCCCAAAGCAGTGATATAGTTGGAAAGGGCATCAATCCAAACGTATACAATATGCCCGGGATCAAACTCAACGGGAACACCCCATTTGAAGGAGGTACGAGAAACCGCCAAATCCTCCAGACCGGGCTTTAAGAAGTTATTGATCATTTCGTTCTGCCGTGTGTTTGGCTGCAAGAATTCCGTATTTTCTTCCATATATTTAAGAATACGATCCTGATATTTGGAAAGACGGAAGAAATAGCTTTCTTCTTTTACCAATTCCACCTCACGCCCGCAGTCGGGACACTTGCCATCCACCAGCTGGTGCTCGGTAAAGAAGGATTCACAAGGAGTGCAATACCAGCCTTCATAAGAGCTTTTATAAATATCCCCTTGATCATAAAGGCGCTTGAAGATTTTCTGAACGGCTTTCACATGATAATCATCGGTGGTACGGATGAACTTATCATAAGAAATGTTCAGTGTTTCCCATAATTCTTTGATTCCCGCAACAATATTGTCGATATATTCCTTTGGCTCCATGCCTTGGCTGTTGGCAATGCGCTCCAGCTTTTGGCCATGCTCGTCCGTTCCGGTCAGGAACATTACGTCATAGCCCCGCAGTCTTTTATAGCGGGCCATGGTATCTGTTGCAACGGTGCAATAGGAATGGCCGATATGCAGCTTATCGCTGGGGTAATAAATAGGTGTGGTGATATAAAATTTTTCTTTTTCCACTGTTCTCTCTCCTTTGTAATATCTAAATCAAAAAACTTCTGCAGGCGCTGGCCCGCAACCCCACATAGGGAACGCCTCCCTATGTATCCCCTGTGGAAGCATTGATAGAGCCGATGGCAGATTTTATAACTACACTTTTGTGTAATGCGCACTAGCTTTTTTAATATTTGCAATCCATTTTTTGGGAATGCCCATGTATGGGCATTCCCAAAAAGGGGACAAAGGGATTGATCCCTTTGCGGGGTATGGGGCAGACCCCCATGAGATTTTTAGAAACTCTGAACTAAAAAAACCGTCCTTTTTTAACACAAAGGACGGCTATACACCGTGTTACCACCTTAATTTGTCTTTTTTTCACAAAAAAGACCTCCATTGGTACAATTCGTACCATGCGCTTTAACGGGCGCACCCGTCGCAGCCTAAAGGAATATTCCCTTTTCGGTGCGCGGCTCCAAGACCATGTTCAACGGCAGCCTTTGTACCTTATCTCAGCGCAGGAACAAGTTCCCTTTAGGCTCTCTTTCACGCAGCAAACCGTTTACTCTTCTTTTCACAGCCAGTTTATCATATATAGGATTTTACTATAACTTCAAGAGCTCTGTCAACCAGATTGCCTTGGTTTTCGTCTTTTTTTGCCCTTTATTTCAAATGTTCGGGGTTTAAAACCTCAAGCTCGGGCAGAACGAAGATACCGTCCTTGCGAATGAGGGTATCATCAAACCAAATTTCACCGCCGCCGTATTCCGGTGTCATAATCAAAACCAAATCCCAATGGATGGCGGATTCGTTGTGGTTATTGGCATCCTCATAGCAGTTGCCCGGGGTAAAGTGAATACTGCCTGCGATTTTTTCGTCAAACAAAATGTTGTTCATAGGCTTTGTGATATAGGGATTCACGCCGATGGCAAATTCCCCCACATATCTCGCCCCTTCGTCAGTATTAAAGATTTTTTCCAGACGCTCCTTGTCGTTTCCGTCGCAGTCAATAATTTTACCGTCCTTGAAGGTTAATTTTACCTGCTCAAAGGTGAAGCTGTTGTATTCCGACGGTGTATTATAGGTAATGACACCGTTCACAGAATCCTTCACAGGGGCGGTGTAAACCTCACCATCGGGAATATTGCAGGCACCTGCGCATTTTACGGCGGGGATGTCCTTAATCGAGAAGGAAAGGTCTGTATCCTTGGCAACCAGACGCACCTTGTCTGTTTTATTCATCAGTTCCACCAGAGCATCCATGGCTTTGCTCATCTTGCTGTAATCCAGATTGCATACGTCAAAGTAAAAATCTTCAAAATCCTCCAGGCTGGTGCGGGCAGACTGGGCCATAGAGCTTGTGGGGTAGCGCAAAACCACCCATTTTGTTTTGGCTACACGGATGTTATGATGCACAGGGGCGGTGTAGAGACGGCTTTGCATATCCAGCTTTTCATTGGGCACATCGGACTGCTCGGAAAGGTTATCCTCCCCACGCACGCCGATGAATGCATCCATCTGCTCCATCAAGCGGCAGTCTATCTCGGCCATGAGTTTTTGCTGCTCCTCCGTGGCACCCAAAAGCAGTTCCCGCTCCAGAGAATTTGTCATGACTTGCAGAAAGGGTGTACCTCCTGCCTTGTAGACCTCTTTGATAATCTGCTTTACCAAAGGAATGGGGTGAACGCCGTTGCAGTTGATCAACAGCTTCTCTCCTTTTTGTAAGCGGCAGGAAAAGTTTACTAGATTATATGCTAAGGTTTTTATTCTTTCGTCCATATAAAATCAGCTCCTTTATTGAAATAATATATATAGGTAGTATTCTACACTTTTTTTCAAATATATGCAAAAAAAATGTGCTGTAAATTGACAAAATAGCAAAAAAACGGATACAATAGCCTTATGCAAAAGAAGAATCCTGAGGCTGTGGGATGTTTGCGGCCAAAAGCAGGAAAAAAGATTGCAATTAGGGACAAGCTTGCTATACTATAAAGGGATGTCATTCATAAGGTCGGCTTTTGCAGAAAGTGTTTTATAGGTAGCTTTGACTGGAGGGTTTTTGGTGCGTGTGGCAATACCGACAAGAAAAGGGCAAATTGAAGCTGTTTTCTCAAGAGCAGAAGAATTTACCATTTATGATGTTGAAATAGAATTAGTAAAATCCAAGGTGACTGTGTCGAACCGAAAAAGGGACTTGGGCAGCTTTTTAGTGGAGGAAGCCATTAATGTAATGATTTGCGGTAGAATTTACTCGGGCGCCAGGAATATTTTGCGGGTAAAGCGGATTGAACTGCTGTATGGCGTCAGCGGAGAGGCGGACGATATTATGATTCGCTATTTAAGCGGGGAGCGGCTGGGCAATGTGGATGAAAATGCATTTTGGAGTGAGGCCAAAGAAGGGTTGGTATAGTATGATATTAGAGCATTTTTTTCCAGATATTTTTGTAAAGTCGGTGTACGAGCTGCCCGTGGAGGCTCTGAAGGCCAAGGGCATTCGAGGCTTGGTATTTGATATTGATAATACCGTTGCGCCCTTTGACATTGCGGAGCCGGACAAGGATTTGATTGAGCTGTTTTTATTTTTAAGAAAACAGGGCTTTCGCCTTTGTATCCTTTCCAATAACAGCAAAGCACGGGTGCGGCTGTTTAGTAAGAATTTAAAAACACTGGCAGTGCATCGGGCGGGGAAGCCCGGCGTGAAAAAACTGCGGCAGGCCTTGGAAAAGCTACAGCTTTTGCCGGAAAATACCGCCATTGTGGGAGATCAGGTTTTTACGGATATGTGGTGCGGCCACAGGGCAGGGCTTACCTGTATTTTAACGGCACCCATCTGCAACCGGGATCAGCTGGCCACAAAAGTAAAGCGGGGGGTAGAAAAACTGGTTTTAAAGGAATATTTTAAGCGTAGGTGGAAATAAAACATAGAAAACACCTTGTTTTCATGAAGTTTTTGTTGAAATTACAGGGCTTTTCCATTAGAATATAAAAGGATATGCTTATTTTTCAAAAAGCAAGTATAATTGGCAAACGGACAGGAGAGGCACACAAAAAAAGTGCTTGCAAAGAAACAGAGAGAGGATTGCTCCTGCTGATTTCAAGGGTGTAAACTGCGCTGTCTGTTAGAAAGTGCAATTTGAATTGTAGAAGAATAGAAAAAGAAATGATTTTGAGGAGGAAATACAAATGATTTCTGCAGGTGAATTTAGAAATGGCGTAACAATGGAATACGAAGGTGCACCCTATGTAATTTTGGAATTCCAGCACGTGAAGCCCGGGAAAGGTGCGGCATTTGTTCGTACAAAAATTAAAAATTTGAAAACAGGGGCAGTTTTGGAAAAAACCTTCAGACCCACTGAAAAAATGCCCAAAGCCCATATCGACAGACAGGATATGGAATATCTTTATAACGACGGTGATTTATATCACTTCATGAATTCCGAAACCTATGAGCAGATTGCAATCAATGCAGATGAAGTTGACGAATCCTTAAAGTTTGTAAAGGAAAACGAAGTTGTAAAAATACTTTCTTACGATGGTCAGGTTTTCGGTATTGAGCCTCCTTTGTTTGTAGAGCTGAAAATTACAGACACAGAGCCGGGCTTTGCGGGAAACACTGCCCAGGGGGCAACAAAGCCTGCCACCCTTGAAACCGGTGCCCAGATTCAGGTGCCTTTGTTCATCAATCAAGATGAAGTGGTTAAGATTGACACAAGAACAGGGGAATATTTGGGCAGAGTAAGTTCCTGATTCGTTGTCGTTTTTTATTACGAGGCATTTGTCTATGGAATAAAAAACCGATGGAGTAGGCATTGCACTGCATTTCTTTTGAAAGGCGGCAGCTTTTCGGATCATTCGGGAAGCATTGACAAGGAGGCTTTTTGGCATGGAATATTTTGAAAAGAAAATTACCTATCTTCGAGGTATGTGTGACGGAAGCGGTTTTGATGAAAACAGCAAGGAAGGAAAGATTTTCCACGGCATACTGAACATATTAGATGATATGGCGTTTATGCTGGAAACCTTCATGGATGACGAGGATATGGAAGATCTGGAGAAGTTCGAGGAGGATGAGGAAGATCAGCCTATTTACTTGTACTCCTTTATCTGCCCCAGCTGCGGAGAAGAAATTGATGTGGACGGGGAAACAGTGGAAACGGAAACGGAAATTCAGTGTCCCGTCTGCGGAAGCGCCATTCCCATGGGAACGGAAAACGTGGATGATTTAAAATTTTAATGCAGGGGTGGGGCTTCGTCCCCGCCTTTTTTAAATTTCGTGGGTTATGGAAAATTCACAAAAAAATACAGAAAATAGAGAAAAGGTCGAGGGAATTGTAGAAAATCATTCTTTGTATTGACAAAAAAACAATTTCGTCGTATCATTTATCCAATAAACCGATGAGGGAGAGGAGTACTTCCATAAAGTAACAACAGAGAGCTGCCGGTGGTGGAAACGCAGTGTTCATTTTTTGGAAGGAATGGCCTCCTGAGGGCGCGCAGAACCTTAGTATGCAAGCCGGAGCAGATACTCCGTTACCAACGGGGGCATATGTTTGTATGCCATGAGAGGGTACTTTGTACCAAGCCGGGTGGCACCGCAGGAGTGAATATTTGCTCTTGTCCCTGCAAAGAATTTTTGTTGGGACGGGGCTTTTTTTATTGCAGGAAAAGAGCGTTCTCCCAATCACAAACCCATAGCATGAGAAGGAGAATGATTTATGAAGAAGAATGAAATCCCTTATAAAATTTATTTGGAAGAGCAGGAAATGCCAAAGCAGTGGTACAATGTGCGGGCGGATATGCAGCAAAAACCTGCGCCCCTTTTGAACCCGGGAACATTGCAGCCTATGACGGCGGAGGAGCTGGCACCTGTTTTTTGTGAGGAATTGGTAGCGCAGGAGTTGGATGATACAACGGCATATATTGATATTCCGCAGGAAATTTTAGAGTATTATAAAATGTATCGCCCGTCCCCCTTGGTGCGTGCATATCAGTTGGAGAAAAAGCTGGGAACACCGGCAAAAATTTATTATAAATTTGAGGGGAATAACACCAGCGGCAGCCATAAGCTGAATTCCGCCATTGCTCAGGCCTATTATGCAAAGAAGCAGGGGCTTCAGGGTGTAACAACAGAGACAGGCGCAGGGCAGTGGGGTACGGCATTATCTATGGCTTGCGCATATTTGGGCTTAGACTGTAATGTTTACATGGTTAAGGTTTCCTATGAGCAAAAACCCTTCCGCAGGGAGGTCATGCGAACCTATGGCGCAAAGGTAACGCCGTCCCCCTCTATGTCTACGGAGGTTGGGAAGAAGATTTTGGCGGAGCATCCAGGCACAACAGGCAGCTTGGGCTGTGCCATTTCCGAGGCAGTTGAAGCGGCGGTAACAAAGAAAGGCTATCGCTATGTATTGGGCAGTGTGCTGAATCAGGTGCTGCTGCATCAATCCGTCATCGGGTTGGAAGCAAAGGCGGCCATGGATAAATACGGCGTGGTTCCCGATGTCATCATTGGCTGTGCCGGCGGCGGCTCCAATTTGGGCGGTTTGATTTCTCCGTTTATGGGGGAAAAGCTGCGGGGTGAAAGGGACTATCGCTTTATTGCCGTAGAGCCTGCCTCCTGCCCCAGCTTGACAAGGGGAAAATATGTGTATGACTTCTGCGATACGGGCATGGTGACACCTCTGGCAAAAATGTATACCCTTGGCAGCAGCTTCATTCCCTCGGCAAACCATGCGGGAGGCCTGCGGTATCACGGTATGAGCCCCATTGTTTCTGAATTGTTCCATCAAAGCCTGCTGGAGGCCCGCGCTGTGGAGCAGACATCAGTGTTTGAGGCGGCGGAGCAATTCGCAAGGATTGAGGGCATTTTGCCGGCACCGGAGAGTGCCCATGCCATTCGTGCGGCCATGGATGAGGCCTTGCACTGCAAGGAAACGGGAGAGGAAAAAACCATTCTCTTTGGCTTAACAGGCACAGGATATTTTGATATGGTTGCCTATGAGAAGTTTAACGACGGCGTAATGGGGGATTATATTCCCACGGATGCAGACCTGGAGAAGGGCTTTGCAGGTATTCCTGATATTCCTCAAAACAAATAAAATATACTTATAAGCGTCTTTGTTCTTTTCCTTCAAGGAAGGGAGACGCTTATTTTTTTGAAGAGAGAAAGGCCAAAAAATGAGGGGTTATTGCAATTTCATATAAAAACTGTTCTTGGAATGCGATGAATCTAAAGGTTGCATGATACTTGTGGCAGAACAGATTTTATGCTAAGCTAAAAAAATTCTAAAATTATCGAGGTGGAGAAATGAGCCTTGTACCCAATATTATTACCATAAGCAGAAGCCTTGCCGCATTTTTTTTGCTGCTGACGGCACCGTTTTCCCCAGCCTTTTTTGTGATATATATAGTGTGTGGCATTGGCGATATGCTGGATGGCTATATTGCACGAAAATGGCGGGCAAGCTCCGCCTTAGGGGCCACGTTGGACAGCATGGGGGATTGTGTTTTTGTTTTCGTCGTGCTGTATAAGCTTTTGCCTGTCCTTATTTTGCCTCCGTGGGCATTGTATTGGGTTGGCGGAATTTTTATCCTTAAAGGCAGCACTTTTGTAATTGGACTTGTTCGGTATGGCGGACTGGCTTTTTTGCATACTTATCTGAATAAAATTGCCGGGATAAGCCTATTCTGTTTCCCGGTATTCTACCATTTCGGAGAAATCAGCATGGTGGCCGCTGTACTTTGTGCCCTTGCCACCCTTGCCGCTGGGGAAGAGCTTGTGATTACTGTTTGGGCAAGGGAATTGAATAGAGACAGAAAGGGACTGTTTTTTCAATAGGGCAATTCCAAAAGAGGAAAGAACCATCAAAAATTGTATTTGAAATTTAAATAAAAAGCCTTGCCCCTTCTTTTTCTTCCAAGGGGGAAGGCTTTCTTTTCGCTATTTTGGTGCTGTGATCAAAAGAAATTAAGCGGCAGGCTTTACTCTGGGGCGGTTTGTAAGCAGTACCCGCTTCACGCTCCAATAAAAGTTTTCTGCGCCGATGATTTCTTTTAAATCCGTTCTCTGCATCATCTTCATGGTGTGGGTGGGTAAGCCGCAAAGAGCAACATCCATCCCCTGCTGCCGCAATCCTTCGATCAATTCACGCAGTGTTTGGGCGCAGGAAATATCAATATTGGAAACACCTCGCATGGAAAACAGCACGGTGTCGGCACCCTCTACTTTTGCGGCAATCTCTGCCACAGCTTGGGTATTCGCAAAAATCATGGGGCCTGTGATGTACACAACCTTTGTGTTATTATACCGGGCACAAAGAACAGGGTCGGTAACATTCATACGGCCCATATCCACATTTTCGTAGTTGATTTCGATGAAGGAAAGACGAGTCACCAAGAAAATCAGACCGATGACAACTCCCACCAGAATTGCCACGGTAAGGTCGAACAGTATGGTGGCCAACATGGTTGCCACAAACTCCAGCATGGCCCCTTTGAATTTATGGGAGAAAATATAGCGTATGGATTCCCATTCATTCATGCGCCACGCCGTCACCATCAATACCCCTGCCAGAGCGGCCAAGGGAATTTGGGACATGACAGGTGCCAAAAGAAACATGGAAATCAAAAGCCCAAGGGCATGAAAAACCCCCACCAAGCGGGTTTTTGCGCCGGATTTTACCGCAACACTGGTACGGGCAATGGCGGCAGTGGCGGGGATACCACCGAAAAAGGGCAGAAGGATATTGCCTACGCCTTGGGCAATCAGCTCCTGATTGCTGTTTAGCCGCACGCCCGTCATTCTGCCTGCGCTGGCACCGCATAAAAGGCTTTCAATCATACCCAAAATGGCAATACTGAAGGCTGGTGTAATCAGCCCACCCACGATGTTTGGGTTTAATATGGATACTGTGAGGCGGCTTTCCGGCAGCAGTGTTTTTGGAATTTCCCCTACCACGGCCACATCAAGCCCCATCAGCATGGAAGCCGCCGTTGCAAGAATGATGCTTAACAGGGAGGCGGGAATGACGGCACTCCATTTTTTTGGGAAAAATACCATAAACAAAATAACAAAAGCGCCCAGAAGCACGGCGGTTATGTTGGGCGCAAAGCCTAAGCGGACATAGCTGATCAGCTTTGCAATGGCAGAAGCTCCTTGGGAGTGGGTTCCAAAAAAGTTATCAATTTGCCCCAAGGCAATAATTACTGCGATGCCGGAGGTGAAGCCGGTAATGACAGGGGCGGGGATGAAGGCAGTCAGCTTTCCTAAGCGCAGAAGGCCGGAAAGCAACAGCAAAATGCCGGCAATGAGGGTAGCAATATAAACACCGTTCATGCCGTATGTAGCCACCAGGGACATTAAAATTGCCGCCATGGCCCCCGTAGGCCCGGAAATTTGATAATATCCGCCGGATAAGGGGCTCATGATCAGCCCGGCGATGATGGCGGTGATTAAGCCTGCCGCCGCATCGGCGCCGCTGCTGACACCAAAGGCTAGAGCCAAGGGCAGGGCAACAGCCGCAACGGTAAGCCCCGCCATAAGGTCTTGTGTTAATTTGGAAGCATTGTATCCACGAAATTCTTGTTTTAAGCTGTCTGTAAAATTGCCCAGCATGATAAAAACTCCTTTCAGAAGCAATATGTATTTTGAATATACAGAAATAGTAAAAGCCACACCTGCTTATCATAGCAAAGGAGATATCCATTCTCAACAGCAAAAACGGGGATTTTCCCGGGGTTTCAACAGGCCTTTTTGTGCAACTTCACAGCACACAGTTTTTGACTGGATAAAGTGGCGGCAGTATGCTTGAAGAAAACGTTTTTTGGGGGTGGCTTTTGGGAGCTGCGCCCTCTGCTATACAAAAGTCCTGCATGAAAAAAGCCTGCCCTCCCATGCTTGACAAAGGAAAGCAGGCCTTTTATATAAGAGGTTAGCGTTCTTCCCGAAAATAGGGGTTCCCCAAATCCGCAGGGGGCAGGTCCTCTTTTTTGTTCTTTCTGGTGCTGATAATTACAATGACGATGGTTGCCGCATAGGGAAGCATATCAATCAGATACTGAGAAATCTGTATGCCCATGCTCTGCAAACGGAAGCCCAAAATGGATAAGCCGCCGAAGAGGAAGGCGCCGATCATGGCCTTCACAGGATTCCAGGAAGCAAAGATGACCAAAGCAACGGCAATCCAGCCGCGGCCCGCAATAATGTGCTCCTGCCAAACGGGCACAGTAACCAAGGACATATAAGCGCCCCCTAAGCCGCATAATGCGCCGCCCAAAAGGATATGGGCGTATTTATAAAGGGTTACGTTTACCCCGGAAGCATCCGCCGCCGCCGCACTCTCTCCCACAGCCCGCAGGTTTAGGCCCTTTTTGGTGCGGAAAAGATAGTAGGTGGAGGCAAGAATAGTGAGATACCCAAAATAAACAAAAACGTCCTGTTGAAAGAAAATCTCCCCAATATAAGGGATGGAGGATAACACGGGAATGGGACGTGCAACGAAAAAGCTTTTAATATCTCCGGGGACGATGGAGCCCATCACCCGCTGGCCCAAAAAACTGGCAAAGCCTTCACCGAAAATGGTCAGCGTTAAACCGCATACCGTTTGGTTTACCCGGAGGGAAACGGTCAAAAAGGCATAAAGCAGTGCGCCAATGCCGCCGGAAAAAATTGCCCCCAGCATGGCAAGGAGGGGATTATGGGTGTTCAGGCCCACCAAAAACCCTACAATGGCACCCATGTACATCATGCCCTCCACACCGAGGTTTAGATGCCCTGCCTTTTCCGTAAAAATTTCACCCAAGGTGGCGAAAAGAAGGGGTGTCCCCGCAATGATTGCGGCGGATAAAAAACCGACCAACATATTATTTCGCCTCCTTTTTTATTTTGCTGAATTTATGGAAGTGCAATTTATATTGCAGGAAGAATTCACTGCCCAGTACGAAAAATAGTATGATTGCTTGAATCATATCCGCAACGGAGGCGGGAACCTGCATGGAAATCTGAATATAATTGCCGCCCTGCACCAAAATGGCAAAGGCAATGCAGACAAACAGGGTAGCTATGGCATTTAAGCCTGCAAGCCATGTGGTGATGATTGCCGTGAACCCATAATTAGCGGAAAGGGAGGCGGATAATGTTTTTTCTACGGCGGAGGCCTGAATCATGCCTGTCAAACCGCAGAGGCCGCCGGAAAGGAGCATAGACACAATAATGACGGAGGAAATATTCATGCCAGCATACCGTGCCGTTTCAATACTTTCTCCAACCACAGAAATTTCATAGCCTTTTTTTGTATGGTTCAAAAAAAGATATACCAGCACCACCAGCACCAAAGCGATGACCCAACCCATGTGCACCCCGCCTACAGTAGGCAGAATGGCATTCCCGGAGAAGGCTGCAATTTTGGGGAAGCCTTGGGAAGAGGGGTCCTTCCAAGGGCCGTATTGCAAATAGGTGACAAATTTAATGGCCAGATAGTTCAGCATCAAGGTGAATATGGTTTCATTTGTACCCATTTTTGCCTTAAAAAAAGCGGGAATAAATGCCCAAAGTCCGCCCATTACCATTGCCGCAGCGGCCATGGATAAAAGCAGCAAGGGCTTCGGCAGGCTTACGTTTAGGGCAACGGCAGAGGCTGCAAAAGCGCCCATCATAATCTGCCCTTCGCCGCCGATATTCCAAAATTTCATTTTAAAGGCCACCAAAATGCCCAAAGAGGTGATAACCAAGGGCACGGCCTTAAGGGTTGTCTGTTGCAGGCGGATGGTTGTGCCCAAGGCGCCCTTTACCATGGAGGCAAATATGGTAATGGGGTTATATCCCAAAAAGGCAATGATGAGCCCTGCACAAACAATGGAAAGGGCCACAGAAAAAGTGCGTATCATGATTGCTTTATTGCGGGGTAAATCATCCCGTTTTGTAATTTTCAAAGGAATCATGCTTGTACCTCCTTTTGTAGGGAACCGCCTGCCATAAGAAGGCCGATGTCCTCTTTGGTAATTTCCTCGGGTGTAACGATACCTGTCATTTTACCGCCGCAAAAAACCATAATCCGGTCACAGAGGGCCATCAGAACGTCTAAGTCCTCGCCGATGAACAGCACACCCACGCCCTTTTTCTTTTGCTCGTTGAGTAAATCATAAATTTTATAGGAAGCGCCGATATCTAGCCCTCGTGCGGGATATGCAGTAATCAGAACCTTCGGGTTAGAGTCAATTTCCCGTCCCAAAAGCACCTTCTGAATATTGCCGCCGGAAAGCTTTTTGATGGGATGGTATACCCCCGGGGTCAGGATTTCCAGCTGTTTCACCAAGCGCTGGGCCTTTTTTGTGCTTTCCTTTCTGCGCAGGAAAAGGCCGGGCTGACTGGTGTAATCCCTAAGAATCATATTATGCACCATATCCATGGAGCCCACTAAGCCCATGCCCAAGCGATCCTCGGGGATAAAGCCCATGCGGATGCCCAGATGAATAATATCTCTTGGGGTTTTGCCTAGAATATTTGCGTTTTCAAAGAAAATACGTCCTTTTTCCGCCGGCAGAAGCCCTGCAATGGTTTCACAGATTTCTTTTTGTCCGCTGCCTGCCACACCGGCAATGCCCAATATTTCCCCCGGATAGAGGTCAAAATGAATGTCTTGTAAGGCGTGCTTGTTTTCCTTGGTGGCAACAGAAAGCCCGTCTACGGTCAATAAGGGTGTGTCTTGGCTGCAATGGGGTTTATTCAGCTGCAAATCCACTTTTTTACCCACCATCATTTCAATCAAAGGGTTGATTTCCACGGCGCTTGTATCCACGGTTGCGATGGATTGCCCCCGACGCAAAACGGTAATGCGGTCAGAAATTTCCATAACCTCGTTCAGCTTATGGGTAATGATGACAATGGCACAGCCCTGTGCCTTCATGTTTCTTAAAATGGCAAAAAGACGCTTGATCTCTTGGGGGGTTAATACTGCGGTGGGCTCGTCCAAAATCAGGATCTTTGCTCCACGGTATAATACCTTGATGATTTCCAGCGTCTGTTTTTCGCCTACAGACATTTCATAAACCTTTTTATCCGGTTTAATATCTAAGCCATAGCGGTCACAAATGGCCTGCATTTCCTTGGTAAGCTGCTTGCCCTGCAAGGCAATGCCTTTGCTGCCCATAACCATATTTTCTTTGGCAGTCATCACCTCTACCAGCTTAAAATGCTGATGAATCATGCCGATGCCCAAAGCGATCGAGTCCTTGGGGGAAGAAAACTCCACCTCCGTACCTTGAATGGAAATAGAGCCGCTATCGGGAGTATAGATGCCGGAAAGCATACTCATCAGCGTACTTTTTCCGGCACCGTTTTCTCCTAAGAGCGCATGAATCTCACCGTTATACACAGTGAGATTCACATTTTCATTCGCCTGAACGGACCCAAAAGCCTTGGAAATGTTTTTCATTTCAATTGCTTTTACGGGTTCCATACAATTTCTCCTAATCATTTAAGATGGGATTCATCTTAGTTTACAGCGGAAACGCCCTTTACTAAGCTCTGCATTACTGTCCAGATGCCTGCTCTGTCAAGGGTTTCACCCTCTGCAACCAGAACATTGCCCTCTGTATCATAAATGGGCCCTGCGAATATGGGGTATTCTCCGGCTTCCATTTGTGCTGCAACTTCATTTACCTTATCCTGCACCTCCTGAGGAACCAAATCGGTCATAGGAGCAAGGCCGATATAGCCATCCTGCATTGTGCCGTAGTAGGATTCGGGAACATAAGTACCGTCGATAATTTTTTCAATGGTAGGTACCAGGTATTTATCATGATGCCAAACGGGGGCAGTTAGGAAAGCACCGGGAACGATTTCGGAATTATCCAGGTTGTAGCCAATGGCAAGCTTGCCTGCTGCTTCTGCTGCCAGCTGAGGGCCTGCGGAGTCAGCATGCTGTGTGATAATATCGCAATCTTGTGCCAATAAAGACTCAGCCGCTGCTTTTTCACCGGCGGGATCGCCCCAACTGTTTGTATAAACAACCTTTACTTCAACATCGGGGTTTACACTCTGTGCGCCCAATGCGAAAGCGTCGATGCCGATGTGTACTTCTGTATAAGGGAAAGCTGCCACATAGCCCAGCTTATTTGTTTCTGTCATCATACCTGCAAGTATACCCGACAGGTATCTGGGTTCTTCCATGGCACCGAAATAGTTGCCAAAGTTGGTATCATTCATTTTATTGCCGGAAAAATGCAAGAAAGTTACCTCGGGATATTCTGTTGCCAATTCCTCCAAAGCATCCATGAAGCCGAAGCTTGTACCGATTACAATGGCAGCACCCTGATCAATCATGTTAATGGCAGTTGTTTTTACCGTTTGCTTTTCTTCCGCTACGTTTTCAGCAATGATAGTTTCTACTTTATCACCAAAGTATTCCTCCACAGCTTTTGTGCCGTTGTGCTGTGCCTGAGAATAGCCGCCGTCATTTTGAGAGCCGATGTAGATAAACCCTACTTTCGTTGTAGCTGCTTCTGCGGTTTCCCCTGTATCTGCCGGGGGCTCCGTAGTACCGCCGCAGCCAGCCAGTGCTGACATGGAAAGGGCAGCCGCCAATGCCATTGCCAAAAATTTTGATAACTTTTTCATGGTTTCTCTCCTTTTCTTTTAAACAATCGTCTTAATGATAGTGACAGGTATGTTAGACGCCCTCCCCTTTTTTTGAAGGCGAAATAACCAAAGCAATAAAATTTTCTGCAATAAATAGAAAGAAGGACGCATTAATCCTTAAAGTAGATTTTTCCGTCCTCGATTTTCGTAATAACAGCCAAAGAATCAACATAATAACCAAGCTCCCTCAGCTTTTTGCTTCCCCCTTGAAATTCCTTCTCCACAATGGCCGCAATGCCGCATACTGTGCCGCCTGCCTGGTTTACAAGGTCTGCAAGGCCTGCCGCCGCCTCGCCGTGGGCAAGAAAGTCGTCAATAATCAAAACCTTGTCCTCTTTGTTCAGATATTTCTTGGAAACCTTTGCAATGGAGACTATCCCCTTGGTAAAGGATTTTACCGGGGCACCATAAAAATCCTCGGTCATTGTGCTTGGCTGTGTTTTTTTGGCAAAAACAACAGGCACCAGATCGAAGTAAATGGCTGTTATGGCGGCAATGCCGATACCGGAGGCTTCTATTGTGAGAATTTTATTGATTCCCATGTTGCCGAAGCGTCGGTAAATTTCTTTGCCTAATGCCATAAATAAGCCAATATCTAACTGGTGGTTCAAAAAAGAATCCACCTTAACGATCTCTGTGCCTATTTCTGTTCCGTCATTTGTAATTCTGCGTTTTAACAATTCCATGATAAATGGCTCCCTCTTACTGAAAACTCGTTGTTTAAAAAGGTATTTTCATTATACGGTGGTACTAGGAGGATGTAAATAGAATAAAGTCGAATTGTATAATATTTTATAGAAGTGTACAGGGATGGTAGGAAAATAAGCGAAAATAAGGGAAGAAACATCGTAACCTTTGGAAAAAAGTTATGAAAGAAACATTTTTTTTGTAAGAAAGAGATGGGGCCAGAGGGCTTTTTTTGTATGAATGTAAAATCTATGTGAATCCTTTTTTGGTTTTTGAGAAAAGAAAAAGAGGGAAGAATGTACGAAAAGGGATACTTAATTTCAAGGTGCCGATTTTATCGGCACCTTGAGGAAAGTGTTGAAAAAGCTGCATCCTACTTGCACCGAGGCTACTCTCGGTTGGCATTTTCCAGCTCGTGCATAGAATTGTGTCGGCTGATGCGGCCAAGAATATCTGCCCGTTCTTCGGTGGTCAGCGTATAAAAACGCTGCATATCCGAACTATTATGGGCAATTTCCATTTGCAGCTCAGGCGTAAGGGTCGATATATCCTGAAAAAATTTCATGGGCTCACCTCCTAAATTTCAGTATGTGAAAAAATCGTAAAAAAATGCAGTGGGAATTGATTTTTGAGGAAGAATACCTATAATATAAGGTAGTATTTAGTATTAGCCGATTTTGGAGAAGGAGCGGGAAAAATGGATTTTTTTGATAGATTGGCTGCATCCGCCAGAAACTTAACGGAAAAAGCGGGAGACAGCCTGGAGATTAATCGACTAAACGGTGAAATTGCCATAGAAAAAGGAAATATTCAGTGCTATCAAAGGGAATTGGGAGAGTATTATTTGGCAAAATTTACGGTGGGAGAAAAGCTGGATGATGAGGCAATGTTAATTTGTGATAAGGTTGTAGTCAGCCAAGACCGTATTCGTCAGCTTCTTTTGGATATTGAAAAGGTAAAACAGGAGCGGGAGGCTGTTTTGGAGGAGCGGGTCAAAACAAAACAAGAGGAAGAGGATCAGCTTGAAATTGCCGGTGCTACCCTGCCAGAAGCAGTGCCGGAGGAGAAAAAGACGGTTTGGCCTAAATTTTGCCCTCAATGCGGCGGTGCCGTTCAGGAAAAGCAAAGATTTTGTATGTTTTGCGGGGCGGAAATAAAGGAGGAGAACATTGACTAGCCTATGATCCTGTGATACCATAAATAAAGGGACAGAGGGTTCCTATAGCAGTTTTTAAAAATTATCGAAGGCATGACATCTGTTGTATTCTTCGGCATAAAAATAAATAAAACAATTCTTCGGAAATGGGAGTACCATACCGGCGGTAAAAGCCCGCGAGCCAAGGCCATGGCAAGGCAAGATTCGATGCAATGCGAAGCCGACAGTCAGTCTGGATGGGAGAAGAAGGTTACTGGAAACACGTGAGTGGCAGGGCCTTTTTCTGCGTGGACGTACGAATAGGAAGCATTCTGCCAAACAAGGCGGGGTGCTTTTTTTGTGCTCCAATTTTTTGCAGGCAAAGGAGTATTGTGTTTTAGGAGGGGAGGGCTTATATGGCACAGGAAAATGTACTGGGCACAGAAAAGGTGGGCAGACTTTTGCTTCAATTTTCCGTTCCTACGGCAATGGCTTTAATTGTAAACAGCCTATATAATATGGTAGACCAAATTTTTATCGGCCGTGCCGTGGGTGTTGACGGTGTTGCCGCCACCAATGTGGCCTTCCCTTTGTTTATACTCACGGCGGCAATAGCCCTGCTCATTGGGGACGGCTGTGCGGCGAACATCAGCCTTGCCTTGGGGAGAAAGGAGAAAGAGCAGGCGGAAAAATTTTTGTTCAATGGGCTGTATCTGCTGTTTTTTGGAGCACTCAGCATATGTTTTGCAGGGTTGGCTTTTTTAAAGCCCTTACTGCTGTTTTTCGGGGCTTCTGCCGCTGTGCTGGAGATTTCTATGGCATACACAAACATTCTTTTGTGGAGCATACCCTTTTCTATGGCTACTATGGCTATGACCGCCATCATTCGGGCCGACGGTAATCCACGATATATGATGAAAACCATGCTGCTGGGTGCCGTAATCAATCTGATTTTAGACCCCATCTTTATTTTTAAGCTTGACATGGGGGTGAAGGGGGCGGCTCTTGCCACAATTATCGGTCAGTTTGTATCAGGGGGACTGGCCTTGGCTTATATTCGGAAGCTAAAGCATATTCGCTATAGAGGTGATTTTGTGTTGGAAAAAAGCTATATGGGTAAGATTTTAAAACTAGGTTTTCCTAGCTTCTGCACCCAAACGGCAACCGCGGCAACCCAGATTGTGCTGTATAATTTGATGCGGAAGTATGGGCAATTCAGCCCCTACGGCAGTGAAATCACCCTATCCGGCTATGGCATTATGACAAAGCTGTATCAAATTGCCCATGCCATGTTTGTAGGCTTGGCGGCAGGCACCCAGCCCATTCATGGGTTTAATTTCGGCGCCGGGAAGCGTTCTCGCGTGCGGCAAACCTACCGCATTGCGTTTGTTACGTCTATGGTCATTTCCTTTGTTTGGTTCGGCATCTTCCGCTGGGGAGGGGCGGCCCTTGCCGGTGTTTTTGTGCAGGACGAACCCTTGTTTTTGGAATTTACACAGTATTGCTTCCGCAGCTATATGCTGGCCTTTTTCCTCTATGGGCCGCCGCAGATTACATCCTCCTTTTTTCAAGCCCTTGGGAAACCCATGAAGGCGCTTTTTGTTGCCTTGGCAAGGCAGGTATTGTTTTTAATCCCTTTGGCACTGCTATTGTCCGGACAGAGGGGGCTGGAGGGGGCATTGCTTGCGGCCCCTGCGGCGGATACCCTGGCTTTTGTCATGGCTATGGCTATGGTGATTTATGAATTTCGTTCTTGGAAAAGGCCGGAGGGGAACGAAGAACCCCGGTGTAAGTAATGTCCGGGCGTAAAAACGAACTCGTTTTATAACAAGGCGTACAGCATTTTGTGCCGAAAAGGCGGAATATTGGACAACTCTTCCGTGTATCTTAAATAACAAACGGCATAAAGGGTTGAGAAAAATGAAAAAGTTTTGGAAAAGCGGCATATATTATTTGCTGTTATTTACTTTTTGTTTTGTGGGAGGACGGCTGACTGCCGCCAGGCAGGCGGTGAAGGAGGCAAGTGCGGACAGGGAAGGAAAGCTGGCCATTGTAATCGATGATTTTGGGTATCAGGGAAGCGGAACGGAGGCTATGCTGGCTTTGCCCATTCCCCTCACTGCGGCGGTGATGCCTTTTTCAGAATTTTCTGTGGAGGATGCGGAAAAAGCGGCGGCGGCGGGGAAGGAAGTCATTATACATATGCCTATGGAGTCCTTACAGGGCC
>DCDZ01000006.1:90154-110745 GCA_002316675.1 Tyzzerella sp. UBA1042
GGTGGGGGATAAGGGTATTTTTCATACCATGCCCGATGATGAGATTAAGGCCTTGGTAGAAGAGGCATTTTCTATTTTGCCCAATGCCGTAGGCTTAAACAACCATATGGGCTCGGCAATTACCGAGGATACCAGAAGCCTTGAGGATGTGCTGGAGGTGCTGAAAGAGAAGAATGCGTTTTTCATTGACAGCGTAACTACGGAAAAGAGCCAAGGACGTGCCTTGGCGGCGGAAAAGGGTGTTCCTTTTTTTTCCAGAAACGTTTTTTTGGATGGAACCACTGATGTGGAAACGGTGAAGGCGAACTTGCGCAAGGCGGCGGAAATTGCTCTGCGGGATGGAAAAGCTTTGGCAATCGGCCATGTTGGACCGGAAGGCGGCGATGTTACCGTGCAGGCCATAGAAGCATTGATTCCCGAGCTGCAGCAGGCGGGGATTACCTTCGTCACCGCCGGGGATCTGGTGGAGTAGAAAGAACAATGGGCAAATCCATAAGGCAAGAAAATTGAAAGGTTTTTGAGAAGAAAGCGGTATTTTTTTGGGGTGGAGATATGCTATAATAAAGAAAAAGGAACACCACCTTTATGAAGGAGGAAAAATGTCGCACTGGAATACAAGAGGGCTGAGAGGCAGTTCTTTGGAAGAAAAGATTAATTTTACAAACGAAAAATATCGGCAGAGAGGGCTGGCACTGTTTCAGAAGGTGCCCACCCCTATCACACCGGTAAAAATCAATCAGGAAAATAAAACCATTACCTTGGCATATTTTGAAAAACAAAGTACGGTGGATTATATCGGGGTTGCCCAAGGGGTACCCGTTTGTTTTGATGCAAAGGAGACGGCGTGCAAGCATTTGCCATTACAGAATATACATCAGCACCAGATAGAATTTATGGCGGATTTTCGTGCCCAGCGGGGATTGGCTTTTCTTCTGGTGCATTTTACCGCACTGGATGCCTATTACCTCTTACCCTTGGAAGTATTGGAAAGCTATTGGGCGGCGGCGGAAAAGGGCGGCAGGAAGTCAATTCCCTTGGAAGCGTTTGTCGAAAAATACCGCCTGCAAAAAACAGGTAACGGGTTACTGCATTATTTGGAGGCAGTTAGTCTATACTTAATGGAAACAGAGGAAAAAACAAGAAAGGACGAGGGCCTATGCTAAAGAAAAGCGTTGTGGAAAACACATTGTCCGCTGCCTTGGGAACGGGAGCAGATTTTGCGGAGCTGTATATGGAGCAGACAAAGCGTAATACCATCGGGGTGGTAAACAGCAAGGTGGAAGCAGTGCAGAGCGGGTTGGATTACGGCGTGGGAATCCGGCTGTTTTTTCAGAACAAAGCCATTTACGGCTTTACCAACGATACCACGGAGAAAAACTTAATCCGCATTGCCCGAGAGGCCGCCGCGGCGGCAAGAGGGGATCGGGTGTATACCTTGCAGGGATGGAACCGCATGGAGTTTTCTTGCAGAAATCCTATTCGGGTGATGCCCGATGAGGTAGAGAAAAGACAAAAGGCGGAAAAGCTTTTTTTGGCGGCGGAGGCGGCGAAAAAATATAGCCCTTTGATCAGCCAGACGAGGACAGGCTGCCTTGACATTATAAAGGATGTTTTTATTGCCAATACAGACGGCTTATGGGCAAAGGAACAACGGGTGCGCAGTCGTTTTACCGTGGAAGCCATTGCCTCCTCGGCCACGGAAAAACAAAGCGGTCATTTGGGCCCCGGCGGCTCCGTTGGGTTTGAGCTTTATGACCAGATTGATGTGGAGGAACAGGCAAGGGAGGCGGCCCGCATTGCCGTAACCATGCTTGGGGCAAAGCCATGCCCGGCGGGAAGAATGCCAGTGGTCATTGAGAATGGCTTTGGCGGCGTTATTTTTCATGAGGCCTGCGGGCATAGCCTTGAGGCGACGGCTGTGGCAAGAAATGCTTCGGTATTTGCGGGAAAGATGGGACAGCAGATTGCCTCCCCTGTGGTGACTGCCGTGGATGACGGAACCATTTCCAATGCATGGGGCTCTGCAGCCATGGATGACGAAGGAATGCCTACCCAAAGAAATGTATTGATCGAGAATGGTATTTTGCGGTCTTATCTGGTGGATAAATTAAACGGACGGCGCATGGGCGCAAGCCCTACAGGCTCATCCAGACGGGAAAGCTATCGTTTTGCCCCCACCAGCCGTATGACCAATACATTTATTGAAAACGGAAAAAGTACCCCTCTGGAAATTATCGCCAAGACGGAGTTTGGTTTATATGCCAAGCGCATGGGCGGCGGCAGTGTTGACCCGGCCACAGGCTCCTTTAATTTTGCGGTTTTGGAAGGCTATATGATTCGGAGCGGCAAAATTGCCGAGCCGGTGCGGGGGGCAACCTTGATTGGCAAGGGTATGGAGGTTTTAATGCAGATTGATATGGTGGGCAATAACCTTGCCCGTGCCCAAGGTATGTGCGGCAGTATCAGCGGCTCTATCCCCACCGATGTGGGTCAGCCCATGCTTCGTGTAAAAGAAATGACCGTTGGCGGAAGGGGGTAAGAATTTTGGAGAGACAGGCTTTGCAGAAACAAATTATTGCGGAGGCTTTGCAAGCAGGATTCACCGATTGTGAGGTGTTTTACCTAGGCGGGGAAAGCTTCGAGGTTTTATTGATGGAGGGAGAGGTTTCCAATTACGAAAACAGCAGTGAAGGGGGCATTTCCTTCCGGGGAACCTATGCAGGCAGAACGGGCTATGCTTTTTCAGAGCGCTTGGAGGAAGAAAGCATCCCCTTTTTCATTGCGTCGGCAAAGGAAAACGCTCTGCTGATGCCCCCGGAGGAGCAGGAGGAATTGTTTGCCGGAGAGGAATACCCTCCCTTTGTGGGATATTATCCTGAGCTGGAGCAGGTTTGCGTGGAAAAGCGGATTCAATTGGCAAAGCGTATGGAGGAAGCGGCATTAAACGGTGCGGAAAGCATTGCTTCCCTGGATTATTGCGTTTTGGGGATTGTGAAGAAAGAGGTATCCATTATAAACAGTCTTGGCTTAGATGTATCCTATACCAAAAATTTTGCCTCCGGTTATGTCAGTGCCATTGCCAGAAGGGGAGAAGAAACCAAGAAAGGCTCTGCTTTTTGGAAGGGTACCGACTGGGCTCTCTTTCATCCTGAAGAAACGGGGAGAAAAGCGGCAAGGCGGGGGGCGGCGCTTCTGGGTGCGTCCTCGGTGAAAAGCGGAAGCTATGCCGCTGTTTTGGATGCCAGAGCAATGACTGCACTTTTGACCTCCTTCAGCGGAATTTTCTTTGGGGAAAATGTGCAAAAGGGCTTTTCTCTGCTTAAGGACAGGCTGGGGGAGCAAATTGCCGCTCCTTGCGTGACATTGCGGGACGATGCCCTCTTGGCAGGGGGCTATGCTTCTGTGCCCTTTGACAGCGAAGGGGTTGCAGGAAAAAATAAGACAATCCTCGAAAAGGGATCTTTGAAAACCTTATTATATAATCGGAAGTCGGCGAAAAAAGACGGTGTTGCCTCTACGGGAAATGGCTTTAAGACAGGGCTGACGGCGCCTGTGAAAACGGCTTGCACTAATTTTTATATTCAAAAAGGAGGAAAACCCCTTTCGGGGCTTTTTGCTGAAATGAAAAACGGCCTGTATATTACGGATTTTATGGGGCTTCACGCAGGAACCAACGCTGTTTCCGGGGAGTTTTCCCTCTCGGCGGAGGGCTTTTTGGTGGAAGGGGGGAAAATAGTAAGGTCTGTGGAACAAATTACCATTGCCGGAAATTTCTACACCCTTTTAAAAGATATTTTGGTTGTGGGAGAGGACTTGTATTTTGGGGCAGGGGGAAAAGGCACTCCTTCGGTTTTGGTGAAAACCCTTGCCGTTGCGGGAAAATAAAGGGGAGAGCCGCAATTCCCTTTATATGCAGAGCTTCCTATTGCAAGAAAGCCGTAAGAGAGACACACTTGTGCCGGAATCCGGCGTGTGGTATACTGGGAAAAATAGGATGTCGACTTTTTCTGGGAGGTCTATATGGAGGCAATGGGAGTTTTTTCTGCAATGGATTCATTATTTTCAGTGTATATGTTCGCTGTAGCCGCCTTGCGTTTGGGGCTAGGTATTACCTTAGCGGTTCTAGCCATAAAATGTATGCTGAAATACTTGAAAAAGGATTCGGATTGAAACGCTGAAAAATATAAAAAGAGGACACTGCTGCTATGAAGTACCCCAATCGTTATCAGGATATTATACTGTCTAACTTTTTGGGGTGCACTTCAATTAGAGTATCCTTTTTTTAATTTCACGAAAAATTATGTAGGGATTTAGTTTTCCAGCTCGTTGCTAAAAGCCTCCAGCCGTTTTAGCAGCTTTTCCATATCTTTGTTTGCACCGCCCTTGCTTTGGTTGATAATACGCAGCAAACGCTTTCCTGCCAAATCCAGCTGATCCGCCAGATACAGGGCTCTTTTTCCGCCGGCAGAGAGAGGCTTTTGGGTATATGTCCTTGGCTTTACGGGGATTTTAACCCCCTCCGCTAACAGCGTGCCATCTCTTAAGTCATAGCAAGCACCGCTGTAAGGGGCAACGGCTTGAAATTGATCGTCCTCCTGCAACGTGCGGGCAAAGGCATCGGCAACAAGATCTTCCCCATGCACAACAAACACCTTGGTGGGCTTGGGGTCAAAATGAGTGATCCAACGGATCAAGCCCTTTTGATCGGCATGGCCGCTGATTCCTGCCAGCTGCTCAATATGGGCGTTTATGGTTATGGTTTCTCCAAACAGACGCACCTCATCCGCCCCATCTATAATACTTCTGCCCAAGGTGCCCATGGCTTGATAGCCTACAAAAAGCACCGTGCTTTCCTTACGCCAGAGGTTGTGCTTTAAATGATGGCGGATGCGCCCGGCTTCGCACATACCCGAGGCGGATAGGATCACCTTGGGGGCGCTGTCAAAATTGATGGCCTGAGAATCCTCGGGCGTTACGGCGGTAATCAGTCCGTCAAATTCCAAAGGGTTGATGCCCTTTTTCACCAGCTCCATGGCTTTGGCATCATAGCAGTCCATTCTGTTTGCCGTGAAAATTTTGGTTGCCTCAATGGCAAGAGGGCTATCCACATAAACCTTGAACTGCTCGTGATTTTTTACAAGCCGCCGTTCCTTAATTTCACGGATGAAATACAGCATTTCCTGGGTGCGCCCCACGGCAAAGGCGGGAATCACCAAATTTCCCCCTCGGTCAAAGGCTTCTTGAATATATCTTGCCAATTCCGCAACATAATCCGGGGGCGAGTTATGCAGGCGGTCGCCGTAGGTGCTTTCCATAATCACATAGTCCGCCTCTTTGGTATAGTGGGGGTCATGGATAATGGGCTGATTGAAATTGCCGATATCCCCCGAAAAAACCAGTTTTTTTGTAACCCCCTCTTCGGTCAGCCAGATTTCTATGCTGGAGGAGCCCAAAAGATGGCCCACATCGGTAAAGCGCAGGGAAATGCCTTCTGCTACGGCAATTTCCTCTGCATAGTCGCAGGGGTAAAAGCGGCCGGTAACGGCGGCGGCCTCGGCGGTGGTGTAAAGGGGTTCAAAGGGCGGGGTGCCTGCCCGCTTTGCTCTGCGGTTGCGCCACTGGGCTTCAAATTCTTGAATATGGGCACTGTCTAAGAGCATGATGCGGCAAAGGTCTGTGGTTGCCTCGGTAGCATAGATTTTACCGCGAAACCCGTTTTTGTAAAGCAGGGGTAACAGCCCTGCATGGTCAATATGGGCATGGGAAAGAAAAACATAGTCAATTGCGGAGGCGGATACGGGAATTTCTTGGTTTTCGTAGGTATCCCGCCCTTGCTCCATGCCGCAGTCCAAAAGAATGCTTTTGCCGCAGGCTTCGATGTAGTGACAGCTGCCGGTTACTTCGTGGGCGGCGCCTAAAAACATTAATTTCATATGGTTCCCCCTTAACATACGGTGGTTCAGATCCCGTTTTTATTTTAGTATATCCCCATTTGAATCCGGTGGCAAGAGGACTGTTTTTGTCTATTTTATATGATGTGTTGTCGAAAACCACTGTATTTTTGGGTGGAAAGAATTGGACAAGTAGTATATAATAAAGATAGCTGATTGGGCGGTTAAAATCACAGTGCAGCGAAAAAGGGGTTGAACCTATGGAAATCACAGAGCTTTATGATATTTTTCAAATTGTGAACGGCGAACATTATGACCCTCATAGAGTACTGGGTATGCATGAAATTGAACTAAACGGCGAAACGGTGATAGGAGTGCGGGCTTTTCTGCCCGGTGCAAAAAGCATTACTGTTATAGATATGAAAAATAAAAAAAAGCAATATCCTATGACCAAAATTCATGAGGATGGTTTTTTTGAGGTGCTGCTGTGGGACAGAAAGGAATGCTTTCGCTACCGGTTAGAGTATACCAATGACAGCGGCATAACATGGGCGGGGTATGATCCCTATGCCTTTCTGCCTACCGTTTCCGAGTATGACCGGTATTTATTTGGTGCGGGAACGCATTATGAAATCTACAATAAAATGGGTGGGCGGCTGCTTACCCATGGCGGAGCAAGAGGAGCTGCTTTTACCGTTTGGGCACCCAGTGCAAAGAGTGTCAGCGTGATCGGCAGCTTTAATCAATGGGATGCCCGCCGACATCCCATGCGCCGTTTGGGTGTATCGGGCATTTGGGAGCTTTTTATTCCCGGCTTGGCCGAGGGGGACCAATATAAGTTTCATGTGGTGCAGTGCGACGGAACCCCGGTGGATAAGGCTGATCCCTATGCCAAATATGAACAGCTGCGGCCAGAAACGGCTTCGGTGCTGTATAACCCGAAGCGGTATAAATGGCGGGATAAGCGGTGGCTGACGGCGGCCAAAGCAAAAAATCAGTATGCCTCTCCCATGAATGTGTATGAGGTGCATTTGGGTTCTTGGCGGCGGGTGCCCGAGGAAGGAGAGCGCTTCCTTACCTATACGGAGCTGGCGGATCAGCTGGTGGATTATGTAAAGGAGATGGGTTATACCCATATTGAGCTGATGCCCGTTCAGGAGCATCCCTTTGACGGAAGCTGGGGCTATCAGGTAACGGGATATTATGCCCCCACCAGCCGCTTTGGCACACCCGACGAGTTTAAATATTTTGTGGATGCCTGCCATAATAAGGGCATCGGTGTTCTTTTGGATTGGGTGCCCGCCCATTTTCCCAAGGATGTCTTTGGTCTGGGACGCTTTGACGGCACAGCCTTGTATGAGCATGAAGACCCCCGCCGGGGAGAGCACAGGCAGTGGGGCACTTATATGTTTAATTACGGCAGAAAAGAGGTCAGCAATTTTCTCATCTGTAATGCCTTGTTTTGGCTGAAGGAATACCATATCGACGGTTTGCGGGTGGATGCCGTTGCTTCCATGCTTTATCTTGATTTTGGCAAGGAGGCAGGGGAGTGGGTGCCCAATCAATACGGTGGAACGGAAAATTTGGAGGCCATTGAATTTATTAAGCATATGAATTCCATTATCAAAGAAAAAGTACCCAGAGCCTTGATGATTGCGGAAGAATCCACCTCTTGGCCCGGCGTAACAAAGGACCCCAGAGAGGGGGGCTTGGGCTTTACATTGAAGTGGAATATGGGCTGGATGAATGATTTTCTGTTTTATATGAAGCAGGATCCGCTGTTTCGTAAGGAGCACCATAACCGCCTGACCTTTGGTATGGCCTACCACTATTCCGATAATTTTATGCTTGTTCTTTCCCATGACGAGGTGGTTCATGAGAAAAGCTCTATGGTAGGGAAAATGCCGGGGGACGATTGGCAGCGGTTTGCAAACCTGCGTCTTGCCTACGGCTTTATGTATGGCCACCCGGGAAAAAAGCTTCTGTTTATGGGCGGCGAATTTGGTCAGTACCGTGAATGGAGTGAGAAAAGAAGCCTGGATTGGCATTTGCTGCAATATGCGGATCACCAGCAGATGCAGGCATATGTGCAGGATTTGAACCGACTTTATTTTGGAAACGAGGCTTTTTGGAAGGAAGACTTTAACCCCCATGGCTTTCAGTGGATCGATTGTGATAACAAGGACTTCTCTGTGGTGTCTTTTATCCGCCGCAGTGAGGAAAAAGAGGTGTACTGCATTTGCAATTTCACTCCTGTTTGCCACGATACCTTCCGTCTGGGAGTGCCTTATAAAGGAAAGTATAAAGAAATTTTTAACAGTGACAGCATTGTATATGGCGGCAGCGGCGTGGAAAATGAAACAGAGCCGGTGACAGAGGATATTCCTTTGCACCATTTCTGCCAGAGCATTTGTCTAAAAGTTCCACCTTTGGGAATGATCGTTTTTGAACATTTGGAAGAAAAAAAGAAAATAGCAAATAGAGTAAGCAAATAGCTTCGGATAACTACATCTTGTGTATTTCTCTCTGATAGAAGCGGGGAACGGCGTAGGCTTGTATTTTTTCTTTGGAAAATAGAAGTCTTTATATTGACGCGTGTTGCTTTTTTGTGTATAATTCTTAAATGTATGGTAGAAAGGCGAATCTGGCGCAGTTTTACCATAGGCAACAGACGAATCTCGCATCTGGAGGGAGGGAAATTCATGTCGGAGGTAAAAGTTAAAGAAAATGAATCCTTAGACAGCGCACTGCGTCGTTTTAAAAGGACATGTGCCAGAGATGGCATCATGGGCGAAGTTCGCAAAAGAGAGCATTATGACAAGCCCAGCGTAAAGCGCAAAAAGAAATCCGAAGCCGCAAGAAAACGTAAGTTTAAATAATTCTATACGGCGAAGAGGGATGATGATATGTCATTAAAAGAGCAACTTTTTGCAGATTTAAAAACTGCGATGAAAGAGAAGGATACTGTCAGAAAGGATACGGTGCAGCTGATCCGTTCAGGCATCCTTCAGATCGAAAAGGACAATAAAGTCGAATTGGATGATGATGGCGTAATTGAAGTAGTCACCAAACAGCTGAAAAGCAGAAGAGATTCCCTTCCTGAGTTTGAAAAAAGCGGAAGAACAGATCTGATCGAAAAACTCAATCAAGAGATCGACATTTTGTTGGGTTACCTTCCAGAGCAATTGAGCGAAACCGAAATCCAGACGATCGTAGAAGAAGCGATAAAAGAAACCGGTGCCTCCACCATAAGAGATATGGGCAAAGTTATGTCGGTGATTACACCGAAGGTAATGGGGCGGGCCGATAATAAAATCGTTGGCAGTTTTGTAAAGAAAATGCTCCAAGGCAATCAATAATCAAGATATAATTTTAAGGACCTGTTGGATAAAACCAACAGGTCTTTTGTTTTTCCTGAAAGAGTTGGAGAAAATTGTAAGCACCTTTTTGTGCAAAAATAAATATATTTTGTATTGACTTTAGAAAAATGCGTGATATAATTACTTCAATAAATTAAAGCATAACCGCATATATGTATTAAAGTATGCGGCTCATTTTAGAGGGAGTGGTATGAATGAAAAAGAATAAAATGCGTTTGATTGCTGCAACAGTCATGGCGGCAATGGTAATTTCCATGACAGGCTGCGGTAGTACAGGGGAGGCAGAACAGCCCGCCGAGGGAGATTCCGCAGAAGGGAAAACCTATGCTGTGGGAGTTATGCAGCTGGTAGAGCATCCTGCGCTGGATGCGGCGACACAAGGCTTTCAGGATAAACTGACAGAGCTTCTGGGGGATTCCGTAACCTTTGATGTGCAGAACGCCCAAGGGGAAAGTACAAACAGCACCACCATCGCAACAAAATTTGTTTCTGACGATGTTGACTTAATTATGGCAAATGCAACGGGGGCGGTGCAGGCGGCTGCGGCAGCAACGGCGGATATTCCCATTGTGGGTACTTCCGTAACAGACTTTCATACGGCAGGCGTGGTTGATTCCAACGAGACACCCGGCAGAAACGTAACCGGCGTATCCGATTTGACTCCCATTGATGAGCAGATTAAGCTATTGCAGCAGGTTTACCCTGAGGCAAAGAAGGTTGCCATTGTATATTGCAGTGCGGAGCCCAATTCAATCTTCCAGTCTGAATTGGCACAGGAAGCGCTGACAGAGGCAGGCATTGAATTTAAAGAATATACAGCGGCGGATTCCAATGAAATTCAGGCGGTTATCACAAATGCCATCGGTGAATGTGATGCGGTATTTATACCTACCGATAACACCATGGCAAGCAATATGGAAATTGTTAAAAATGTGACTGTACCTGCCGGTATCCCTGTTTTTGTAGGGGAAGAGGGTATGTGTAAAACAGGCGGCTTGGCTACCTTAAGCATCAGCTTCTATGATCTGGGGCAAAAAGCCGGTGAAATGGCTTATGACATTTTGGTAAACGGTGCAGACCCTGCCGCAACACCCATCGGCTTTGTTTCCGATAATATCGTTCCCAAATATAACCCTGAAATTGCAGAGGCATTAGGCATCACCATGCCCGAGGGATTTGAACCGATTCAGTAAAATTGATTACATAAAGTGAAGAGGCGAGGGGGCAGTTTTTCCCCTCCCTCTTTCTACTTTTCAGGCAAAAGAAAAATTGGGAGGGAATCGATGTGAATGTTACGGCTTTAATGAAGGCAGTGCCCGGTTCTGTGGCCCAAGGGCTCATTTGGGGGCTTTTGGCCATCGGGGTATATATTACTTATAAGGTTTTGGATTATGCGGATTTAACGGTAGACGGAAGCCTATGCACCGGCGGCGCCGTTGCGGTTATGCTGATGCTTTCCGGCTATAATCCTTATGTTGCTTTGATTTGCGCAGGGATTGCAGGTATGCTGGCGGGCTTGGTAACGGGGATTTTCCATGTTGCCTTTGGTATTCCGGCAATTTTATCGGGCATATTGACCCAGCTGGGTCTGTATTCTGTGAATATGCGTATTATGGGAAAATCAAACCAGGCAATCAGTGTGGATAAATATAATTTAATTTTAAGCCTGCGGGATGTTCCAAAGGCAATTCTTGTTTCAGGCATTTTTTGCGCTGTGATGATTACAATACTTTATTGGTTTTTCGGAACAGAGCTGGGGCGGAGCATCCGTGCAACGGGGAATAACGAAAATATGTCCAGAGCCCAAGGCATTAACACAAAAACCACGAAGGTGATCGGCTTGATGATTTCCAACGGCATGGTAGGCGTGGCAGGGGCTTTATATGCCCAATACCAAGGCAATGCAGATGTGAATATGGGACGTGGCGCCATTGTCATCGGCTTGGCGGCTGTGATCATCGGCGGTGTTTTGTTCGGTAAAATATTTAGAAACTTTGCCATGCGTCTGGTGGGTGTCATCTTTGGCGCAATCTTATATTTCGTTGTCATTGCCATCGTGCTGCAGCTTGGCTTGGAAACCACAGACTTAAAGCTGGTCAGTGCATTGATTGTGGCGGCATTCTTGGCGGTGCCTTATATCAAAGGACAGCATAGGATAAACGGAAAAAAGGGAGGGAAGGCCAATGCTTGAGTTAAAAGAGATTTATAAAACCTTCAATCCCAATTCACCCAGTGAAAAAAAGGCGCTGAAGGGCTTAAACCTGACGTTGGAGCAAGGGGATTTTGTGACCATTATCGGCGGAAACGGTGCGGGAAAATCCACCATGCTGAATGCCATTTCCGGTGTTTGGCCTGTGGACAGCGGCCAGATTGTAATCGACGGTGTTGATGTGACAAAGCTGCCGGAGCACAAACGGGCCATCTATTTGGGACGTGTATTTCAGGATCCCATGACGGGAACAGCGGCGGATATGGAAATTGAGGAAAACCTTGCCTTGGCATACCGCCGGGGGCAGACCCGGGGGCTTCGCTGGGGAATCACGGCAAAAGAGCGAGGGGAATATAAGACCCTTTTAAAGACCTTGGATTTGGGATTGGAATCCCGCTTAAGGGCAAAGGTGGGGCTGTTGTCCGGCGGACAGAGACAGGCGCTGACCTTGCTTATGGCAACGCTGAAAAAGCCCAAGCTGCTTTTGCTGGATGAGCATACGGCGGCCCTTGACCCCAAAACGGCGGCAAAGGTGCTTGCCCTTTCCGACCGTATCATTGAGGAGCATGGCTTAACGGCCTTAATGGTTACCCATAATATGAAGGATGCCATTGCCCATGGAAACCGATTGATTATGATGGGTGACGGACACATTGTTTTGGATATTAAGGGCGAGGAGAAGAAAAAATTAACCGTAGAGGATTTACTTCAGAAATTCTCTGTGGCAAGCGGCAGTGAATTTGTAAATGACAGGGCCCTTTTAAGCTAACAAGAGCTGGCTTGCAAACCCGGCTTGAAAATGGAATGTCGTTTTTATGTTGTTTGAAACGCTGTTTACTATAGTTGAGCATGGCTTCTTTTTTAAAGGAAGGGGCCGTGCTTTTTTATTGTAGGGAAAAGCCGCTGCAGCCGTATTTTTAGGGGCCGAATCCCTGACCGTGCTCTGGGGAAGATTGGCGGACAAGGTATTTCTTTTGGTTTTTCAGCATAATGTAAACAAACGGTTTTTCGGATGGTGATGAGTTATGGACATACGCAGGGGCGTATCAGAAGCCTTGGACCTGCCAAAGGAAATCATGCTGGATTTGCCGTTGATTTCCTTGACAGGGCGGGAAGAGGTTACTGTTGAAAATCATAAAGGAATTTTGACTTATGGAGATGAGAGCATCCGTGTTGGCACAAAGGCGGGGATTTTATGTATCCGCGGGCAGGCTTTGGCCCTAAAGCAGCTGACGCAGGATGCCCTTGTTATCACCGGGAAGGTGATTGCTGTGGAATTTTTAACCTGATGAGGTGAGGATTTTGTTTCTGGCATTATGGTATTATTTCCGTGGATATGTTATCATAAAGGTGAACGGTTTTGCCGCGGAGCGGTTTATGAATATGCTCTCTTATCGTGGGGTGTATTTATGGGATGTGAAAATCAACGGCGCTGGGGTGCATCTTAAGGCACCGATGGAGAGTTTAGATATGCTTTCCATGTGTGCGGAAAAAACCGGATGCAGGCTTGAGGTGCAAGGATATGGCGGATTTCCGTCCAAGACCCGGCGGTTTCATGGGCGGCAGGTCTTAACGGCGGGGATTTTGCTTTTTGCCATCGGCCTTTATGTGCTCTCCTCCTTTATTTGGGTGATTCGTGTGGAAGGCAACGAGCGGGTGGCCCAAGAGGATATTCTGGGCTATTGCCGGGAACTCGGCATGAGGCCCGGGGCTTGGAAGCGAGGCATTGATACTGAGAAAATTACAAAAAATATTTTGATACAATTCCCCGATATTTCTTGGGTAAGCGTGGGAATCAAAGGGACGGACGTTACCGTTAAGGTGGCGGAAACCATTGAAAAAACAGAGGTTGTGGATAAGGAAACGCCCTGTGATGTGATTGCTGCCGCAGACGGTGTAATATTAAAAATCACCGCAGAAAGAGGAACGCCCATGGTTAAGGAGGGCGATGTGGTGAAAAAAGGCGATGTGCTGATTTCCTCAGAAATTTTGATCGGCTTGGAGGGTGAGGAGCAGCATACGGAGTATGTGGCGGCGGAAGGCACGGTAACGGCAAAAATCTGGCAGCAGCTGACGGAGGAATTGCCCCTTTCTTATGAAGAAAAGGTGTATACCGGTGAGACCAAAACAAATCATATTTTAAGCTTTTGGGGGAAGGAAGCGGATTTTATCCGGCCGTCCATGGAAGAGGACCAGGCAGATAGGGAGCTTCTTTTTCAAAAAGATTTGGCATTGGGTGATTTTAAAATTCCTATTTCTTTCAAAAAAGAGCAATATACAGTATATACTCTGGAACCAAGAAGCCGTACTGTAGAGGAAGCTAAGGCGGAGCTTGCGGAAATGATTCAAAAAAAGACAGAGCAAGGCGTCAGCGCTTATGGTACAATAGAAAAAATTGATGTGCGGTATGAGGAATATACCGACTGCGTGCAGGCAAAAGGGCAGGCAGAATTAACAGAAAGAATTGACGAAAAACGAGAGACAGAGAAAGGGCGGGAGGCCATAGATGGCACAGATGGAACGAACGATGCAACTGGACAATAGGGTGATGTTGCCGGTATTTGGACGGTTTGATGCAAATATAAGAAAAATTGAGAAGGAATGCGACGTAAAAATCGTCAACCGGGGCGATGATGTGAAAATCAGCGGCGAAGAGGGCAATGTGCATAAAGCGTGGAGTGTCATGAACTCCGTTGCGTCTCTGGCAAAAAAAGGCGAGGAAATTACAGACCAAAATTTGAATTATTTTATTACCGCCGCCGCAGAGATGGATTTGGAAGAGGTAGAGAAGGTTTATAATGATTTAATTTGCATCACCGCAAACGGCAGACCTTTGCGGGCAAAAACCTTGGGGCAGAAAAAATACGTTGATTTGATTCAAAACAATACCGTGGTTTTTGGTGTTGGCCCTGCCGGTACGGGCAAGACCTATTTGGCAATGGCAATGGCAATTACTGCGTTTAAAAATAACGAGGTAGGCAGAATTATTTTAACCCGCCCTGCCATCGAGGCGGGAGAAAAGCTTGGTTTTTTACCCGGAGATTTACAGCAGAAGGTTGACCCCTATTTAAGGCCGTTGTATGATGCCCTTTATGAAATTATGGGCTCCGAAAATTTTATGAAAAATATGGAGCGGGGCTTAATTGAGGTTGCACCCTTGGCCTATATGCGGGGGCGCACCCTGGATAATGCCTTTATTGTGCTGGATGAGGCCCAGAATACCACGCCGGAGCAGATGAAAATGTTCTTAACCCGTATTGGGTTTGGCTCTAAGGCAGTGATTACAGGAGACGTAACACAGATTGACTTAACGGAAGGGAAACGCTCCGGGCTGACGGAGGCCACAAGGATTTTATCCGGCGTGGAGGGCATTGGCATGATAACCATGACAAATAAAGATGTTGTGCGGCATCCGTTGGTACAAAAAATCATTCTTGCCTATGAAAAATTTGAAACAAAGAAGCGGAGTGATCAGGATGAAAAGAAAGACAAAAGAGGCAGGAGCTAGACAGTATTCCCGGTTGGTTTTACTGTGCTTTGCTTTTGTATTGACGGTGATTTTCATCGGCATCAGCCCTTATGGAAAAGAGCGGGAGATCGTTCAGGTGGGGGACGTGGCGGCGAAGCGCTATGTGGCCCTGCGGGATACGGTGGATACGGCTGCCACAGAAAGGCTGAAAACAGCGGCGGCAAACAGTGTGGGGCCCATTTATAAAAATGATATTACTGTGGAAGGAAACAGCACAAAGCAAGTGAATGACGTGTTTCAGGAATTGAACGACCTGCTTTTGGATATGAAGGCGGGGGAGGATTTTTATACAAAGGTACAGGAGGCCTCCCTAAAACTGCCGGTGGTGCTGAATAATCGTCAGCTGACGGCGTATCAGGCCATGTCTTTGTCCAACCGCATTTTATTTGCCGAGGATTCTGTGGCGGTGTTAAACCAGATTTATAGTGAAGGCCTTTCAGCGGACGAGCTTGAGCAAGGTCGCACGCAGGTGAAGGAAGGGGTAAGTGCCACCCTTTGGAGCGATGATTTAAAGGGAATGGCCTATACCATTCTTTCCGCCGCATTAGAGCCAAACCTTGTTTTGGATGAAGAAACAATGACCGCCATGAAGGAAGAAAAACGGCAGGAGGTCAGTGATGTACTGGTTCGTAAAAATCAAAAAATTGTGGACGAGGGGGAAATTATTACCCAAGATATTTATGATCGATTGGTTGGGTTAAAGCTCATTGGCGATGCCCAAAATGACGGCAGGCTGCTTCCCTTTTTAGGAAGCACTGGAATTGTGCTGCTGCTGTTTGGGTGCGTGGTGCTGTTTTTCCTCTGGAATAAGGGCAAAACAATTTTGAAGAAAAATGAAATGCGTATGCTGTTTTGTATCTATGTGATGATGATACTTTTAAGCCGCGCAATGAGTTTTTTACCCTATTATACCTTGATGCCCTTCTGTTTGTTTGCAATGCTGACAAGCCTTCTCATCGGCAGGAAAATGGCATTGCTAATGAATTGCTTTTATGCTGTGATTGCTTGTATGATTTTCAGCGGTGATGCCGAGTTTTTGGCCTATTTCTTCATCAGCGGTTCCTTTGGGGCGCTGTTGATTCAAAAAACGGAAAAGCGCTCCTTTGTGGTGCCTGTTGCTGCGGCAATGGCGGCTATCAGCTTTATAACCATGCTGTCTGTGGGGCTTTTCTTTCGGGATGGATATACCCCCCAGCTGGCCATTGCGTCGGCATTGGGTGCTTTAATGGGAATGATTTCTGTGGTGATCGCAGTGGGCAGCTTACCCATTTGGGAGAGTGTGTTTGAGGCAAATACCCCCCTGCGCCTTTTGGAATTAACCAATCCCAGCAATGAACTGCTGCGAAAGCTAATGATCGAGGCACCCGGTACATACCACCATAGCTTGATTGTGGCCAATTTGGCGGAAACCGCTGTTTATGAAATTGGGGGCAATACAGCCTTGGCAAGGGCAGGGGCATACTATCATGATATTGGAAAGCTGAAGCAGCCCCAATTTTTTGCGGAAAATCAATCGGGTCATAATCCCCATAATGAGATTGATCCAAAATCCAGTGCCCGCATTATCACCCAGCACACAACGGCAGGGGTAGAAATGGGTAAGGAATATAAACTGCCAAAGGCAATTTTGGACATGATGACAGAGCATCAGGGGACGACCTTGGTAAAATATTTTTATTTTAAGGCCCTCAAGGAATATGGGGCTGAAAATGTAAATGAGGCGGACTATCGCTATGGCGGGCCTATTCCCGGAAGCAGGGAGTCTGCGGTGATCATGCTGGCGGATACTGTGGAGGCGGCGGTGCGCTCCATGCTTGGCAATGGAAAAACCCTGGAAGAGGTGGAAGGAGCAATCCATACCTTGATTAAGGACAAGCTGGATGACGGTCAGCTGAACCAAAGCGGGCTGGGCATTCATGAGTTGGCCAGCATAGAAAAGGCGTTTTTAAAGGTTTTCCACGGTATGTATCATGAACGGGTCAGCTATCCCCAAAAAGAGGATATCGAGGCGGCTTCCCGCAATACTGTGGTTGGAAAAGAGGAGAAAAACGTTGACAATACTGATTGATAACCGCACGGAGGAGACATTTCCTTCGGTGCTGTCAAAAACCATTGAAAAAATAGTAGAGGATTCCTTGGCGTATGAGGGGTTCGCAAAGCCTTGCGAGGTTAGTATATCCATTGTGGATAATGAAGAAATTCGCAAGATTAATCAGCAGTTCCGGGGCATGGATAAGGCCACGGACGTTTTGAGCTTTCCCCTGCTGACCTTTGCGGAAGGTGAAATACCCGATTGCAATGAAAAGGAGGAGGTGCTTTTGGGGGATATTATCATATCTCTGGAGCGTGCCCGGGAGCAGGCGGAGGAATACGGCCATTCTTTAAAGCGGGAGGTAGCCTTTTTGACCGCCCATAGTATGCTGCATCTTTTGGGCTATGACCATATGGAGGCCGGGGAAGAAAAAGAAATGTTTGCAAAACAAAAGGAAATATTGCACAAGGCGGGAATTCCAAGAGAATAAGGAGATGGTTTTTTATGGAAAATCGTGGACTGGTTTCGTTGGCAAAAAAAGCAATGGGAAAGGCTTATGCGCCTTATTCAAGGTTTCAGGTGGGCGCGGCATTATTGGCTAAAAACGGAGAGGTTTTCTTGGGCTGCAACGTAGAAAATGCTTCCTATGGCGCCACCATTTGTGCGGAAAGAACGGCAATCACCAAGGCGATTTCAGAGGGTGTCAAAGAATTTGAAAAAATCGCCATTGTGGCCAGCTCGGAGGATTATGCGGCACCCTGCGGCATTTGCAGACAGGTGTTGTATGAATTTATGCCCGAGGGCGAAGTGGTTTTATACAGCAAAAAGGAAGGCATGAAGGTAATGAAATTAAAGGATTTGTTGCCCATGGGCTTTCGTGGTGAGGATATAAAGTAAGCGGGGGAGAAGGATGGCCCAAAAAAGCTGGGAAGAATTAGAGGGTGCCTGCTGCCAATGCAAAAAATGCAGGCTTTGGGAGCTGCGCACTCATGTAGTAATTGGGAAAGGAAATCCCCGGGCTGATATTCTGTTTGTGGGGGAAGGCCCCGGTCAGCAGGAGGATTTGCAGGGAAAGCCCTTTGTTGGCCCTGCGGGACAGCTGTTGGATAAAATGCTGGCCAGTGTGGGGCTTTCCTTGGAGCAGGTTTATATTACCAATATTGTAAAATGCCGCCCGCCGGGGAATCGGGATCCTTATGAGGATGAGCGGGAGGCTTGCCTCAATTATTTGCGGTATCAGCTGAAGCTGATTGAGCCAAAAATCGTTGTTTGCTTGGGGCGGGTGGCGGCCACCACCATCATTGATCCCTCTTTTCGTATTACACGCCAAAGGGGCATTTGGTTTCCCAAGAAGGGCTATGATTTTATTGCCACCTATCACCCCTCGGCCCTTTTGCGGGATGCGGAGAAGAAACGCCCCGCTTGGGAGGATATGAAGGCGATCCGCAAACGGTGGGAGGAGCTGAACGAGCCCCGGGAAGGCGCAAAAGAACTGTAGCTGCCGGTATAGAAAGGCTGTAAATGTATTTGCAGTCAAAGTACGGAAAATCAATGGTTTTATTTTTAGAAAAAATGCAATCCTATTTTATAAGCGCATAAGCGCAATAGGATTTTTATTTACTGTTATTTTGAAAAAGGCTGAAAAGCGGGGAGCTTTTTTCAAGATGACAGTATCCGGAAGTTGAATTATTTGTATAAAAAGAAACAGGAGGAAAGAATATATGGATAAGCTGAGAGAAAAATTTGCCCACGTTGCAGTGAAACCCAACGCCAGAACCATGGAAGAGGTGGTGGCGTATATTGAGGAGCATTGGGATGCACAGCGGGTAAAAATCAAGGAAAGCGAATACGCTGTTCATTATAAAAATGCTTTGGAATTTATGCGGCAAATGGGCAAAAGCACCGAGGGTGTGCAAGAGGAGATCAGAAGATACGCTTTGCCCAATAAAATTTGTGTTATATTAGGGATGCAGTCGGAATATATGACATCAGAGGCGGGGATAAAGTATTATCAAGGTTTGACCTTGGTTAAGGGCTTGACCCAAGAGGATATTGATGCCAAAAATGACCGGTGGCTGCAATATGTGATCCTTTTGGAGATGCAAAAGGATTGGGATATAAAGGAAGCCGATTATAAAGCGTATATTGCAGCGGAAAAAGCGGAGGAACAAGCATGAAAAAATTTCATTCCGGGTTTGTCGCATTAATCGGCAGACCGAATGTAGGAAAATCCACGTTAATGAATTGTTTGATTGGGGAGAAAATTGCCATTACCTCCCATAAACCCCAAACAACAAGGAATAAAATTACAAGTATTTTAACCAAGGAAGACTTTCAGTGTGTTTTTCTGGACACGCCGGGGATTCATAAGCCAAAGCATAAGCTGGGAGAGTTTATGGTGCGCTCTGCGGAAAATACTTTTAATGAGGTGGATTTGGTGCTGTTGCTCATCGAGCCCACAGAAAAAGTTGTGGAGATGGATCAGTATGTCATTGACCGCTTGGCCAATGTAAAAACACCTGTGGTATTGGTTATTAATAAAATTGATACCATTGAAAGAGAGAAGCTTTTGGAAATCATTGAAACCTACAGCAAGCTGTATCCTTTTACCGAAGTTGTGCCTATTTCCGCAATCAAGGGGAGCAACACACAGGAATTGATGCAGGTGATCAAAAAATATTTGCCCGAAGGCCCCCAATATTTCCCTGGGGATATGGTGACGGATCAGCCCGAACGGCAGATTGTCTCGGAAATCATCCGGGAAAAGTCCTTGTATTTACTGCAGGATGAAATCCCCCACGGCATTGCGGTGGAAATTATGTCTATGAAAAAGCGTGAGAACCAAGACATGGTGGATGTTGAGGCGACCATTTATTGCGAGAAGGATTCCCATAAGGGCATTATTATAGGGAAACAGGGGGCAATGCTAAAGAAAATTGGCTCTCAGGCAAGAAGGGATATGGAGCGGCTCTTAGGCTCCTCTATTTATTTACAGCTATGGGTCAAGGTGAAAAAAGATTGGCGGGACAGCGATTTTTTACTGAAAAATTTTGGATATGACAAGAGAAATATCCGATAAAACTGGTATAGCCTTCTTTTTTCGTCAAGTTTGGTATTAATTTACCTGTATGCTTTTTGCTTGATTCCATACCATAACCAAAGAAAGGGGATGGTTTTTATGGACGAGAAAAACAAAAAGTCATATTGGCAGAAGTTTGTTCACACTGGGAATATCGAAGATTATTTGCGGTATAGATCTGGTATGGGAGATAGGCCAAATCCCCGGCGGAGAATCGTGGAGAGCTCGAAGAATAAAAATTTTTATTAAGACCGTGGGTTTCACCCACACCCCCTTGTTTTTTGAAAAAAGTAAGGGCAAAAACTTTAGATAACCCCCATTGCATGGGGGTTATGGAAGATATATATTTTATTAGCTATAGAGCGATACTCTTCTTTCATAATTATTACAAATTAGTAAAAACGAATGTTTTTGCATATAAAAATTTCGATCAAGCCTTTATAAAGGCTTGCGGGGTTTGGGGCAGAGCCC
>DCDZ01000006.1:110887-125331 GCA_002316675.1 Tyzzerella sp. UBA1042
CCCCCCAAAGGTCTTGGGTTTTGTATTTCATACCATAGAAAAAGAGGGAAAATAGTGGGTGTTGTTCATTTTAGGGGTATTGTAATTCAGGAGAACCAAAACGGTGAGAGCAGTAAACGCCTCCTTGTTCTGGCGAAGGGCGTAGGCCGGGTGACATTCACCGCCCGTGGTGCAAAAAATACGAAAAGTAAGCTCCTTTCTGCTACCCAGCTGTTCTCCTATTGCGATTTTCAGGCGTATGAAGGCCGTGGGTTTTATTCGTTGACCCAAGCCGATTTAATCGAAAGCTTTTTCGGTATTCGTATGGATATGGAAAAATTAGCAGAGGCCGTTTATTTGACAGAATTGGTGGAGAAAACTTGCCCCGCAGGTATGGAACAGGATGAAACCCTAAGGCTCCTGCTGTATGCACTTACTGTGCTGGAAAAAACAACAATGCCCCCTAGACTGGTCTCCCGTATTTTTGAAGTAAAATATTTACAGCTTTCGGGCTTGCTGTCCGATGAAGGCTGTATGGTCTGCGGTGAAGGTACGGCGCCTTTGTTTTTTAACGAAAGCAGGAGCGAATTCCTCTGTAAGAAGCATTGCTTCGGTGGTGAGCTCCTTTTGCTTGGCGCAGTGCAACGGGCCGTTGCCTATATCGCCGAACGGGAAGGCCGCCAAATTTTTTCATTCACCCTTTCGGAGGAGGCCTTGGCTCAATTGGATCATATCCTGCGCCGGTATTTGGAGGTACATATGGGGGTGCGGCTGAAAAGCCGGGAATTTAGTAAAGGCCTGTAGTTTGCGTAAATGTCAATAGTAAATGCGAAAAAAATATAAAAAAATATAATTCAATGGGTTAGGCAAGTGCGGCGACGTATTCTTGAAACAGCATTTCAGCGGTTTTCCAGCCGAATATCGCCCGCGGATAATTGTTCACCCATTCTTCAAGCTTCTTGATTGCGGCGGCGGTGACTTTCCCGAAATCGGTTCCTTTCGGGTATCGCCGCCGCACCATTTTGTTTTGATTCTCGTTTGACCCTCTTTCATAGCTACTGTATGGATGGCAATAATAGAATTGCGCCCGTTTTCCTTTCCTGATCGCGGACCTTTCAAGGCTTTTAACGTCAGAAAATTCCGTGCCGTTGTCTACTGTGATAGTATGAAAAACCTTTTTGAACAACGCGCCGTATCGCCGTTCGATTCTGTCAAGGCCCTTAATAACGCTTTCTGCCGTCCGGTCTTTTATCGGTTCTATGATCTCTTTTCGGGTCAGCCGTTCGGTCAAGACAAGAAGCGTTTTCTTTGAAGTCTTTTTTGCACTGTAAACGGTATCCATTTCCCAATGCCCGAATGTGTCCCGTGCGTCGATCTCCGCCGGGCGGTTCTCTATGCTCTCGCCGCGTGGAGGACGTTTCATTTTCTTAACCTTGTGATATGACCGCTTCTTGTGTGGCTTTACTGGTAAATCTTTATTTGTCAGCTTCAAGAATACGCCCTTTTCAATATAGCTGTAAAGGGTGCTTGTACAAATGGTCGTTTTAAACTCCATCCCTTTTTGTTTTATCTCTCCAAGAGCCGCGGCGGGTGAATAATCCTCTTCAATAATCTTCTTTTCTATGTAGTCCACAAGTTCAAAATCGCTTCCAATTTTCAGCGGCGCGCCTTTTGCTGAAAGGTTTTCACGATACTTCTTTTCGGCTTCGTCCGGGTTATACCTCGTTTCGGTTGTCCAATCTGAATTTAAGTGTACGTAGGTTCCCCGTTTTAATTCCCGGTAAATCGTGCTGATATGCACGTGCAATTCTGCCGCTATCTCCGCCGGGGAATGTCCGTTATTCCTCAAAGCTTCAATTTTATATCGGTCTGTTTTGGAAAGATGTTTGAACCTATGCCCCATGTCGTTTTTACCTCCACAACAAAAGCCCTGTCCTCGCTTCGGTGCAAGGACAGGGCTTTTCCGCTATTTTGCGTTGTCCGCGGTCTGCATTTCCGCTTGCTCCCTCAATTGCTATAATTATAGCACGGGGTTTATACTCACGCAAGTATAAAACGACACAACAAAAAAGGGGCGTTTATCCGCGCCCCGTCAGCCTATCAAGGCTTACTCCTAATATTTTGGAAAACACAACAAGTTCAAAGTCGGAAACAAAGCGCGTTCCGATCTCAATTCGGCTTATGCTGTCCCGCTCCAATGCCAGCCCTTCTATTTGTGCTTTCGCCGCAAGTTCCGCTTGCGTCATTCGTCGCTTTATGCGGGCTTCCCTGATTTTATCCCCGCATATATTTTTCTTTCCATGATAATCATAAATTTTCATGTTTATTTCCTCCGGGTGTGTTAATGGTCAGCACCATTCTTGACTTTAGCACTAAAATCGTGGATAATTGTGTTAATAGTCAGCACGCCCGGAACGGGCGACGGGTATACTTACAAAATAACCGCCCAACACGGGCGGCAACATGGAGGGTATTTATGAAAAAGTTGGTATTGTCATGCGTCGGGGTGCTTCTCGCGTTCTCTTTGTCAGGGTGTGGGGCGTTGGTGGATACTGATACCCCAAAATCTTCCGAACTATCTTCGCAATATGATTTTTATTCCGATTCCGTCAACGAGATAAGAACGGGAATGAAGATCACGCCCGAACAGGCGGACGACGTTTTTATTGCTCTTACGGAATGCGGCCTTAACGAAAAAGTGACCTACATTTCGGACCGTAAGGCTTCCGACGCTACTTACTACAATGTTTCTTACGGCGGAAATAGCCTTGATGTTTACCTGAACGACGGGGCCGTTCAGCAAGTCAAAAGCGGGGATGACGTTTTATACCCCGTCGAACAAATCCACAACGTATTGATGGATTACGAATTGACCCCGGTTGACCTTAAAAGCGGTTCCGGTGAAGTCGCCGGACAATATGCTTATATCAGCATTACAAAGAAACAGCTTCAAAAGATCACGGACTATAATTTCAAAGAATTTGCAGAAAGTCGCGTTGAAAACAGCGGTTACAACTGGGTTTCCATTGTATGTGACGACGGGACCGGGATATGCTTTGCGGGGTCAAGCACTCTTACAGCTTCATACGGGAAGCTGAACGACAAGAAAACTGTTGAAGAAGTGATAAGCACCATCACCCTCAACGACGACGGCAATTATACGCTTCCGTCATTTGATTAACACCAATTTTCATATTCGCATAGCAAACGGCGGGCCATATGGTCCGCCGTTTTTTATCTCTTCTTTTATTTCCGCCCATCTCCGAATGCCCTATGAACGATGAACCGGGCGTATATTTCGCCTATGTCCTCTATTGATTCAACCCGTGAAAAATCTTCCCCGGCGCACGTAGCTTCACAAATCGTTCCATAGAACGCGGCCCGTTTCTCCGCTGGTTGCTGTTCCACAATAGTCCGGACCCGCTCGAATGTCTGCGGTCCAATCACGGCTTGAAGTTTCACCCGCTCTTCCTCCCGCGCCGCTTCTGCTCTGATCGCGGCAACGAAAGCCGGGTGAAACGTCACGTTATTATTGCTCATTTCTCACGCACCCTCTTTCGATAGCGTGAACCAGCTCGTATAGTGCGGTTTTCCCGAAAACCCATTCAACGTTTTCTTGCCCCTTAATATATACTGAATATTCTTCGTTCGGGTGTTCAAAGATTCTTTCTGTTTTTTTAGCCGCTGTGCGAGTTAAAGCGATTCCGTTCATTCTTTATCCCTCTTTTCGCGCCGCTTCCGTTCTTCCTCCGCCGCGGCCTGAACCGCTGTGCCAAATTCTTCTTTGCTCCATCCTAAAGCGTGTATGGCCTTTTCGTCGGTCGCCGATTCGATAAGATCATTTAGACTGTCATACCCTCCAGCTTCCACCGCTTTTTGATAGACTTCCTTTTTCCCGATTTCAACATAAGGATAAAGGCGGTCGTAATTTTCACTATTCCACTTGTTCTTTGCGCGGGTCGCCGATGTACCTTTCTTTCCTGCCATCGTTGGACCTCCTTTCGGTTGCAATCATTATACCACGCCTTTTATACTCACGCAAGTATAATTTTCGCACAACCTCACGTGAGTATATTTGTGCATTCTAACCGCTTGACTTTATACTCACGTGAGTATATAATAAGCAACAGAATCAAGAAAAGCAAAGCGGAGGTAATCAAAATGAAAATGTTTGAAGTAGGTAAGGAATATTTTGACACGAGCGCGTGTGACAGTGATTGCGTCTATGTTATAAAAATCACCAAGCGCACAGAAAAAACCGTTACTTTCTCTCGCAACGGTAAAGAGCGGCGGGCGAAGCTGTTTTGTGATGATCGCGGAGAATATATCATTCCTGATCGTTACTCTATGGCCCCCGTGTTCCGCGCTGAACGTGAAGTTCAGTCGGGGACGGCTCCCGCTCCCGAAACGGTCGTTGTTATTCTCGGTCAGCGTCTTGAATTGGTTTGTGGGGCTTGCTTCCCGGTACAGGGCGGAACTGTAATGGGGTTTGAAGATATTCCGGCCACCCGGTTTTCCCGCGGCGGCATTCATGCCGTTATCAAGTGGGACGGAACGGACGAATACCCGGCACATATTGAAAAGGTTCCCTTGTCTGAAATCCATCCGCGCGGTTGGCGGTCGGCAAACGGTAGCCCGCTGGGTGTGTTTGTTGCTCAATAAGAATCTGCGGGCGGCGGATTACCACCGCCCGCTAAAAATGAAAGGATGGTTTAATTATGTGGGTTGAATTCTATACACTCCCCAAGGGCCGCGGCATTTCCTGTGAACATTGCGGCGCGTATATTCTGAACGTGAACGTTATTCATTTCGATAACGGTTTTACGCTGAAATGCGGGTCCGAATGTTTCGGAAAACTCATGAAGCGGGCGGACCTCTCCGAATACAGCATAAGAGCCTTAAAGCGGACCCTTAACAGCTTGAAACATTACAATGAATCAATCTCCAAGTGGTCCCAATGGGAAACCCCGGAGGAAGCCGAAGCGGATGGGTGTTCCCAGCGGATAGAAGCCCCCGAAAGCCCCCGCACATGGAGAATCAGGACGCAAAAGGAATTTGAAGAAGAACGGGCCTTTTTGCTGAATCAGTTTTTTCCCGCTCAAATCAGGCGGCGGGAAGAGGAAATGAAAGACAGGTTCAAAAACGTGTGTTTGCCACCCGATTGATCTTACCCGCCGGGGCGTTCCCGGCGGGCTTTTCTGTGCTCTGAAAAAAATATTTAAAAAAACTTTGCCAAACCCCTTGACTATATACTCACGTGAGTATATAATAATAGCATGGAGAACAGAAAAACGAACGGAGGTAAGCAGATGAGCGAAATTACATCGTCCAGAATCGAAAGCACAAAATCCAGCATTCAGAAACTTACAAAGAAAATTGATAGAATCAATGCCGCTTTGGGCGGCGGCAAGAATCCGTACTATTATGATGAATCCGATCTCCGCCGGGCGAATCAGGAATTGCAAGAAGCAGAAGAGCGGTTGCACAAGTGGGAAGCAAAATTGGTTGCGGAGGAAAAGGAAGCGGGCGAACCTCGCATTGAAGCGGTTGAAACTTTTCTTGAAAACTGGAAGTGTAGTGCGCGCGAGTATTATAATTTGCGTATCACAGAGTACAGGACTTATCGCGCAGAACGTACTAAAAAGCGCAAAGCCCTTGAAAATGAATTTCGGTCAAAAGGAATTTTTCTTTACGGTAAGGAAATGCACGATGCCGAAAAGGAAGCCGGAATAGATTACGATAGTTCCCGTCAGTACGTTAAATCCCACTTTGACGCTTTGGTGGTTGATATTGTAAGCCGTGGAGCGCAAGGCCCTGAATTTCTGGAAAAATCACTTGATGATGAAGTTAAAAGAAAACGGCGAAATCTGATTGCAAGGGTAAAAAAGGTTACAGGAACCATCATTGACGCAAGCGGGCTTTATATCGCTGGTAATTTTGAAATCAACGGAGTTGTAATCGGAGAAAACGGCAAAGCAAGAGTAACCACAATAAGCGCGGGCGGTTGGAATGTTCAATGCTTGCATTTTCGCGTTTTGGTTAAATCGCTGTAATAGTAGCAGAGCGGTGGGACGCCGCCGCCCTGCTCTTAAACATGAAAGGGGAACGAATATGAACAAGGTAAGGCGTGGCGCACTCCGCGAAATCATCGACAAGATCACCGACGCAAGGGACGCGCTGGAAATGCTGAAAGATGAAGAAGAGGAATACCGTGATAATATGCCCGAAAATCTGCAAGGCTCCGAACGGTTTCAAACTGCCGATGAAGCTTGCGAATCTCTGTATGAAGCCGTCAGCCAACTTGAAGAAGCGGTGGACAATATAGAAACCGCCATAGGCGAATGATCGTGCCAAACAGAAAACCCCGCCGGGTTATTCCGGCGGGGTTTCTTTATCTCCTAAAACTATTCCGTCCGATGAAATCAGGGCAACGAGTGCTTGCCGCATAACGTTGTATTCCGCTTCTTCCATCATCACTACTTTTCCGCGCTCTGTCTGAACGGCGAACATTTCCCCGCCCAGCAATATCTGTTGAATGTATTTGTCCGGGTCCTTTTTGAACTGGACAATATCTATGTCGATCATAGCCCCACCGCCTTTAATTGATATTATCATATAATATCGGTGCTGTGTCAAGAAATCAGAAATTGCGCCAACAGAAAAGGCCCCGCGCTTGCCTTTCGGTTTACGCGGGGCCTATTACGCGCCATATCTGCATTACGGCGCGCCTAAATGTAGCCCGTCCGCGGAGGAATGCGGCGGGCTGGAAGCTGTCATGTTGTCCGAATCGGACAGGTTTATTCTACGGTCACTTTGTTGGTCGGTTCTTCCGCTTCAATGTACTGTTGAATGTTGTCATTCGTCCCCCAAGCCTTTTTTGCTTCTGTAAGCACGGTTTCAATCAGGCTTGCAATGTCCTTTTCTGTGAAAAGGAACTTCAAAATCGTTGGAATGCGCTGGTAAATCCAGTCCGAAACGGCGGCGAACTTTAGGGACCCCGTGCCGCTCCCGAACTGTTTTTCAGCCTGCGTTACAAGGTTGAAAAGAATCTGCTTCAAAATTTTTGTTTCGCCGCGCTTGATAAGCACGATCACAAAAATAATGAATGCCAGAACCACAAGAACGCTGTCCCAATTTTGAACTAAAAAGTTGATAATGTTCATGTTTTCCTCTCCTTATCGAATAAATGTCAGGTCCGAAACCTTGATCGCCGCAACAACGGCCCCGCCGTATGTGATAACGGCCCGGTCTTTGCTGATCTCTTTAACAACATGTTCGCGCGTATAGACAAAGCTTGCCAAACCGCCGCCCGTGTACGTCTTTGCACCAGCTTTCACCTTGACCACGCTCCCGGCCTTAATCGTTGCCGCTGTGCCGCCGGAAGAAGTCTGAACGTCTGCCGCGTCAACCCATCCGTAAACAGTAGAGCCGCCGCCGCTCACGTTGACAAGGTGGTAAGGGTGCTTTGCTCCCGTGGCAATCTGTGTGACCTTTGCCGTTCCGGGCTTGCAAGCCGGGCCGCTCGTTGCGTTCGCGCTGGTATAGTGCTTGTTGCTCGTAAAGCGCACCACGTCGCCCACGGACAGCGCAACGCCCGTACCCGTGTTATTTGACCCGCTCGGCGTTGCCGCCGCTCCTGTGCCGCCTGTGGCGTTCGTGGCGGTGTCATAGGTGATATAGGGTAATTTCCCGTGTTTGGTCCATTTGCGCCCATTCAGGCCGGAAATTGCGCCGATGTTTAAGCAAGCTGTAACCTGAACGCAATTCTTGAAAGCCGGTGTGCATTCGATCACTTTCCCGTTTCCGATATAAACGCCGATATGACCCGGAAGCCACACAGCTTCGCCCGGAACAATATTCCCGAAACTCGTTGAAACGCCCGTGCATTTCGTAATCATGGTGTCGGCCCCAATGTCAGGAACACCGTTCACGGCATATCCCGCGCCGCCGTAAGATTTTGAAGCGTCGCCGCTCCATCCCCACAAAACACCTTTAATAAGGCACACGCAATCAAAACCATAAACGGGCGGATTCTGATTCGCCGCGGCTTTAATCATAGTCGTTCGCGCCGCCTGTTTGTTATAGCTGTGATTCGTGCAATACCTCTGAACGTTCCCACCCGTCAGCGGCGCACCGAAACAGCCCATTACATAAAGCGTCTTGTAATGGTCCACGATGTTTTGAAGTTTCTTGATGAAATCTGTGCTTGTCATTTTGACCGCTCCTTTTGCATTGTTATTTGACCCCGCGGGTGGCGCGCTCACGCTGTCGTAAGCGGCCAGCCCGTAAGATTCAATGATGTTAATAAGCTTGTCCGAATATGTCGGGTCGGTGGCGTACCCCGCCACTCTGATCGCAACGCAAGCTTTTTTATAATCCGTTTCCCCGACAACGGCTTTATACCGGGCAAGGCCCGTTAATAAAGCGGAGTGATCGGAAACGGAAGCTTCCCAGCTATCATAGGCGCGGAAAAGTGCCGTGATCGTCGTATAGCTTACGCCGTTGTAGCATTCTTGCGTCTGCGCGCTGTAAACCTTTCCTTTCCATGTGGACCCGGCCTTGATTCCGAAAAGCGCGTTTGCCTTGACCGTCAGGCCGGATTTTCCCCAGCCGCTTTCAAGAATCGCTTGTGCAATGGTTAGGGAAGCGAGAACGCCGCATTTCTTCATGTCCGCCGCGGCAAGCTTTCCCACCCGCTCAATGAATGATTTTTGTTCCTGTGTGATCGCCATTTTTTAACCTCCGTTACGGCGTTATGTTATTTACATCAACAGGCGTTCCCCCGGTTACTTTTGGGTTCTCCTTTGCGATTTTCACAACATTTTCCGCCTTTGCTTTCCATGCGTAAAACCCTATTGAAGAGCCTGTTGGCGCGCCGACGTAAGTTAGGAACACGCCCAACTGTGAAACGTCGATAAATACAATCTTGATCGCTACGACAAACCCGATAAAATAGGTAATAAGAACCGCTAAAAGAATGAATTTTGAAAACTCAATCTTCCCCCGCGGCTCCTTTTTCGCCTGTCGCCGCTTCCGGCTTTTCCGCATGGATTCGATTGAATGAACCAGAACAGCCCCGGCAATCAGGCCCGCGGCGGCACTGATTAAGTAATTCATTTCCGCACCGCCTTTCTATTCAGAACCGCCCTCCAGCCTGTCAATTCGCTTGTGCGCCTGTTTCGCGGACGCTTCAACGCTTGTCAGGCGTGAAATTACCTCAATGTGCTGGGATTCCTGCTTTTCGTCCTGCCGCTCCTGTTTTCGCTTGATGTCGTCAATGCCGGATTTTATATATCCGATTTCGGTTAGGACGGTTCCGTTTTGTTTGCCGTCCTGCTGGTCGTCCTTTTTCTTGTTCCTGCCGAACGCGATATAAGCGAAAACGATTGAAGCAACAGGCCCGACAACCGCCAGCACGGTCAACAATTCCTGCATACTCTGTTACCTCCAAGAAATAAAGTCTTTGTATATGCTCCCTAACGTGTAGGGCGGTATTTTGGGTGGTCCGGTTCCGGGCTTTCCCGTCAGGCGCGCCCACACCCAAATCAGCCAGCGGGCGGTGTCCTCCGCCCATATCGCAAGCGGCATAATTGCGAACCATAGCAAGCCGTAAGCGGGGCAAATCTGCCCCAGCACATTGCCCGGAATCCCGCTGTAATCCCAAACCGCAAGCCCAAGCCATAGATTCAGCGCGCACCCGCTCACAAACTCGACGGCAAGAACAATGCCAGCCCCTATAAGGGACTGGCATACAATCTTCATGCGGTAGAATTGGGGAACCTGATTGATCGCACCGACTAACACCCCACACAGCCCGCCGACAATCAGCATGACCGGGTGTGAGTAGCCGCGCCATAGGGTTTCAAATGTCACATAAACCGCGCCCAACGCAATCCATATCACGAAAACGCGCTTCATGCCGTACCACCCGCCGCTTCGATAAGAGCCGACATGCTGTTTGCAAGGTCCGCGGGCAAATCCGCTCCATAGACAATTGAATTCAATTCTTGCAAATCGGCTCTTTTTATCCATGCGTTCACATGGTTGCAGTACGTCCGGTGGTAAAAGACATGTTCTGTCGCGGCCTTTGCAAGCGCGGTGAACTCTTCTGCCGGATACATACGGCACAATTCGCCGTCTGAATGATAGGGGACCTCCGCGGCCCCGTCTTTTACGCTTGAAAGTTGCGCCATAATTTCCGTTTGGTCATGTTCCGTCAGACTGTACCGCTTGCCGTTTACCTCAACACCCGCATAAATAGCGGCGGTGCAATCCGCGCCGATCTCCGCTTTCTTCGCTGTGCGTACCTGCTCAACGTCGTTCCAGTCATCGGGCGGCGTTACGCCCTTACTTACAAGGCGCATACTGCGTATACTGTCCGTTCTGTGTTTCACGCTCATTCAAAATTCCCCCCTGCCGACACAATGAAGCAATCGCCCGTGGCTCCGTTCCGATCTACCTTGATTCGGAAGTTATAGCCCCATTCGGCGGCTGTTTTTGTGGTATTCGAGAAAAAGAACTTACTGCTTCCCAGCACAGCGGTTGTCACGTCCTCCCACGTGGGGGAAGCGTCATTTCCATTGTTGCACACTTCAACGGTGAACGTCGCGCCGGGCGGAATCTGCCGGGTGACGCTCATGATCGCTTTTTCGATCATGTCATCAGCCGCAAGAGGGGTGGCAAGCGTCAATTCAATTTCCGTGACGTTTTTTGTGAATGTGTATGTCCGGGTCGCCGTTCCTCCGTAATCGTCCGTTGCTGTGATCGTCAATGTATGGGACCCGTTCAGAATTTGCAACCATTCCGCCGCGGTGACGTTGAAAGAATAGCTTTGCCCGCTGGTGGCGGTGAAACTCCGTTTCTGCACCCCGTCGATTTTCTCAACGGCGGTGATTGTCTGCCCGCTGTCCGGGTCCGTGATGGTATACGACTGATTGAACGCCCCGGTCTTTGTTCCAAGATCGCCGTCGCTTCCGCTGATCGCCGGGGCGGTGTTGTTGATGACGGTCCGCGTTGCGCTGGTCTGATAGGCCGATTCCGCGCCCGCGCCGTCGTAGGCTTTGACACGGTATGCGACGGAAGCCCAGCCGAACGTGATCGAATCGGAGAACGTGCGGTTGATACCCTTGTAAATCTGCACCCATGCGCCGCCGTTGTACTGCCGTTCAAGCGTGTACCCGGATAAATTTCCGTCGTCGTCGCTGGAGTTTCCCCAGCTTACCGTCAGGCTTTCACCGCCGCGAACGGTCGTCGGTACGGTGATGGTCGGTGGGGTGGATGGGGCGCGGTTCCAAACAATGGTATATGCGCCGTCACTGTCCGGGGAATCAGATACCAAGATTGAAGATGACAAATTACAAAGCGGGCGAACACCCCTGCGGCCGGTGTACGCGCTGTAGTTGCCCAGCGCGCCGGAGGAATCGACACTGCGCACGCTGCCCGAGTAGGACGCGTACGGCGTTCTAAGCCAGTAGTACCACGGGGCCGACGTATTGAAGTTTGTGTTCGTGTATTCGCTTTTACTTACGCATTCGGCGGTGGGGTAGGCAAGGCGGGAAGCGTCTGTGCTGAACGCCGCAAGCGCGGCCCCCTCTGCAACTCCGTTTTCGTTCGCCAGCCCGACTTCGGTTGTGGACGCAAGAAAAATTTTGTCCGTTGCTGTTTCGGACGCGCCGCCGTCCGTTATGGTGTTCCGGGCAACGGTAAGCGTGGTTGATAGCAGGGCGGCGCTCATGTTCGCGGAGAAGCCCGCCAGAAAGCCCGCTTCCGCGTCGTACTCGTTTTTGTTATCCCATACATTGGCGTTATTCGGCGGCGCATCTGCGCCGTGCTGGGCGGCGTACCATGCGCCCGCGGCGGCGGGACTGTTCAGCCATTGGCGGAGGTTTGAATAAATATATCGGTTGTTGCCGTAAGAACGGCGGTTGCTGTCGCTGTTGCTTGCTTCGATAGCGTCAAAGCATTTCAAAGAAATGATTTTGTCCGTCATTAGGGTAACAGCCCCGGACGGATAGCCGGAATGGTTCTTGTCAACGATCTTCCATACGATAGGCTTTCCGTTGTATAGCGTTCCGGTGTCTTTGACCAGCGCGTTCACGCCCAGCGCGCTTAAAGCTTGTGCCATTGTTTTTCACTCTCCTTGAATAGTTTCTTGAAATAGCGGTCCATGTCCCGAACAAGATGGTAACTGTCGCCTTTCAGCGCGTGACCCCTCCAGCTTTGATAGGATTGTTCTACCTGAAAGAGTTCGATTTTCCCCATGTCGTATAGTTTCCGCTGTTTCTTTAATCTGCGTCTTACATTGTTTTTGCTCACCCGCCTAACCTTGCGAACTACTTTGCCGCTGTCGGTCAAATAAGTATGAAATCCAAGAAAGTCAATCCCGTTTTTCAGCGGAAAGATGTTCGTCTTATTATTCAGGGAAATCCCCAGCGCGGTCACGTACTTTTCAATCTCTGCCCGGCAATACTGCAAATGGGCCTTGTCCTCATGAATCAAATAAAAGTCGTCCATGTACCGCCCATAAAAGCGAATGCCCAGCTTTTCTTTTATAAAATGGTCCATTCCCGAAAGGTACATGACCGCGAACCACTGTGAAGTTTGGTTTCCGATAGGAATTCCGGGGTTCTCTGTGCTGTCAATAATCATGTCTGTAAGCCACAAAATATTAGGGTCCCGAATATACTTGTGAACCATCTTTTTCAACGGTCCATGCTGAATGGAATAGAAATATTTTGAAACGTCGCCTTTCAATACCCACCCGTCAGCATATCCGCCCATTTGCGGAGGAACCCGCGGCAACCCCTCCTCCCGGTGTTCGCGCTCCGCGCGTGACTTACGTTCAAAATAGTATGAACGCATGAAATCTTCCAGCCGATACAGTCCATAATGTGTGCCTTTCCCGGCTTGTGAAGCGTAGTTGTCAATTAAGAAGCTTCGTTCAAACGCGGGTCCAAGTATGTTATCGCATAGGGAATGCTGAACAACCTTGTCTTTGAATGCGTTTGTCATTACCACCCGTTCTTTCGGCTCATAGACCCGAAATACGAAATAGTCAGACATTTTGTAGGTTTTATTTTTCAGCATTTCCGAAAGTAGGCACAGGGCTTCAAGCAAATTTGCTTCAAATTTTGCAACGCTTTCTTTTCCCCGTTTGCCCCGGCGGGCTTTCAAAAATCCGGCGTATAAGCTGCCGAAATCATAAACCCGCTCGAAATTTGCGTTTATCATAAAATAACTCCTTGCCGTGTATAGATTCTGCCTTACATGAAAATGACCACCCCGGCGGTTTGCCGTTGTGGTCATCGTTGCAATGCTTTACCATCGGACCCCGCCACGCGCCCGCGGCGGGACGGAAGCTGGTTCCCGTGGGCCTTGCTTCACCAATCTTGTATTTACCATCGTTCTGTCACCACGACGGAGGGATACACTTTCCTTTGATGATAGTCCTCTGCTTTCAGCCTTTCGGCTTACTCGTTCCCGGTATTCTATCAGAGCGGGCGAACACCCCTGTTGCCGTTGTACGCGTTGTTGTTGTTCAGCGCGCCGGAGGAATTGACATTGCGCACGTTGTACGAGTTGGACGCTACAAAGTGTACCCCAAGGAAAACCGCCGCAAATCAGCGCGGCGGGGTCCTGCTGTTGCGGTTTGCCCGCTCCCGGTCTTGCTTTTTCCACTTTGCCGTCATGTATTTTACGTCAAGAACGTACTTTGACCACGCGGCGCATTGGTCTTTGTCGATCAACTCTTTTTCAAAAGCAAGTTCCAGCAGGAAAAGAACAGTCTTGCACTTTGTAAGGGCTTTTTTCTGTTCGTACTGCCGTTCCCGGTATTCTTGCGGGTCTGATAAGTCAAGTTCGTTCGCTTCCTGAATGTGCTGGTAAATGTCCAGCGTCAGGTCATAAGCTTTTTAAAAACATCGGAGAAAGTTTCCATAGCTTCGGTGATGGCTTCCGTGGCTTTTTCAAGCACCGCCATTATTCCCGCGGTTCCCGCATTATCCATAAGTTCACCCCGTTTCCGCATTTAGTCGCTTACGTCGCCGCAAAACCCTTGTGAAACGTCGTCGCACAGCAGTTCCAACGTCAGGCGTTTCCAGTATTCTTCCGGGTATAAGTCTTTTGCTTCCTTGCGAAACTGTGCTTCTGCAAGGCTCTGCGCCTGCTCTTCCGTGTAGGCGACGCAATATGCACGGACATTTCCGCCGCCGATAAACCCATTGTCTACGCGATACATTTTCAGCGTTCCCGCTTTCGTCGATACTTCCGATTCAGCAGAGCGGGGCGGCTCCGGGTTCTTCGCGGCTTCCGCTTGTGTCGGCGTAGGCTCTGCGGGCGGCGTGTCGTCGGCTTTTTCTTCTGCGGATACCGACGCGGCGGCGGGCGGTTCTGCTTCCGGCCCCTGCGTGGGTGATTCTTCCTGTTCGGGTCGTGCGTTGTCCGGCTGGGTATGGCGGGGGGGGTCT
>DCDZ01000006.1:125456-125948 GCA_002316675.1 Tyzzerella sp. UBA1042
GGGTATGGCGGGGCGGCTCTGCATTCTCCGCCGCGGGCGGTTCTGCTTCCGGCTTCTTTGCGCGCGCTTCCTTGATGGAGATTGTGCCGCCCTCTTTGTATTCTGCAAATGCCGCTTGCTGGTCCTCCAATGAAAGCCCCGACAATTCATAGGCGGTCGAAATATTTATGCGGTCCTGCTTGATTTCTTCGACGAACTCCGGGCAAAGGTTTTTCAAGATTGCGTCATAGCGTCCGATCTGCGCCGGGCTGGTATGTAGGGCTTTAGCGACAAGATCGCGTAACCCGCCGGGGATTTTCTCTTGCTTTTTGATCTTCTCCAAAAGGGCGCGCGTTCTGCGGGCCTCTTCGAGTTTGTCCCAAGCTGTTTTTTCCCGCTGTGAGTTCGTCGCAATCAGCATGATTTCTTCCCTGATTGCCTGAACTTCCGCGTCTGCTTCGTTTGCTTCGACGACGCACGGCACAAACTCATATTCCGGCTTTCCCTCTTCAA
>DCDZ01000006.1:126107-126328 GCA_002316675.1 Tyzzerella sp. UBA1042
AAGGGAGATAGAAGCAAGGCGGCGGCGGTGTCCCGCTATGACCTTGTATTTCCCGCCGTCGAGCGGGACAACAACAAGGTTTTGAAGCACTTTCCCCGCAAGTTCGATTTTGCTTTTCAGTTCTTCAATATCGTTCATGGAATAAAAATTGTCGTCCGACGGCACAAGGTCGTAAACGCTCAATTTCACGATATTGTCAGCCGTGCGTGTAGTAGCGGCTT
>DCDZ01000006.1:126566-134958 GCA_002316675.1 Tyzzerella sp. UBA1042
AATTTTCCTGCCATGTGAAACGCTCCTTTCTGTCCGAATCGGACAAGTTATCGGTGAACCCCGATTCTTCCTTTTCCCTCAATCGGCCTGAACGCTTCCCGGCAAAGGTCGGGTTCACCGCAACCGGGCCAAAGCCCGGCCCGGCAAAATCTCTTGTCCGTCACGTCGTCAACGTCCAGCATGTCACAAATCTCGCATTGATAGGCACGAATTTTCTTTTTGTCGTTTTTGCAGTATTTCGGGGCGGCGGCTTTCTCTTTCACTGTTTACCCCTCCCCAAATACTCACGAACAAACGTGATATAGTCCATTGCGGCCCCGCTCCGGCGGCTGTATTCCACAATAGGGGTCTTTGCAAAAGTGCTTTCGGTGACTTTCTCCGAATAGCGAATGTGCGTTTCAAATACAGGGTATTGCGGCTGGGATTTTAACCATTCTTCGCCCTGCCTGTCCGCGTCTGTCCGCTGAAAGCACGTTATCAGGCAACCCGCCAGCCGCAAGCGCGGATTCAGGTCGTCCCGCGTGTTTTCGATCTGCTCTTTGAGTTCCAGCAACCCGTCAAAGGCGTATTCATCAATCTTGATAGGAATAACCACGTCATCGGACGCAACAAGCGCGTTGATTGTCGAAATGTTTATGTCCGGGGCGTTGTCAATAACGCAGTAATCATATTCACCCGCTACGGGGTCCAGCGCGGCCCGTAGGCGCGTTTGTTGGGGCCGGGTGCTGTCCATCATCACTTCGAGATTCGCCCGAATCAGCGTCATATTAGCGGGCATTACGTCAATGTTTTCATAGCGGGTTTTCTTTATGGCTTCGTGCGGGTCAATCCTGCGGGCCGTCAAAATGTCCGAAATGCTCTTTTCATCGTAAGAGTGAACCCCGAACGCCTTTGAAGTGTTTCCCTGCTTGTCGTTGTCCACAAGTAGCACCCGCTTATTGTGGAAAACTGCGAGAACATGCGCCATGCTCCCGGCGGTCAGCGTCTTTGCAACGCCGCCTTTTAAGTTGATAATTGATATAGTTTTCACCGTGCAAACCTCCTTTGTTATTTGACCCGCTCGGCGGCGGGCTACTTCTGAACGAACCTCACCCGAACTTCTCTTGTCATTTCCTCCGGGAACTCAATAGGTGAGTAGGCCCCGGAATGGTCCAATTCAAAGCGGAATTCAACCTTTCCCGCTCGGACGTAATGAACGCAAGCAATGTCCGTGATTGTATGTACGCGGCCTTTCGTGTCGCGCAACTGGTCGCCGATCTCCACCGGGCAAAAAGCATTAAACTTTGTCAAATTCATTTTCGTTTCCTCCTAATCCGCTTTGTCGTTCAGTAAATCGGAATCCGTGTAATTATCAAGCCGCTTACTGTATTTTGGCTTCTGATCTGTTATCCCCGTGTATGTTTCATACGGGTTAGGTAGCCCATGCGCTTTTGCGCATTTTGAGCAAATCACAAAGCTTCTTGCTTTGCTTACTGTGCCGAAAGGCTCATTGTCCCCGTGGTATCTTGCATAGTTTTGAAATGGCGTTAGGGTAAGAAGCGTCGCGGTTCTGTCGCAATCGCTCCCGCAAAAATCACATATGGCATGAATCACCGTTACAACCTCCGTTCTAATAATTCTGTCAGGCGGTCAAGCGTCCAAATCGCCGCGGCGTAAATTGCTTTGAATGGCTGTGTTTCCAGTAAAGCCGCCTTGAATTCTTCTATGGCTTTGTCCAGTTCGTCCCGCTCGTTTCTCATAGGCCATTCAGAACCGCCGCGCGTAATGCGTCGCGTTCATCTTCGGAAAGTTCGGTTCCGTCCTCCATGTTCCATTTCAGAAGCAACAGCCAGTAAAAGGGAAGCCGTTGTTCCGGGGTAAGTTCTTCCCAGCATTTTTGGCAAAGAGGGAACGCGCCCTCATGTTCATTGAAAGGGGTGGCGTGTGGCTTTACAAATTTCCATGTCGTCTTGCAATGCAGACACGCGCTTAAATGTTGGGTTATCTTTTGGCTTATAGGGCCTATCCGAATGTTCGTAGGTGTTACCCCTCTTTCCGAAAAACTGTGATAACCGTAACCGCTCCGTTCAACGTGAATTCCGTTTTCCCCATTCCCATACCCCGTGGTGTCGGCAATGTTACTTTTACATCAACGTCAAACCCCGCCGCGGTCAGCCCGTCAATTGCGGCGTGGGCCGCTTCATAATCCCTAACGCTGAACTTGTCCACCAGTCGGCGCACCGTCCCGCGTATTTGTTCATTGCTGTTCTGCATTTTCAAAACTCCTTTCAAACCCATTTTTTTAAAGCGTCATAGAGCATGTACGCCAATTCCTCATAGCTGATTTCCCGATGTTCGCTTTCCCGCTTTACGATCATGTGCTGGCTTTTCGGGTAAAACACTATAATCCCGATTCCCGGCGGTGTCAGACTTTCGATCTTGTTGTAAATCTCAACCGGGACGGCATAATAATTTCGGTTGCCGTGGAAGTTGTGTCCATTCTCACTTTTGAAGTCAGAAACGGTTATTTTTACTTCAAAACATGTTGTTAGTATCCCTAATTCATAAACGTGCTTGTGATATATGCACCCGCGGCACTCTTCACATGGGAATGCTTTTCCGGGGATTTTGCAAGGTTGCGACGGGATATACTGCGTTGACGGCTGTTCACGGGAACAATAGCTTTTATTGGTCGCTATGTAATCTTCAAAGCGGATAACATCGACAAACCCGGTTTCGGTTCTCACTTCCTCCGCCCAGCGAATGGTCCGCATACTGCTATTCATGGCGGGGCGGAAGTAGTGAAGCCGCTTTTTGATTGCTTTTGTCAGTTCCGTTTCCATGCCGTCACCCTTGCACGATGACTTCGACTTGATCGCTTTTCAGGCAAAATTGCACGTCCCGCGAATATTCGCCGCTGTCATAATCCCGGTCAAAATCTTCCCGCTGATTGATGTAACACCCAACTTCCGAATCTTGTTCCATGAGGTAAGAAACTTCCTTGTCCCGCTCATGGTCTTTTAACCCGATAAAGATATATTCGCCTTGCTCAAAGAACGACGGAACCAGCAAAGCTTCTTGATTGTCCAGCATGGAATATACCTTTTCCCAATTCTGCGCGTCACTTTCCGGGGCTTCGGGCCACATGGTTTTAAGCCGCTCCGCTGTCAGCCCGCCTGTATGCAAAATTCCCTGAACTAATGTGAATCCCTCCATAGCTGAAACCTCCTTACTTCCTGCGCCGCTTTTTCTTTTTCTGCTTCGGCGACGGAGTAGGGCGGGGTGGCTCCGGCGGAATCACTTCTTCGGAAATCACTTCGATTTCCTCAACGTCCACCGGGTCAAAGCAGAGGACGCAACCGGGGTCGTATGTCTGCGCTTTCCAATCGGCCTTGAACGCTTCGGGTTTGTCTTTGTACCGCGGAACCGGGTGAACCTGTTCGGAATAATAAATTGCCATCATAATGCGTTCGTCGTCCGCCGCGTCCCAATTGTGCATATGGTAGCTTTCGTGGTTGTCATAAGCCCATTGCGAAAGAAGCAGGGTCACGCCGTCGAATTGTTCGTTTGCCCGCTGTATGTTCTCGAAATCGCGGTATGTCAAACCTTGCCCCTTGTACTGCTCCCGGATTGCTTCAATACTCTTTCCACCTGTTTTCAGGCGGCACTTGATAATTTTAGGTTGATAGGTCATGTATTTTCACTCTCTTTCCCGAAATCAACGGTGATTTCGATATGTTCAGCCGCTTTTCTCGGAATGAATGCCGTTTCCGTTCCGATCTTTACCGTTCCCGGCGCACCTTGTCGGGGTGGCCCGCTATACGTCACCGTCCCGATCAATTCGCCGTATTGGTATACGCGGTACGTCCCTCGGTCGCTGATCTCCTGAAACGCTCCGGGTATCAATGGGAGAATGTCAAGCGAAATATCGCCCAGCGTTATGTCTTGTTCAGTTGGCCCGATCATAATTTCTTGCGCCCGGTTTAGTTCATTCAGGAAAACCGCCGCTTCTGCTTGCAGTATATTTGCTGGTGGGAACGCACTTCCCGGCGTAACTCCATTAAAAAAATTAAGTCCTAATTGATAGGTCGCCTTTTTTATGCGACTTTTGCAAGCTTCGATTTCGTCCCATTCCCACCAGCCTTGTTGACCGCGGGCCGGGAATGGTTCATCAAACATGACTGGGTTTTTGAGGACCCAAGCGAACCGCCCCGGCGAATAGTCGCCCAGCAACCGCTCCCGCTCGGTCAGCGTGTTCACAACCTCTTCAACCGGAATACAATTGACAATTTCAACGGTTCCGACGATTCCGCCGCGGCATAGAACATTGTCAATGAAAGGCGGCTGGTGGAGCATTGCAATAATCTTTTCCCGTTCCGCTTCGGTGAAGCTTTTCAAGGCCCCGTCCATTTCTTTCATTCCTGCGTGAACCGCTACGCGGCCCCGAATATTCGTCCGGCGGGAACGGGTTTCGTGGGGTTTTATGCCCGCTACAATGGAGAATGCAAAGGGCTGGTATACTGAAAATGCTTTCATGCGTCGTCACCGCCTTTCTTCACTTCAACCGTTCCGTTGCAAAATGGTCCTAATTGGTCTTTTTCTGCCGCCCGCGCTTTTGCTCTCAACAGTTCGGCATATGCCTTTTCGCGGTCAATGACTTCCGCGGGCCGCTTCTTGATTGCGGTCACAATGCCTTGCACCATTTCGCCGATTGTCGCAACCAGAATCACGAACCCGGCCCAAATCCAGAAGCTTGAAAAAATGAATCTCATAAATTCCACCGTCAATTCCTCCTTTCCAGTCTGTCAGCAATGTTCAAAATGCCTGTCATGGCTTCTTTTATGTTTGCGTCGGTGTCCGCTGTGACGGAAAGCACCCGCGCAATGTCCCGTAATTCCTCCGCCGCTTTTACTTCCTCCGGGGACGCGCCCGCCGCTTTCATGCAAGCCGGGCAAATCGGCAACCCCTCCGCGGTCGGTTCTCCGCACCGCTCACACTTTTTGAGTGTCACCGCCGCCGCCCCCTTTACACCGGATACCCGAACATGACAAGCGTTCCGGTCATCAGTGCGCCGATCAAGAACACAAGCCACACAATCATAGCGACAAGAAGCACGTTTTCCGCCCAGCCCGCTATGCGCAAGGCCCATTTTGCCGCCGTGAGCGGCCCACGTCGCCGCTGTGCGGCTTTCTTTGCTTGCTGGTCGTCCCTGTTCAGGTCGTACTTGTTCGCCTTTTCAGCCGCCGCCAGCTTCGGCGTGTAGCCTTTGTGAATGGTGAAGATCACCCAATACACGATGACCACTATTGTTCCGATAGTCATTCCGATTCCTCCATTTCCTTGAACCAACTGCACCCGTCGCATTCTTCAAGTTCTCCCGTGTCCAGCGGGCAAGGCTCATTGTCCGCCCACTCCGGCTTTGCACAGATTCCTTTCATTTCCGCATACCTCCGTTTCAAATAAATTTGTTTGGTTTGGGTCTATGTAGTCCCAAAGGCGAATTTGTGCCATTTCTACCGCCAGCCGCTCCGACGCTTTCTTGTAATAGTCCGGGTCAATCTCGAACCCGGCGAACTCAAATCCCATATTCCAGCAAGCAACAAGGCTTGCCGCGCTTCCTGCGTGAGTGTCAAGAATCCGGTCGCCGGGTTTCGCGTAATTGCTCAAAAGCCATTCATACAAGCGAACGGGCTTTTGCGTCGGGTGTATTGTGTCGCCGTCGCTCTGCAAAGCGGCCCGGTTGATGACGACAACCCGCGTCGGGCAATCGAACGACGTATAGGCAAGTTCGCAATCGCTCATTGAAAGCCCGTGTTGCCCCTTGTCCCAAACCACCCAGCCTTTCGTGCCGCGGGGAAGCATAGGTGCAAAATAGTTTCCGCCCCATATTATTTGATTGACTGAAACCCGCTCCAACTCTCTGAAATATTCAGGTGGCGGCGGCTGATCGTCCCATCCCTTTTTGGCGTGATACTTCCGGTTGTGCTTCGGGTTCTTGTGTACCCGCTTGCGCTGTCCGTCGTGTCCGATTCCGTAAGGCGGGTCGCATATGGAAAGCTGAAAGTAATTGTCCGGTATTTCTTTCATGGCTTCCATGCAATCAATGTTATAAAGGCGGTTCAGATCAAACACGGCTTATTCTCCGCCGCGCCCGTGTAAAGCAAGCATTTTTTCCCGAACCAGCTTGTCAACCACTCGGCCCGGCGTTTTCTGCCCGCTTATGAGCATAAGGCGTTCGAGGTTATACGCCGTTTGCGGTGTGACCCGGACTGTCAGTTTCCGCGTTTTCTGTTTCTGCTTGTTCATTGCTCCCGCTCCTTTCGTGGACGTAATCGAGGAAGAGGACCGAACCATTGAAGCGAATGCGCCATTGTTCGAGGTCCGCCGCCGTGACGTATAGCCGCCCGAAATGCCGTTTCATATCCCGCCAGACGGCCCACGGGACGAAAAAGAATTTGTCGTTGATTCCGGCGCATACCGCCGCAACCGCCCCGCGGCGCGCGTGACGCTCCAGCGCGTCCTGCTGTTTATCGGTCAAAACATTTCGTTTCATTTTGTCGGTCGTCGTGTACTTTGCTTCAAACACGATTGACCGCCCGCCGTCTAAGGTTCCTTGAAAGTCAGGCTGGGCGCGGGCCGTAAATCGCCCTTTGAAAATCCCGTCCCGGCTCTTCTCCAGCACCCTGAACGGCTCCGGGGTTTTGTCAACGTCGGCCCGCTCCCGCTCGGCATATAAGGCACACGCCGCTTTTATGTATTCCTCGAAAAAGTGACCTTGCGCATTGTTTACTTTGTTTTGATACTGCTGGCGGGCGCGCTGTTGGTTGTAAATCATGTCGCCGCCCCACTTTCTATCATCTTCCGGCGGGTGTGCGTGTCCATGCCCGCAAGCATAGCCGACAACTTGAATTCTTCTTCGTCGCTTCTTTCCTCCGGCGGCGGAATATCTATTTCAGACTTGCCCGGCGGCGGGAATATCTGATTTTTTATCAGGAATGCAGAATAGAACCGTTCAAGTTCTGTCCCCATAGCGGCATTGAAAAATTCAAAGCTGATTTCAATTTCCAGCCGCTCCGCCGCCGTACAATAAACTCCCACTTCTTTGCGCTTCCTGCCCGTGTAGGCCCCGACGCACCCGGAAGCGGCCTTGCCCGTTACGGAATAGATGATCTGGCACAAAAGCCGTTGTTCAAGGTCCGTTTTGTACCGGAACCATGCCAATTCTTCCCGCTCGGCGGAAATATCCGCTTCGGTAATGTCATAACGGGCCATCAGCGTTTCAAGCAGGGCGGCGGCTGAATCCTTTTCCCCGCCCACGCCGCGCTCTGCCAAAGCCTGAACCCGCTTGATCTTCTGCAAAAGCCTTTCCCGCTCCGCTGTCATGGTTGTAACCTCCTATTCTTTCTTGCGCAATTTCAAATAGATTGCCCACCCCGTTACGGGGTTGTGTTCGTAGGTAACGCCGTAATCATCATCTGTCAGGGTCCAGCCGGGGTATTTCTTTTCCCAAAACTCCCGGCCCGGTCGTTCCTTTGCTATCTTTTCAACCTGTCTGCGGGTGTAACGCCCGTCGTTTGCCCGGCTTGTGGGTCGTTGGAGGTTTTGTGACGATGACCACCGCTTTTTCCCTCCGGGTTGCTTTGCAAGGTAATTGCACAGGGCGGCAATTCCGTTTTCATCAGCCTGTAAGCGGTCGGCATTGCAAAACCCGATTTTGTCACCCTGCTTTTGGCCTTTCCTACGTCGTTTTCGCCACAAGTTTTCGATTACGTCACGGTCAAGACCGCCGTTCATGATAATGTGATGATGAATGCGGGTCGGCTTTTCGCCGTCCTTTCCCACGCTGTACGCTGTCACAAGTATGTATTTCAGAGGGGGCAAGCCCTCTTTTTCGCGTCTGTACTGAACCCGGCGGAGGTAGTTTGAAACCTCTCGTTCCGCCGCTTCGATGGTCGGGGGAAGATTTTTCGCGCTGTAAGTTGCCGTTGTGTGAAGCGCGTCCGGGTCGTCCCCGAAATTGAGGTTTCCAAGCTGTATCAAATAGCGGCGAGCGTTCTTGTCGTTCAGGTTCTTTTGCTTCGGCTCCGATTCCTTGACTTTCTTCGAGCGTTTCCCACGGCCTGTATAAACGGCTTGTGTCGTGGTGTACCCGAAAATATCAACCTCCCTGTAAAGATCACCGCAATATATTTTTTTCTCTCGCATGAAGCTTCGCACTTTGCTTCACCCTCTTTCCGTAGATGATGAAGCGGGCATGTTCAGCGTCCCAGCCGTCATTGAAAAGCTTGAAATGATTGAAAACAGGGTTTTCAACATTCCAACTTTCCAACAACTTCGCCTTTGTGTGAGTAGGCAAGGGGGGAAGAGGGTTCCTGTCCTCGCCCCCTCCCTCTTCCCCCCTTGAAATCCCCCC
>DCDZ01000068.1:0-27089 GCA_002316675.1 Tyzzerella sp. UBA1042
ATATAGAAAATCACTCCGGAGTGATTTTCTATATTTTCTATGACGCCGGGATCTCACCAAGGCCCGACTCTCTGGAATCAACATGAAAATATATACTGTCTCCTTCATTGTGTTTGTGCTTATACGTTAGCATTATACATTGTGCCTAAAAAGAAGTAAAGGGTTTTTTGCAGTTTTTTCTCTGTTTTTTGCAAGTATGTTGTGTACACCAGTACAGTATACAATGTTTTTTTTGAAATACCCTATGTTTCGGGGGGTATTTGACTGTATGCTTATAATAGTATTTTTTTATTTCTATTTTGTATACAATCAAATCAAAAAGGAGATTTATAATTTCGGGAGATAGTTTTATTCAAATTGCATTAAAATCAACCATCAATTTTGTTAATATTAAATAAAATACTTTTCCTTTTGCCAGCGGCGTATGCAAGTGGAAAAATTTGCTTTATTACATTAAATTGTGTATAATACAAGTGTTTTTAATTGTTCCTGCAATCAGGGAGAGAATAAAGGAGAATTTATCTATGAAAGGACGAGATCTGGCGCTGTTAACTGACCTGTATGAATTAACCATGATGCAGGGATATTTTACAACCGGTGCCTACCAAAAGAACGTAGTGTTCGATCTTTATTACAGAAAAAATCCAAGCGGAAACGGGTATGCAGTCACCGCAGGGTTAGCGCAGGTCATTGAGTATATCAACGGGTTGCACTTTACGAAGGATGATATTGATTATTTAATACGTCTGGATATGTTCACACCGGATTTTATTGAATTTTTGCGAAGCTTTCAATTTACAGGAGAAATATATGCAATTCCGGAAGGAACGGTTGTATTTCCCCATGAACCGCTGTTACGTGTAAAAGCCCCAATTGTTGAGGCACAGCTGCTTGAAACAGCGCTGTTAAATATAATAAACCACCAGAGTCTCATCGCCACAAAGGCCTCCCGCGTTGTTTGGGCAGCCCAGGGAGACCCTATCATGGAATTTGGTCTGCGGCGTGCCCAAGGGCCGGATGCGGGCACATTAGGCGCAAGGGCCGCAGTGATCGGCGGATGCTGCGGGACAAGCAATGTGCTAACAGGCAAACTGTTTGACGTTCCCGTAAAAGGCACCCATGCCCATAGCTGGGTTATGAGCTTTCCCAACGAAATCACGGCTTTTAGAGAATACGCAAGGCTGTTCCCCGATAACTGCCTGCTGTTGGTAGATACCTATAACACCTTAAAAAGCGGTGTGCCCAATGCCATAAAGGTATTTCAGGAAATGAAGGCCGCCGGTACTTTAAGAGGAAAATACGGCATTCGTTTAGACAGTGGGGATTTGGCTTATCTTTCAAAATGCGCAAAGGTGATGCTGGAAGAAGCGGGCTTTGGCGATGCTGTCATCAGTGCCTCCAGCGATTTAGACGAAAATCTCATTGCCAGCTTAAAATCTCAGGGGGCAAAAATCAACCTGTGGGGCGTTGGCACAAAGCTGATCACCAGTGATGACTGCCCTGCCTTTGGCGGTGTATATAAGCTTGCCGCCGAGGAGGATGAGGACGGAACGTTTATCCCCAAAATCAAGCTGTCTAATAATCCCGGTAAAGTGACCAATCCGGGCATCAAAAAGGTTTTTCGTATTTACGATAAAAGGACCAATAAAATCAAGGCCGACGTCATTGCCTTGGAGGAAGAAACCATTGATGAAACGCAAAAAATCGTCATTTGCGACAGTACAGCCAAATGGCGTAAAATGGAGTTGGCCGCCGGCACTTTTTATGTAAAAGAGCTTTTGGTACCTATTTTTATTGACGGTAAGCTGGTTTATGAATCTCCAAGCACCATGGAAATTCAAGCCTTTTGCAACTACGAAAAGAACTCCCTTTGGGATGAGCATTTGCGGTTAAATAATCCCCATATCGTGCCCGTTGATTTGTCAGAAAAATTGGCACAGCTGAAAAACCGTTTGATTGACGAAATGAGCATGAAATAATATAGTCTTCCTTTATATTTCAGAGGAGATACCGAAGAATTGCTTTTTGCAAAATAAAAAGGGCTTTTATGATATTTTAATCATAGAAGCCCTTTTTCTCCCTAAAAATGAAGCCCCGGCGAATCTTAAAATGAGATTGCTTACAATGTAACGATTTTGGTAGCAATCTTTTCCGCAAAAGTCAAATCATGCTCCACAAAAATCAACGTGGGCTGATATTCCAAAATCAATTCCTCAATTTGTATTCTTGACAAAACGTCAATATAATTCAGCGGTTCATCCCAAATATAAAGATGCGCCTGTTCACAAAGACTTTTTGCAAGCAATACCTTCTTTTTTTGACCACTACTAAAATCAGCAATGTCTTTTTCAAATTGTGTTCTGCTGAAATCTAATTTTCTCAATATGGTCAGAAATTGTGTTTCATCCATTTTATGCTCGGCCGCAAAGGCAAACAAGCTCCCGCCAAGGGAAGAGGTATCTTGGGAAACATAAGAGATCCTCAGCCCCTTTGGGATTTGTAAGGCTCCCTCAAAGGGGATACTCTCACCGCAAATTAATTTTAGTATGCTTGTTTTCCCAGAGCCGTTTTTCCCTTGTAATGCAATGCGCTCTCCCTTTTTCAAAGAAAAAGAAACATGACTGCATACTGCATGGGCGCCATAGTGAATAGAGATATTTTGCAGGGATAAAAGCTCCGGACTATGGTAGTCCAAGGGGCACAGCGCCAAAGAATCCACGGTTTCTATATTTTTCAACAGCTTTGACTTCTCAACAATGGCAGAATTTTTCCGTGCTTCTATATTTTTTGAACGCTTCATCATTTTAGCCGCCTTATGCCCCACATATCCTTTATCCGGCTTTATACCGGAATTTCTTGTGCCATTTTTGGAACTTTCCACACAATCTGACCATTGTTTGCTTTGTTGTGCGGCGGAAGAAAGGCGTTTCATCTCTTTCTTCAATTTCTCATTCTGCACCAATTCATAATGATCCTGTTGTTTTTTATTCCGATGCCATGATGAAAAATTGCCTTTTTGCACCTCAATATCCGCTCGGTTAATAGAAAGTACATGGTCAACACATTCGTCTAACAACGTACGGTCATGGGATACCAGAATAAACCCCTTTTTCTTTTTCAAATAGTTTTTGATAGAATCCCGACCCGCTGTATCCAGATGATTGGTAGGCTCATCAATCAAGAGAAACGCATTTGAAATCAAAAAGAGGGCCGCAAGCAATACCTTGGTTTGCTCTCCGTTGGATAATGTCTGAAAGGGACGGGAAAGAACGGTATCCTCAACATCAAGCTTGTTTAATTCATAGGATATTTCCCAATCCATTGCCTCGGGGCAAATATCCCGAAAAATATCTATGGTGTTTTTACTCTTATCTTTGATTGCATAGGGAAAATATTCAAACTTCACACGCGCGTGGATACTACCGCTATATTCATACTTTCCAAGCAATAAATTTAAAAACGTCGTCTTTCCTCTGCCATTCCTCCCTATAAACCCCAGCTTCCAATCTGTATCAATTTCAAAGCTTACATTTTGAAATATTTCATCAAAGCTGCTGTCATAGGCAAATGTTAAATTCTTAATACGAACCAATGACATATGTTTTATCCTCCTGTAAATAAAAAATTGGCTGCAAGAAAGCTTATTCCTGCAGCCAATGAAGAGCATAACAATAGCCCTGGTTCGGACATACTGATACACAACTGTATTTCAGCCAAAAAGAATATACACTTTCTTGCATACGGGCATAACAAAACAAGCGATACTTGTCATTGTGAAACACAATAAATTGTTATGCCTAAACGATTAGCAAGAAAATGTGAACATCTTTTCAACTCCTATTCTTTTTCAATTTCATTTTATTGTATCAATAAGAGAACAAAAGGTCAAGGGCTTCTTAGAAATACCACAAAAAAACAAGGGAACTCTTGAAAAAATAAGCGCCGCCAACAAAAAGACTGCCATTTCTTTTTGAAACAGCAGCCTCACCTTTATTGTTCTTTGATCAAGCCATTTTTATAGGCGTACAGCAATTTTTCCAGTTCATCAATGCTTTCTAAAAGCTTATTTCCAATATCCGTATCCCTGACACGAATACGATCCTGGGTATACTGCAAAGCAACCGTAGAGGAAAGAATATCCTTCTCTTCCGCAATGGCAACCTCCGTAGATACAAAGGGTTCGTGGGAAACCAAAACTAGCCCATGGGAATTATAAATCAAGGTATAGCCGGCAATGCCCGTAACCCTCTGATACGCCTTGGCAAACCCGCCGTCGATAACAAACAGCCTGCCCTTGGCTTTAATGGGGCTTTCTCCCTTGGATACCTTAACAGGCACATGACCATTGATAATATGGGAATTTTCTGGATCAAGGCCAAAAGCGGATAAAACGGTTTTACAGACACTCTCTTCGTTTCGCAGGGTATAATACGGGTTGCTTACCTCCTTATGGGCGGTTTTATCATCAATAAAATACCGCTCAAAGGTGGTCATTTTTTTCTTACCGAACAGCGGAGAGTCCTCACCGCACCACAGATACCAAATAATATCCATGCATTCCCGTTTTGCGTCACTATGGGGCCTGCTGAAATAGCCTTCTCTGGTGGTTCTTTCCACCTCATCTAAATATGCCTTGCCGCTATATTGCTTTTTCCGGAAGGTAACTGTTTTCAGTGTGCCGTCCTCATTCATGGGTATACCTCCATGGAACAAAAGATTGGAGTTAAAAATAGTATACATACTCCCCTTGCTGTAAAGCACCCTCGTATGCTCCTGCAATCGCTCGCTGTTTACAAAGGAGGATTTTACCTTATCCATAACAAGCTGCTCCTCGGGTGTCAGCTTATAAGGGTCCTTAGGGTCTACGGTAGGGAAGTTCAAATCATTCATTGCATACTCTGCTCCGTCAACTGTGACGGTTCCTTTTTCAAAATCAATCTGATGCAGCAGGAGACGGTTATCCATCTTAAACTCAGGATGACGCTTAATAATCTGCGCCTCCATTTTCCACTGCATGATAGAAATGGCTTTATGCATTTTTGCAATCAAATTAAAATCCTTATCGCTCAATTCCTCGGTTCCCTTGGGTGCAAACTGGGTACAAGGGTCATCAGCATATTTTTCCATTGCAAAGGTTGCCAAAGGAATCAGGTTAATGCCATAATCCTCTTCAATGGTGTCTAAATTGGCATATCTGGTTTGGATACGCAGGACATTGCAAATCAGCGCCTGGCACCCTGCTGCGGCACCCATCCATGCAATGTCGTGGTTGCCCCATTGGATATCCACAGAATGATATTTTGCCAAAATATCCATAATGGCTGCGGCATTCGGCCCTCTGTCATAAATATCCCCAATGACGTGCAGCTGATCAATGGCAAGCCTTTGTATCAGGTTTGCCAATGCAATGATAAAGCGGTCCGCCTGCTCCAAATCAATGATTGTGCGGATAATTTCATTGTAATACATTTCCTTATCCCGGCTGACATTATCCTCATGAAGCAACTCCTCAATAATATAAGCAAACTCCTTGGGAAGCGCCTTTCTAACCTTGGAACGGGTATATTTTGAGGAAACCACCTTACAAATACGCACCAATCTATGTAATGTAATTTTATACCAATCATCTAGGTCTTTCTCCTGCTCCATCATCATTTCCAGCTTCTTCTCCGGATAATAAATCAAAGTTGCCAATGCTTTTTTTTCACTTTCCATCAGGCTTGCACCAAAAATTGCACTGATATGATTTTTAATAACCCCCGAAGCATTACGCAACACATGACTAAAGGATTCTGCCTCTCCATGAATATCCGAAACAAAATGCTCTGTGCCCTTGGGTAAATTTAAAATCGCCTTCAGGTTCATAACCTCCGTTGCGGCGCTATTGATATTTTTATACTGCATTGCAAGTAGTTTTAAATATTTTAATTCTTCCTTTGTAAAGGCTCGGTCTGTTGAGTACATCTTACGCCACCATTCTTTCCAAATATAATAATAATCCTAATTTATTATAGCAGAGGGAAAATTTTTTTCCTAGACCTTTTTAATAAATATTTTACAAATCGGGACACCTTTCGTCCCGTTCAGCAAAAAAGGGGCTTATTTTTTCTAAACAAAAGCTTATTTATAAAATTTGTCAAAAGCCCTGTTTTGCAGCCCCAAGAAAACTTTTTTTTCATCAAAAAGGGCTTTCTCCCAAAGAAAAAACCTTAGCTTTCAATCTTCAGTATGCTCTTTATTTTCCTCCATAGGGCCTTCGGTGGCAGTATGTACTTTCCCAAGGACCACAGCCTCTCGGTTCAAAAACAAAATAGTCATGGCGGTAAAAGCAAAGCTATAGACGATATAGGTTAGCGTATTATAAAAAATATCCGTTCCTATGTGGGCAGGGAGGAGGAGATACACCCCTTCCAGAATCCAGTTCCAGCTGAAACCCACTAAGGCAATGATCAAAATAGAGCCAGCGGTCTTCCAAAACCGCCCTTTTACCAAAATTCTGCTGTATTCCAGCGCCTTCCATCCTTTTTTGCCGCTTAACCCGATGGCATATACATAAAAAGTCCAAATAAATAAAAGATAAACACCAGGGAGTACAAATGCCATCATTCCTCCGAAAGACAGAAGCAGATATGGTATTCCCGTAAGAATCAAACCGCCAAGGCAATTGACTGCCTCCCCCAAAATTTGAGATAACGGTACCGTCTCCTTCACCAGACTGCTTTTCACAAGCTTTGCAACGGAAATAATGCCCACAGGCTCCAAAAATACAAAAACCGCCATTTGCAGCCCATGCATTTTAAAAAATTGCAGCAATGCTTCTCCCGACTCCGGCGTACCGCCAAACATACCCGATTGCATCATACCATACACTGCCATGGCACTGTTGCTCATATTCTCTAAAATCAAAACATTCAAAATACTGATGGGAAAAAAGAGCATGACAACAATCATCAAAATCCCTTTTTTATTTTGCATAAACAGCGTTATCGCCATGGATAACACTTGTATGAAATTTAATTCCTTTTTATTGATTGCTTCCAGCATAACTTCACCCTTTCCAATCATAAGCCAACGGAAATAGTATACCGCATACCCAAAGAAATTCCAACCGCTATATGCCTTGAATTTCTTAATTTTTTCAGCTACAATAGAAAAAACGAAAGAGAGCAGTGATAAAATTGAGTTTAAAGGGTAAGACCGTTTTCATAACAGGCTCCTCCCGCGGCATTGGCCAAGCCATTGCTTTTTCCTTTGCAAAGGCAGGCTGTAATATTGTTTTAAATGCCTCTCAAAGCAAAGAGGCCTTGGAGGAAACAGCGCAGAAATTAAAAAGGGAGCACATTCCTGTGCTTGCACTTCTTGGAGATGCTTCCGACTATGACACCTGTAAAGAGATGTTTCATACCATCGAAAGCGCCTTTGGCGCTGTGGATATTTTAATCAATAACGCTGGGATTGCCCACATCGGCCTTTTTACTGATATGGCACCGGCTCAATGGCAGCGGCTCATTGGTGTCAACCTATATTCCGTATTCAACTGTACCCATATTGCCGTGCCCAGCATGGTGCGCAAAAAACGTGGTAGTATACTCAATATTTCGTCCATTTGGGGGAACGCCGGGGCTTCCTGTGAAGCCGTTTACTCTGCTTCCAAGGGCGGCGTGAACAGCTTTACAAAGGCAATGGCGAAAGAACTTGGCCCCTCGGGCATTCGGGTGAATGCCATCGCCTGCGGTGTCATAGATACCCAGATGAATGCCTGCTTTAACGAAGAGGAGCGAAAACTTTTGGCGGAGGAAATCTCCCTAATGCGCTTCGGCACACCGGAAGAGGTGGCAAAGCTAGCCCTATTTTTAGCCGATGATGACGCAGCTTATCTGACCGGGCAGATCATTACACTGGACGGAGGAATGAACGGATGAAAAAGAAATTTTTGTTGTTTGATGTAGACCATACTCTTCTGGATTTCTCGGCATCAGAGAAAACCGCTTTAAAAAAATGCTTTGATGCCTTTTCCATCCCTCTTGACGAAGAAATTCTGTCTTGGTATTTAGACCATAATCAAAAACTTTGGAGCCTTTATGAAAATGGCAGTATCCCCAGGGATGAAATTTTCAAAAGCCGCTTTTCCCATACTTTTGACCACTTTGGCATCAAAGCCGATGGGGCTTCCATGGAAAAAGTATACCGGCAGGCCCTCTCCGAGGGAATTGATTTGATTGCATATGCCTTAGAGGTCATCCGGCGGCTCTATCAAAGCCACACCCTTTATATTGTGACCAACGGCCTTGCCTCCACCCAAGAAAAACGTTTAAAAAACAGCGGTCTTGCCCCTTATTTCAAAGCTTCATTTGTATCGGAAACCATGGGGGTGCAAAAACCCATGATAGAATATTTTAACCATTGCTTTGCCTGCATCCCCCAATTTCAAAAGGAGGAAGCACTGATCATTGGGGATTCCCTTTCCTCCGATATTCAAGGGGGAAACCGTGCGGGGATTGACAGCTGCTGGTTTAACCCAAAGGGTATAAAAAATGAAACGCCCTATCAACCCACCTATGAAATTCAAAGCCTGACCGAGCTATTGCCCCTGCTGGACGTTTTATAATATTTACATAAAAAAGCCTCATTGCTTCCATTAGATACTCCGGCAATCAGGCTTTTATACTTTCTGAAATTCATTTTTCCCTAATACAGCTCAAAAATTTGTCATGTCCTTTTCCATGCAAACCAAGGTTTCCCATATAACCTCTTGAAAATGAAACAGGCATTTCCCCGCCAAGGTATACCCCAGCTTGGAATACAGCTGAATGGCAAGCTGATTGCCTTCATAGGTATCCAATCGAATGACACTGCATTGCAGGCTGCGGGCATATTCCTCCGCAAAGGCAACAAAAGCTCTTCCATAGCCCTTTTTACTGCAATTGGGACGAATACAAAGGGTATGGATGACCAAAACCGCATTCCCCTCTGCCGGGATTTCCCAGGAAATATTGCTATACTCCTTAGGCTGTATATGGTTTAAAATAATACTGCCAAAAAGCTCCCCGTCTTCCTCCCCTACAAAAAGTGTCCCCTGGGACCATGCCCTTTTGGCATCCGCCTTTGTGGGATATAGCCCCTTTTTCCAATTGGTATAGCTGACCGAGGCTGCCTCGTGGTCTAAAACCTGGTTATAAATTGTTTCCACCCCAAGCAAATCCTTTTCTTCCGCCTTACGAATCATGATGGCACCCCGTTATCTTTCTCCCAATTTTAAACTGGGGTTTGCATTCAAATCCCAACCGTCCCGCACACCTGCTAAATATTCATAATACGCCGCACATCCGATCATGGCAGCATTATCCGTACAAAGTATAGGAGAAGGAATGCTTAAATAGAACCCTGCTTTTTCACAGGCCTCCTGCATTTTTTCCCGCAAAGCCGTATTGGAGGCTACACCTCCCGCCAAAGCAATCTTGGTAACACCACGATCCTTTGCAGCTTTCATTGTTTTTCCCACCAAAACCTCCACCACGGATTGCTGAAAGCTGGCCGCAATGTCATTGGAATTGATTTTTGCCCCAAGCATTTTTTGCTTATTTACATAATTGAGGACAGACGACTTTAAGCCGCTGAAGCTGAAATCATAGCTATCCTCCTCCAAATAAACCCGGGGGAATTTTATGGCATCGGGATTTCCGCTTTTTGCCGCCGCATCAATCTTTGGCCCTCCGGGATACCCCATACCGATGGCTCTGGCCACCTTATCATAAGCCTCTCCTGCGGCATCGTCCCTTGTTCTTCCCAAAATTTCATATTTTCCGTAATCGGACACAAATACCAAATGAGAATGCCCGCCCGATACAACCAGAGCCATATACGGCGGTGCAAAGTCCTTATTTTCGATATAATTTGCACAAATATGCCCTTCTATATGATGCACCCCAATCAAAGGCTTGCCCGCCGCAAAGGCAAGGGCCTTGGCCTCCGCCAGACCAACCAATAAAGCCCCCACCAGCCCGGGACCATAGGTAACACCAACGGCATCCACCTGCTCCAGCGTAATGCGCGCCTCTTGCAATGCCTGGGTGATTACGCCGTCAATGGCCTCAATATGCTTTCTGGATGCAATTTCGGGCACTACACCGCCATACAAGGTGTGCAAAGCAATTTGGGATGAAATCGTATTGGAAAGTACTTCCCTGCCGTTTTTGACTACCGCCGCCGCCGTTTCATCGCAGGAGCTTTCAATTGCCAATATATAAATATCTTTTTTCTCTTCCATAATTTCCTCCAAATCAGTCTTCCTTGGGAAAAAGGAGAGTGATGCTTTTCCGTTCCTCTCCTAAAACAGTATTCGGAAAAATTTTCCGGGCAACCTCCAAAAACAGATGGGGCTCATTTAATGACGGGCTGAAATGGGTCAGCCAAAGAGCCTCCGCCTTGCCTTTTTTTGCAAGCTGTGCCGCCTCAGAAAATAACATATGCTTGTTCTCCTTAGCCTTCTCCTTTTTTTCGTCCTCGCCATACATCCCTTCGCAAATAAAGAGCTGTACCCCCCGGATAAATTTGCTCAATCGATCCGCCGGTCTGGAGTCCGTACAATAAGCGATGCCAATGCCCGCTCTTGCGCCCCCCAGCACCATATCCGAGGTATATTTCTTCCCTTCAAAACAGAGAGCGCCTTCCTTTTGCAGTGTGCCCCATAAGGTTTTGGGAAGCCCCAAGGCCTGTGCTTTTTCCACATCAAACTTGCCTCTTCTTTGCAAATCAATACGGTAAGCATAGCATCTTATCATATGGTCAGCCAGACAATGGGAAATATGAAAATCTCCTACATGAATGGGATTGGGAGTATCCTTCTCAATTTCAATGAATGTCAGGGGAAAAGGAAGCTCCGGACAAATTCTGCAAAGCCCTTCCACAATATAGGCAAGCCCTTGGGGGCCGACCATGGTAAGGGGTTCCGTCCTTCCCGCATTCCCGATGGTCAACAGAAGCCCCGGAAGACCGGAAATATGATCCGCATGAAAATGGGTGATGCAAATGACATCAATGGCTTTAAACCCCCATCCCTGCATTTTCATCGTTACCTGTGTTCCCTCACCACAGTCAATGAGCAAAAGTCTGCCGTTGATTCTGGCAAGCATTGAAGTTAAATATCTGCCGGGCATAGGCATCATTCCACCCGTTCCCAGCAAGCAAATATCCAGCATAACCTTCTCCTTTGATATCCAAAAATAGCGTTACAGTTTATCATAGCCTATTCCTAATAAAAATACAAGTTTTGCCGAAAAAATACAAGCCTTCTCGCCCTTCTATTTTGCGGGAACAGCCCTCATTCTGTTTATGATTCCCAAGAATTTCATTTTTTAGGTACAAAGACGTGTTCCCCAGAATAGAAATACATAGAGGGAGGGATTCATATGCGCAGAAGAAGGTATCAGTATTCAACATTAAAATGGATGGGCGGTATCATTTTAATATCTTTAGGCATCGGTATGTTTTTGGCGGTACTGCTTCCGTATTGCATTCCTTTTCTTGCGCTTTTGCTGATTGCCGCAGGCATCTGGCTGATCATAAAAGTAAAACGCTGTTAAAGCCTTGATAAAACGAAAAAAAGCCTTTCTCCAAACTCGGAAAAAGGCTTTCAGCTCTCGGTCAATTAGATTGCGCGTGTAATTTTATTTGCACGCATACATTTTGTGCAAACGTAAATAGATTTAACATTACCACTATCTTCAACGATTTTTACTTTCTTTACGTTGGGTTTCCATTTTCTATTCGCACGTCTACTAACCTGACTACGGTTAATGCTGATTCTATGACCCTTGATCTGGCCCTTCTCACAAATTTCACATTTAGCCATGTCTGCACCTCCTCCATTATTGCTTTATGTGACATAACAAAAATATTCTAGCAGAAAACACACAGTTTTGCAAGAAAAATCAGAGGATAATTTGACTTTTTTTAATTCCCATCAATCCCTGGCATGAATTACAAAAAGGTATCCCTCCTTAAAATAAATTTCCCCCGCCTCCTCTGTCAAAACGTTGCTCACCGCAAGCATCTCATCATCCAAAGCAAGATCTCTGTTTGTTAGGGGATATTCAAATCCCTTGAGGGTAATCCCCTTTACCATCATGGACAAGGGAATGATGGAAATCAAATCTCCTATCTTTCCATGAACAGTGGTAGGCTGATCCACCAATTCTACGCAGTTATTCTCATTGACCAATCTGGCCCGAACCCCTTTTTTCAAAAGCCCCAAAAGCAAATGGGCATTGGCCAGGGTATGATCAAAACGAGAACCGATGCCCCCTAGCAAAACCAAGTCTGTAGCGCCTTTTTCCAGTGCCAGACGGATGCCCAGCTGCATATCTGTTTCATCCTTTTTTGTGGGAAATTGATGCACGGGAATGCCTTTGTGCTGATAGTCTGCCAGAACCTCGGGGCTTACGGAATCAAAATCCCCAACAATGGCATCGGGGGTGAAGCCCAATGCCTTAGCATGGTTGAGGCCGCCATCACAGCAAACCAGAAGAGCTGCATCCTGCAAATAGCTTTCACAAAAAGCATAGTCTGTAATTTCTGCCCCTGCAAAAATAACTGCCTTCATTCTACTCATACTCCTTAAAAATCTCTAAAAACCCCTGCACTGCCTGCCCAATATCTTCCTTGCCGAACACTGCTGAGCCTGCAACAATCACATTTGCCCCTGCATCTAAAACAATTTTTACATTATCCTGCGTGATGCCGCCGTCCACCTGAATATCATAGGAAAGGTGCAATTCCTTCTTCCACTGGGCCAATTGGCGAATTTTAGACACTTGATCCTCCATAAATTTCTGGCCGCCAAAGCCCGGCTCCACCGTCATGACCAATATCATATCCACCTCCGCCAAATAAGGCTTTACCACCTCTACGGGGGTTTTCGGCTTAATCGTAATTCCCGCCTTTGCCCCTGTACTATGAATCAAATCTATGACTTTTTTGGGGTCTTTGGTTGCTTCCAAATGGAAATTGATAATATCTGCGCCTGCTTTGCGAAAAGCCTCCACATATTTTTCCGGTTCAACAATCATCAAATGGGTGTCAAAAACCATGCCGCTGGCCTTGCGGATCCCTTGAATGACAGGGATTCCAAAAGAAATATTAGGCACAAAAATGCCGTCCATAACATCTAAATGAATGTAAGGGGTTCCTGCCGCTTCAATGAGCTTCAGCTGCTCCCCAATTTTAGTAAAATCGATGGAAAGCATCGATGGAGAAAGATAAATTGCCATTTTATTTCTTCCTTTCCTCTTCCTTTTTCAGTTCCTGAACAATGGAAACATATCTTTGGTACCGCGTGGGATGGATTGCCTTGCCAACCTCCGCCTTAACGGCACAATCCGGCTCATTGATATGCATACAGCCATTGTAATAGCATTTGTGTACAAAGGGTGCAAATTCATTAAAATAATATTGCAGCTTTTCCGATGGAATATGGTTTAAGTATAAAGAGGTAAACCCGGGAGAATCCACGATATAGCTGTTTTCGGTAATAGAAATCAGCTCCGCGTGCCTTGTGGTATGCCGTCCCCGCTGTATTTTTCCGCTGATTTCTCCTGTATTTAAATCCAAACCGGGAAAAGCGGCATTGATCAAGCTGCTTTTTCCCACACCGGAGGGGCCTGCAAAAACGGAGATTTTATGCTCCAACACACTGCACAATTCCTCCAAGCCAATGGCAGTTTCCGCACTGGTATATAGCACAGTATACCCGGCTTTCCGGTAAATTTCACCGGCCGTTTCATACCCATGCTCCGGGTCCCGGTCAATCTTATTCATCACAATTGCAATTTCCAATTCCTGCTCTTGGGCAAGGAGCAGGAATCGGTCCAGCAAATCCAAATTCATATCGGGGCTTTTTGCCGCAAAAACAATAACCGCCTGATCCACATTGCTCACCCTTGGGCGAATCAATTCGTTTCTTCTGGGCAAAATTTCATCTAAACTGCCCTTTTTGTTTTCCTTGTCCAGCACGGACATCCGCACATGGTCTCCCACTGTGGGGCGAATGCCTTCCTTTCTAAAAATCCCCCTTGCCCGGGTTTCAAAAACACCCGCTTCGGTATCAATATAATAAAACCCGCCAATCCCTTTCACGATCACACCTTCCAGCATATATTCGCCACCTTATTCAGAAAAATTCACGTTTTGTGTCCATTGCAGCTCGTCATCAATGTAACAGCTGACCGTTCCCGTACCTCTGCCGGTAATATTTACCGTGTAAGGGAACTGGGTTACATTTCTTGTTTCATCCACCGCGGGGAACAGTCCGTCAGCGTCATTTTTTACAACACGCACATATAAATCTCCATCTGCACCGCTTGGCGCAGTAATGGTAAAGGATTTTGTTCCCGTGGTTTCGCCGCCGTTGTTAGTGCCGCCGTTGTCGGTGCCGCCGGTATGGTCAGGCTCCGCAGGCTCTTCCGCCGCGGCTTTTCCGGAGCTGATGACCAAATTGACAATACTGCCGCCGGGCACCTCTTGCCCTCCGCCCAGTGTCTGGGTCATGACCTTGCCCTTCTCCACGGTAGCACTTTCCGCATAGGAGATGCTGCCCACAGCCAAGCCTACGGCCTTCAAATCCTTTACCGCCTGCTCTTCCGTCGAACCTGTAACATTGGGTACGGAAACCATTTGCTCTTCTTTCCCCTTGCTTACCTTTAAAATGATTGTACTGTTGGCATTGATGTTCTCTCCCGCATTGGGATTTTGTTCCAAAACAATGCCGACTTCTTTTTCTTCATTGAATTCATATTCTATTCTCGGCTCCGCACCAACGAGGGCAGTGATTTTTTCCACCGCTGCTCTTTCTTCCTGCCCTACTACAGAAGGCATTTCTTTAGAGGTCAGCCCAAGGCTTGTTTTGATACCAATTTTCGTTCCGGCGGAAACCATTGTGCCTTCCTGCACCGACTGAAAAATAATAACGCCTTCGTCATAGTAGGTGCTGTAATCTTGTCCTTCCTCCACCAACTCCAAACCCATTTGCTGTGCCGCCGCCTGGGCATCCGTTAAGGGCACACCAACAAGTGTCGGCACCTCAATATTTTTTTCAGCGGAAACCAGACCGCCGCTCAAAAGCTTCATCCCCGCAACAGAAATAATGGCAATGACCACCAATGCCGTAGCAATGGCGGCAAAAATCACTTTTTTCTCTGCCCTACGATCCTGTTCGTTGCCGTAATCTCCTTCTTTTCTGGGGTTTCTGCGTATTCTATTCGGCTTTTTACTTGTTTTCACAGGCTCCGCCTCCATATATTCGTTTTCGTACTCATCTTCCTTAGACAAGCGGAGCTTTTTGCCATACCGCTCAAAGCTTACCATAGGCTCCTTCATCGGCTGGGGAGGCTGTGCTTCCTCCGCTCCATGGGACTTTTCCCCATAAGTATTTTTATTCAACCGGATGTATTCCACCTCTTTGGGCTCCGCTGCCCTTGTAACGGGCTCCACCTCGTCCGTTTGCTGTGTTTCTTCTGTCAGGGCCGCCTCCTTCTCCTGCCGCTCACGCAGCTCTGCCGCCACAGCCGCCCTTTTTGAACGCCTTGCGCCGTAAGAATGGCTGCTTACTCCTCCTGCCAAGGTTGCGGCGGTTACGGCAGCCTCCACCTCTTTTTTCACAGGTGCCTGTGTATGCAAAAATTCTCCGGCGGTATCCGTTCTTGCCAAAAGCAAATCAGAAAGCATGAGTTCCACCGTTGCATACCGTTCATCCGCTTTCTTCATGGTGGCTCTTTTTATAATTCCCTCGATGGCCGGTGTGCAGTTCGGGTTATATTGCCTGATATCCGGCAATTCCTCGCTGATATGCTTTAGGGCAATGGAAACGGAATTATGCCCATGGAAGGGCAAAACACCGGTAATCATTTCAAACATGGTAATACCCAGAGAATAAATATCGCTCTTTTCATCCACATAGCCCCCTCTTGCCTGCTCTGGTGAAAAATAATGCACGGAACCGGCGGCATTTGCCGTTGTTGTCATGGTGGATACCGTTGCGGCTCTGGCAATGCCGAAATCCGTAACCTTTATCACACCGTCTGTGCCCACCAAAATATTTTGCGGCTTAATATCTCTATGTACAATATGGGCCTTATGGGCCTGTGCCAAAGCGGAGGCAATCTGAATTGCCACGTTTAGGGTGGACCGGGAATCAAAAGGCGCCTTTTGACGAATAGCCTGCTTTAAGGTGTCCCCATGAATATATTCCATGACGATATAATTAATCTCCCCATCTTCCCCCACATCATAAACCCGCACAATATTAGGGTGGGAAAGCCTTGCCGCAGAACAGGCCTCGGAGCGGAAGCGCTCTATAAACTCTTCGTCCCCGATAAATTCTTCCCGCAAAACCTTAACGGTAACATACCTGTCCAGCTTTTTATCCTTGCCCCGATATACCATTGCCATGCCGCCGGAGCCAATTTTCTCTATAATCTCATATCTATCCCCAAGGATAGTTTCGGGATTCAACAACATTATTTCTTACCTCCTACATCAACCAAAATCAAGGAAATATTATCATATCCGCCACGTTCATTGGCCATCTCAACCAATTTCTGCGCTTTTTTTTCCAAGGTAATTCTCTTGTCAATGACCTCCGCCATAGCTTTATCCGAAACCATACCGGAAAGACCATCGGTGCAAAGAAGTAAAATGTCCCCCTGCATTGCCTTTTCCACAATGGCATCCGTTTCAACGGTTTCTTTGATTCCTATGGCACGGGTAATAATATTTCTTTTGGGGTGGCTTGCCGCCTCTTCCCTTGTAATGGAACCCAATCGAACCAACTCCATAACGTAGGAATGGTCTGTGGTGAGGGGGCTTAACTCCCGCTTCCGAAACAAATAGGCACGGCTGTCTCCCACATAAGCAATGTAAATTTTTCCATCCTGCACCGCCGCCGTCACCATGGTAGTACCCATCTCTGCGAATTCCCGCTCAGAGTTGGATTTTTTATAAACTGCCCGGTTGGAGGCAGTCATAGCCGCCGTCAATAAATCTGGGATATCTTCCTCGCCATGGGCATCCCGCTCCTTACGAATATATTCTAAAAAAGAGTCAATGGCATATTGACTGGCAACCTCTCCCGCATTACAGCCGCCCATGCCATCGGCAACAATAAAAAGATTTTGAATATCATCCTCCTTGGAAGGCACATACAGGGCATCCTCGTTATTTTTTCTGCACCTCCCAATATCACTGATTCCAACCGCTTTCAATCAATCCACCTCCTCGGTGTAAAAATTCAAACTGCATCAGCCTCTCAGCCGCTTTTCATAAAACCAAACTATCCGACTCTCCTCTGTCTTTCAAATGACTGCGCCGCAGCTGCCCGCAGGCCGCATCAATATCACTGCCCAACCTTCTGCGAATAGTGGTTTCCACACCGTTTTCCTGCAAAAGCTCCGCAAACCGCTTCACTCTGTCGGCGGAGCTTTTGGTGTACTCCCGTTCCTTCACATCATTCATGGGAATCAAATTTACGTGGCAAAGCATATGTCGAAGCTTTCCTGCCAATTCCCTTGCACAAGCATCACTGTCATTGACTCCCCGCATCATGGCGTATTCAAAGGTAATCCGCCGCTTTGTGGTTTCCGTATAGTGACGGCAGGCAGAAAGAAGCTGCTCCATGGTGTTTGCCTTTGCCACCGGCATAATTTCCCTTCGTATTTCATCATTGGGGGCGTGCAAAGACACCGCAAGGGTGATCTGCAGCTGCTCTGCCTCCAGACGGTACATTTTTTCAATTAAGCCGCAGGTTGACAGGGTAATATGCCGCTGTCCCATATTTTGCCCTTCGTGATGATTGATCAAATGGATAAACTTCAGTACATTTTCATAATTATCCAAAGGCTCTCCGCTGCCCATAAGTACAACACTGTGAATGCGCTCACCGCAGTCTTTTTGTATTTCATAAACCTGAGAAAGCATTTCCCCTGCCGTTAAATTCCGCTCAACCCCGTCCAAGGTTGAGGCACAGAAACGGCATCCCATGCGGCATCCTGCCTGGGTAGAAATGCAGACGGTATTTCCATGGTCATATTTCATCAATACGCTTTCAATCACCGATTCATTCTCTAATGCGAAAAGATATTTTCTTGTCCCATCCAGTTGAGACACAAGACGCCGCACAATCTGCACACCACCCAGCGTTGCCTCTTGTGCAAGCTTTTCCCGCAGGCTTTTAGAAAGGTTCGTCATTTCATCAAAGGAGGACACCTGTTTTTTATGAATCCATTCAGAAATCTGCCTTGCACGGAATTTCGGTTCCCTAATGCCGGCCATAAAAAGCTGAAGTTCCTCCAAATTCATAGATTTTAAATCTATTTTTGCCATGGTTTATCCCTTTCTTTTCATCTTCGCAATAAAAAAGCCATCGGTTTTACTTTTATGGGGCAACAGTGTAATATGCCCTCTTTCAGCAGATTCCTGCCAAAGAGCCTGGGGCAGAAACTCCGAAATATCTTCCGGAATAAACTCGGGATGGTTCTGCAAAAACCACTCCACGTTTTTTTCATTTTCCTTCCTGCATAATGTACAGGTGCTGTAAATCAATATACCTCCGGGCTTTACATAGCTTGCCCCATTTGATAATATCTTACGCTGCATGGGCACCAAATCATCAATCTCATCGCCGTTTTTCTTCAGTCGTATGTCCGGCTTTTTCCCCATCAAACCTAAGCCGGAGCATGGTGCATCCACCAAAACTCTGTCGAAAGCGTTCACATATTTTTCATTCCATTGGGTGGCATCCTGCCGGATAGGCGCAATGATCTCAATACCGAGGCGTTTGGCCCCTTCTGCAATCAATTCTATTTTATGCTCATAAATATCGCCGCAAACAAGATTTCCCGTATTTTCCATCTTTTCTGCAATGGTAAAGCTTTTGCCGCCGGGGGCAGCGCAAAGGTCAAGAATGGCTTCTCCTTTTTGGGGATCCAGAAGCTCTACGGCCAACTGGGAGCTTTCATCCTGCACATGAAACAAGCCCTCCAAAAAGACCTGCAGTCTGCCGATGTCCGCTGTTTTTTTCAAATGCAAAGCAAAGGGCGCAATTCGCCCCTCTACGGCTGTAACTCCCGCCTGCTCCAGCTGTTTTTTCAGCAGCGGCTTTTCTGTTTTTAAGATATTCACCCGAATGGTCACATCGGGGGATTGATTGTTTGCCTGGCAAAGCTTTTCCGTTTCCGCATAGCCGAAATACGCCAGCCACATTTTCATCAGCCAAAGGGGATGGGAATACCGGATGTGCAAAAATTCCGCCGTGCCCTCTTTGGGCAAAATAACGGCAGCTTTTTCCCGGCCTGCCGTACGCAAAACACCGTTCACAAAGCCCTTTAATGGTGCAAGCCCTCTTTGGGCAATCAGTTTTACCCCTTCATTACAGGCGGCGGAATCGGGTATTTTCATAAAATACATTTGGTAAACGGCCGTGCGCATAACCGCCAAAACCCAAGGCTTCATTTTTTCCGTCTTTGTTTTAGAAAACTGGTTCAGCACATGGTCAATATAATATAAATTCCGCAAGGTTCCGTTTACAATTTCTGTTACCAAGGCTCTGTCCTTCGGCGGCATGGCACCGTTTTGGCGCAAAAGCCTTCTTAAAGCCATATTGTTATAGGCACCATCCTCCATGATTTCCATCATGGCCTCAGCCGCAATTTCTCTGGGATTGATCTGTATCATTTTAGTTCCCTTTCATCAGGAATGTATTTCAAAATTTGTTTACTAACTTACTATTATAAAGGATTCTATCCCTTTGAGCAACATTTTTCGCCATTTCTCCCAGAATTTCAACCTTTTGTAAGAAATGGCAAAAGGCCGATTTCCAAATTGAAAAACCAGCCTTCTTTGTATACTCTTTAGTCGTTTCTTCTGCCAAAAATTGCAATCAAACGCAGCAACTGCAGCACTGCCACAATGGCCGCCGCCACATAAGTGAGCGCCGCCGCCCGCAATACTTTTTTTGCACCGCCAACCTCGGTTTCATCCAAAAAGCTTTGGTCTACCAACAGGTCAATAGCCCTTGCGGAAGCGTCAAACTCCACAGGCAGTGTGATCAATGTAAATGCCACCGATGCCGCAAAGAAAATAATACCCATCTCAATCATCAAATTGCCGCTTCTGCTGGAAAACAGCATCCCGATAAAAATTAACGGCATAGCCATTCTTGAACCCAAATTGGCAACCGGTACTAAAATACTGCGCAATGCAAGGGGGCCGTAGCCCACATCATGCTGAATGGCATGGCCGGTTTCATGGGCCGCAATGCCTAAAGCCGCAACGGAGGTATGATCGTAAACGCCTTGGGACAGACGCAGGGTTTTCGTACGCGGGTCATAATGATCCGTCAAATTTCCTGCAACCCGTTCGACATTTACATCGTAAATGCCTGCATTTTGAAGCATCTGCGCCGCAACCTGTGCCCCGGTAAAGCCTCTCCTGTTCTGTACCTTAGAATATTTGTTATAGGTGCCTGTTACATTCGTCTGGGCATACAATGAAAGTATAATCGCCAAAATTAATAAAATAAACATCCTTGGTTCCTCCTTTATAAATGCAAAGTCCGAAAGACTACTGTAAAAGGACGCCCTGTTTGATTGCATGACCTCTTAAATAGGCATCTGCCGACATACGTTTTTTCCCCGTTGCCTGCAGCTCCGTAATGGTCAACGCACCATCGCCGCATTTTACGACGAATCCCTTCTTGGTTATATCCACCACCTCACCGGGCTGCCCCTGGTGATACAAGCCTTCCGCCTTAGTTCCCCGAAAAAGCTTCAGCGGCGTATCCACATAGATGGAATATGCCCCTGGGGCCGGATCCAAACCACGCATCAAATTTATGATTTCTTCTGCGCTTTTTTTCCAATCTATATGCCCCGTTTCCTTTGTAATCATAGGGGCATAGGTTGCCGCCTCATGATTTTGGGGCACTCTTTCCACCGTACCCGCCTGCATGGCAGCCAAGGTATCCAAAAGCAATACCGCCCCCGCTTCCGCCATTTTATCATGCACAGAAGCAAAGGTATCCTCCGGTGTGATTTCCACTTCGGTTTTTAAGAGCATATCCCCCGTGTCCATGCCCTTTGCCATAAACATTGTGGTAATCCCCGTTACCGTTTCCCCCTCCATAATGGACCATTGCATGGGTGCCGCACCGCGATACTTCGGCAACAGAGAACCATGAACATTGATACAGCCATACTTTGGGATATTTAAAATGCCTTCCGGCAAAATTTGTCCAAAAGCCGTGACTGCAATTACCTCCGGATTCAGCTCCTCCAGCAGCGAAACAAACGCCGGATCGTTTACCTTTTCCGGTTGATACACCTTAAGCCCCTGCTCCAACGCATAGGCCTTGACCGGTGTGGGGACAAGCTTTTTTCCTCTGCCCCTGGGTTTATCCGGCTGCGTCACCACAGCAAGCACTTCATGCTGTGTTAGCAGCGCCTTCAGTGAATACACCGCAAACTCTGGTGTACCCATAAAAACCACTTTCATGGGTATTCCTCCTTAAACCTCTTCCACATCTTCTTCGGGAATGGTCTTATCAATATACAAAATGCCGTCTAGATGATCTGTTTCGTGGGAAAGGGCCACCGCCATCAGCTCCTCGCCCTCAACAACAATCTTCTCACCGTTGCGGTTTAACGCCTCCACCCGAATATATTCCGGACGATCTACCAAACCGCTTTGGCCGGGTACGCTCAAACAGCCCTCATAATCAATTTGAGAGCCTCTTGTTTCCACAATCACAGGGTTGATCAGCTCAACCAAGCCATCCCCCAAATCAATGACAACAATACGCTTTAAAATACCTACTTGAGGGGCCGCAAGGCCAACACCATTGGCGGCATACATGGTTTCCGCCATATCGTCCAACAAGGTAAGGGTATGGGGGTTGATTTCCTTTACGGGCTTGCAAATCTTTCTCAAAATCTCATCCGAGCTTACACGGATTTCTCTTTTTGCCACTTATATTACCTCCTATAAATGCAATGCATACAAAAAGCTTTGTAAAACGATCTAAATTTTCCGGGCAATGTCCGAAAATCGTCAAGCCGACGGATATATAGCAAAATAAACAATGCTTTTGCTTTTCAGAAACACCAAACATTTAAAATCGGATCGTTTATTCAAGTTTTATTTTTCAAATTATTTTATGCAACAAAATTATCTTTTCTTCATTTTAACCGAAAAAACCTTCCAAGAAAATGAAACGTATTTTAACATTTATTCTACCATAGAATCCTCTTTTATACAATATTCAAGGGATTGCGGGTGATATTAAAATGAATCCCCTTTTTTGCAAGCTTTTTCCCCTTTGCAACACCGGCCAATACAAATCGCACCAGCTCTGCCTCCTCCGTTCCTTGCACAAGGATTCTTTGCCTGTATTCCCCTCTGAATTTAGACAAAACTGCGGGCACAGGCCCCATACAAAAAAACTGATTCTCAGGATTCTCTTCTTGCAATATTTTGCCCAAGGCTTCCGCCGCCGCCGCTGTTTCCTCCTGATTTTCTCCGCCGATTAAAATAGAAACAAAGGCGCCAAAGGGAGGATAGCTCATAAGCTTTCGCAATAGGATTTCTTCCTCATAAAACCCTTTATAATTCTGTTCTGCAGCATGGGTAATGGCATAGTGCTTGGGCTGATAGGTTTGGATATAAACATGACCCCTGTGATCCGCCCTGCCGGCCCGGCCTCCCGCTTGGGTAATGAGCTGAAAGGTATTTTCCGCCGCATAAAAGCTGCTTGTGTTTAAAGAGGTATCCGCCGCCATGATGCCCACCAGTGTTACGCCGGGGAAATCATGTCCCTTTGCAATCATTTGTGTACCCACCAAAATATCGGCTTGTCCCGCTCGGAAGGCTTCCAAAATCTTCCCATGGCTATCCTTGTGTAATGTTGTATCCAAATCCATACGCAAAACCCTTGCTTTGGGAAACAACTTTGTTGCTTCCTCCTCAATTTTCTGTGTTCCCGTTCCAAAATAGCGAATATATTTTGAGCCGCAGGCAGGGCAAACCTTGGGATTTTCCGCCGTCCTTCCGCAATAATGGCACACCAATGCGTTTTCCTTGGCATGGTATGTATAGGCAATGCCGCAGTCCGGGCAACGCATCACATGGCCGCAGCTTCGGCAGGAAACAAAGGTGGAAAACCCTCTCCTGTTCAAAAAGAGAATGGTTTGCTCCCCTTTTTCTAAATTTTTTGCAATACCTTCCTGCAAAATCCGGCTGAAGGATGAGCGGTTTCCTTCCTCCAACTCTCTGCGCATATCCACAATATGCATCTTCGGCAGGGCTCCCCCGCCGGTTCTTTCCTTTAGCTCCAGCAAAAGATAGGATCCCGCCACCGCCTTATGATAGTCCACCAAATTTGGTGTCGCACTGCCCATCATCAACACAGCCCCCGTATCTTGGGCAAGCATCTTCGCTGCTTCCCTTACATCATACTTCGGCGTAATGTCTGAAATATAGCTATGGTCATGCACCTCATCAATAATAATCATACCCAAGTTCAAAAAAGGCATGAACAATGCAGACCTGGGGCCGATGATCACAGAAATTTCACCATCTCTGGCTTTTTTCCATTGATCCAACCGTTCCCCTTGGGAGAGCCTGCTATGGGTAACAGAAACAACCTCACCAAAGCGGGAAATAAACCGCTCCATCATCTGGGGTGTCAGGGAAATTTCCGGAACCAAAACCACAGCCTGTTTGCCTTCGGCTAAAACCTTTGCAATGCTTTGCATATAAATTTCTGTTTTTCCGCTGCCTGTGATTCCATGGAGAAGAATGGGCTTTTTCTCCCTTTGGTGCAGCTGCCGATCAATGGCCTGCAATGCCTTTGTCTGTTCCGCCGTAGGCTGAAAGGGATTTGTCCGCGCATATTCCTCCATAGAAAAAACAGCTCGTTTTGTTTCTTGCCGCCGCTCCTGTATCACGCCCTTGGAAAGAAGGGTTTTTACAGGGGAATCTCCGATGCCCGCACCTCTCATGTCCTCAAGGGAAGCCTCTCCTTTTTCCAGCAGGAGCTGAAACAGCTTTTTCTGCCCCAAAAGGCGCTTGTCCTTTTCCGCTTTTTGCATTGCTTCTTCAAGCATAGGGGAAGAAAAATTCATTGCAAAAAACCGTGCTTCATTTTTATATTCCGAGCGTTGCAGCCGTTGTTTTAAACGAATCTGCCCCTTTTTCTCCAGCTGTCTCACTGTGTTTTCAAAGCCTGAACCAAAGGCCTTCTCTAGCTCCCGCAGAGGAGTACTTCCGCCTCGTTCCGCCAAGGCCTCCAAAACAGCTTTTTCTCCCTTTGTACCCTCCTCCTTTTCCGTCCCCACCGCCAGTGAAATATACCACAGGCTTTTGGTCTTGATGCCCGCAGGCATAATGGCTTGCAGGCACTGGTTTAGGGTACAAAAATAGGTTTCTCTCATCCATTCGGCCAGCCGCAGCATGGGAGGGGTGAAAATGGGTTTGCCATCATCCAAAATTTCAATGATCTCTTTGAGGCGATCCGCAGGAATTCCGCTTTCCTCAGAGAAAGAGAGGACATAGCCCTCAGTTTTTGTGTTTCTTCGCCCAAAGGGCACAATCACACGAACGCCTTGCACGGCACGCTCCCGCAATGTTTCCGGAATCACATAGTCAAACACCCGATCTCCCTCCGGGTTATTGATTCCCACAATCACCTTGGCAAACTTCATTCCGCTCCCCCCTCTCCAACAAGCTGCACTACCAAAAAAGACGACAAACAAATTTCATCCGCAAACACTGCGTAAGAAGGATATTGTTTATCGCCCTCATTTCTTATTCTACCGTTGTATCGTTTTCGTCACTCAAAAGCATTTCATCAAAGCTGCTCTCTCTTAATTGACGCACCTTAATCTTTCCTTCGTAAAGCTCATTCACCGCAATAGAAACAGGTTTATCCACTTTGATGTTACTGATCAAAGGCTCCGCATGGTCCACAAGCTGCCTTGCCCTTTTTGCCGCCGCAATCACAATGGTATATCTGCTGCCCAAGGTAATATCGTCTGTTTTCTCATTGAGCACCTCTAATAAATCTGTATATGAAGGTCTTAACATTCCTACATCTCTCCTTTAAATATCTTTTTAATATTTGGATTTCTGCTGCATTTCATTCTTTCTGCCTGCACAATAGAAAGTAAATCCTCCGTAGCCTGCTCCACAGTATCATTGATTACCACATAATCATACTCCTGAGCCAGCTCCATTTCTTCCAAGGCTCTGTGGATTCTGCGGTTTATGGTATCCTTATCCTCCGTACCTCTATTGGTCAGCCTTCTGCCCAATTCCTCTAAGTTTGGCGGCATGAGAAAAACCAAAATTCCATCGGGATAGATTTTTTTCACTTGCAGCGCACCCTGCACCTCAATTTCGAGAATGACATTTTTTCCCTGCGTCAGCTGCTCCGTCACATATTTGCGGGGCGTGCCATAATAATTTCCGCAAAATTCCGCCCATTCCAAAAGCTCTTTATGTTCCTGCATACGCATAAATTCTTCCTTGGTATGAAACAAATAATGCACACCGTCAATTTCATACTCTCTGGGCTCTCTGGTCGTAGCCGAAATAGAAAGTGAAAAATTTTCTCTTTTACAAAGCTGCTCTACAACCGTGCCCTTGCCTGAACCGGAAGGCCCGGAAATAATTAGCAATACCCCCTGTTTTTTCATCTTTCCATTCCTTTCTGCTCTGATAAAAGCCTGCCTCCCACTGTTTCGGGCATATTCGGCGAGAGCACCAAATGCCCGTTATCCATAATGATGACACAACGGGTTTTTCTGCCGTAGGTTGCGTCTATTAAATTTCCTTTTTCCTTCCCCTCCTGCACAATACGCTTTATGGGGGCGGAATCCGGGCTTACAATTGCAATGACCCGATTGGCAGACACAACATTTCCATACCCTATATTTAAAAATTGAATCCTTTCCATAGCACTACCTCAATTACTCTAAGTTCTGTATTTGCTCACGAATTTTTTCGATTTCACTTTTTAGCTCAATGGTCGCCTGCACAATTTGTATATCATTGGCCTTGGAGGCAATGGTGTTTGATTCCCGATTCATCTCCTGCACCAAAAAGTCCAGCTTTCGGCCAACCTGCCCGCCTTTTTCCAAAATATGGGCAAGCTGCACCAAGTGGCTTTCCAAACGGGTGATTTCTTCATCCACACAGCCTCTGTCGGCAAAAATTGCAACCTCTGTAGCAATGCGCTGGGGATCCACATCCACACCATCCAATAACTCCTTTAAACGATGAGTCAGTTTTTCTCTGTATTCTTCAACAACCAAAGGGGAACGTGCTTTCACAATCTGAACCAGTTCCAGAATACGCACACCCTTGCCTAAAATATCCCTCTTCAGGGCTTCCCCCTCCATCTCACGCATAGCGACAAAGCGGGTAACGGCTTCTTCCAGTGCCGGCAATAATGCCGCCCAAATAACGGCTTCATCCTTTTGGGGTTTTTCCACCGTAATCACATCGGGAAATTTTGCCGCCAGCTCCAAGATATTTCCCTGCTCTAAGTCCAAGCTTTCCTGAAGAAATTTCAGCTTTTCAACGTAAGCCCTTGCCAAAGTTTCATTCAGCTTCACTGCAACATCGTCCAAAGCAAAGGTTTCAAAACTGATATATACATCTGTTTTCCCACGAAAAACCTGTTTCATAATCTGTTTTTTGATTTTGTCCTCTAAGCTTGCCAGAGACCTGGGCAATTTAATATTAATATCATTATATCTATGATTTACAGATTTTAGTTCAATGGTAAATTTCCGATCCTCGGCAATATGCTCACCCCGGCCATATCCCGTCATACTTCTAACCTTTGTGCCCATCATCTTTTCCTCTCTGCGCTTTCGGCCCTTCCTCTGCACCCTACTCCATATCTAAGGCTCTATGCATCTTCTCTATGTTCACAAGGATTCTTCCTTAAAGATTGCGCAAAAGGCGGCCAGAAAAAAACCTGCGCCCAAAGCATACTCTTCAAAAAACACCTGTGCATTGCCCCCCATTATAGACTATGC